>JAJFHQ010000001.1 GCA_021775525.1 Hyphomicrobiales bacterium
TCAGTTCGAATCGGTAAACCGAACGGACTCGAGCCTGCCCATGCTGCTGCAGGCCGACCAGATGATCTATGACAATCAGAACAACAGGGTCATCGCCCGGGGCAATGTGGAAATCTATTACAACAACTACACATTGCTGGCTGATCAAGTGATTTATGAACGCGGCAACAACCTCCTGAAAGCGGAAGGCAGCGTCCGCATCAAGGAACCGAATGGCGCGTTGATCAACACCAACCGGATCACGCTTACGGACGACTTCCGCGATGGGTTTATTCAGTCGCTGAAAATTGTGACCGAACAAGACGCCCGCATCGCTGCTGCGCGCGCGGTCCGCGAAAAAGGCGATACAACCGTATTCGAACAGGCCGTCTTCACGCCGTGCAAACCATGCGAGGACAACCCCGAAAAGGCCCCCTCATGGCGCATCAAGGCCAAGAAGATCATCCATAAAAAATCTGAAGCCACGATCGAATATAAGAACGCTACCTTTGAAATGTTCGGCATCCCGGTGATGAAGCTGCCCTACTTCAAGCACGCCGATCCGTCCGTGAAACGCAAGTCCGGCTTCCTGATTCCGGGCGCCGGCAGCTCGGACGATCTGGGAACCATCGTCGAGACCCCTTACTACTTTGCCCTGGCGCCCAATTATGACTTCACCCTCACGCCGGTCTACACCTCCAAGCGGGGTTTGCTGGTGAAAGGCAGCTGGCGGCACCGCACGAAAAATGGCCGCTACAAGGTCAACCTCGCAGGCATTGACCAGACCGATAAGAAGGGAACCTTCACCACCAGCAATGACGATTTCCGGGGGTCGATCGATACCGAGGGTGAATTTGACCTCAACCAGTATTGGAACTGGGGCTGGGATATCACGGCTGAAACGGATGATACATTCCGCCGTTTCTACGATATCGATAATATTCTGACCACGGATCGCGTCTCTGAGGTGTATCTCAAGGGACAACGGGACAGAAATTATTTCGACGCGCGGCTGTATCATTTCGGCGGGCTGTCATTCGATGACACGTCCACCTCAGAATCACAGGTATTTCCTGTCATCGACTACAATTACATTTTCTCCGATCCTGTGATGGGCGGCGAGTTGAGCTTTGACACCAATGTCATGAGCCTCAATCGGGATGATGGTGGCGCGGATTCATCGAGGCTCATCACCGAGATCAAATGGCGCAAACAAGTTATCGACAAGCGCGGACAGATCATCACGCCATTTGTCTCCGCACGTGGCGATCTTTACAGCGTCTCGGATACCTTTACCGACCAGGTGACAGGCATCACCCATACCGGCGGCGACACAGCCCGCGGGATGGTGACGGGTGGCGCGGAATATCGCTATCCGTTCGTGCAGCACACGGCAAACGCGGCGCATATCCTGGAGCCAATTGCCCAGATCATCGCCAGACCCAATGCGGATAATGTCACCGACATTCCGAACGAAGATGCACGCAGCCTCGTCTTCGACGACACATTGCTGTTCGATATCGATAAATTCTCTGGATACGACCTGATGGAGGGCGGCACGCGCGCCAATCTTGGACTGCGCTATACACTGCAACGCTACAATGGCGGATATGTTCGTGCGGTGGTCGGACAGAGTTATCAGGTTGCGGGCGACAATGAATTCCAGGCTGGCAGTGGCCTTGAAAATGACGCCTCAGATTACGTCGCTGGCCTCTATATCCAGCCGATGCAGTATTTCAGATTTATTGGACAAGGCCGGTTTGACAAAGACGATTTTGACCTGAAGAGGACAGATTTGACGGCATCTGCCAATTATGGGCCCGCCGCCGGCTCGGTCGTTTACGCGAATATTGAGGCCGAGCCCGGACTTGGCATAACGACGCAGCGCGAGGAAGTTCAGGCATCTGCGAGTCTGCAACTCGCCAAATACTGGTCCGTGTTTGGACATACCCGTTACGATCTCGCCAACGATGATCGTATTAATGACAGCTTCGGTCTCAAATATGCCGATGATTGTTTCGCGCTTTCGGTCACCTATTCTGAATCCTTCATCCGTGACCGCGATCTCACGCCGAACAGTTCGGTCATGGTCCGGTTTGAGTTCAAGCATCTGGGCGCTTACGATCTTGATGCCGGATAGCTCAACGGCCCGCTTTAGCGGATAAATGATGTTGGCTCGATTTTGGCCTGAACAGAAATGACAGCAATTCACTGAACGGCCATGCATCTGAACATGCTCATTAAAGTCTGGTTCCTCGCCTTCATAGGCGTTACGTGCTTGAGCTTATCTGCCGTACAGCCGACTCAAGCCCAGAGCGAGCAGTCCATCGCCGTGCTGGTGAATGATGAGCCCATCACCAATTATGACATCACCCAGCGCATGCGCCTTCTGGCCGTCACAACACGCCAGAAGGCGAATGATGCCTTGCGCAAAAAGGTCATTGAGGAGCTTATTTCTGAACGCATACAGCTTCAGGAGGCAACAAAGGCCAGTGTCATAATTACCGATGCACAGATCAACGAAGTGCTCGGCAACGTGGCTGCATCAAACAAGATGTCTCCTGACAAGCTCATTGCGTCTCTTGGCCAGCTTGGCGTCAACATCAAAACCATGAAAGAACAGATCCGCGCCAGGGTTGCCTGGCGTCGGGTGGTCCAACGGAAATTCAGAAGCCAGGTATCCATAAACGCCTCTCAGATTGACAAGGCGATCTCCGTTGATACGCAACCGGAAGACAAGCAAAAGGCGACCGAGTTTGAATTGCAGCGTGTCCGGCTGGAATTGCCTGACGGCCCCGACCAAAGGACAATTGCAACCCGTCTGGTCGAGGCGGAGCGGCTGAGGCAACGCATCAATTCATGCAGCAGCATCGCCAAGGTTATCAAGCCCGTGCGCAAAGCTTCGGCAAAATCTGTCGGACGCAAAAAGGCGGATCAGCTTGCCCAACCCACGCGAGCAATTTTGCTGGCTACCAAGGAAGGGCAGATGACGCCTCCTACGATCACTTCTTCCGGCATCGAGCTATACGTCGTCTGCGCACGCCGATCAGTCAACCGCAATGACAAGCAACGTCAGAAGGTCCGCTCCAAACTCGTGTCTCAAGAGTATAGTATCCTTGCGCGCCGACACCTTAGGGACTTGCGCCAAGACGCATTCGTAGAACATCGTTAGGGTTGATATTACCCGTTAAGTGAAAAATAGCCCGGCAAACGATGCCCACATTTGTAAACAACACCCCACCACCGCTAGCCCTCACAATGGGGGACCCGGCCGGAATTGCCCCCGACATCACACTCCAGGCGTGGTGTGAGCGCGAAGCTTTGGGCTTGCCTGCTTTTATTGTGCTAGGAGATCCAGATCTACTCTCCAGGCGTGCCCGGGACGTTGGCGTTGAAGTTCCCATTGAGAAGGTTCGTGATGCCGAGGCCGCAAGCGAATGTTTCAAGGATGCCTTGCCTGTCTACCCACTTCATCTGCCAGTATCGGTTGAACCCGGCCGCCCGGAGGCTACAAGTGCCTCCACTATCATCGAGGCTATCGATATTGGTGTCGCGTGGACCCGTTCGCGCAAAGCATCTGCCCTTGTCACCAACCCGATCAATAAAAAACTGTTGTCAGAAGCAGGGTTTTCCCATCCAGGACATACAGAATATCTGGCCGAGCTGTGCAAGGAGAACGGTATTACTCCCAAACCCGTCATGCTGCTGACAGGTGGGGGGTTACGCGTCGTTCCTGTGACGGTTCACATCCCTTTAAAGGACATCTCGGCAGCTCTCACTGAAGAAAACATTATCGAAACGGTGGAGATAACCGCACGCGATTTGAGAGACTCGTTCCAGGTCCCTTCACCGCGCATCGGTATTTTGGGGCTCAATCCCCATGCAGGTGAAGACGGCACAATCGGACTAGAGGAAATTGAAGTGATTTCCCCCGCAATCAAAAAATTGAAAAGTTGTGGCCTTGATGTCAGCGGACCGTTGCCTGCCGATGCCGTTTTCCAGGAACGCCTTCGCGAAAGCTATGATGTGCTCATCGCCATGTATCACGATCAGGCGCTGATCCCTGTCAAGACACTGGCATTCGACAGCACCGTAAATGTGACACTTGGACTGCCAATCATACGCACCAGCCCTGACCATGGAACGGCCTATGAACTGGCCGGCACGGGCAAGGCCAATCCGGGCAGCCTAGTGGAGTCATTACGACTTGCGCAAAGCTTGTCAGCCCGTAAATTGGCGCTCGCGTGACCAGCAGTCCTGACGGACTGCCACCACTCAGCGATGTCATTCGTGAACATGGTCTGTCCGCGCGCAAAGGCCTGGGACAAAATTTTATTCTCGACTTAAACCTCACCCGCCGGATAGCGCGTGCATCAGGTTCGCTGGAAGGCAGCAATGTGGTTGAAGTGGGTGCAGGACCTGGCGGCCTGACCAGAGCCCTTCTGCTTGAGGGAGCGAAGAAAGTGTTCGCGGTTGAACGCGATGAACGCTGCATCCCGATCCTTGAGCAAATTGCTGAACACTATCCCGGGCGTCTCGAAATTCTGCGTGGAGATGCGCTGGAACTAGACTTGTCGGCCATTACCCCTTCACCTGTGCGCATCATCGCCAATCTCCCCTACGGTGCATCAACCGAACTTCTGGCGCAGTGGCTGAGCGCAGAGCCGTGGCCGCCCTGGTACCAAAAAATGGTACTGATGTTCCAAAAAGAAGTGGCAGAGCGGATCATCGCCCCACCCGGCAACAAGACGTATGGTCGGCTTTCTGTCCTTGCTCAGTGGCGAACGGTTCCCAGGTCAGTGCTAACGCTTCCGCCACGCGCCTTTACACCTTCACCCAAGGTTTCTTCAAGCCTGGTGGAGTTCACGCCCCTGGCTGAACCAGAATCTGCCGGATCCACTTTAAATTTGCAAAAGATAGTCGCAGCGGCTTTCGGTCAGCGGCGCAAAATGCTCCGTCAAAGTTTGAAAACCCTGATGCAAGACCCTGAAAATACATTGCAAAATACCGGTATCGATCTGTCACTCCGTGCCGAGGCTCTAAGCGTCAGCCAGTTCTGCGCTTTGGCGCGCGAGTGGAATGGATAATACCATTATTTTACAATTTATTATTCTACTTAGCTAAAGCTTTGCCTGTATGCTGTGAACAAATTCCTTGAGTCCGGTACGGCGGGTACGTTTCAACCTCTCCGCTGCCAAAATCGCCTTTAACTCAAGAAGAGATGTTTCCACATCCGTATTGATGACGACATATTCGTAATCATCCCAGTGCTGTATTTCGTTAGAAGCGCCTGCCATGCGACGTTTCACAACATGAGGTGAATCCTGCGCCCTGCCTTTAAGGCGCGATTCAAGTGCGTCACCCGATGGGGGGAGGATGAACACCGTCACCAGATCCTTCCCATGTCCGGTCTTGGTCAGGTTTTCCGCACCCTGCCAATCTATGTCGAACATGACATCACGGCCTTCCTGAAGGGCAATTTCCACCAAAGATTTTGGAGTGCCGTAAAAATTATCGAACACCAAAGCCCATTCAAGCAAATCTCCTGCATCACGCATGGCATTGAATTCTTCGGAACTGACAAAAATATAATCTTCCCCGTTTTCCTCCCCTGGCCGCATAGGCCGGGTCGTGACAGATACCGACATTTCCAGTCCGGTCTCCACCTCAAGGAGTTTTCGTGAAAGCGTGGTCTTTCCAGCTCCTGAAGGCGAGGATAGAACCAGCATCAGTCCTCGGCGTGCGATGTTCGGGCTATTGCTACTCAATGTTCTGAACCTGCTCTCTAATGCGGTCGATAATCGCCTTCAACTCAAGCCCCGCAGTGGTGATATCGGGAGCGTTCGACTTGGAGCAAATCGTGTTGGCCTCCCGATTGAATTCCTGCGTCAGGAAGTCAAATTTCCGCCCAACGGGTTCGGTGCTTATGAGCAGATCGCGCGCCGCCGACACATGGGCGTTCAGACGCGCCAGCTCTTCCTCAACATCGGCTTTTGCCGCCAATAGCACGGCCTCTTGATGCAAGCGCTGCTCATCGAGTTGGGACGTCTCCCCAAGCAATTGTTTTATTTGCTCCTGGAGTTTTTTGCTGATCGCTTCTGACGTTCTTGATGGTGATTTCTCGATGGCCGCAACCAGGTTCGCCACCTCGTCCACCTGACCTGATATCTCCCTGGACAGATGCTCACCCTCTGCAACCCGGGCTTCAATCAGAAAATCGAGTACATTGCTGAAATCGGCGAGGACGGCATCTTGCCTGGCCTTGAGTTCAGCCTCGTCCTCTTCCGCTTCGGTGAACTCGATCACACCGCGCATGGACAGCAATCCATCCAATGTTGGCGCCTCTGCATCGACCAGTGCGCGCGCCTTTTCTGCGGCCTGAACCACCTGTCTGAACACATCTTCGTTCAAACGCGCCGCCGTTTCACCGGAATCTCGCCTCACTGTCAGTGTCACAGAGCAATTGCCGCGTGCGAGTCGCTTCTTGCAGGTGTCGCGTACGGCCTGCTCTATGGACTCATACCCAGAAGGCAGCCTTAGCCTTATATCAAGACCGCGCCCGTTCACCGCACGCGCCTCCCAATGCCAGGAATGCATTCCGTGACTGCCATCACTTCGGGCAAACCCGGTCATACTCTTGAGTGTCATTGGGTATCCCCCGCCCGCACCTTATGCCGGACTGATTTTCCGCCGTACACATCCCTCACGACTCACGTCAATTCGAGCGAGACTTTAAGTCCTGCCGGGCCGGCCAACAAGCCGGGCCTCAAATTTGGTGGCTTATATTGGTAATGGTGCCAACCTAACACACCCTATGGAGAGGGCTTGCGTTTTGGCGGCGGCACTGATGCTGCAGGGGCGGAACTGGAGGCCTCTGGCGAAACCGTGGGCGCGTCTTCAAGGGCAGGATTTCCGGCAGCAGGCGTTGGAAATGTTATGCTGAGACCTTCAATGATACTCTCGCTCACCCCGCCCGGTGCGCTATCAGAAGAAAGACCCGAGATAAGCGGTGGAGGCAATGCACCGTCCTGGGGCGCTTGCACGGTACCGGGTTGTGCTGCAGGTGCACCTTCGACCTGGACACCAGCCTCGCCAGCTGCTTCTTTTGCTGCAGCTTCCGCCTTCGCCATGGCCTCAGCTTTTTCCTTCTCGCGGCGTGCACGTTCGATCTTGCGCCATTCAGCCACATTCGCATTATGCTTCGCCAGTGAAGGCGCGAAGGCATGTCCACCTGTGCCATCGGCAACGAAATAAAGATCCTTCGTCTTGGCCGGGTTCAGCACCGCTTCAATAGCCGCACGTCCCGGATTGGCAATAGGCGTCGGTGTCAGGCCTTTGATTTTATAAGTATTGTAGGGCGTCTTCTTTTCCAGTTCGCTCCTGAGAATACCCCTGCCCAGCTTGCCCTTGCCGCCAACGATCCCGTAAATGATTGTCGGGTCCGATTGCAGTGGAATGCCCTTTTTCAGGCGATTGACAAAGACCCCCGCGACCCGCGAGCGCTCATCAGCACGGCCGGTTTCCTTTTCAACAATCGAGGCAAGAATGATGGCTTCCTGTGGTGTTTTGACTGGCAGATTGGGCTGACGTTTTTCCCATAGGCGTTCGATGAATTTGCGCTGTTCCGCCTTCATTCGTTCAAGAAGATCATTGCGGGTCATGCCGCGTGAAAATTTGTACGTATCGGGTAGAAGCGTTCCTTCAGCGGGAATTTCCTTGATATCTCCTTTCAGCATCCCATGGGCGTTCAGGCGTTCAACAATTTGCTCGCTGGTCAGGCCTTCAGGAATACTCACTTTGTGAAGAACAGCCCGGCCTTCGACAAGCTTGTCGAGCACGTCGCGCATACTGGAATTTTTGCGAATTTCATATTCACCCGCTTTAAGGCGCTCCTGGACCTTGAAATAAATCACACTGGCCACAAAAATTCGCCGGTCGTTGATTATACCGTCCCTCTCCAGCCGTTCCGCTATTGCATTCACACCCTCCCCTTTGGGGATAACGAAAACCGTGGAATGCTCAAGCGGACCCAACCTGTCAAACTGATCCTTGGCGAAATAAACCAAACCGCCCAGGCCCAGCAGGGCAACTACGAGCAGGCTCATCATCGCGTTCATCAGCATGAATACCGGGTGAGTGCGCTTGCGCCTGTGCCCCTTTGGCGGTTCGGGTGCACGAGCAGGCTCTAACACCTCGGCTGGGCTGCGGGGCCTTGAACCATCATGGATTTCATCGTTGGCGGCGTTCGATTCGAGCGCTGCACCGATCCGTCCCTGATCCGAATAATCACCGTGATTCGACATATTGAATTTATACCTTCTCCAATCAGGAAAGTTCCACGCCAAATATGGCGAAAGGACGGATATTGGAAAAAGCAGTCACCCGGTGTGCCAACGAGATTTAGGAGCCGACGCTGCGGAAAATGAGCGACGCGTTGGTTCCACCAAACCCGAAGGAATTGCTTAACACCGTATTGATTTCCCGCTCTCGCGCCTTGTGCGGCACAAGATCGATGGCCGTCTCAACAGAGGGATTATCAAGATTAAGCGTTGGCGGCGCAACATTGTCGCGAATGGCCAGAACCGAGAATATTGTTTCCACGGCCCCTGCAGCACCCAGCAAATGACCAATGGCCGATTTGGTGGAAGACATTGAAAGGTTGCCCGCGGCATCGCCAAACAGACGTTCCACAGCGGCGAGTTCAATCTCGTCGCCCATTGGCGTTGAAGTACCATGGGCGTTGATATAGTCGATGTCGGATATCTCGATGCCGGCCCGCTTGATTGCCGCCTTCATGCAGCGTTCGGCTCCGTCGCCAGATTCAGCCGGCGCGGTGATGTGATACGCATCGCCGCTCAATCCATAGCCAATGACTTCGCCGTAAATTTTTGCGCCGCGTTTTTGAGCATGTTCCATTTCTTCCAGCACGACAATGCCGGCGCCTTCCCCCATGACAAAACCATCGCGGTCTTGATCATATGGCCGCGAGCCACGTTGAGGCTCATCGTTGAAATGGGTCGAAAGCGCCCGGCACGCGGCAAATCCGGCGATGGACAAGCGGCATACGGGCGATTCTGCACCACCCGCCACCATCACGTCTGCATCATCAAGCGCAATCAGCCGTGCGGCATCGCCCACGGCATGGGCGCCTGTGGAGCAAGCTGTTACGACCGAGTGATTGGGGCCCTTGAGACCGTGGCGGATGGAAACATGGCCTGATGCCAGATTGATCAACCGCCCTGGTATAAAGAAGGGGCTGATGCGGCGAGGCCCTTTTTCAGCAAGAAGCAAGGATGTTTGCTCGATGCCCTGAAGGCCGCCGATGCCGGAGCCGATGAGCACGCCAGACCGCGCCTGGTCATCGTAACTTTCCGGATGCCAGTTCGCATCATCGATCGCCTGCTGTGCGGCAGCCACTGCAAAAATGATGAAATCATCAACCTTGCGCTGTTCCTTAGGCTCCATCCAATCAGTTGGATTATAGGTGCCGTTAGACCCGTCTCCGCGCGGTATTTCACATGCGATCTGGCATGTGAGGTCCGATACATCGAATGATTCCACCCTGCGCGCGGCATTTTCACTGGCAAGCAGGCGCGACCAGGTGGCCTCGACTCCACAGCCCAAAGGCGACACCAATCCAAGTCCGGTGATGACCACACGTCGCATGATTTCTTGATCCGTCTTGCGCGGGTATTCGGCGTTTTGGAATCGTCAGGCGGCAGCATAAAAACTGTCACGCCCGACGAGCGTCACTCAACCCCGCAGCGTTCACATAAAGTGTCTTTAGTTAGTTTGCGCGGTAGAAACAGGATTTAAGAGCTGTTCTTTTCGAGAAATTTAACGGCGTCGCCCACGGTCAAGATTGTTTCCGCAGCATCGTCCGGTATTTCGCAGCCAAACTCTTCCTCGAACGCCATAACCAGCTCAACAGTATCGAGACTGTCCGCCCCGAGATCGTCAATGAAACTGGCTTTCTCTGACACCTTGCTGGCTTCTACACCAAGATGTTCCACAACGATTTTGCCTACGCGTTCTGCAATGTCACTCATCTTCTTGCCTCACCATGATCGTTCTCAACTCCCGTCTTACCGCCTCCTGCATCATATGCAAGCTGCGATACTCCAATTCCGGCTCTATGACAAGCGGTTGGTTGTCCGGGGTTTGGAAGGGCGGCTGTATGTTTTTGCCCAAAGAATGGGCGCTTCGTAACACACTTTATTCTGGTTGACCAGAACACCGGTGTGCAACCCAACCCAGCCTAAATAAAGCCCCGGAACCGATCGTCAACCTAAACCATCACCATGCCACCGTTCACATGAACAGTATGGCCCGTAACATAGCTGGCCTCATCGCTTGCCAAATATACGGCCGCCGCGGAAACATCTTCCGGCTTGCCGAAAATGCTCGTGGGAATGGCATTGGCGATGGCTTCCATCTGTTTCTCGTTCAATTCCGCTGTCATTGGCGTTTCAATGAAACCCGGAGCGATGCAATTGGCGGTAATGCCCCGTGTCGCAACTTCGCGGGCGAGTGATTTGGTCATTCCGATCAGTCCGGCCTTGGAGGCAGAATAGTTCGGCTGACCCGGGTTGCCGATCATGCCGCTGATAGACGCGATGTTCACGACCCGGCCATATCGACGGCGCATCATGCCCCTCAGAGCACCGCGAATAAGCGTAAACACGGAGGTCAGATTAATCGCGATCACATCATCCCACTCTTCATCCGTCATGCGCATGAACAGGTTATCGCGCGTGATACCGGCATTGTTCACCAGAATGTCCAGTTGGCCGACTGCCTCGTCGGCATCTCCGGCCAGCTTTGTAACCGCTTCGCGGTCACTCAGATTGCACGGTAGCACGTGAACGCGCTCTCCCAGTTCATCAGCCAGCTCTTTCAGCCGCTCCTCGCGGGTGCCGGAAATCGCAACAATAGCCCCTGATCGGTGAAGATCGCGGGCAATAGCAGCTCCGATACCGCCACTCGCTCCCGTGACCAGCGCACCTTTTCCCGTTAAATCAAACATCGCTCACGCTCCTTAAAAGCTTAATTCGCCGCGAGCGCTTGCGCGGCCGCATCAATTTCATCAGGCGTTCCAACCGAAGATGCGTCCAGGGACCGCTCGATCCGCCGCGCCAGTCCCGTCAGCACCCGTCCCGCGCCAACTTCATACAGCGTGGTGACGCCAGCACTAGCCATATACAAGACCGATTCCCGCCATCTCACGACGCCAGTGACTTGCTCTACCAGGCGTTGGCGAATGTCCTCGGGATCTGTGATTTCACCCGCCACGACATTGGCAATAAGCGGTACTTTTGGCGCCAATATTTCCACTTCTCCCAGCGCCTTTGCCATGGCGTCTGCTGCGGGCTGCATCAATGCGCAATGGAAAGGAGCGCTGACAGGCAACAGCACCGCACGGCGCGCACCATATTCAGATGCCATTTCCACGGCGCGATCTACTGCCGCTTTGGAACCTGATACGACCACCTGTCCCGGTGCATTGTCATTGGCAGCCTGGCAAACATCGCCATCAGCTGAGGCCTCAGCGAGTTTTTGTGCTTCAGGAAGGTCAAGCCCCAGAAGAGCAGCCATTGCCCCCTCCCCAACAGGCACGGCTGCCTGCATTGACTTGCCGCGGATTTTCAATAGCCGCGCCGTATCTGCGAGCTTGAGTGATCCTGCCACGGTCAGGGCAGAATATTCACCCAAGGAATGACCGGCCACGAATTTGACCTTGTCTTCCAGGGAAATCCCCTTGTCCACATCCAGTACACGCGCGGCTGCAACTGAAACGGCCATTAGCGCGGGCTGGGTATTTTCAGTCAGAGTCAGCAGATCTTCGGGCCCCTCCTGGATAATCTGCGACAGGTTTTGCCCAAGCGCATCGTCGACCTCTTCGAACACACGGCGCGCGGTTTCATAATCTCGCGCGAGATCGGAGCCCATGCCGACTTGCTGGCTACCCTGCCCTGGAAATGTGAATGCAACTGTCATTCCGACACACCGGATCGCTATTCGCTGGAGTTTCAATTTTGCCAAAAGGCAGTGCGAATTTCGCGCCAAAGACACCGTTTCACCTATGCGTGTCAAGCATGGCTTGGCCGTACGCACTCCAGGTCCGCGTAGAGCGGGCGGTTCGGCGACGATACGAGACGGCTTTAACGGTTGCAAAGGCACGCCAAACACGTATAAGTGCGCTCCATCACAGGCCCCGGCTGGAGGCTGAACGGCAGACTTTATCAATTTTTACGAAGTCTTCCCGTGTTTCCGCTCTTTCGGGTCAATTTTTGAGCCTTTCCTGAACTTTTCGGGCTCAAAGAGGCTAAGCGCCGGGCCACATGACGCAATAACAGGGAAAGGCTGCACTCCATGCCGCTTTACGAACACATATTCCTCGGCCGCCAGGATATTTCTGCGCAGCAATTCGAGACGCTGGTCGAGTCCTACCATTCCATTATCAAGGAAAATGGCGGCTCGATTGAGAAATCCGAATATTGGGGCATCAAAAACCTCTCCTACAAAATCAAGAAGAACCGCAAGGCGCATTTTGCCCTCATTAACATAGATGCACCCCACGCAGCCGTCTCCGAGATGGAGCGGCAAATGGGCATCTCAACAGACGTCATACGCTTTCTTACCCTGCGTATGGACAATCTGGACCCGGGTCCCTCAGCCATGATGAAACGCGGCGACCGTGATGACCGTCGTGGCGGACGAGGTGATCGTGACCGTGGACCGCGCGGCGACCGAGATCGTGGCCCGCGTCCTGACAGGGCAAGTGCTGAACCAGCGCCCAGCGCCCCTGTCGAAGCAAAAGAAAAAAGCGCCGATACCCCTGCGCCGGATGCAACTGAGGCCGATGCAGACAAGGCTGAATCGCCCAAGGATGAGGAATAAGCACGATGGCACCTACTTCTGGACGCCAGCCCTTCTATCGCAGGCGCAAAACTTGTCCGTTCTCGAGCGATTCCTCGCCGAAAATCGATCATAAAGACGTCAGGTTGCTGCAACGCTATATATCCGAGCGTGGAAAGATCGTACCGAGCCGGATTACGGCCGTTTCGTCAAAGAAACAAAGAGAATTGGCGAAAGCCATTAAACGCGCACGCTTCCTTGGTCTCATTCCCTACCTGATCAAGTAGAATTGGGACTAATGCGTAGTGCATGACTACCGACTGGTTGGGGCGAAGCCGAATAATCCGCCTCTAACCGCACTTACTTATAAGGCGGGACAGCTAAAGACATGAATTCACCTGTTCTCATAGGCATTGGCGCGGGACTCGTCTCCGCCGTTCTGTTTGCATCTACCATGACCGGTTCGGTACTGGCGATGGCGCTCTTCTATATAACGGCGCTGCCAGGGTTCCTCGCCGGGCTTGGTTGGGGAGCACAGGCTGGGTTTATTGCAGCACTCACGGGCGCCGGCCTCACATCGATACTCCTGGCACCGCTGGCAGGCCTCGGTTATTTCCTCACCCTGGGTTTTCCCATCGCCATATTGTGCTACCTGACCCTGCTCGCCCGCCCTGCCGAGGAAGCTGAGGGTGCGGGAAATGTGACCAGCGGAGCAATGGAATGGTATCCGCCTGGCCGCATAGTGGCGTGGACTGCTTTGATGGCAGGCTGCGTCGCCGCATTGAGTGTGCCGCTGTTCGGCATGGATGTTGAGACTTACCGCGCCAATCTGCAGGAAATATTGGACAAGACTTTCCTCAACCAGCTGCCCGAAGACATGCCTAAGGGACTGGACAAGGAAAAGATGGCTCCCGTAATCGAATTGCTGATCCGCGCGCTTCCGGCGGCCTCGGCCATTGTCTGGTTCGGGGTCATGCTCCTGAACATGTGGAGCGCTGCAAGAATTGCGGACGTCTCCGGACGGTTTATCCGCCCATGGCCCGATCTCACCATGATGAATTATCCAGGCGGTCTGG
Source organism: Hyphomicrobiales bacterium (assembly GCA_021775525.1). Classification (GTDB taxonomy): domain Bacteria; phylum Pseudomonadota; class Alphaproteobacteria; order Rhizobiales; family Methyloligellaceae; genus UBA2767. The sequence continues at coordinate 13,914 of JAJFHQ010000001.1, forward strand.
CACTTGGCTTCATCGCCTCTCTTCTTGGCACATTCGCACCCGGTATACCTGGCATCATCGCAACCGGCTTCGCGGGTGCGTTCCTCGTCGCCTATGTCTTGCTTGGCCTTGTCGTTCTGCACGTCATGGCACGCAAAGCGCCCTTGAGTTTCATTTTTCTGGGGCTGCTTTACCTGGGCATATTCCTGTTCCGCTGGGTCGCGCTCGTCGTTGCCATTGTCGGCATTGGCGAACCCATCTTCAAACTCAGGGAACGGGCACTCAGCACTGGTACAACACCGCCACCTGACAATGACTGAAACATTCATGACACCTACAACGAAATTTCAAATGGAGAAAACCAATGCAAGTCATACTGCTTGAGCGGATTGGAAAGCTCGGACAGATGGGTGACACCGTCACCGTCAAGGACGGTTTTGCGCGCAATTATCTGTTGCCGCAGGGCAAGGCATTGCGCGCAACCGAGACCAACAAGGAACGCTTCGAAAAAGACCGCGCCACACTTGAGACCCGCAACCTGGAACTCAAGAGCGAAGCCGAAAACGTGGCTGGCAAGCTGAACGACCAGAGCTTCATAGCCATTCGTCAGGCCGGTGACACGGGTCAGCTGTACGGCTCCGTTTCTACCCGCGATATTGCTGACATCATCACCGAGGCCGGTTTTTCGGTCTCTCGCAACCAGATTCAGCTCGACAAGCCGATCAAACTTCTTGGTGTGCACCCGCTACATGTATCGCTTCACCCTGAAGTGATTGTTTCGGTCAATGTCAATGTTGCTCGTACTGAAGAAGAAGCCAAGCGGCAGGCGCGCGGTGAGGATGTGTCCGCGCAGGACAGCGACGATATTATAGAAGAAGCAATCGCCGTTGAGGAAGTGTTCGAGGATGAAGACCTCGCCAAGCAGGCCGAGGAAACTCTCGAAGCAGAAGCCAGTCCCGATGCGGAGGAAGATAGCGCAGACACAACTGCAAAATCTGAGGACGTAACTGTGGAAGCCGACAAGGAAGACGACAAGTCATAACGCTTTCGAAAATCCGCAAAAACATCAGCGTGCCGGTTGCAAAAAACGACGACCGGCACGCCCCTCATTTTTCTGCTACCGATTCGGCGCCCACACGCAAGCTCGCAGCGCAATGAATTCACGTAATACACAGACCCGATGGTTTTTTTACGTTTTATTGCCGTCATTTGGGCTTTGACGTTTCGCGAATCATTTTTGGGCGTATTGTCCGAATCATGGAATCTGCCCAGACAAATGTGACGCCCCTCTTAGAAGAGGAAGACGTCCCATTCCGCGCCGCTCCGCATAACATCGAAGCGGAGCAGGCATTGCTGGGCGCAATCCTGGTGAACAATGATGCGTGCGACAAGGTCTCGGCTTTTCTGAAGCCCGAACATTTCTTCGATCCGCTGCATGGCCGCGTCTATGAAGCATCCCTTAAGCTGATATCTGCTGGCAAGCGCGCCTCTCCGATAACGCTCAAAACCTTCTTCGAGCACGAAGACCCCCTGAGTGCTGACTTGACCGTGCCGCAATATCTGGGACGCCTCGCAGGTAACGCCACCACCATCATCAATGCGGAAGACTACGGGCGCACGGTTTACGATCTCGCCATCCGCCGCGACCTCATTCTGATCGGTGAGGACATGGTCAACCTGGCCTATAACTCACCAGTCGAAGCACCGCCCGCAATCCAGATCGAGGACACGGAGCAACGTTTGTTCGAGCTTGCCGAAACCGGCAAGTACGGGTCCGGATTCGAGCCCTTCACCTCTGCGCTAACCGATGCCATCGACATGGCTGCCAACGCGTATCGCCGCGACGGGGGCTTGAGCGGCATTGCCACGGGATTTAAAGACCTCGACCAGAAAATGGGCGGACTGCAGCCCTCTGACCTTTTGATTATTGCCGGGCGTCCGTCCATGGGCAAAACGGCGCTTGCGACCAACATCGCCTATCACGTGGCGCGCGCCTACAAAACCGAACGCAAGCCCGATGGCAGTGATGAGGTGGTAAGTGGCGCCGTTGTGGGATTCTTTTCGCTGGAAATGTCGTCTGAACAGCTGGCTACGCGTATTATTTCCGAACAGTCCGAGATCCCGTCAGAACACATCCGTCGAGGTAAAATCGGTAAGGATGAATTTGATCGCCTCGTCGATGCATCGCAAAGCCTTCAGGCCTTGCCGCTTTATATCGACCAGACCGGCGGCATCACCGTTGCACAGCTTTCAGCACGGGCACGCCGCCTCAAACGCCAAAAAGGCCTTGGGCTTATCATTGTCGACTATTTGCAACTGCTGAGTGGCTCCTCGCGCCGTGCATCCGAGAACCGTGTTCAGGAAATTACCGAAATCACCACGCGGCTGAAAGCTCTGGCAAAAGAACTCAATGTGCCGATCGTCGCTTTGTCACAACTTTCGCGCCAAGTTGAAAATCGCGAGGACAAGCGTCCCCAGCTGTCGGATTTACGTGAATCTGGGTCGATTGAACAGGATGCGGACGTTGTCATGTTCGTGTTCCGTGAAGAATATTACGTTGAACGCCGCCAACCGCGCGAAGGCACGGCTGAACATCTGGAATGGATGACCGAAATGGAAGCCGTTGAAGGTCTCGCTGAAGCGATCATCGCCAAGCAGCGCCATGGCCCAACGGGCACGGTGCGGATGCAATTCCAGGCTGATGTTACCCGGTTCAGCGATTACTTAGCGGCAAACCATTTGCCAGAGCGCATGGATTAAGCGCATACCTGCCCACACGATGCCAGCCGCCCCCCTCAAAAACGCTGACCCCACCACAACATCTGTTCTGACCATTGATCTTGGTGCTCTACGCGCAAATTACCGTGCCTTGAGAGACTTGGCACCGGGGGCGGAATGCGCCGCTGTCATCAAGGCATATGCCTATGGTATCGGCACTGAGCAAGCCGTCCGCGCATTGTCGAAGGAAGATTGCAAAACATATTTTGTCGCCACTTTTTCAGAAGCGCAAACCGTCCGGAATGCGGCGCCGGATGCGACTGTTTACGTGCTCGATGGCTTCTTCTCTGGCAGCGGCCCCGCCTTTGCCGAGGCTCGCATCAGGCCGGTGCTCTCTTGCATAGCAGAAGTGATCGACTGGGCGGCATACTGCAAAGGGAAGGGAGAACCATTACCTGCGGCGATCCAGTTGGAAACAGGCATGAACCGGCTTGGATTGCCGATCAGTGAGGCTGTAACACTCGTCAATGCTACAGAGACTCTCAACGCCTTCACCCCGGCCCTGCTGATGAGCCACCTGGCGTGCGGCGATGAACCGGAAAACTCGATGAATAAGGCGCAATTAAAGGCGTTTGAGGACATGCGTGCACTGTTCCCTCCCTGCCCCGCGTCGTTTGCCAATTCCGCGGGTATCTTTCTTGGAGAAAGCTATCATTTTGATGTGACGCGGGCAGGCTTTGCGCTTTACGGAGGACGCGCCGTCAATGACCAGACTCCGCTCGCACAGATCGTGCAATGTCATGCCCGTATCACGCAAATACACGAAGGCCAGGCGGGAGAAACCGTCGGTTACGGCGCGGCTCATACCCTGACCCGGCCAACCAAAATCGCGACCTTGTCGCTTGGCTACGCGGACGGGATATTACGATGCCTGGGTGCGAGCGATGGAAAATCCGGCCTTTCCGGTTATATCGACGGCCACCGTGCACCTGTGCTCGGGCGCGTTTCCATGGATTTGATAACGCTTGATGTGACAGACATCCCGGACGCTCTCGCAGAACGTGGAAACTGGGTTGAAATCCTGGGCGATCACACAAGCGTCGATGACCTGGCCATTCAGGCCGGCACCATCGGCTACGAAGTCCTCACTAGTCTTGGTCACCGTGCCCAGCGTATATACATCGATGCCGAGACCGGAGCCGCGTGATGGCGAAAACAGCAACAGCCTATGTCTGCCAGGAATGCGGTTCCAGCACTGCTCAGTGGGCTGGCAAATGCCCAGGTTGTGATGCCTGGAACACGCTCGTTGAAGAGGTCACCGGTGAGCGCGGTCCCGGTAAGCCTGCCAGTGGCGGTAAAGTGGTTACCCTGCAAACACTTAATGCTGAAATACCCGACCCACCGCGCATTCCCAGCGGGCTTGCTGAACTCGACCGGGTTGTCGGTGGTGGGCTTGTGCCCGGTTCCGCCATCCTTGTGGGCGGCGATCCGGGGATTGGTAAATCGACCCTTCTTTTGCAGGCCGCCGCGGAGTTGGCCAATGCGGGGCATACGGCGGTGTATTTCAGTGGTGAGGAAGCCACCGCGCAGGTGCGGCTGAGGGCAGAACGTTTAGGCGTTGCCTCGGCCCCCGTGGGCCTTGGGTCAGAAACAGGCCTTGCTCACATTCTCAAAACTCTCAGTGAGAGCGAGAATACCCCTGATCTGGTGATTATCGACTCAATCCAGACGTTATGGTCGGATTCGCTTGAATCTGCGCCGGGAACAGTCTCCCAGGTCCGGGCCTGCGCGCAGGCCCTCGTGCGATATGCAAAACGCTCGGGCGCAGCGGTGGTACTGGTGGGGCACGTAACGAAGGACGGTCAGATAGCCGGACCAAAGGTGGTGGAGCACATGGTCGACACCGTGCTCTATTTCGAGGGCGATGGCGCGCACCAGTACCGCATCCTGCGCGCGGTCAAAAACCGCTTCGGCCCGAGTGACGAAATTGGCGTGTTCGAAATGCGCGGTGACGGGCTGCGCGAAGTGGCCAACCCGTCCGAGCTGTTTCTGGGCGAGAGAGACAATGTAAGCCCCGGAGCGGCAGTTTTTGCAGGAATGGAGGGAACAAGACCCGTGCTGGTTGAAATCCAGGCGCTGGTTGCCCCCTCACCGCTTGGCACGCCACGCCGCGCGGTTGTGGGTTGGGACTCCAGCCGCCTCGCCATGGTGCTGGCTGTCCTTGATACCCGCTGCGGGCTCCGACTTGGCACCCATGATGTTTACCTGAATGTCGCCGGAGGCTTGAAAATCACCGACCCCGCTGCTGACCTTGCAGCCGCCGCTGCCCTCGTTTCGTCGTTTTCCGGTGATGCGTTGCCTCCAGGGAATATTTATTTCGGCGAAGTGAGCCTCTCAGGCGCTATCCGCCCTGTCGGGCATATGGCAGCAAGGCTGAAAGAGGCAGAAAAACTGGGGTTCACTGCAGCCGCCGTTCCGGCCAAGCTTGGTTCAGATGCTGAAGAAACAGGATTGAAACTGGAACCACTCGCTCATCTGTCTGATTTGACTGCAAATTTTCCCACTGCGGGGGATATGTAAGAGGACAAGACATAATAGGTGCTTGAGTTCGCTGTGAGTTCCGCTTAAGAGCCTGTTGCGTTCATACCGCACTACCGCCTAATACAGTGGAATTGTGTTTGAGTTCCGCTTGGCCGAAAGGACAATGTATATGCCGTTTTCCTGGCTCGATATCATCCTCGCTGCAATCATGCTCATCTCGGGCTTCCTTGCCATGTTGCGCGGCCTGACTCGGGAAGTTCTGTCTATTCTGTCCTGGGCTGTCGCCGCGCTGGCCACTTTGTACTTCTTCCCCCAATACCAGGCCCAGGCGCGCGTTTATATCGAACCGGCCCTACTCGCGGACGCAGCGCTCGCCGGCAGCATTTTCCTTGTTGTCCTGATTCTCGTCTCATTGATAACCGTGCGGATTTCCGACGGTGTTCTCGACAGTCGCATTGGCGCACTGGACCGCACCCTCGGCTTTGTATTCGGCCTGGCACGCGGTCTCGTTCTGGTGGTGATCGCTTATCTGTTCTTCACCTGGCTGGTGCCAGAAGACACTCAACCGCAATGGATCAGAGACGCACGTTCCCTGCCAATCCTGAAACAGACCGGTGCCGGTATAGTTTCGCTCCTGCCCGAAGATCCCGCATCAGCAATTCCGGGTATTAACAAGCAGGAAGAAACCACACCACCGCCCGCCACACCGAATCCGGACCAGAAATCCAGTTTCGAGAACGGCGTGAGGGTGGCCAAAGCCAGCAGCACCGGGCATAGTGCGCACCGGTAATGAAGTGAGCGAAACCGTGCCTCAAGCCAAGCCCACGCACGAGACCGCAACAAAGAAATATGCAAGCGGGCTTCGTGTGGCCTGCGGCGTCTTCGGCGTGTTTGACCATGACGATGCCGCGGCTTTGACCGCACTGGGATTGCACGCCCTACAGCATCGTGGCCAAGAAGCTGCCGGCATCGTTACCTTCGATGGCAACCACTACCATTCTGAGCGCCGTATGGGGCTTGTAGGCGATCATTTCACCAAGCAGGTGGTGATTGACCGGCTCAAGGGGCGTTATTCCATCGGCCATGTACGCTATTCGACAACCGGCGATACGGTGGCACGCAATATCCAGCCCCTGTTTTCAGATCTCGATGTCGGTGGGTTTGCCCTTTGCCACAATGGCAACCTCACCAACGCGCTGACCATGCGCACGCAGCTCATAAAGCAAGGGGCAATCTTCCAGTCGACTTCTGACACCGAGGTCATCACGCACCTCGTTGCGCGCAGCACCAAGAAACAGTTCGTCGAACGCTTCATCGACGCCCTGTTGCAAATTGAGGGCGGGTACGCGCTGGTCGGACAAACGAACAAGAAATTGATTGGTGCACGCGACCCTCTGGGCATACGGCCTCTGGTTCTAGGCGAACTTGATGGATCTTACGTCCTCGCCTCTGAAACCTGCGCGTTCGATATCATCGGCGCAAAATTCTTACGCGAGATCGACAATGGTGAGGTCGTTGTTATCACCAAAGACGGATTGGAGAGCCACCGCCCATTCCCGAAACGCGCTCCGCGACCCTGCATCTTTGAATATATTTATTTCGCTCGCCCCGACTCTATATTAGGTGGGCGAAGTGTTTATGACGTGCGCAAGGAAATGGGTAAACAGCTCGCACGCGAATCCCACGTCGACGCCGACGTGATCGTTCCAGTTCCCGATTCAGGTGTCCCTGCTGCAATCGGCTACGCGCAGGAATCTGGTATTCCGTTCGAACTCGGCATTATCAGGAACCATTATGTCGGGCGCACCTTCATTGAGCCCGAACAACAAATTCGCGCACTCGGTGTTCGCTTGAAGCACTCCGCAACCCGCGCGGTCATTGAAGGCAAGCGCGTCGTCATGATTGATGATTCCATCGTGCGCGGCACCACGTCGGTAAAACTGGT
>JAJFHQ010000002.1 GCA_021775525.1 Hyphomicrobiales bacterium
CACTCATGAGGACCGTGACGAATTACCGTTACGTAACGGCAACGTAACGGAGTTCTCAAGTCATGGTTAAGCACGACAAGCGCGCGCGAAGTCACTCAGCACCCAGCTCTGCCTCCATCGGCCACGAGACAATGGTGGGCACACATGCAGCCAAACGGTTCCAGAAGATGAATGGCCCTCCAAAGGGTGAGCCCTGGACCTGGATATCCCGCGAAATGATGGAATCCGAAGCCTGGTCAAAGCTAACGCTCGTAGCGCGCCGCGTGATCGATCGCATTCTGATTGAACATATGGCTCAGGGCGGCAATGAAAATGGCCGACTAATTGTGACATACGATGACTTCGAAAAGTACGGTATCCGTCGCCAAAGCATTCCCAAAGCCATTGGATTGGCCGTCACGCTTGGTCTAATCGATGTGACAGCGCGGGGAAAAAGGTCAGCTGGAACATCACGCCGGCCATCAATGTACGCCCTCACATGGCTGCCCCGTCACGACTGGACACCACCATCAAACCGATGGAAGTCCACAACCCCCTGTAGAACTATAGAAGGTAGGTGCAATAGCGCACCCAGGGAGAATGGCAGAAATCCGTCAGCCCCAGGTGCAAAAACGCACCCAGAAATGTCCAATAACGCACCCGGGATTAGGTGCGAAAACGCACCTAGGGGAAAAAACTTTGATCTTGATCAGGAGGGAAGCCAATCATGGTCAGCGTGACAAGGGACTACGAAGGGGAAGTAACGGGCTCGCCCTCAGAGCGCCTGAACCTGGAGCCCAGTACATCACCGAGAAAACCATTATTTTCTCACGACGTGCGGATAATCAATCCGTGCGTCACTGAAAACATCAATAATATCAATAATCTACAGAGCATGTGCCAGCCATGTGCCAACAGCAACATGCCCAGGATGGCATGAAATGGGTGTAAAAAAAGCAACAAACTGCCATCTGCCAGACACTTTGGTGATTGGCGGAAGAAAAATAGATAAGCGCACATTGGAGGCGCGACGCTACCTCACTGTTTGCGGTGATCTCGCTGATGACGTCGGTGAGCCCTCAGCGGGCCAATGGTTGCTCATCCACCGCATTGCGGCCCTGACCGTCCAGCTTGAGACGATGGATGCTCAGGTCGCTCAGGGCAAGGAAGTCGACACCTCGAAATACTCAAACCTCACAAGCACGCTCATCCGCAGCCTGACGACGCTCGGCTTCAAGAAGCAGGCGAAAGAAGGTTCGCCCGCAACGGTCATCGACAGCCACGCCCAAGCCGTTCGTGAGGCTCAGTCATGACGCCCTCTGATCTTGTGCTGAGATACCAACTGCGGCTAGATGGTTTGGCCAACGCAACTCTTGCGGAGCTGAAGCGTGACATCGACAAGGCGCTACATACCGTCGAGAACAAACTCATAGGCACCGATGCTGACAGCTTCTCAGCCAACCGCTTCCGGGTCCTACGTATCCAACTTTCCGCTCTGCAAACGGCCCTTGCAGACCGTATCTCAGGCACGGTTTCGAAGTCACTGGACGCTGTTACCGACACATCCGCCGTGGTCGCTCAGGACGTGATCCAAGTCATCCTACCAGGCTCCCCAGAAGCAAGAACCCGACCTACCATTCCCCTCTCTACGCTCGCTGCTGTGAAGGACAGACCATTCGATGGTTTCAGCTGGCAAACCTGGGGTGAGAGGCTAGCAGCCGACACCATCGGCCGGATCGAGAGCGAACTCCGTCAGGCCGTTGCTCTAGGCGAGATTATCCCCGAAATCAAAAAGCGCCTGCAGAGTGCAGGCAATCTGTCCAAAGCGTCCGCGGAGAGATTGGCCCGAACGTCAATCAACGCCACCTCAAACCGTGCCCTTGTCGACACCTGGACAGAAACGCTCGGCGATGATCTTCAGGGCTGGCGCTTCATCTCAACGCTAGACGGTAGGACCTCCTCTATCTGCCAGGGTCTGGATGGACGAACTTTTAAACACGACGACCCTCAAGTGCCCTTCCCTCCGCGACATCCAAACTGCCGAAGCATCATGGTCCCTGTATCAGATATCAACGAGCAACCAGGTGGTGAACGTCCTTTTGTCCGCGACATCCGTACCCGTCCCGAGCGCGAGCGCGACTTCCGGCGCGAAGCAAAGGAACGTCTTGGAAAAGATAAGTGGTCCGCTCTTACGGAAAAACAGCGCCGTGTCGATATCCGAAAAGAGCGTGAGAAATGGCAAGCCGCCAATATCGGACAGACAAGAGCACGCATCACCTATCAGCAGTGGCTCATGCTGCAGCCGACCAGTTTTCAGAAAGAGGTGCTTGGTTCGACACGTTTCAAGGCGTTCAAGCGCGGCCTGGACCTCGGACAAATGGCGACAAATGACCGAACGCTGAGTGTCGACGACCTCCGCAGACTGTACCCCCAAGAATTACGCGGTCAGTAGAATGGAGATTGATAACAGCAAACAATTGAAACGCTGGCGGCAGAAAGGTTCGCGAGGTTTTTTTGCTTTCCTGAAAGACGTGAGCCCAATGATCCCTTCCGCCCGCGGGGGATATGAGGCATATGAGATCCCCTCAAAACTGGTGCGCACTGAAATCAGAAATGCGCTCGACAACAATCACTCTACGATCGCGTTTTGCTGGCCCCGCCGACACGGCAAGACGATCATTGCTGCACTTATTATCGTGTGGAGGTTTTTGACTCGCCAGACGCAGGCGATTGCCATTGTCGCCAACAGCGAAAAACAAACCGTCGACACCGCTTTCCGCCTAATCAGAACAATCCTGCAGCAGACACCATTTTCGAAAGCCCTTATCTCAGAAGGCGCAATCAAAGTTGGTGCGGACTGGATTGAGTATCCTGCCTTGGATAATCGCATCCAGGGCTTCCCCAGCAACGTGCCAAGCCTGTACGGCAAAAGGGTCAGCGTGGCTCAGATTTCCGAGTTGCATGCGGCACAGACGGATGGTCTTTTTCAGGCACTAGCAAGCTCAACGATCGACAGTGATGATGGCCTTGTTCTGGTCGACTCCACGGTCGGCCCTCGCTCTTCGCCACTCTACGGCCTTTATCAAATTGCCAAGGCTGGTACTGATCCGACGTTATACTTCTCCCATATCGAATATCGTGACATCGATGACGCGGTCACAAACGGCCCACCCTGGATAAAACCAGAGCGTTTAAAGTCTCGTTCTGCTCAGATGTTGCCGGCCGAGTTTGAAATGCAGCATCTCAATCGGTGGGGGTCGTGTACAAGCGCGCTGTTTCCGCCGGACGCGATTGAGCGCTGCCGCGATGAATACGCCCTCGACGTCGAACCGCTCGCTGCCGGCCGCGCCTATGCGGTAGGTGCCGGCCTCGACCGCGCGCTCATTGTCTCAGTTCATGGCGACAGAACTGTCCTGGCATGTGTGCTTAAAACAACCGGTGAAAATGACGATGAGCCGCATTTCTATGTGCTTGATGCACATGCCTTCACACTCTCCACCGAAGGTGCGATCAAACGGAAGGTCACAACCTTCCAACGAGAATTTGGGCTAAACCATATTTGCGTCGAACGTTACGAAGGCCAAGACATAGCGCTCTGGTGCTCAAACCAGGGGCTGCACTCGGAATTGATCCACGCCACGCCCAAACAGCAGGCGCCAGCCTTCATGGCGCTAGCCAATGCGGCGCGTGAAGGCCGGTTGCACATACATCCGAAGTTCGAGGCCGTGTTTTCAGAGATGGACACGTTCGAGTACGAGCTCGTCCCGACTGGAACAAGCGATGGTGTGATGCCCCGTTTCGGTCATGCCAAAGGCGCTCATGACGACCATCTATATGCCTTGGCGTGGGCGATTTATGCCCTAAGAGACATCGAATTAAACCCCTATGAAGTGAAAGGAATCACTTGCCACGCTCCTGGACCAGTTGCGCGGCTGTGTCTGCTCAATGACGGCGATCTGATACCAAATTGTGCCGAAGAATGCGGTTCAATGCAAAATGTTCACGAATTATACAAGATATATCGAACTAGATCTGGAATATGCGCTATAGAAATAGATGTGTTTTATAGGTCTAAAGTTGTAAACATTGGTAGTCATACAATAAGACGTTGACTAAATAATTTATTATATTCAATTTATGCTTCATGGCAGTCCTTCAATTTCTCGCGGGAACCAATCCCCTTATCGCCCTGGTCAAGCAATCAAGCGAACGCAAGGAGCGCGCAGAAACCCGTTTGCGCTTCTACCGCGACGAACAGACCGAAGACCTTTGTGAACAGATCCGCGACAAGTGGCCCGACCCTTCTGAGTTCCGGCTTTTTCAACTCAACATCGTCCGAAAGATCATCGACAAGCGCGCCATGGTTTACAAAGATGCGCCGTTTCGAACCTTTGAAAATTGGGATCAAGAGGAAGGTGAAAACCTCTACCGGACGATCGGCGCAAACATCACTTTGAAAAAGGCCAACCGTCTCACCAAGCTCTTGAAGACTACTGCGCTCAAGGTGGGGTGGAATGGTGAGCGCCCCTCGCTCTCCATCGTAACGCCAAACATCCTGGACGCAGAGTTTGAGGACCCGGAAAATCCACACAGACTCATCGTCACTCATCCCGGCAAAAAGGAAACCGAAACGACATATTCGGACTGGACGCCTTTCTCCTACCGATTGTTCGATTTCCGCGGCGCACCGCTCACAATCCCTGACAATTCGGAAAACATAAATCCCTATGGCGTCCTTCCCTTTGTACCCCTCTTCGACCACGCACCCGATGATCAGTTTTTCCTACCCGGCGGAGAGGATCTGATAGAGGCCCAGCGAGCGGTCAATGTGGCGCTTGTGAATCTGTGGCGAGCTTTGGAAATGCAAAGTCACGGCCAAGCATGGGCAACAGGGCTGCCGGTGGACGTTCTGTTGAGCTCAGGTCCCAACACAACCATTACTTTACCACCTGACGGCAAATTCGGCTTCGCCTCACCCAACACCCCCATTGAGGAAGTTCTGCACGCGATCGAATTCCTTATCAAGCAAACCGCTGTCGCAAATGATCTTGCCGCCAATGTGTTCGAGATCGAGCCAAAAGCGGAAAGTGGAGCGGCCAAAACCGCAGAATCCCGTGACCTGTTTGAGGCCCGTGCCGACGATCTTGATCTGTGGCGTATTTACGAAGCGCGGCTATTCGAGCTCATCAAAATCGTCACCAACACGCACGTGCCCGGCACGATCCCTGAAGACGCATCCCTGGGAATAGATTTCTCTGAAATTACCGAAAGCCTCGACGAAGTTGCGCGCCTCGACAGTTATCAGCGCCGTCTGGATTTAGGCATCTGGTCTCCAGTTGATGCCCTGATGGCGGACAACCCTGACATCCGGACCCGCGACGACGCCATGGAACTCCTGCAGCTCCGCCGCGAGGAAGCAGCGGGCCTTGGAGCTGCGTTCGCTGGTCCTTCATTTGAGAGCACACAATGACAGAAAACACTACAACGGTAGAAGCGCCCGATTGCGCTGATCAAACGGAAGCGGTCACCGACAAGACCGGCAACGCAAGTGCAGCGACAAGCACCGATCACATGATCCCGAAAGCACGTCTTGATCAAGAGGTGAAAAAACGTC
>JAJFHQ010000011.1 GCA_021775525.1 Hyphomicrobiales bacterium
ATGTCAGTAAAGTTGTCGCGAAGAGGGTCAGGCCTGCACTCTCGAGGGACTCTTCGAGCAGGAACGCTGCGATATAATAATAATTATCGTAGCCTCCAATCGAATAGAAGTGGCCACCGACTGCCTCAAGACCAAGGGCGCCAGTGACATATAGCGCACCCGACGCGATGATGCGGTTGCGGATCTCCGGGGGCATCGAGAGAACAAACGGAACGTAGGCAAGCCCAACTATCAGCGTGAATAAGGCACCTGGCACAATCCACGCAAAATTCAGGAAACTTGAGAAGGAAAAGACCGGCTGGAGGGGATTGATCATGAGTTCGTGAAAGCTGATGGACTCGTCGAATGACATCAGCGTGAAAATACCGGCAAGTACAAACCACTGGATCCGACGTTGTTTTGGATTGGCAATTTGACCAATAGCGGTCATCAAGAGAGCGGCAATAAGCATCAGCACGGACGAGTAGTACGACCCCAGGCAATGCTCCGTATCAAGCGCTATCTGCCTCAGGTCCTTCAGTATGGTCTCCGCACCAAACTGAAATATGTAGAATTCTCGTAAAAAACCCAGTGCAAGAACGATCACGCTAAGCGACATCAGCCAGCGGCAGAATCGTTCAGTGTCGATATCCATGAACACTTGGGTCATGAAAATCAGTTACAGTAAAATTATTGAAAAATTCTTAACCTATTGAATTAAAATGCAAAAACATATGAGCCATTACTGCAAACCGAGGTTCAGAATGGTTTTACAACCTGCTGAATTTTTTGAGAAAATGGCGTGGTGTGTTGATCTTTTTCCTATTCGGCGACTTTTTCCGCAGTCTCCCAACGCTTGAGAGCCACGTCATCGCTTTCGCGTGCATCGACCCACTCACCGCCATCTTTGCCCTCTTCCTTCTTCCAGAAGGGGGCGTTGGTTTTTAGAAAATCCATCAGGAATTCTGCTGCTTCAAAGGCTGTCTGACGATGAGCTGAGGCGGTGACCACAAGTACAATATTCTCGCCCGGCTTCATTGGCCCATACCGGTGGATGATGAGCGACCCCTGGAGAGACCAGCGCTCATTTGCTTCCGCCTCAATGCGCTCCAGCTCCTTCTCGGTCATGCCGGGATAATGCTCGAGGGTCATCGTGGAGATGGTGGCCCCCTTGGCCGTGTCACGCACGGTACCGGTGAAGGAAACGATGGCGCCAATATCTGTGCGATCCGCACGCAGACCCTCAATCTCTGCACCGATATCAAAATTTTCCTGTTGAACCCGGATCATGGGAGGTCTCTCAACCGCCAGTCACCGGCGGGAAGAACGCGATTTCCCGCGCGTTGGCAATAGCGGTGTCATGGCTCACATGGGTCTGGTCGAGCGCCGTGCGGATAACGTCGGATTGTTCGAATGCTGAAACATATTCCGGTCCGCGCGACCTTAACCAAGCTATCAGGTCGGAGACAGTCTGGACGTCACCGGGCAAATCGACCGTTTCCTCGCCAAGACCCGTCTTCTCCCGCACCCAGGCGAAATAGAGAAGTTTGATGCTCATTCGTCGTGACCCATCTCAAGGACGTGCTTCATGCCGGCACGAAAATAATCCCAACCGGTATAAAGCGTCAGGAGTGCCGAAATCCAGAGCAAGCTTAGCCCGGTCAGGGTCGTCCAGGGAAAAATCTTGTCGCCGGTGCTGCCCGCTAGCAGAAATCCGATGGCGACCATCTGCATCACTGTCTTCCACTTGGCGAGATTGGTAACCGGCACACCAACATTTACTTCACCAAGAAATTCGCGCAGTCCGGAGACGAGGATTTCGCGGCTGAGGATTATAACGGCAGCCCACAAGGACCATCCGGCAATGGTCTGCTGCGCGGCCAGCATCATAAGTGCAGCAGATACCAGAAGCTTGTCGGCAATGGGGTCGAGCATGCGCCCGAGCGACGTCTGCTGCTCCCAGGCGCGCGCCACATACCCATCGAGCACGTCGGTGAGTGCCGCGGTAACAAAGATTGCCAGCGCCAGCCAATTGCCGAAATCTCCTTCAAGGAAGAAACACCCCACCAGTGCCGGCACGGCCGCGATCCGGCCATATGTCAGCAGGTTTGGTAGATACAAATACATGCTTTGGTGTGCGACTCGTTCCATTTCCGGCGCAGTGTAAGGCCTTTCAGCGATTCTGCTCAAACAAAATGAAACAAAGCTCGAAATTCATTTGTCGTGCTGGATTGCGTCAGCGGCCCAGTATCTTTGCCTTTTGCGACTGATACTCTTTATCCGTCATCGCACCCTTCTGCTTCAACTCGTGAAGTTTTTTCAATTCATCTGTTACTGAGATTGCGGGTTGTTTCACCTTGGCAGTCTTTACCGGAGCGGTGCCCGGTGCCCGGCGAAACTGAATAGGAATGTTCAAATTGCGGCCGCCACGAACGACCCTGAATTTCTTTTTGTCATACAATGTCGGCACGGCAGCGATTAGACCGGCTGCAGTGAGGGGACTCATCCGTTGATTCAGCTCGATATGCGTGAAGATGTCCCCTTGTAGAATACCAGATCGTTGGGCGAGCGAACCGGGAACACAAACGCAACCAAAACACCTACAGTGGATAGTTGCTGCATAGCGACACCAACGGTTTGTATGCCCACAGCTTTTTTCTGTGCCACCTGTAATTGAATCTGTTCGGGTGTGGGTGGCGGCTGAGCTGAAGCCTGTTGGTCAGGAAGTGGTCCACTCGTAATACAGCCCGGGAGCGTCAACAGAACCGCAGCTATCGCGATCATTTTCATGTGTCTCCCAAACGCACGGTACTGACTGAATGCCTGATCGCGGATAGGACACTAACCGGTTGATCTCATTGACACTACCTTGTCGTGAACACACTTGCATCAGGGCACGTATTTGGTGTGAAACCGGTGGGTGAGATTACGCGCCTTGATCATGGAAAAAGTCATAGATGGTCTGCGCCATTCGCGCTGAAATTCCCTCCACGGCCTGGAGGTCGGCAAGCCCGGCCCGGCTGGCCGCTTTTGCAGAACCGAAATGTTTGAGCAGGGCTCGTTTGCGCGCAGAGCCTATACCCGGCACCTCGTCCAGAGGTGTCGCGCCGATGGCCTGTTTGCGCTTGGCCCGGTGGGCACCGATGGCGAAACGGTGCGACTCGTCACGCAGCCTCTGCACGAAATAGAGGACAGGATCGCGTGGTTGCAACATAAAGTCGGTGCGGCCACGAATGAAAAACCTCTCACGCCCCGCATCGCGGTCCGGACCCTTGGCGATGCCAACGACACGAAGCGTGTCGATGCCCAGCTCATCGAGAACCTCGTGGACAGAGGACAATTGCCCCGCTCCACCGTCAATCAGGAGAAGGTCGGGCCAGATGGCGGTCTTATCGGTATCCTGCGCATCTTTCAGCAACCGTGAAAATCGCCGGGTCAGCACCTCGCGCATCATGGCAAAGTCGTCGCCTGGTGCGATGTCTTTTGATTTGATGTTGAACTTGCGGTAGCTGTTTTTCTCAAAGCCGTCAGGTCCGGCAACGATCATCGCACCGACCGCATTCGCGCCCTGGATGTGGCTGTTGTCATAGACTTCGATGCGCTGTGGCACATCATCCAGATCGAATGTCTCGGCCACGCCCTCCAGGAGCTTGCGTTGAGAGGCAGACTCGGCCAGTCGCCTCCCGAGCGCTTCACGTGCGTTGGCCAGGCTCTGATCCATGATCGCACGTTTCTCGCCGCGCTGAGGCACGCTGACCGTGACCTTGTGATCGGCCTTCGTGGTGAGCGCTTCCGCGAGCAACTTCTTCCCCGCAATGTTGTGGGAGAGCAGGATCAGTTTCGGTACAGGCTTGTTGTCATAAAATTGGGCTATGAAGGCATCGAGTATTTCTTCTGGAGCGAGGCTTTTGTCTGCGCGTGGGAAAAAAGCCCTGTTGCCCCAGTTCTGACCGGTGCGGAAAAAGAACACCTGGATGCAGGTCTGCCCACCCTGGCTGTAGGCCGCAAACATGTCGGCCTCTTCAAAGCTGTGCGGGTTGATACCCTGGTGAGACTGGATTTGTGCCAGCGCGGCATACCGATCCCGGAAGCTTGCCGCGCGTTCAAATTCCAGTTTTTCACTGGCTTCTTCCATGAGGGCGTGGAGGCCATCCTTCACTTTGCTGCTTTTACCGGTGAGGAAATCAAGCGCGTCGCCCACAAGTCGCTCATAGTCATCAAGGGAAATTTCACCGGTGCAGGGCGCGGCACAGCGTTTGATCTGGTAGAGCAGGCAGGGCCGTGTACGAGCCTCGTAATAGCTGTCGGTGCACGAGCGCAGCAGGAAGGCCCGCTGCAGCGTATTGATGGTGCGGTTGACGTCTCCGGCGGAAGCAAATGGTCCGAAATAGTCTCCTTCTCGTTTACGGGCGCCGCGATGCTTGACCAGCTGCGGCGCATCATGGCCGCGGGCAATGAGGATATAGGGAAAGGATTTGTCATCGCGGAGGATGACATTACAGCTTGGTTTCAATCGCTTGATGAGATTGGCTTCGAGGAGCAAAGCATCGGTTTCGGTGGCGGTGGTGATGATTTCCATGCTTGCCGTTGCGGCTATCATGCGCGCAATACGGTTGGTATGGCCGCTGAGGCGCGTGTAGCTGGCCACGCGCTTTTTCAGCGCACGCGCCTTGCCCACATAGAGCACCTCGCCATTTGCACCGATCATCCGGTAGACGCCGGGTCTGTTTGGCAGCGTTTTTACGACCCGCGCAATCACCTCCGTTCCGGTCTGGAGACCAGACGGTGCGGGCTTGGTTCCCTCACCCGTGAGGGGATCGTCGCCGTCTTGGGACTTTGAGGGCATGAACGAGATCGAACCTTCAGGCCGCGTTGTGGTGCGGTGTCTTCGTCCGGTCAGGTTAAGGGCTGGAGACGTTCGATTTCAATGCCGACGGAGGCACATTCTTCAAAAGCGGTGGGTTTTTCCACCCGCACCCGAACGGCGTGGACGCGGGCATCGGCCAGGCAGCTGGCCGCGATCCGCTCTGCCAGGGTCTCGATGAGGTTGACGTGGCCGTCTTCACAGATCGCCTGAACCTTGCGCACGACATCTTCGTAGCAGACGACATGTTCCAGATCGTCCTGCCTGGTGCCTGGCAATTCACGAACCGTGAGGTCGATTGAAATCCGGATAGGCTGCGGGCCGGTCTTTTCGTGCTCATGCACACCGACTATCGCGTTCACTTCCAGGTCACGCACGAACACATGAGCAATCCCGCGAATGGCATCGGCTTCAAACAGGGATCGTTTTGATGTTTGCTCGGTCATGTCTTTTCACTGTTTTCATAAATGTCAGGTGTACGCCATGCCAGATGTTGTCCGCCATCAAGCGCGATCATCTGCCCGGTCATAGACGGTGCGTCAAGAATAAAGCGCACCGCTGCGCAGATCTCGTCCAGCCCCGCGCCTCGTTCCAGGAGCGTCGCCTTCTGCTGGCGTTGAAAGGCCTCAGTCGTCTGCCGGCTGTTCGCCAGCGTGGGTCCCGGGCCAATTGCATTCACACGTATATCTGGTGCGAGGCCCTGGGCCAGTGTTCGAGTCGCGGACCACAGGGCCGATTTCGACAGGGAGTACGAGAAGAAATCAGGCGTGAGCTTCCACACTCGTTGGTCGAGCAGGTTGATGATATCGCCATGTGCACACTCTGGCAGGTTGGCAGCGAAGGTCTGTGCCAGGAAAACAGGCGCCCGCAAATTGACCCGCATGTGCCGGTGAAAGCTATCCTCGTTCAGCGTTGAAATATCATCCCGCTCGAACAGGGATGCGTTGTTTATGAGACAGCTTGGAGTGCCAAGGCGTGCGGTACAGGTGGGGATCAGTTCTTTGACCGCTTCCAAGTCTGACAGATCAGCCTGGATGGCGCTAGCGGTTCCACCAGCCGCCTCGATGTCACTGACAGTCTGCGCGGCATCTTTGTCAGACGAATTGTAATGAACCGCGACCTGCCAACCCTTGGCACCCAGGTCGAGGGCAATAGCGCGCCCGATGCGGCTTGCTGCGCCTGTTACAAGTGCTGTTTGCTGAGATTCCATCTCTCGTTCGCCAAAGTCCCTGCGCGGGGAAATGAGTTTGGGGTCAAACCCCTAGTTGGCGGCAATAGCTGCCATCTGTGCGGCCCGCGGCATAAACACGAAAGAGATGTACAA
The DNA here is from genome assembly GCA_021775525.1 of Hyphomicrobiales bacterium. Lineage (GTDB taxonomy): Bacteria > Pseudomonadota > Alphaproteobacteria > Rhizobiales > Methyloligellaceae > UBA2767. Next base: position 6,168 of record JAJFHQ010000011.1, read on the forward strand.
CACGTAACAGGAAACGAAAACCAGGCCGAACTGCCAGGTGATGCATTTACGGCGCAGCACAAACGGCGTGATGGCCAGTGCTGCGGCAAGCATGACCCAGATGTCTACGCTCTTGATGATGTCGGGCACGGGCACCGGCACGACCATGGCCGTTAGCCCCATGATCGCCAGGATATTGAAAAGGTTGCTGCCAAGCACATTGCCGAGCGCCAGACCGCAATGCCCGCGCAGTGCCGCGGCAACGGTTGTCGAGAGCTCGGGCAGGGAGGTTCCAAGGGCGATTAGGGTCAGGCCCACGGTCGCCTCGGAAATTCCAAAACTCTTGGCAATGTCGGAAGCGGCACTCACCGTCATCTGCGCGCCAACGGGAAGGCTGACAAGACCGATGACCAGGAACAGGATAATGGCCCAGTTGCGCGAAGGCACGCCGGACACGCCATCGATGAGTTCAATGGCTTCTTCTCCGATCACCGTTGCGGCATCCGAGCGTTGGGCCGCGCGGCGGCCGGATTCAACCAGGAAAGCGACCATGCACCCAAATAATATGGCTCCGTGCCAGAAGGACAGGGGGCCGTTAAAGCATAGGGTGATAAACAGCAGGCTGGCGCCGATAACGTAAAGCATGTTCCGCTTGATAAAGGGCTGGTCGCAATTGGTGGCAGCGATCAGGGCCGGTATTCCCAGAACCAGGAATATATTGGCGATATTGCTGCCCACCACATTGCCGATGGCAATGCCCGAGGAACCGGCAAGGGCAGCACGCAGAGAGATCACAAGTTCTGGAGCTGATGTGCCAAAGGCAACAATGGTCAAACCGATGACGAGCGTCGGGATATCCAGTCTGACGGCCAGAGAAACAGCGCCGCGCACCAAAACGTCACCGCCAATCAACAAAAGTATGATTCCGGCGGCGAGTGTAAGATAGACCATGGGCTCTTTTCAGCTTCTGCTAGCACTACCAAAACATGCGCAAAGTCCCGGACAATTGACCTGTGGGGCGATCGGCCGGGCTTGAGGCTAGTTCAGTTGTTGTCCTTATATAGGGTGACTTTCTGAGAACAGAAGGTGCAACGCCCATGATCGAATCATTAGTTAGCAGTAAAGCTTTTACAGACTTTTTGCGGCGGCGGGCAATCTAGGTTCGCTTGTCCGAGCAATCAAGTGCGGAGTGGAACGAATCTCATTCGACCTTTATTCCTGCAGCCCTATTGCCTCGGCTTGTGGAAGCGGTAGATCACTGGCCAGTCTTCTGGCATTCGTGAGCCGTCGCACTTGCCCCAATAGCGGTAGCGTACCATGCGCCAGTTATATTCAATCCATTTATATTCCGGTACAGCGCCGCAATCTCCCAAACCACGGCCCTTCTCGAATGCAGACAGGATTTTAGTCTTCGCGTCGTACTCCGCATTTATCAGCTGGTCCTGGCCAAACCAGCCAGTTTCGTCCGAAAATCCGGCAAACACGCTGCGTTTCAACTCATCTGGATAGCGTTTGTCGAACACGAAAACGCGGTAGATCATGTTGTAAGCACCGGTGAAGCAGGGCAGTAAGTAAAGCATTTGGTCTTTGCCGAGTTTGGCCGCAACCCGGGCCTCCCTGAGGTGGTTGGCATCATAATCCTGGCATTCCTTGTCGGCACGCATCAGCCTGTCCACCGGTTCAGGCACCGCAACCGGGGCAGCTGTGGCAAGGCCCGCGCCCGCCAGCACCAGGCAACCGGCAAAGTAAAATGCGGAAAAACACGTTTTTGGCGACATGGTGATCCCTCCCGAAGTCCGAGTGTTTGGTTAGAGATGGGTTGAGCGGATGGTGTGAACAAGCTTATTGCAACCGCAAGGTTAGCGTCCGCGCACCGGGGGCATGACGATTCTATTGAGCCGGCACAGCTTCGCTTGCGTCTCGTTGACCCCGCAAGCGCGCAACTCCAGGTCTTTTGAGAAACAGATGCGCACTTCGCGAAGCCGCTTGTTGCGGCCGCAGGAAATGGAAATCATGTCTGGGGTAAGGTTATGATTTGTTTTGAGGAAAACATTCTCAATCTCGCGCGGAGAGATCAGTATCGGCTTTTGCGGCTGTAAATACCGCGCCGGTATTTTAATGGTCTCAAAGGCCTTTCTTGCGAAATTGAAATAACTTTCCGGGTTCAGCCCGGAACAGGTGCCGTGTTTTTTATACTGGTGAATGACCAGCCCGCGCGCCGGCATGATGTCCAGCATGGTCGCGATCAGCTTGCTTGGTACCCAGGGTCTGCGCGCAAGTTTGCAATCCTTCGGCCAGCCAATCTCATATTGTGGCCACAGGCCATGCAGCACAAAAGCGTAAGGCCGCGTCGCATTGCATTGTGGCGATTTTTTCGCGCGACCCTCACCGGCGCAAAAGCTCGGCGACCAGGATAATGCCAGCACGTAATAGTCGAATTTGCCGGGCTCTCCTGCGGCCAGGGCCTGCGAGACCCATGCGGAGCACAGGACCAACGCGAGCACCATCGCGTGCAGGGGCCTAGTCCGCCGGTATGGTGTCATTGTAGGCCGGGACTGCATTGGCGAAGGCCTCGAG
>JAJFHQ010000012.1 GCA_021775525.1 Hyphomicrobiales bacterium
GGTTGCGGCCGATCAGAGCATCGTCGTTTTTCTGACAGAGCGCTCGGACGGGCTTGACCCTGAAGATTTTTTCCGTAGCGATGACTACACCTTGCAGGGTCGGGGCGAGGATGACAGGCGGACGAATATCGTGCTGGAGGAGGTGCTGGATGCACTGGGCGAATTCCAGGCGCGTCCCTATGTTGTTCTGCGCTTGCACCCAAAGAACCACCGGGACGAATTTGCCGCCTACGAGGGTGAAATAGACAGGCTGAGCCAGGACGAACCGGTTTTGGACCTGGTATATGCAGCGGACCTGATCGTTGGACTTACGACAATATTGCTGAGCGAAGCGGCCTTGCTTGGCCGACCGGTCTTGTCGGTTGTGCCAAGAAAAAAAGAGAAAGCCTGGCTGCTCGACCCGCCCAAGGGGCGCATCGCCTGCATCACCAATCGCAAAGATATTCCGGCTGCAATACGCGCAGCTATCTGAAACGAAAATCTCAACGGAAATTCAACTGGAACAGCCCTGTGCGCTGTTATGGAGTCGATGATGAAGAAAGATGAAGTTTTCACGACCAGTGATGGTCGAAAGATCCCCTTGAACTATGATTTTTACGACTATGCCAAGGACGTGATCGGTCTGCCAAAAGGCGTGTCCCAGGACTTTGAACTGGCCGCTTCAAATACCACAGGCGGGGCGGACGCCATGGACTATGAGAAGGCGAAGGTACTGGGTAGCAGCAAGGCGCGTCTCTCCAATGCGGCCTACGCGGCCAGATGGTCGCCCACCTATCTCTTTAAGACATTGCTCGAGGGTGCAGGCATTCATCAGAGCTTCAAGACGATGCTGGATATCGGGTGTGGCTACGCACTTCAGCCGCGCATGATCAAGGCATTGGGAATTACCGAGCACTGCACCGCGATCGATCTGTATGACAGGGCCTCCATGATAGATGAGGATTACCTGCGTCGCCAGCACGGGCGGATGCGTTGGTACGGCCTGATTGACAAGTTGCAAGAGCGAATCATCAGAAAACCGTTCGAAAAGATGAGCAATCTTGAACGCGCTATTCTTTACAAGATCAACACCCCGCGCCGTTCGATGCGGACACCGAGGGGGTATTTGTCCTCGCGAGAGATATTCAGAACACCGCTTAAGCAGAAAGCCCATCTGGACGAACTCATCATCGGCAACGTGTACGATGTCGACCGGCGCTTCGAGTTGATTACGGCGTTTTCATCCGCCGAATGGTTCAAGATGGACGAATTGTTTGCCAAGGTCTCGGACATGCTCGAGGACGGAGGGGTGTTCTACCTGTTCGTGGCCAATTACTGGCACGCGGGAACGGCGGGCCGGATTTTCGGTCACTTCCCGTTCCTGACCCAGAGGCTCTCGAAGGAAGACTTCAAGCGATACCTGGAGCAGTACTTTCCCGATCAGACCGAGGCCTGGGAGAAGGCATACGAGTTTTTCGACCCGACACATCCCACGTTACATGACTATGTGGACTGCGCGACCAAACACGGAATGTATCCGATCTCTCAATTCTCCCCGGTGGCAGGAAGCGGCTTCAGCCACAAGTACGCGGTTACGACCCGCGGATGGCTGGAAATGGAGCCGCACGCAGTGGAATCGGCGCTGGCCGATATTCGCAAGACGCGTCCCGATATCCGTTATTCGGACCTCTTGCCGCTGACCCACCATGTGCTTTTCCGCAAGGTCAGTCCCGACCGGAAAGCCACGAAGGCGGACTTCGCAAAATTGAAGGGACCGTTTCATGACTTCCATTACAGACCGACCAACCCGGTGATGAAGAAACTCCGCAGCCTTGCCATCAAGTTGAACTCCGGCAAATGACCTGCGAGCAACACAGCCAAAGGGTGAGATACCATCGATGACTCCCCGCTTATGGGATAAATACCGGAACCAGTTCGGCCTCGACTATCTCACGGCGCTTGCCTTCGTGGGATTGCACGTCGTTGCGGCCATGTCTGAGGTGCTGGGACTGGGCATATTCCTGCCTATCTTCCAGTATGTCCGCCTGGAAGGGAACATCGAGGCGCTGACCGCGCAGGAGCCGCTTTGGCGTAAAATTGTCGACGTTGCGCAAATGGTCGGGTTCCCTATCTCGCTGGTGTCCCTGCTCGCAATTGCGTTCCTGCTTTTCCTGATGCGCCAGCTCGTCATGTACGTGAAGACCGTGCTGATGTTCAGGACCGAGCAGCGCCTTGTAAGGGAGCTGAAGTCCAAGCTGTTCGGCCAGTTTCTTGGTGCGCACCTTTCCGTGCAGGAGCGACTTGCTGCCGGTGACATCGCAAATTCAATAGCAACCGAGGCCAGTACGGCGATAGACGGTCTGACCGCGCCCTTGAAATTTATCAGCGCGTGCCTGATGGCTGCCGTCTACCTTACCTTACTCGCATTATTGTCACTGGAGATGACGCTTATCTCGGGTGCGATTGGGGGACTTGCAGTCATCGTGATCCGTCGTTGGATCAATAAAACCTCAGAGGTGAGCCGGAAGTTGACACACTCCAATCAAGCCGCGTCCTCATATCTGATCCAGCGTCTCAACTATCCGCGCCTGGTTCGCCTGGCGGGGACCGAACACGCGGAGCAAATGGGGATCGATCGCCTATTCGCCAAACAGGCGGGGAACGTGATTGGTATCGGTATGCTCAAGGCTCTAACCGAGCTCTTCCTTGAGCCAATCATTATCGGTCTGAGTTGTGTTTTCATATATTTTGCCGTCAATCATTACGGCTGGCAGCTGGAGTCCCTGGGGCTTTTCGTGATTGTGCTGCTTCGCCTGATCCCGATTGTCAAAACTATAACCCAGCAATGGCAGGCCGTTCTCCGGGGTGCGGGGCCTTTGGAGCGGGTCACTGAAACATATGTCAAGCTTGAGAACGCACGCGAGGAGAAAGGCGGATCAGGTGAATTCGGGTCGCTCTCCAATGAGATTGTGTTCAAAGATGTCAGCTTCAGCTACGGATCCGGCAATCATCCTGCACTCCACGAGGTGTCCTTCTCCATACCCGCCGGGAAACTGACGGCTTTTGTCGGGCCGTCGGGTGGTGGAAAATCGACCCTGATTGATCTGATCCCGCGACTACGCGATCCATCCAGTGGTTCGATCCTTATGGATGGCGAGCCGGTTTCCAATTTTTCGCTTGCCAGTTTGCGTGCGGGAATTGCCTATGCGCCCCAGTCACCTCAGCTTTTCGATGTCTCGGTGGCGGAGCATATCGGGTATGGCCGCCCGGGGGCCGAGCGAAAGGAAATCGAGGAAGCAGCACGGATTGCGGGAGCCGAACCATTTATTCAAGATCTTGAGAGAGGGTACGATACGCTGGTCGGTGAGGGCGGTTCGACACTCTCAGGCGGGCAGCGCCAGCGTCTCGATTTGGCCCGCGCGCTTCTGGCGAAGGCGCCCATTCTCATTCTGGACGAGCCGACAAGCCAGCAGGACGCCGATACGGAACAGGCCTTCCGTGAGGCGCTCATTCGCCTACGCAAGGAGACCGATCTCACATTGATCGTGGTCGCGCACCGTTTTACGACAGTTGCTATGGCTGACCAAATTATTGTTTTACGTGATGGGCGAATTGAAGAGACCGGAACCCATTCATCTCTGCTCAATCAAGATGGTTGGTATGCCCAGGCGATGCGCAAGCAGCAGGATTTCGACACGGAAATTATCGACGATACCGAGAGTCCGGAACTGATCCAGAGCTGATGAATGTCTGCACATTTCGAAGAACTCAACACGGCAAGCTTGAAGATAGTGCCCTTTGGCGAGCGGCATCTGACACCGGCTTACGTCGGGTGGCTTAATGACCCGGACGTCGTGCGGTTTAGCGAACAGCGACATAAAAAGCATACGGCTGAGAGTTGTGATGCTTATTACCGATCACTGGTGGATACGCCCCATCTGTATCTTGCAATCGAATCCATCAAACCGCCGCTTGGGCATATCGGCAACATGACTGTGGCTATCGATCCTGTGAATGGACTTGCGGATATTGCGATCATGATTGGCGAGAAAAAGGCATGGGGCAAGGGGCTGGGCCTTGAAGCATGGAGCGCTGTGCTCGAATGTCTTCTCGCAGAGGATTCAATCCGTAAGGTTACGGCAGGGACGGTGGCACCCAATCTAGCCATGGTGTCGATCATGCGCAGGAGCGGCATGATCGAAGACGGCCGGCGCGCCTATCATCTGCTTGTCGATGATGCGCCGGAGGATGTGGTTCATTTCGCGGCATTTGCGTGAGAGTACGCGTACTCAAAGATGAGACCTGACCTTCTGACATGACATCCAAGCCTCTCTTTATCACCGGTGTCGCTCGTGGCGGGACATCCCTGATCGGTCGGATGATCGATGCCCATCCAGAGGCTTCGATCTCCATCGACGCCTTTTTGCCGTTGGTCATCATGGCGCGAAACCGCATGGTCAGGGCCTGTCCGGATGCGCGCATCAGTACTTTTGATACAAGCCGGGCGTTACAAGATGGACATTTTACCGCGCCGAGGCGCAGCCATCTTGAGGCGTTGCTGAGAGCGTCCATGGATGTTGAAGTTCCAAAGGTGGAACTGGAAGCACTCAGGCTGCGCCTGAAGGATCGCGCGGCCGACGAGGCGAAAGACCTTGTGCCCCTCGTCGAGGGTCTTGAAGGAAATACGCTGGGTGATCTCTACGGCGCTGCTGCGGCGGCGGCTCACAAGGTGCGTAAACCCGACGCGCTTGTGTCCGGCATAAAGGACGTCTGGCTGGTAGACCAGTTTCCTGCACTTCACCGCGCTTTTTCCGAAGCGCGTTTCATCATCATATTGCGAGATCCACGCGCCATTATCGCATCGATCCTCGGGTATTTGGAAACCGACCCGACACAATGTGCCCACGCACTCTCCGTTCTCCGGCATTGGCGCAAAATGCTCGCGTGTGCGGTGAGGTTCAGTTCAGAGCCCACATTTGCGGAACGGCTCCTGGTAATCCGTTACGAAGACGTGGTGCAGGAACCCTTGAACGCGGCAACTGAAATCAGCGCATTCCTGGATCTTGCCGATGCGCCGCAGATGGCAGACGCATCCGCGTATAATGATGTGACCAGGGGTGGTGCCTGGAAGGGAAACAGTACGTTCGATGGTGACCAGGACGGTATTTCAACAGGGCCAGTTGCCCGGTGGCGTAAGACACTGGATGAGGGCGTGGTGGCAGCGGTGGAATATTGCTGTGCTGCCGACATGAGCTTTGCTGGCTATGAACCGAGTTTGGACCCGGCACGGTTGGACTCTGATCCCTCGGTACTGGAATTCCTCATCCGGGATGGCCAACGCGAGTCAAGTTGGCGGTCGGATTTTGGAGATCCATTCCTCGACTATGGTTTTGAGGCGGCCCGCAGGTGCGCCATTTCCAGCTGCAAGATTGACGATCCGGAATTGATTTCAAATTCATATTTGTTCGATGACTATTATGAAGCGCTGAAATCAGGCCGAACGATGAAAGCACAATGGGAAGCCAGCACCACTCAAAGGAGGTTGGCATAGGCATGAAATCCGGTCGCTGTATCTTTCTT
>JAJFHQ010000013.1 GCA_021775525.1 Hyphomicrobiales bacterium
CTCCGTAGAGGCAGAGTGCGGCACCCTGTTCGTTTCAAGCGACGAAATCGAGAATGTTCACTTCGAACGGTTCAGTTTCTGATCTTGGTGTAACTGCGCCTAAATACCGCGTCCTCAATATTTCGGCATCTGATGGTCCCGGCAATCGAACGGGCCATGCACCTTGCCCTTGCTGCGGATGTTGGCGTTGTAATACCTGCCCGCTGACTCCGCACTAAGAAGCCCATTCACCGTGGCTACGTCAATCTCACAGTATGGATACCATGTCTTTTTTAGTTTGATCGTCATGAAACGTTTGGGGGCGTCGTAACAGACCTGGCGTATGAAACTGCTGCGAGGCGTGTCTGTGCATTCAAATGCTGACAGGTCCAACGGACACGGCCCGTATTTTACACAAACAGATTCAGATCGAGCCATGCTCGCAAGAAAAAGCATGGAAGCAAACGGAATTAACCCACAAAGAAGTTTCTGCATTACGACTTTCACCCCGATTAAATAGAGTCTATTCTACAATTGTGAATTCTTGGGGGGAAGTCGTGTATCGTTGTATTTTTGTTGCTGGCAGTTTGATTGCGGGCATGACTGTAATTGGCTGCTCAAAAAAGGCTGACAGTATTGCCGCAACCTATGTCAGTCCCATCACCTATGAAAATTATACATGCCCACAACTAGCCGAAGAAATGCAGCGCATTTCTACTCGAGCTGCCCAAGCTGCTGGTGTTCAGGACAGTAAGGCCACCAAGGACACCGTGGCAATGACAGTCGGCCTTGTTGTGTTCTGGCCGAGCCTTTTGCTCTTATCAGGCGGGAACGGTGAAAACGCTGCTGAATTGGCGCGATTGAAAGGCTCTCTGGAGGCTTTGGAACAGGTCGGAGTAAGAAAGAATTGCGGCATCCAAATCCAACGCCCCGAACCCCCGCGCAGGCCGCGAAGAGCTCACAGGATGGAAGGCGAAACCGGGTAAGAATTACACGGCTGGCATCAAATCTTGGTGCGTTTGCTACCTAATGCCGCGGAATTTACGTGCAAACTCCCCGGTTCCCTATCTAGAATTGAAATTTGAAATGGCATCGTTCATCTCACTTTGCACTCGCCTAGCCTCGTCACGTGCATCTGAAGATTCGTTTCTCAGGCATTCGAGATATTCATTCATCTGGTTGATATAGTCTTGGACCTCATCTTGCGCACTCTCCATTTCCCAACGCTCCTCGTAAGACCCGTCCGGGATACTGGGCTCACCTGGCCTACTGCAGAAATAGCTTTGCGCGTGTGCTGAGGAGATTCCTATCAGCAGAAAAACTAGCCCAGCGACAATCGAAGTGAGTGGGCCTTTGATGGCAACAGTCATTAGAGGCAGGAGGTTTTAGTCTTCTTGCTGACCATTTCCTGCCAGTTTGGACCTAGGAGTCCTCTTGCGGAAAGAGCGTTTGCTCCTTCAGGGTCTCCGTCCTTGAACATTTTAACAACAACAGCGCCTCTTCCTGCTCTGCTGACTTGTCCGTACTGGTTGACACCCGTAACGACACTGCCGGTGCCGTGATCTAAAAGGATGTACTTATCGTACCCTCGGCGTATCGTTTCGATGCCCGCTCTTTGCATCATCATTTCATTGGTTTTTCCTGCGCAAGATGGCGAGGCCTTCACATCGATCTTGACTGTATTTAACGACATCGAAGTTGCAGAGGTGGTTGCGCAACCTGAAAGCGTTATAGCAACAGACATGATTACAGATGCTGCAAATAATCTATTCATACTCTCGCCCATACTGAAATCAATTAAATCAGGTTCAATATTTCAACGTGATTGAATTTTGACTCTAGATTGCATGGTTGTCTACAATCATCAACTGATAACGCGAGGTCATGGACCAATGTTCCGCTGGCTAACAGTTGGAATTATACTAACCGCAATTCTAGTAATTGGCGGATGTAGCAGTCAGCGAGCGTCCACTGGACCGACGCGGCTATCTGAAGCGCCGCCAGCTACACCGCAACAGATAGCAGCCATCAATCCTCAGTTAGCCAAACTCATAGAGGCGCACCAGGGCATTGGCTTGCCAGAGAGGAAGCCACCAGCACCTGATAGGCGAGTAGCGAAGAAGAGGAAACCCGCACAGCAACCGCAATCGGCGGCGATTGCGCCACTAAGGCTACCACCACCATCTCCCAAGAGAGTGGAAATGCCGAAGGTGAAGCAGACACGCGTGACAGCGGTGACCCCTGTCCAAAGACCTGCGCCTGCACCAGTTGCGCCGCCAACACAAAGAACGCCTAAAATTTCAGACGCTGCAATCCGCACAGCATTGATCAAGCAATCCAGATTGAGCTACAGCGGATCATGTCCCTGCCCGTACAACAGGGACCGTGGTGGACGCAGTTGCGGGAGAAGAAGTGCCTACAGCAGGCCAGGGGGCGCATCACCGCTTTGCTTTCCGCAGGATGTTACTGCAACGATGATTACGGAATTCCGTTCCCGCTGAAAACATTTTTTTTACTAAGTCGCATGTCATCACTATACTATTGTGGCTTATGAATTTACCCATCAGTCGAGCTTCTCTGTCTGACTTGAACACACTAAGTGAGAGTGGGGCCATTAAACGTGCGTGACGCACGTTTTATGGTGGGTGAAATGGTGGGTGAGAAACAGGGTGAGTAGTAAACTGCATCTTATTCAATCACATAAGCTATAGTGAAGGCGGACTTCCTCTCCGCCAGCAATCCTTAGAGCGCAAAGCGAAAGCGCATTCCATGCCTTGTGGTGGTTTTTTTACGGTTGCATACTTGGTCGCCGGTACGTTCCCCATGCAATGGTGATAGTGGAGTAATGATGTTGAATTGCAGACCCTCATTTTGGCTATGGGGCTTGCTGCCATTGGTCTTTGTGATCGCAATGGCCCTGTTCGGGGTGCGAGAGCAGATTGAACGTGACCTGAGCGACAGGACGGCAGCCATTCTCCAGGAAAAAGGACTGTCCTGGGCTGTTGTCAATTATGACGGTCGCAATGCCGTGCTGGAAGGTTTGTCCTTTTCCCGGGAAAAACGCGATACGGCGCTCCGCACCATCGAGGATGTGTGGGGCGTGAGTAATGTGATCGACAGGTCAAATCTCATCGCGTCCCCTGAAACCTACACCTGGTGGGCGCGAAAGGACGAAGAGAAGATCAAAATCAGCGGACACATTCCAACCCTGGAAGACAGGCAGGCGATTCTTGGGTTTGTAAAAGCAGCGATGCCGGAGTTGAAACTCAGTGACAGAATGGTTCTGGCAGGAGGGTCGCCTCAACGTCAGGTGTGGCTGGGCTCGGTAAGCTTTGCCTTGCTGCAACTCGGCCAGCTCAAATCCGGAACTGTTCGCCTTGCTGGTACGGACCTGATTATTGCAGGTGAAGCCAAGACGACCGAAGCCTATCGAGATCTCAAAACGTCTCTTTCTACGCAGTTACCCACGGGCATAAAGCTTAAGACCGAAAGCATTTCACCGCCGGTCGTCAAGCCGTTTGCCTGGCGGGTCAAATATACTGGTGGGGTCATATCCCTGACAGGTTACGTGCCGAGCGAAGAGATTCATGACCAGATTCTTGAGCGCACCAGGAATCTATACCAGGGAGTTAAGGTGGTGGATGGAATGGAGCTCGCTTCTGGAGCGCCGGAGGCATGGCTGTGGGCTGTCACGGCATCGCTAACTCAATTGCACCGGCTACAATCCGGCCGCATTAACATGAAAGATATGGCGATCGAATTTGAGGGCATTGCGAGTGATGACACAACAGCCAAGGACGTAGTGGCATCGATCCGCAACGGGTTGCCGTCTTCCTACAGATCGACTGAAAATGTAGATGTCAGAAATCCCCAGTGAGCGCTTTTTTTCACTCTCAGGTCTGTTCCAGGACTAGGATCACACAATGACCTATATGATCGCACATCTCTTGCCCTATCTGATGCTGACATTTGGTATTGGATTCATCGTTGGATGGGCGTCAGTAAAATAACTCATAATCAAGGCGGGCAGGGCGCAATCTCTGCCAGACGGTCAAATGACGGGTTTAGCAATTCAGACAACCGGACTTCTAATTACGGCATTTTTATTAGGCTGTGTGGCAGGATGCTGGTTCGGTCGACGCGGTTCGAAGAAGGCAACGCCTTCGTCCAACTCTCGCTCGGGTAAATAATCCCGTTTCTGCAATGTATCATTATACATCAATGACCGATGGGTCGGTCTCTGCAAGAAACGTATCAATGGCACGCAGTGAGCGGCGATCTCTCAACAAGGGTGCGTGGCCCTCTTCCTGGACAAGGTAGCTTTGGAGGTTGGGGTGCCGGACTGCCATTTCCTTGACGGTTTCAAGGCTGAGCAGATCTGAATTTTCGCCGCGCAAAACCATAATGGGCACATGTGATAGGGTTGAAAACTGAGCCCACATCTCGGGAACGGGTTTGGCCAAGTCAATTTCCGACAAGGTGTTGGCAAGTTCTATGTCATAGCCCAGAACCGGTTGCCCTTCGATCTCCATGAACCATTGGCGGGCAATATCCATCCACTCATCAGCCGCAATATCGGTAAAAAATCGGGACGACATATCACGCACCATGTTAGCTGCATCGTCCCAGTCTGAAGGTGCGGGTGTCTTGCCTACATAGCCAATGATCCTGGCTAGACCGCGCGTTTCTATGACCGGCCCAATATCATTCAGGATCACAGTTCCGATTGCACCTGGACGGGTAACGCCGATAAGCATCGCTATGATGCCGCCGCGTGAGGTGCCGAGGATGGCAGCGTGGTGAAGCTCCGCCAGTGTCATAAAGTCCAGCGTGTCGAGCATTTCAATATATGGCGAATAGTTGCGCCAGTCTTTGTCATGATCGGAGCGACCGCGTCCGCGATAATCAAGGCAAAAGACGTCTCGTGGCGTATTGCTGTTCCGGGACAGGTGGACCGCCAGCTTATGGAAATCCTGGGAATTGCGGGTAAGGCCTGCCAAGCACAGGAGTGGCCGCTGAGGAGCCTGATTGTCTGAACATTGTGCCGAATAGTGCCGGGCGTAAAGCTTGAGATTATCCTGTGAGGTGTAGGTTATCTCGTTCCATTCAGATGTCTGCGTTTTGTCACTCATGTGAATCCGGTTCAGTTTCCGGTGGCCTGGGGAAGGGTTTCGACCGGCGGGTTGGGATGACCACGATTCAAATCTTCCACCAATCGTAATGCTTCCTTGGGTCCATTGAGACGTGAGCGGAATATTTGCACACCGTTCAGTATTTTTTTCACGTAATTGCGCGTCTCGGTAAAGGGTATCCGTTCAACCCAGTCAATGGCATCCACATCCTTAGCTCGCGGGTCGCCAAATTCTTTTGTCCAGTTTCTCACCCGGCCACCCCCGGCATTGTAGGCAACCAATGTCAGGATGTATGAACCGTTATAATCTGCCAGCAAGTCTCCCAGATGTGCCACACCAAGCATGACATTGTATGATGGATCCTTGGTCAGGGCAGAGCGTTTGTATTTGACCTTGTGCTGGCGTGCGATGGCCCGTGCGGTTCTCGGCATGATCTGCATCAGCCCGCGGGCGCCAACTCGACTCTTTGCCACAGGGTTGAACTCGCTTTCCTGTCGTGAAAGCGAATAGAGCAAGGCTGGCTCCACGGGCACATTGATTTCCTTGTATTCGGGCAGCATGTTTGTCGGGTAGGCAAACTCCGCCAGTGGCAGGCCACGATTAAATGCAATTTTACTCAACCGTACGCTGGCATGAGGTTGCTTCATGAGGTGCGCCAGTTGAGCAAGCAGGACGGCTTCTCCTGGTGCCTTTATGGTGCGCGCCAATTGATGGAAAAACAGTGGGGCAAGTTTTTCCAGCTCGACCGTCCCTATCAGGGCAATCGTCCGAACTGCATCGCGCGCCTTGAACTTTTCAAAGTCAGCCTTGGTTGGTGTTGGTGCGCGTGTCAGGAGGACAGCTGCGTGCCCGGGGTTGAGCATTGGCACGGCAAGTTGACCGTAATAGGTGAGGGGGTATTTGGCGGCAGCCTCGTAATGGGTTTTGGCTTCCTCCGCCAGCTTGAGCGCAGCTGCCGTGCGACCCAACCAATATTCAGCCTTGGCGATTGTTTTTGGTCCTGAAGCGGCTGTACGCAAGGCGAGAAAATGTTGTTTAGCCAATTCAGGCTTGGCAAGGGAGCGCAATGCAATCCAGCCGGCAAGGAATTCGGCTTCATCATATTGCCTGCCGGATAGGGGTTCATGATTGCTGGCAATCTGGTAGGCAATTTCCGGGTAGCCGGCATTGAGTGCCTTGCGGCAATTGATCCGCCGCTCGATCCACCATTCATTGATTGCGATAAGGACCTCGGGTTCGCGCGGGGCAGCCAGCAGTAATTTCCAGGCTTCCTGTTCTTTTTTATGCCGACGCAGCCACTGAATACGGGAGAAATAAAAACCCACATCGTCTTTCGCTGCCTCATCTGGAATTTCAGCAAGAAGCTTCTTGGCGGTTTTTAACCGGCGCACCACCGCGACGCGGGCTTTTATTTTTTTCTTTTCCATCTCGTCCAACGGAGTGGCCGCACGCAGAGCGGTAGCAATTTTACTCTTCCTGTCGAGCAGCAAGAGGCGGTCGACACGGGCTTTATGGTCCTTGTTGGTGAGCAGTTTGCCGTAACGCTTCAGGATGAGTTTTTCGATGTCGGTACCAAATTCGTGCTTGCGCCAGGCTTCGCTGATCAGTCGTTGCGCCTTTTTCTTGTTGCCCGAAGCCAAGTGTGCGCCTGCCAATGCTGTCTTGCCAGCGCCGGTCAGGGGCCTGGATTTGTCAAAAAATGCCTTGATGGTTTTCGGGCTGGACCCGCCGGTAAGCAGAGAGGCTTCGGCATTTCGCTGCAATCGCTTCTGGCTCGGCCAGTCGGGGTTTGCCTCCCTGAAGGCTTCGATTTTGACCGGGTCTGAATCGTTACCCCGCCGTCGGTAATAATACCATTGTGCGAGCTTGCGGGCGGTCTTGTCTTTGATCCTGGCCATGGAGGCGCGCGCATTTGGAAATCGGCGCTTGTACACTGACCTGACGGTGACTTTGAGTGCTTCCTTGTCTGAGTCGCTCAGTTTGTATTTCAGCAGTTCCGGCAGCCTCGCAAGGGGTTCGGAGGGTGCCGGTACCTTCTCAGGCGAGACCCTGGCGACAGCTGGCGGGGCAGCGCTTTCACGCTTGGGGTTCCGTTCGGGCAGGGCGATGCCGCGCGGTTTGCTCCACGCATCTGTTGCCGTCAGGGAGCCAATACATAGAAGCATGGCCGCAAGGGCAGCATTCTTTAGCAGTGGCACGCTCATTGCTCGATGACGTTGCCTTGTGTTTGCGCTCCGGATTCAGCGCCTTAAAGCAAAAGTTTGGGGAGTGCCGCTCCGATGATATCTCGACGCATTTTCGACGAGTTGCCTCACCACACCGTAGCGTGTTCGCAACCGCAATCAAACAACTCAGCCCGCTTAACCCCAGAAATAGCCTTGGACCAGTACCAGTTTGGACCTAAATCCGGCGGAATAATGACCCGCTTACCAAGTGATAGTCGCCACCTTGCCCGTGTCAGGACAAGTGACTATTGTCGCGCGAGATTGCGATTGTTTCAGCGCGTTTGATATTATTGGTGGCCGAACGGGTTGCCGGGAGTAGAAAAGATGAAGTTCACGGGATCCAATACGGCGCTCTTAACACCCTTCAAGAATGGGGGAATAGACGAGGAGGCCTTTCAGAAATTTGTCGATTGGCAAATTGACCAGGGAACTCATGGACTGGTGCCTGTTGGGACCACGGGCGAATCGCCGACCCTTACTCATGATGAACACAAGCGTGTGGCCGAACTTTGCATAGAGGCAGCATCGGGCCGCGTACCGGTGATTGCAGGCGCGGGTTCCAATAGCACCGCCGAGGCAATCGATTTTGCACAACACGCCGAGCAGGCAGGTGCAGATGGCCTGCTGGTGGTGACGCCATATTACAATAAGCCATCCCAGGAAGGGCTTTTCCAGCATTTCAAAGCGATCAATGACAAAGTCGGCATCCCGATCATTATCTATAATATTCCCGGTCGATGCGTGGTCGACATGTCTGTCGAAACCATGACCCGGCTGTTTAAATTGTCAAATATTTCTGGTGTGAAGGACGCAACTTCCGACATGGCACGCGTTAGTCATCAGCGCAGTGCTATGGGTGAGGAATTTAATCAGTTGTCTGCAGAAGATGGATCGGTGCTGGGTTTCAGAGCTCATGGGGGTGATGGAATTATATCGGTAACGTCGAATGTGGCACCGGCTCATTGCGCGGAATTTCAAAATGCCTGTACGGCAGGAGACTTTAGCAGGGCACTTGAACTTCAGGACAAGCTCATGCCCCTGCACGATGCGATGTTCGTGGAGCCGAGCCCGGCACCCGTAAAATACGCTGCCGAACGTCTGGGACTCTGCAGTTCACAGTCACGTTTGCCCATCATGCCACTGACCGAGTCTGGTCGTAAGACGGTTGATGATGCACTCATTTTCGCCGGCATTCTGAACGGTTAGAGCAGGAATTCTGATGGCAAAGGATGGCGGTAACCGCAAGGTGGTCGCTGAGAACAGGAAAGCCCGGCGCAACTACGAGATCGAGGATACTTTTGAAGCGGGCCTGATGCTGACAGGCACCGAGGTGAAATCCTTACGGTCAGGCAAAGCCAATATCGCCGAATCCTATGCTTCTGATGAGGATGGGGAACTGTTTCTGCTCAACGCCTATATCCCGGAATACGCCGAGGCCAGCCGCTTCAACCATTCTCCCCGGCAGCCGCGTAAATTGCTGCTTCATAAAAAAGAGATTCACAAGCTCATGGTTGGGATTCAACGTGAGGGCATGACAATCGTGCCGCTCAAGCTGTATTTCAACGATCGTGGCATTGCCAAATTGAAAATCGGGCTCGCGAAGGGCCGAAAATTACATGACAAGCGCCAGGTGGATCGCAAGCGTGACTGGGAGCGCCAGAAAGCACGACTGATGCGCGAAAAGAGTTAGGCCATTTGCGCTGCATTCTGTACGGGATTGGATCTTGCAGGAACGCTGTGAGTGCACGAAAAACTAGATATCAACACGATGGACAAGACATGACCGAGGTTGTGACTATGAGCAAAAACCTTTTGCAGCTTCCCGACGATTTGCCAGTGCCGGAAGATGACGGCGGGGCTTCACACCTGATTGGGATGGCAATACCGCAAGTCACTCTTCCTTCAACGTCCGGTGGCCCGGTTGAGCTAGGGAAGGTTTCAAAGCGCACTGTGATCTATGCCTACCCGCGTACAGGGGTTCCAGATGAGCCAACATTTTTCGAGGGCTGGGAAGCCATTCCGGGCGCTCGCGGCTGCACGCCGGAGTCATGTGCGTTTCGTGATCATCACGGCGAGCTACTTGCGGCAGGTGCAGATGTCTTCGGGCTTAGTACTCAGGACACTTCCTTCCAGCGCGATGCGGTCAATCGTATGCACCTTCCTTTTGCCATTCTCAGCGATGACCGGCTGGAGCTGACATACGCGCTGAATTTGCCGACTTTTGACGTGAATGGGCTGACGTTGCTCAAACGGATCACGCTGGTAATCAGGGATGAAAGAATCGAGCATGTGTTCTATCCCGTCTTTCCGCCGGACGGGCATGCGGAAGTTGTTTTGAACTGGCTCAAGTCCAATCCCTAGATTGTTTTTTTCTGCGTCCTCGACGGTGTATCCGGAGAAATTTCAAGCACTGCTAGCGCTCAGATGTTCTTTTGCCAGTCTCGAATATTTATTGGCCAGAATCAGAACGCGGTAATTGAGTCAGTAACAAGCGGTCAAACCGTCGCGAGATGGGCTTCGATTGCGCTGAACACATCTTCGAACATCTCTGTCGTAAGACGGCGGGTGTTCGTGTTGTAGCGAGAGCAGTGGTAGCTATCGAAAAGCGTGAGCCTGTCGTCGAGCCGGTGAATCGCACAATGGGCAAATTTGTAGGCAGATTTGCGGAGGCCAAGCGTGGCCAAAGTGTTGTCATGGGCAATGCGTCCGAGCGCCAGAATAGCTGAGAGCCGGGGCATTGAGGCAATGCGCCCTTCCAGGAACGGGCGGCAGAGACGCGATTCTTCACCCGTTGGCTTGTTTTGCGGCGGCACACAGCGCACGGCGTTTGTAATCATGCAATTTTGCAGTTTCAGCCCATCATTGGCGTGACCCCCATAGCCACCCGAGGAAAGCTTGAATTTTTCAAGGGTGGCATAGAGAAGATCGCCGGCATAGTCGCCAGTGAATGGCCGGCCGGTTTTATTCGCACCCTGCAGGCCAGGCGCGAGGCCCACGATCAACAGACGCGCATTGTTAGACCCGAACGAAGGTACTGGTCCATTGAACCAATCAGGATGCTCCTGCGCATTGTTATCGCGAAACGCGCTCAAACGGGCGCATAACCTGCAGTCCCTTGGCGGTTCTGCGTGCTGTGATGTATCAGAGGAAAGTGAGCTCACACTTCCGCAACTTCCTCATCAATTTCGGGATCGTACGCTTCGTCGAACTCTGGTTCGTCACTGGGGCGGGGGGCGCCACTGCGTCCGATTTCTTGTTCCATGTCCGCCAATTCAATAAATTGATCAGCCTGACGGCGGAGTTCATCGGCAATCATTGGTGGCTGGGTTGCCAGGGTGGAAACAACGGTGACTCGCCGGCCCTTGTACTGGAGCGATTCAACCAGGGATCGAAAATCACCATCGCCTGAAAAAATAATCAGATGATCGAGATGTTCCGCCAGTTCCATGGCATCAACGGCGAGCTCAATATCCATGTTTCCCTTGATCTTGCGCCGGCCCGACGAATCCGTGAATTCCTTGGTCGGCTTGGTGACCATGGTGTAGCCGTTATAGTCGAGCCAATCGACCAGAGGACGAATGGAGGAATATTCCTGATCCTCTGCCACGGCCGTGTAATAGAGCGCGCGGATCAGATGACCTTTGCTTTGAAAAACTTTGAGTAACTTCTTGTAATCTATATCAAAACCCAACGCTCTTGCAGCTGCATATAAATTTGCACCATCAATGAAGAGCGCTATACGCTCATTTGGATACACATTCATTTCTAAAGACCTCGTACATAAAATTACATTCATTCAAAATGGCTGGCGTACCGGACAATTAGATACCGGAGCCCGTAATGCCTTGAGATATAAGGGTGCACCTCAATTAAGGCAATTCGAGACCCGTAAAAGGAGTTTCCCGTGATTTTAATTGCGTTGGGATCTAACTGTTCAGGGGCATGGGGCTCACCCCGGGCCACACTCGAACGTGCCGTATCTGAAATTGCGAAGGGCTCGGGCACGCGGATTTTAAGGCGATCGCGCTATTATGAAACTGACGGCGTGGGATCTGGACAACCTGGTGTGTTCGTGAATTCAGTGGTCTCGATCGAGACCCACTGCGGACCCGAAACTCTGCTCCGCCGGCTCAAGCAAATTGAGCGCACCGCCGGGCCTCGTTCTGCGCGAAGATGGGGCCCCAGAACGTTGGATCTCGATATTCTGGACTACCGGGGACGGATTTTAGGTTGGCCGGAGAAGGGGCGGTTAAACGATGCAGCAATCCGGAGCGCGCTGGTGCTGCCGCACCCTTTGTTGCATGAACGGCATTTTGTCCTCGTGCCGTTGATTGACGCCGCTCCTGGGTGGCGTCACCCCGTCCTGCACCGTACCGCAAGTGAGCTTTGGTCGCGAATGCGTCATGAGCGCAAGGGTCGCGTAATAAATGAGGTATAAGATGCATGTTACCCAAGTGGTCAAGCATGGCTTGCTTTGATTGAGTAGAGCGCCTAAATAGACTGGCGAATCTCACTTTTTTACGAGGAATGAACCCATGGCACGCGTCACTGTCGAAGATTGCATCGACAAGGTTTCCAATCGTTTCGAACTGGTGTTGCTGGCCAGCCATCGCGCCCGAGCGATTTCTGCGGGATCGCCAATCACCCTCGAGCGTGACAACGACAAGAATCCAGTGGTTGCCCTGCGCGAAATAGCCGAACAGAGCATTTCATCTGAAGATGTAAATGAAGCTGTGATTCATTCCATGCAAAAATATGTTGAGGTGGATGAGCCGGAACCGGAAGAAGCGCCATTGGTAACGCCGGAGTCCATGACCCCGGTTCTTGCGCGCGACGAACAGAGTGCCGATACGTCCATCGACCGGATGACGGAAGAGGAATTGCTCAAGGGCCTGGAAAGTATAGCGTCCAGTGAATCATCCAATGCGGGCCAGCGCTCCAGATAGGTTAAGCGCCATTCCTGAAGGGCTGAAGGCTTCGCGAGCCTGCTGTTCTGCCAAGAGTCCACAAAGAGATATCTTTTCAAGCGTTGATTTTGTTCACGGCCTTCCGAGTGTGTTCTTTCCGCCGGTCGAGGAGGGCAGGGACAGCCCATGATGCGCCAATATGAACTTGTGGAGCGGGTAAAATCCTATGATCCGCAAGCTGACGAAGCACTTTTGAACCGTGCATATGTCTATGCCATGCAAATGCATGGGCACCAGAAGCGCGCCTCAGGCGATCCATTTATATCTCACCCGTTGGAGGTGGCTGCGATCCTGGCGGATCTCAAGCTTGATGATGCCACCATTGCCAGCGCCCTGCTGCATGACACCATCGAGGATACGCAGGCAACCCGGGATGAAATAGACAAACTGTTTGGCAAGGAAATTGGATCGCTCGTCGAAGGCTTGACGAAAATTGCCAAGCTCGACCTGGTGACCCGCAAAGCCGAGCAGGCCGAAAATTTCCGCAAACTTCTAATAGCCATCACCAGCGATGTCAGGGTGCTTCTGATCAAGCTGGCAGACCGTCTCCACAATATGCGCACACTCTCCCATGTGCGGCCAGACCAGCGCAAACGTATCGCCGAGGAAACTATGGATATCTATGCGCCATTGGCTGGGCGTATGGGCATGCAGTGGCTGCGTGAAGAGCTGGAAGACCTGGCCTTCAAGGCGCTCAATCCGCAAGCCTATGACATTGTGGTGAAACGGCTTGGCGAGTTACACGAGAACAACAAGGGGCTGATTGGAGAAATCGAAGCGGCCCTGAGCGATAAATTTTCTGAAAGCGGGATTGAAGCGCAGGTCCAGAGCCGTGAAAAAAAGCCTTACTCCATCTGGAGTAAGATGGAGCGCAAGCAGATTTCACTTGAGCAACTGTCGGATATATTCGGTTTCCGCGTTATCGTCGAGGAGGCGGTAGACTGCTACGGCGTGCTCGGCGTCGTACACACCACCTGGCGCATGGTTCCCGGTCGCTTCAAGGACTATGTCTCGACGCCAAAACAGAATGACTACCAATCTATCCATACGACTATCGTGGGCCCGCGCCATCAGCGCGTAGAGCTGCAAATCCGAACAGATCATATGCACAATATTGCCGAGTATGGCATCGCCGCTCACGCGCTCTACAAGAGTCCGATCAATGGCAAGGGTGCGCTGGGATCACGAAAGAAAAACCTCAGTCTTTCCCAGGAGAGCAACGCCTATCGCTGGCTCAGGCGCCTGGTTGAAATGTTACTCGAAGGCGACAATCCTGAAGAGTTTCTCGAACATACCAAGCTCGAATTGTTTCATGATCAGGTGTTCTGTTTCACACCCAAGGGGCTTCTCATAGCCCTGGCTCGCGGCGCAACGCCGGTTGATTTCGCTTACGCTGTTCATACTGACATCGGCAACTCCTGCGTGGGGTGCAAGATCAACGGTCGGACCATGCCGTTGATGACCGAATTGAAGACTGGCGACGAGGTAGACATTCTCATCTCTAAATCCCAGACGCCTCCTGCCGCATGGGAGCGTATCGTTGTAACGGGCAAGGCGCGCTCGGCCATACGACGGGCCTCGCGTGAAGCATTGCGTGAACAATATGGCAAGCTCGGACGAGAAATCCTTGGACGCGCCTTTAAGCGGGTCGGCAAGTCTTACCGCAAGGCGACTCTTGAGAGGACGCTGCACAGGTTATCGCAAAAAACAGTCGATGATGTGCTGACTGCGGTCGGGCGAGGTGAATTGCCGTCGGCAGATGTATTGCAGGCCGCATTTCCTGATATTCCCAGGCTCGACCCGCCCAAGCGTCAGACCGTGAAGCGTAATGATGAAGGCTGGTTCGGGCTCACCAAGGCTATCGGCTTGAAATTCCGTCTGCCCGGTTCTGGCGCTCGTGACGATGGGCAAAGCACGAACGGCATACCGATCAAGGGGCTCAAGGGCGATTTACCGGTGCGTTTTTCTGAGCGAGGCGGGGCCGTTCCAGGAGACCGGATTGTCGGCATCATGGAGCCGGGTGAGGGGATTACCATATATCCCATTCATTCAGATGACTTGAAGCAATTTGACGACCAGCCCGAGCGATGGATTGATGTCAGGTGGGACATTGATGAGAAGAACACGGACCGATTCCCTGTACAGATTGTTGTCACGGCCATAAACGAGCCAGGAACGCTAGCGCAAATTGCTCAAATCATCGGCGAGAATGGCGGCAATATCGACAATATCAAGATGCAGCGCGAAGCGGCGGACTTCACCAATATGCTGATTGACTTGGAAGTGTGGGATCTGACTCACCTCAATGAAATCATCTCCGGCCTGAATTCCAAATCCGTGGTAAGCGCAGTTACACGATCTAAACAATGAACATATCGCCAATAACAAGGGGGACGTATTCGCGGGCTGGAGAGGCGACAACCATGCCTGATGTCCGGTGTGAATGCGGCAACAAGTGATGACGGAAGACGAATTGCTGGATGAAATGCGCAATGCAGACGCCTTGCTGGAAGGACATTTCGTGTTGTCTTCCGGGCAACACAGCAACGCCTATCTGCAATGCGCACGATTTCTCATGAATGCACGCCGGGCCGAACGGGCTTGTGCCGCCTTGGCAAGGAAAGTCAACGATGGGATCAAAGAGGATATCGATCTCGTCTTTTCTCCCGCCATGGGCGGCGTAGTTATCGGGCATGAAATGGGCCGGCAGTTGGGAAAGCCGGCAATTTTCTTTGAGCGCGTGGAAGGAGAATTCGTCCTTCGGCGCGGATTTGAGATCTCGCCAGGTGCACATTGCGTTTTGGTTGAAGATGTCGTGACAACCGGTCTGTCTTCGCGTGAGTGCATAGCCGCAGCGCAAGATCGTGGCGCAAATGTCGTGGCGGGATGCTGTCTCATTGACCGCTCAAACGGAACAGCGGATATCGGCGTCCCGCTCATTTCCCTAGCCGCGATTGATATTCCGATATTTGCTCCTGACCAGATTCCGGAAGATTTACAAGGCATTCCGGCTATTAAACCGGGTAGCCGCGGCCTCAAATGATGTAGAATTTTTCATGTCGCTAGCGCTCGCACAATGCGTTTACAGTCTCTACATATGTTGAAATCATAAAATCGCCTCCAGTCCCGAATATGGGACTGAAATTACAGGTAATTGAGGTTTTGAATGTTATTCGGGCGTCGAACTCCACCGCGTTGGAGCGAAAAGTTGCGGGTCTGGCTATGGCCTCGCCGCAACTGGAGCCGTTCGACCCGCTATGTCGCGGCCCGTCTATGGAGGCTTCGAGCCACTCCGCATGCCATAGCGCTAGGTTGCGCCTTAGGCGTTTTTGCATCTTGCACTCCGTTTCTGGGTTTACATTTTATTCTAGCCGGCATCCTTGCCTGGGTGACGCGTTCCAGCTTACTTGCTTCCGCATTGGGAACATTTTTTGGCAATCCACTGACATTTCCATTTATCTGGATTGCCTCTTATCAGCTGGGCAACTGGGCACTCGGGCAGGATTCAAAAGTTAAGGACATCGACCTTTCTGGAGGGATTTTCGACAAGTCCATTGATCAGCTTCTGCCGCTCCTTAAGCCCATGACCGTGGGTGGCGTGCCGCTCGGAATTACGATTGGGACTCTCATTTACTTCATCGTCAAGAAAGCAACGGATGCCTATCAGAACAAACAGCGCCGGGATAACCACAGCCAGTCGGCGCAAGCGTGGCAGTGTAACCAGCAGGAGTGAAAAATGAGCGCGAACTACCCTAAAGCGCCTTACCTGAGGCTTGGCGTTAATATCGATCATGTGGCGACCATTCGTAATGCGCGTGGTGGAGGTCATCCAGACCCGGTAAGGGCAGCCCACCTGGCGGCAGAGGCGGGGGCCGATGGCATTACCGCGCATTTGCGTGAGGATCGCCGTCATATTTCTGATGAGGATATTGCACGCCTGATGTCCGAGATCGAGCAGCCACTCAACCTTGAAATGGCAATGACCGATGAAATGCTCCAGATCGCACTCAATCATCGCCCAAATGCGTGTTGCATTGTGCCGGAAAGCCGTCAGGAACTGACAACCGAAGGGGGGCTTGATGCTGTCTCCATGGGTGATCGACTGTCGGCTTATAATGCACAATTGAAAAATGCGGGGATCAGAGTATCCCTGTTCATCGATCCAGATATAACCCAAATCGAAGCCTCAACATCAGTTGGGGCTGATATCGTTGAACTGCATACAGGCCCCTATTGTGAAGCTGCGCTTGAGGGAGACAAGGCGAAGTCCACGTCGGAAATAGAACGGCTTGCAGAGTGCGCGCGCGCAGCTTCGGCTGCTGGCCTTGAAGTGCATGCCGGGCATGGCCTGACCTTTGATACGGTCGATGCCGTCGCTGCCATGCCTGAAATCGTTGAGCTGAATATCGGCCATTTCCTGATCGGAGAGGCCATTTACGGCGGATTGCATTCGACCATCGGCCGGATGCGGGCGCTGATGAACAATGCGCGCGCCGATGCCAATGGCCGTGCCAGCGCCTGAGGATATTTTTATATGATCATTGGTCTTGGCAACGACCTCATTGATATCAGGCGTATTGAAAAAACCATTGAGAAGTATGGCGAGCGGTTTCTTGACCGAATTTATACCGAAATCGAGCGCCAGCGTTCTGATTGCCGCAACCAGCGTGCCGCCTCTTACGCAAAACGCTTTGCGGCCAAGGAGGCCTGCTCCAAGGCTCTGGGTACGGGTATTCGCTCAGGGGTGTTTTGGCGTGATATGGGTGTTGTAAACTTGCCCTCGGGGCGTCCGACACTGGAACTCACGGGCGGTGCTGCCAAGCGCCTTGTGAGCCTGACACCGCAAGGGTGCAGCACCCGGATTGACCTGACCATCACGGATGATTTCCCGCTGGCACAAGCAATTGTCATTATTTCTGCCATTCCTGATGGGATAAATATCTAACACAAAGCCATTGGCGGAATTTGCCCCTTATGCCGTTTGCGTTGTTTCACGGTTGGAGCTATAGGGGCGTCTGCTGAAATCATACGAATTTCACGCAATTGGAAGGAAAGCTTAAAAGCATGAGCATAGAGGCTGAAACAAAAAAATCTCAACGTGGAGGAATGGCCGACACAGTACGTGTGGTCATTCATGCGTTGATTCTGGCCATGATCGTGCGGGTGTTCTTCTACCAGCCTTTTAATATTCCTTCCGGATCGATGATCCCGACGCTGTTGGTCGGCGATTATTTGTTCGTTTCAAAATTCAGCTACGGATATTCAAAATACTCATTCCCCTTTTCCCCTGACCTTTTCGGCGGGCGCGTCTGGGCATCTGAACCCAAACGCGGCGATGTCGCCGTGTTCAAGCTTCCCCGAGATAACAAGACCGATTACATCAAGCGAGTGATCGGATTGCCCGGCGATGAAATTCAGATGATTGGCGGGGCACTGCAGATTAATGGCAAGGCGATTATCCGCAAACGTGTTGACGATTTTCTGATGAAAGACTCATTCGGTAACATGCGGCGTATCGCGCAGTTTGAGGAAACACTGCCAAATGGCGTGAAGCATCCCGTTCTCGATCTGGTGCCGCAGGGCGTTGGCGACAACACCGCCGTCTACAAGGTCCCGGAAGGGCACTATTTCATGATGGGTGACAACCGTGACAATTCGACTGACAGTCGGGTTATCAGTTCGGTTGGATATGTCCCGATTGAAAATTTCGTTGGCCGAGCGGAAATCATATTCTTCTCAGCAGGCGGAGACACGCGCTTTTGGGAATTCTGGCGCTGGCCCGGAGCTATTAGATTTGCCCGGTTTTTCTCGCTGGTAGACTAGGTGGCCAAACGAAGAGCAAATTCACCAGATGCTCTCCAGGAGACATTGGGGCACGTATTTACCCGGCCTGAATTACTGCAACGCGCACTGACGCATTCAAGCGCGCGGAGGCGGGGTCTCAAGAATTATGATTATGAGCGTTTGGAATTCCTCGGCGACAGGGTTCTGGGATTGGTTATTGCCGAGTTTCTGACGGAACTATTCCCCGATGCTCTCGAAGGTGATCTGGCCAGGCGGTTTAACCGTCTGGTGCGGAAGGAAACATGCGCTGAAGTGGCTGAAAAAATTCAACTCGGTGATTTCGTCATCATGAGCGCCAGTGAGGCGGATAGCGGTGGGCGCGGTAAACAGACCATATTGGGAGATGCGTGCGAAGCAATACTCGGCGCTATTTTCCTCGATGGAGGGTTTGATACGGCGCGCTACATAATCCGCACTTTGTGGGCCGGCTTTATCGATGACGAAAGCATACCGTTGCGTGATGCGAAATCTGAACTACAGGAATGGGCACAAGGACGCGGCCTTGCATTGCCGGAATATATCGAGATGGACAGGGAAGGTCCCGACCATGCGCCGCGGTTTACCACGAGAGTGGAAGTGAAGGGTGTTGATCCGGCGCAGGGAGAGGGTGACAGCAAGCGTGCTGCCGAACAATCCGCCGCAACCGTTATGCTTCATCGTGAAGGCATCTGGAAGAGTGATCGCGATGCCTGACAAGGAAATACCGGCCAATCCGGACTCTCCCTCCTCGTGTGCGGTCATTGCCTTGATTGGCGCCCCCAATGCAGGCAAGTCCACCCTGATCAATCAACTGACAGGCACAAAAGTTTCCATCGTTACGCACAAGGTGCAAACCACCAGGGCCCGTATGCGCGGTATAGCCATTGAGGGGTTGAGCCAGCTCATACTCGTGGACACACCGGGCATATTTTCCCCCAAGCGCAGGCTGGACCGCGCCATGGTTGATGCCGCATGGAGCGGGGCGCATGATGCCGATATCACACTCCTGCTTATTGATGCGGTAAAAGGCATTGATGACGAAGTGCAGGCCATACTGGAGGGGTTGAAAGACCTTGCTGGGAAAAAAGTTTTGCTTCTGAACAAAGTTGATCTGGTTCAGAAGGATATCTTGCTGTCTCTCGTTGAAAAACTCAGGCCTTATGGTGATTTTAACGAGACTTTCATGATCTCCGCCATGACTGGCGATGGCGTGAGCGATCTCAAATCATATCTGGCAACAAGCGCGCCTCAAGGGCCATGGCTTTACCCGGAAGACCAGCTCACCGATGCACCGTTGCGCCACCTTGCAGCGGAAATCACACGTGAAAAACTGACCCTGCGCTTGCACCAGGAATTACCCTATGCTTCCACCGTAGAAACTACGGCATGGAAGGAGTTGCGGGGAGGAAAAGTGCGCATTGAGCAGACGGTTTATGTCATGCGCGATAGCCAGAAAATGATTGTTCTCGGCAAGCAGGGCCGGACCATCAAACAAATTTCCATGGAGTCGCGAAAGGAACTTGCAGACATCCTTGGCGTTGCGGTTGATCTTTTCCTGTTTGTGAAGGTGCGCCCCAAATGGGGTGATGATCCCGAACGGTACCGGGAAATGGGACTGGATTTTCCAAAGAACTAGAGGTTTGGGCGCGCATGCAATGGTCAGATGAAGGCATTGTCCTGTCCGCACGAGCTCATGGCGAAACCAGCGCCATCGTTGAGTTATTGACACGGTCCAATGGCCGGCACCTTGGCCTGGTGCGCGGCGGGCGTTCCAAAAGACTGCGGCCGGTACTGCAGCCGGGAAACCTGGTCAAGGCTGACTGGCGCGCCAGACTATCGGAACATCTCGGCAGCTATCATGTCGAGTTATTGGAAGCAAACGCCGCACGCGTTCTTCATGAAAGGACTGCGCTCGCGGGGTTGAACACGCTGACAGCACTTGCCAGGCTCTTACCGGAACGTGAACCTCATGGTCCTCTCTTCGATGTCGCCCTCATGGTCCTAATGGCGCTCGGGGAAGGGGAACACTGGCCTGCACTCCTCGTGCGCTGGGAACTCGGACTGTTGAACGAACTGGGCTTCGGGCTTGATCTGGGCAGCTGCGTATCGACAGGTGAGACCGCCAATCTGATTTATATCTCACCCAAAAGCGGGTGTGCGGTAAGCGGCGAAGCGGGTGCACCCTATAAGGACAAATTGCTCGCCTTGCCGGGTTTTTTACTCGCAGGGGAGGGCAATGACGACGACCCGGCACTGGACGATATCATCAACGGCTTCAAATTGACTGGGTATTTTCTGGAAAAGAATGTCTGGCGTCCACGGGATCTGAAACCGCCACCTGCACGTGCGCGAATGATTGCCGATATCTCCGAATAAGCGCACTCGAGGGGATTTCATACACATTGTGCGACTCACGCCATTACGCTAATCGTGAGTCATGGGTGAAGAAGGCACAAGTGGAGATGGCGCGGAATCCATAAATCTGCGAGATGCTCTTGAAGAGCGGTATCTCGCCTATGCGCTTTCCACCATCATGCACCGGGCACTGCCAGATGTCCGTGACGGTTTGAAACCGGTTCACCGGCGATTGCTTTACGCCATGCAACAATTGAAGCTCGACCCCGAGGGCGGTTTCAAGAAATGTGCACGAGTCGTTGGCGATGTTATTGGTAAATACCATCCCCATGGCGACCAGGCGGTTTATGACGCGCTTGTGCGCCTGGCGCAGGATTTCGCTGTCCGCTTTCCGCTCATCGAAGGGCAGGGAAATTTTGGCAATGTGGATGGCGACAACGCGGCAGCCATGCGTTACACCGAGGCCAAGCTTACAGAGGTCGCCGCAGCCTTGCTTGAAGACATTGGCGACGACACAGTTGATTTTCACGAAACCTATGACGGTGAGGAAAGCGAGCCTACGGTTCTGCCCGCTAACTTCCCGAACTTGCTGGCAAACGGTGCCACTGGCATCGCCGTGGGCATGGCGACCAGCATTCCGCCTCATAATGTGGGCGAGTTATGCGACGCCGCACTCCATCTCATAAAATTTCCAAATGCTCGGGTGGACAAACTGACCGAATTTGTTCCCGGACCGGATTTTCCCACCGGCGGTATCATCGTTGAGCCACGAGACTCGATCCAGGAAGCCTATAAGACCGGGCGTGGTGGTTTCCGTGTGCGTGCACGCTGGGAGAAGGAAAGTCTGGGCCGTGGCGGGTATGTCATCGTCGTTACTGAAATTCCATACCAGGTGCAAAAGGCCCGGCTAATTGAAAAAATAGCTGACCTGATGCAGGCCCGCAAATTGCCGTTGCTGGCAGATATACGCGATGAATCAGCTGAAGAAATCCGCGTGGTTTTCGAGCCCAAAAGCCGATCGGTGGATGCGGATTTATTGATGGAATCACTGTTCAAGGTGACGGACCTGGAATCGCGTATTCCGCTCAATATGAATGTACTGAGCCGGGGCAAGGTCCCCAATGTGCTGGGTCTGCGCGAGGTGCTGAGGGAATGGCTGGAGCACCGCCAAGTGGTGCTGGTGCGTCGCTCACAAGACCGGTTGGGGAAAATTGAACGCCGTCTTGAAGTGCTTGATGGCTATCTCATTGCCTATCTCAATCTCGACGAGGTTATTCGGATAATTCGTTTCGAGGATGAGCCCAAACAGAAGCTCATGCTTACCTTCAAGCTGAGCGATGTTCAGGCTGAAGCCATTCTCAATATGCGGTTGCGCGCGTTGCGCAAGCTCGAAGAGATGGAAATCAGAGTCGAGAATGACAAGCTTATATCCGAGCGAAACGAACTCAACAAATTGCTAAAGTCAGACAAGGCGCAATGGGCTCATATTGCGTCCGAGATCAAGGACATCAGGACAAAATTTGGCAAAAAGTCGGAACTTGGCAAACGCCGTGCAGACTTTGCCGACACCCCGGAAGTCGAGTTCGATATCGCTTCGGCGATGATTGAAAAAGAACCGGTGACAGTCGTCTTGTCGCAGAAGGGCTGGATACGCGCGATGCGCGGTCACCTCGACGACACATCATCTCTTCAGTTCAAGGAAGACGATGCCTTGAAGCGCGCTCGGCCGGCATCGACAACCGACACTCTCGTGCTGTTTGCCACCAACGGAAAATTCTATTCACTGGCTGCTGACAAGCTTCCCGGCGGGCGCGGTCATGGCGAACCGGTTCGTCTCATGATCGAGATGGAAGAAAATCACGACATCGTGGAAATGTTTGTGCATCGGCCGGGCCGTAAACTTCTGGTGGCGTCAAGTGCCGGCTATGGCTTCGTCGTCAAGGAGGACGAGGTGGTTGCCATGACACGCAAGGGCAAGCAGGTACTCAATGTGAGCGAGCCGGACGAAGCTCTCTTATGTGTGCCAGTAGATGGAGACATGGTGGCAGTCATAGGTGAAAACAGGAAGATGCTATGCTTCCCGATTCAAGATCTGAATGAAATGTCGCGGGGACGCGGCGTACGTTTGCAGCGCTACAAGGATGGCAGTATGGCCGACGCCAAGACGTATGCCAAGAGCGAAGGCCTCACATGGATTGACTCCTCAAACCGGACCTGGACGGTGACAGAATTGCGGGACTGGACCGGCACGCGCGCACAGGCAGGTCGGCTCCCGCCTAAAGGCTTCCCAAAGGCCAACCGCTTTGGACCTAAGTTCTGATCAATCCGTTGAGCAAGGTCTGAAAATCTGGCTCGGGTTGATCTCTATACCAACGATGTGAGGGTGGAAAATATCAGCTTTTACGAGGCGCGTGGGTACAGCCTCACAGAGAGGGCCATTCAGGACGGTTATGCGAGAATTTTTTCGAATTGAAACTGAGTTCAGAAGCGGGCGGGTAAACAGTAATCTGTATCAGGCGCGCACCCAGCCATCAGACGTCAGGAGTTCTTGTGGTGTAAAACGCGTCTTGTAATCCATCTTGCTTGAACCCTTGATCCAGTAGCCGAGATAGACATATGGAAGTCCGAGTTTGCGGGCAAACTCCACATGTTCCAGGATCATGTATGTTCCCAGGGAACGCACTGAGAATTCCGGGTCAAAAAAACTGTAGACCATCGAGATGCCATCGCTCAGCCGGTCACACAAGGATACCGCCACAAGCGGGCGATCTTCGGGTTTGCAATCGCTGTCTGAACCTTCCTGAGAAAAGTCTGCCGGAACGCGATACTCCGTGAGAAAGGTATTCACCACGCTGTCCTCGACCATCATGGCGTAATCAAGAACGGTCATGTCCGCCATGCCACCATCTCCGTGTCTCTGGTCGATATAGCCACGGAACAAGGAATATTGTTCTGATGTGGGGACCGGCCTGATGCGCCGGATGTTCAGGTCGCGGTTGAGGCGAGTGGCGCGTTTAAAAGCACTTCCGGGTTTGAACTCATCGACGATGATGCGAACAGGTACGCAGGCCGAACAACCGTCGCAATAGGGCATGTAGGCAATATTCTGGCTGCGGCGGAATCCACCCTTGAGCAAATTGTCGATCAACAAATCAGGGCGACCCTGGGTCAGGTGCGTGAACAGTTTGCGCTCCTGCCTCCCGGGCAAGTAGGGGCATGGCTGTGAGGTGGTGATATAAAACTGCGGAAAGTCGGTTTTGTGTTCGCTCACATTATTCCCCGGTTGCTTGTCGGTTGTTATGTCTTCGATGCCGGCGTGTTCCTCACATACCGAAATAGATCGGTGCAAACACAGAATATGCAATCCATATGATCAGGATCAAGGGGACACCGGCAATCATGAAATCTCGGAACCGGTAATGTCCAGGACCCATGACTATCAGGTTGGTTTGATACGCAATGGGTGTGGCAAAAGAGCAATTAAGTGCGAAGATCAGCCCATATATGAAAGGTTCCGGGTCCGCGCCTATTTCATTTGCTGCACTGACAACGATAGGGGCAAACAAAGCGCCCGTAGCATGATTGCTCAAAAAATTTGTGAGTATGGCAATCAGCAGGAAAAGTGCTGAAAGCAGGACAGCCGGACCCCATCCGGAGAATAGTGCGACAACACCATGGGCAAGAAATTGCGCGCCACCTGTGGCCTCAAGTGCACCGGCCATCGCAAAAGCAGTGCCGATCAGGAGATATATCTTGCTGTCAAAAGCACGTGCGGCCTGGGGTATAGTCAACGCCCCAACGAGGATCATGGCGATGGCTCCGGCCATGGCGGCTATCGCGATTGGTACGACGCCGCTTGCCGCGGCCAGGATCATGCCCATAAAGATGACCATGGCGGATTTGGCATGGTGGGGCACCGGCAACTCGGCGCGTGAGCGCGCCAGCAGCAGCAGGTCTCGATGATTGCGCAGCATCCGGACTGCACCGGGCTTGCCGAGCAACAGCAGCACATCACCTGCGACAAGGCCTATCTCATTCATTGGTGCGCGTAACATGCGGCTGTGGCGTTCGATACCCAGCAGCGTGCAGCCAGTATCAGCCTTGAAGGTTTCAGGGTTTAATGTGTTGCCAATACGACGGGAGCCTGGAGCAATGACCGCCTCGGTCATGATGAGATGCTCTCGCACCTGCTGGCCCAAAGGTTCGGCATCGCCGATCAGGTCGCGATCTTGCTTGATCGCGTCAAGCAAAACGCGCCGGGTCGCGGCAATCATCACCACGTCGCCTTCCCGTAATTCCATGTCATCAAAGGGTGGCAGCAGGGAACGGCCCTGCCTTTGAACAAGCCGTACGGTCATGTGCTGAAGATCGGTAAACATCCCTGCGGTTGAACGCTTGCCGACCCATGGATGGTTATTGCTCAACTCGATCTGCGCAATGAATTGCTTGCCGCGTTCGCCCGAGGGTTGGGAGAGGGCTGGGCTGGGTTTGATGAGGCGGGGGATGACGAAAAGGACATAGACCGCACCAAGTGCTGCGAGGAACAGTCCAGGCACGGCAAAATCAAAAAACCCAATGCGTATCGATCCGGCCGTTTCAGCGACAGCTGCTGCGATCAGGTTTGCCGAAGAGCCGATCAAAGTTGTCATGCCACCGAGTATGGTGATGAAGCTGAGCGGCATCAGCACGTGAGCGGCGGTTTGCCCGAGGCGCACAGCAAGCGCGCTCAGGATAGGTATGAAAATGACGACCACCGGCGTGTTATTCAGAAAAGCACTCAAGGTTGCGGCGATAATGAGCGTCAGGGCAAGGGCGGCGGTGGGAGCAATCTTGATCAGGCCACCTATGATTTCAGTCGCTTTTTCGATGGCGCCCGTTTGGGACAGCGCCTGTCCGACAATCAGCAGTGACAGGATTGTAAAAACCACTGGATTGGCAAAACCAGCCAGTAGAGTTGTCACAGTCACAGAGTATCTTCCCGGTACTACGGGAAGGGGAAAGAAGTGAAACAGGATCAGGAAGGCGAGAACGGTCAGTCCGGCAGAGAGTTCTAGCGGGATACGATCAATGGCAAAAAGTATGACTGCACAGCAGATAACGGCGAACGTCACCCACATATGCCCATGCTCTATCCCTAAACTCGTCATGACGGGGATTATGGGGCCAGAATCAGTTTTATGTCGCCCTTAAAGGATAAATGTTCACACGTGCGCTCAGGAGCGTTTGTTAGCCCTGGCGCGGGCATCTGTGTTAATGACCACTGTTCCGGCGAGGAAATCGTGTAGGCAACGCTTTCGACCGTTAAACGGAGCCATCAGCAGTATGAACGGTGTGAAAATGGTCACCGAAAAATAGTAAAGTAGAGCGTGGAACGCGGCGAGCAGCGAATACATGGGGGCGCCATACCAGGTGCGCATTTGTAATTCGGTTGAACGCATGCCGATCGTCGCCGATTGCGGCCGGCTCAGGGTGTAGGCGTTGTAGGCAAGGGCGACCGCTGGGAAGGCCACTCCGAACAGCAACCATGTCAGGCCGAGAGTGAAGATACCGGCAACGAACAGCAGCAGATAAACTGCGATAGTCAGTGTCAGGATGATCGCAATGTCGATTGCAAACGCGATTACGCGCCGGCCTAAAACCCCTTCAAAATACTCGCGTTGCCGTAAAGCGTCATAGGCATGAGGCTTGTCGGACGCATCAAAGCCAAGCTGCCCGGAACTGCCTTCTCCTGAATTTGATTGCGCCGAACCTGGCATGGGGAAAGCCCTTTCTCTCAAGGTAATGATTTCGTTCTGTATATGGTGACAAATCCCCCTGCGGCAAGGGAGTGATGGGTCAGGATCTAATAGGCACCAAATTCAGCTCCGGCGCCAATTGCCTGACGATCCACCTTGAAACCGGCAGCACTGATTTGCTCCATCACCTTTTTGGCGTGAGTTGCATCCTTGGTCTCGATGACGAAATCCAGGGTTGCGCCCTTGGCAGGTGTATCGAGAAACATGCGTTGATGTGAGACTTCGAGGATGTTGGCACCTGCATCACCGAGCAAGCTTGCGATGCTGCCAAGCACGCCTGGCTGATCTGAGATCATAATCCTGATTGAGATGATCTTGTCTTCATGCTCCAAGCCTCGCACGACGATAGAGGCCATCATGCGGGGATCAATATTTCCACCGGTAAGCACTATTGCGACCTTTTTGCCTTTAAACCTTTCGGGCTCTTGCAGGAGAGCAGCCAAGCCTGAGGCGCCAGCACCTTCTGCCATGGTTTTCTGGATGGATAAGAAAGTGCAAATGGCACGCTCGATTGCAGTTTCATCGACCAGGATAATATCCGAAACGAGGTCCTTGACCACTGGCAGGGTGAGGGCACCCGCTGCCTTGACCGCTATCCCTTCAGCAAGAGTCTGGCCACCGCACACTGGGTCCTCGCCCCGAATGCCGTGATACATGGATGGGAACAGTGCTGCTTCAACGCCGATGATCTCGATTTCCGGCTTTAGTGCTTTTGCAGCCAACGCACATCCGGCGATCAAACCTCCACCGCCAATGGGAATGATGAGCATGTCGAGATCAGGATTATCTTCCAGGATTTCCAGGGCAACGGTCCCCTGCCCAGCAATCACCAACGGGTCATCATAGGGGTGGACCAAGGTAAGATTTTGTTCAGCAGCAATTTCGTCAACTTTTACGCGCGCTTCGGAAAGGGTTTCGCCAGAGAGCACGACTTTCGCTCCAAGAGCTTCGGTGTTGCCTATTTTGACGAACGGTGTGCCCACCGGCATTACTATGACGGAGGGGATTCCAAGCCGCCCCGCGTGATACGCAACGGCTTGTGCATGATTTCCAGCCGACATGGCTATGACACCAAGTTCTCGTTCTTTTTTCCCGAGCGAGGACAGCTTCAGGAAAGCCCCGCGATCCTTGAATGAATTGGTGAATTGCAGATTCTCGTATTTCACGAACACTTCTGCACCGGTCAGGTTCGAAAGCTTTGGTGCGGCGATCAGCGGTGTACGCACCACTTGCCCCACAAGCGCGGTTGCTGCCGCCTCGATATCAGCCATGGTGGTGGCAAAACCGGTGTTGTCTGTCACTAATGTTGCCACGTCAGTCCGTCCGCGCAAGATGACGTGCTGCTCGGGGTGCGAAATAGGTGAGGATACCGTCGGCCCCGGCACGTTTGAAGGCGATGAGGCTTTCCATCATGACCTTCTCACCGTCAAGCCAGCCATTTTCTGCTGCCGCCATGAGCATCGCATACTCACCTGATACTTGATAAACGAAAGTCGGTATGGAGAAGGCTTGTTTCACACGGGTGAGGATATCAAGATAAGGCAGTCCCGGTTTTACCATGACCATATCAGCGCCTTCAGCTATATCGAGCTCCACTTCCCGAAGCGCTTCCTCGGAATTTGATGGGTCCATCTGGTAAGTGCGCTTGTCGCCCTTAAGCGCTGCTTTTGATCCTGTTGCATCCCGGAAAGGCCCGTAAAATGCAGACGCGTATTTTGCCGCGTAAGACATGATCTGGCTGTTGGTGTGTCCGGCATTTTCCAGCGCCGCGCGAATGACCCCAACGCGCCCATCCATCATATCGGAAGGCGCAATGATGTCAGCTCCCGCTTCGACCTGAACGAGTGATTGGCGCACAAGGGCTTCGAGCGTGCGGTCATTGTCGATTTCATCCCCGCTTAGAAGACCGTCATGTCCATGGCTCGTATAGGGATCAAGCGCGACATCGCAGATGATACCAATCTCCGGCACTTGCGATTTAATGGCACGTACGGCCTGGCAAACCAGGTTATCGGGGTTGAAAGCCTGCGACCCGGCATCGTCCCTCAGTTTCGGGTCCGTGTGCGGGAACACCGCCATGGCCGGAATGTTCAACTCCACTGCCTCCCTGGCCGCCTCGACAGCGAGGTCCACCGAGAGACGCTCAACACCCGGCATTGAGTCCACGGCAATACGTGTGTTCTGCCCATCAACTATGAATAGCGGCCAGATCAGGTCGTTGCATGAGAGGATGTTTTCTGCGACCAGGCGCCGCGACCAGTCCGAGCGCCTGTTTCGGCGCATGCGCGTTGCAGGAAAGCCTCCACCGGCCACTTCCTCCGGCGGAGTGTTTTTGAGGTCACCGCGTTTTGCACGCTCAGCGCCGAGAGAGACGGGTTTTCCAGATGACGGCATGGGATAAACTGGTCCGCTTTACGATCAGGTACACCAAGCTAACATTGCTGAACGGCACTCGCCAGTGTGTTCACAGGCAATAGCTAACATCCCAACTGCAGCCGTGATTATTCGCAATAGTTTGCGTGTTCGCGTTTGGCCAGATCAAAATGGAAATGATCTTTATGGGCATCGTTGGCTTCCGGGCCCAGTACAGTTCCGAAAAGTGAACAGGCCCCTTTATGGATGCCAAATAGAAAAGCGGACTCAGGCTGGAATTCCGGCGGCACCGATGGCGAAAGTGACTGGTCTTGGGTAGCAGGCCCGCTTGATTTGCCCGAGGGGGCTTTTGGTTGTGTGGCAGTTACACCGCTGACTTGCGTGCGAGGTGTTTCAGCGCGCAGCTCTGGCGGCAATGTCCAATGCTCCAGAATGGCTATCCAGTTTCCAGAGTCGGTTTTGAATGCGGCCATGTCGAGCGCATTGGCGCGCGCATGCTCGGAAATACGCTTGTTAGGCGCGTTGTAGCGATTGCGGCAGACATAGGATGCCACATTGCGGATGCCGGTTATCGTTTCCCCAATATGCGTGCGTGCAATGGGTTGCAAGATGGTGTCCGACCACGCACTCAGCGAAGCCGCCAGACCACACGTCACCCGGGCTGGGGGCGTAATCGCTACCGATGGATTTGATCCTATGGCCGACAATTCAATCGGGGCTGGGGTTCCGCATCTCCCGTCATGCAGGGGATCCATATGCCGGTACACTGCTCCCGTGCCGGCCAGTATCATACCGCACCTTTCCATAGCCGCCTGGATGTCCTGCGCGGTCCAGTCAGCAACCTTGACTTGACTTGGATGAGGCGGCGGAGACAGCCGCGCGGGGTTACGTTCGGGTATCGGTACTGGCCCGGAGGGATCACTGGTTGAAACCGGGGAGGGTGCTAACTGGGCGCGCAATGCTGATGAACATGACAGGATCGCCAAGCTAACGCAGATTAGCTTTGTTATTCGAAATATGGCTTCCCGACTCATCAATATAAGTCCTGTAAGTAATTGATTTCGCGGTCGCGGCAAAACAGCGCCTTGAGCTTTTTCAGGCTCGATGTATAGCTCCATCCAATCATTTTTAAAGCATTCGCTATATTGGGGACATATGAGCAAGACCCAAGACATCATTCTGAAACAGAAAAATCGCTGCGGTCTGGTTACCTTGAACCGGCCGAAGGCGCTAAATGCGTTGAATTACGGCATGATCGCGCAGATGGAAGCGCGCTATATAGATTGGGCAGGGGAAGCCGACATCTATGGTGTGGTGTTGCAGTCCGCGGGCGGGCGGGCTTTCTGCAGTGGTGGCGATCTGAAAGCCCTCTATGAGTGGCGCAAGGCGCGCAAGACCGCCACGATCCTGGAAAAATATACCAGCGAGTACCAGTTCAACTGGACGCTCGACCGCTTCATAAAACCACATGTCTCGCTGATGGACGGTTACGTTTTTGGCGGTGGCGTTGGAATTTCGCTTTACGGCACGCACAAGGTGGCCGGAGAACAGTATAGATTTGCCATGCCTGAAACGGCCATCGGGTTTTTCCCAGACGTCGGGGCAACATACTTTCTGCCTCGTATGCCTGGTCAAATTGGTCTTTACCTGGCCCTGACTGGAACTCAGATCAATCGCGCGGATGCCTATGCACTCGGTCTTCTCACGCATTGCATCGACGCGTCGCAGTTTGACGCCATCATTGCTGCCATGTGTGAGGCCGAACCGATTG
Source organism: Hyphomicrobiales bacterium (assembly GCA_021775525.1). Lineage (GTDB taxonomy): Bacteria > Pseudomonadota > Alphaproteobacteria > Rhizobiales > Methyloligellaceae > UBA2767. The sequence continues at coordinate 30,421 of JAJFHQ010000013.1, forward strand.
ATCCGGTTTTAGATGGCCGGCATGTGGATCCAGGTCCTTCCGCATTGCTGGGGCTGCAGGGACAGATCGATGAGCATTTTTCCGGTAACAGCGTTGAGGAGATCGTGACCTCCTTGGAAAGTGCCAGTGGAGCGGAATCTGAATGGGCAAAGGAAACGGCTCGAACTATCGCAAGGAATTCTCCCCTAAGCATGAAAGTAGCCTTCCGTCAGGTTCGAAATTCAGGACAGCTCTCCCTGGAAGAGGCATTGGAGTTGGAAGCGCGTATCGCGCGTGTCTTTTTAACCGGCGATGAGCTTTATGAGGGTGTCCGCGCACTCCTTGTCGACAAGGACGGAAAACCGGACTGGGCTCCAGCGTCACTCGAAGATGTGAGCAATGAGATGGTTGAGGCTTGTTTCCCGGCACCAGAGAGTGATGGTTTCAAACCGGTAAATCCGTTTCTTTGAAATTTTCGGAATGCGTTAATAGGAATTTAAGCTTTCCTATTAAGCCCATTTTAGTGCGCCTCCTGTAGTGTTCTCGCCATATGGGGAGACTATCAAACAAAAGAGGCAGGTCATGAGCGTCGCCTTGGACATGAGTCACGAGACGGTACCCGAAAAAGAAGAACTTAAAGGGCACTATCTTAAATCACTGCGGATGATCGAGCGGCTGCATAGGCTGTTGCTCGATGTCATCAAGGATGAATTTGAACGGATTGGTCGTTCGGAAGTAAACAGCGTTCAGGCGCTTTTGCTGTTCAACATCGGCGATGCCGAGTTGACTGCGGGCGAGTTGAGAAGCCGGGGGTATTACTTGGGCTCCAACGTTTCCTACAACCTGAAGAAACTGGTCGAAGCCGGCTACATTCACCACGAACGCTCCACCAGTGACCGTAGGTCGGTGCGCGTGCGGTTGACGGATAAAGGCAAGGAAGTCTGTGACGTCATCCATGAATTGTACAATCGGCAGATGGATTCGCTTGAGCAGGTTGGCGGAGTTGACGATAACGATCTGGATAAAATGAACTCGGCTTTGTTCAGCCTTGAGAAATTCTGGGCCAACCAAATTCGCTATCGGCTGTAATTACCACTGCATCTGTAGGCAAACTTTTCCCCCGGAGTTTCGGCTCCGGGGGTTTTTTATTTGAATGAAAATACCCCACTTATCCCCAGAAAATCAGAGACCCCCAAAGTTTCGACAAAATCCATTCCTAGCGTGCCGTGCAAAGGGCATATTGGCGTTCGCAACTTGGATGCTCAGCTGTTTGTAAATCACAAATGGGACATCAAGTCGTGTTTTGTTAACCCGTAAAAACTAATGATAAGAACTGCAGCGTGTGATTCTGCTGCCCGGAAGGGGTCCGGATGTGAGGAATGTAACAGTGCCAATTAAGTATTTGCGTAGGTACATAGACCACAGTTCAAAACTGACATTGGCACTCGCACTTGCCGTTGCGGTGCTGTGGACCGGCTCCTCTAGAGCTGATGTCGGTTCTGAGGACTGGGGTAAAACCTGGAATGCACGCGGCTTTTCATATGATCAGTCATATGGCCGCACCTTGGGACGGAAGTGGGAATCACAGCCTGCCAAGGGCTATCCGACACTCTCAAAATCGAACATTGCACCGCTCCAGGCTGCCATAAAGCATTATCGCGCAATCGTAGGCAGGGGCGGATGGAAGCCATTGCCGATGATGAAGTTGCGCGCAGGTGTACGCCATCATGCGGTGGTGCTGTTGAGAAAGCGTCTGGAATTATCGCGCGATCTGCGGCCGAGCAACGGATATTCGAAAGCGTTTGGTTACTATCTCACTGAAGCTGTGAAGCGCTTTCAGTCTCGCAATGGCCTGACACCCACTGGCGTCGTAAACAAGCCGACTATCATGGCGCTCAACGTGCCTGCGAAAGTTCGATTAAACCAGCTCAAGACAAACCTTGCGCGCCTGCGCACGCTGTCCAGGTCAGCTGCAAAAAAATATGTTGTAGTGAACATTCCCGCTGCACAAATAGAAGCTGTTCAGAGCGATCAGGTGGTCTCGAGGCATGCTGCTGTTGTTGGCAAGGTTGATCGTCGAACACCCATTCTGCGCTCTAAAATCCACCAGATAAATTTCAATCCCTATTGGCATATTCCACAAAGCATCGTGCGCAAGGATCTTGTGCCCAAGGCGAAAATGTATGCGCGCCGCGGCAAGGATATTCTCAGCGAGTATCGCATTGATGCCTATAGCGGCAACCGGAAGCTTGACCCGAAAAAAATCAACTGGAATTCATCCGCTGTGTATAGTTACGCCTATCGCCAGCAGCCGTGGAAAGACAATTCCATGGGATTTGTGAAAATCAATTTTCACAATGCGCATGCGGTTTACATGCACGACACACCGTCCAAGAGCCTTTTTTCCAGGAATTTCCGGGCGCATAGTTCTGGCTGTGTGCGCGTGCAGAATGTAAAGCAGTTGGTTTCTTGGCTGCTCGAGAGCAACAGTGGCTGGGATGTTGGTAAAGTCGCGCAGATGGAACAGACCGGCGCCCGCAAGGACATCAATCTGAAGCGGCGTGTTCCAGTTTATTTCGTTTACATTACTGCATGGGCGACAAAGGATGGAATCGTCAACTTCCGGCGCGATCTGTATGGACGCGACCGGGTGGGAGCGACCGCATCAGCCTATTAGACATAGATCAAAGTCCCCAATAATTGTTTGTGTGAAAGTGCCACCGTGAATTGTTCGCGGTGGCCTTTTTGATTCCGGCCTAGCTCATTTTCACCCGTACCGAGAAAGTGAACTTTCATCGGTATTGGAATGGTTATAAGCTTTGTACTATAGAGACGTGTATCAGGATTGATGCCACGCTCTTCATGAGAATGACGTGTAAGATTAGGGAATGGCGATGAATTACGAGAAAAAATTCGCAGACGCCCTGAAGGAAATTAAGCGCGAAGGCCGCTATCGGGAATTTGCCGATATACGCCGTAAGTGCGGCAATTTCCCTAATGCACATCGTTTTAACGCTGATGAGAAGCACGATATCAAAGTGTGGTGTTCCAACGACTATCTCGGCATGGGTCAGAATCCCAAAGTCATTTCGGCAATGCACAATGCCATCGATACCGCGGGTGCGGGCTCGGGCGGGACCCGCAATATTTCCGGTACGACTCATTATCACGTGGAACTTGAGGCGGAACTCGCAGACCTTCATGGAAAGGAAGCCGCACTACTTTTCACATCGGGTTATATTGCCAATGATGCTTCAATCAGCATGCTAGTGAAACTGCTGCCTGGATGCGTAATTTTCTCTGATGAAAAAAATCACGCATCCATGATTGAAGGTATTCGCCATGGTGGCGGTCCAAAACATATCTGGCGTCATAACGATCTGGCGCATCTGGAAGAACTGTTACAGCAATACGACCAGGACACGCCGAAGCTAATTGCGTTCGAGTCGGTTTATTCCATGGATGGAACTATCTCGGCCATTGGTGACATTTGCAAACTGGCCAAAAAATATGGCGCACTGACATACTTGGACGAAGTTCATGCTGTTGGCCTCTACGGCCCGCGCGGCGGAGGAATTGCCGACCGGGACGGTGTGCTGGACATGGTCGATGTGATTGAGGGTACGCTGGCCAAGGGGTTTGGCATTATGGGCGGATATATCGCCGCAAACGCAGACATTGTCGATTCCATTCGCTCTTTTGCCCTGGGCTTCATTTTCACTACTTCACTGGCACCCACCATCGTGGCCGGCGCACTTGCCAGCGTGCGGCATTTGAAAGTGAGCCAGATTGAGCGCGAGCGTCATCAGGAGCGCGCCCAGACTCTGAAACGGCGTATGAAGGAAGCCGGATTACCTGTGATGGACAACCCAAGCCATATTGTCCCCGTTATGGTTGGTGACCCTGTGCTTTGCAAATCTCTCACCGACGCATTGATGGAACGCTTCAATATCTATGTGCAGCCCATCAATTATCCCACTGTACCCCGTGGCACCGAGCGCATTCGCTTGACCCCAAGCCCCATACACACCGACGAAGACATGGACCATCTCATTGATGCGTTGAACCAGTTATGGGGTGAGATGGATCTCAGGCGTGCCGCATAAGCCTGACGATAGGGGCAAAGACGTGGACCGTGTATCTGGACCGCGTGGTGAGATTTATATTGAGTACAAACAGGTCGGGCAGACCATGAAAGTGACCGCGATTGACGCGGTAACGGGCAAGGAAGCCGTTATCATGGGACCCGCTTCTACTGCACAATCTCAACTCCAAAAAATAGCGGTACAGAAACTCCAGATGCAGTTGAAAAAGGCTGATGAGGGGAAAAGGGCTGAGGCTGCAGAAAATGCGGCCAAGCCTGGTTCGAAAGGTTGGACAGCCTAACTTGATCCAAACATTCTCGTTGCGAATTCCGGATATACCTCGCGGATTTCTTCGCCCACGGGACCGCGGATCAATTTCAACCAATCAGGTTCGGGAGGTTCGGTATTCGGTACGCCAGAGCCTTCCGGCATATCAAAATCAAAACCCGTTTCTCGCTTGATATCTTCCACGGTCTGGCCCGGGTGGAGGCTTTTAAGCAGAAAACGCTCTTTATCTTTGATGAATTCAAACAGGCATCGCCCCGTCACCAGAGCATGAGGCCCACCAGGCCGGTACAAGTTTTCCTCCGACACACCAGGCGCACTCACATAATCAACTTTGGAAACCAATGTACGAGCTGTGTGCTCCTGCCGGAACAGGATCACGCGTGGGACTATGTAGTAGAGATAAGCTGAGCCGAAAGAGCCGGGAAAGCGGGCTTTGGGTTTGTCCGGGTCGCCAATCGAGACCAAATTGATATTGGCTTGGCCATCAATTTGAACACCGCTCAGAAAAAACGCATCGATACGCCCCTGGGCGGCACAATCGAATAACTCTCTCGCACCATCGGTGAAGGTAGGGTTCGAAGTGCGCCCTAGAAGAGTCACTCTCAAAGTGCCACCAGAAAGTTCTCGCGCCAGCAAGGCTGCCGAGCCCGGAATCGGGGATGCTGCGCCCACCGCCACATGGGACAGCCCGGATAACATGCGGGCAATCACTGCGATCATGAGTTCCTCGGTCCGCACCTCGCTCATTACATCGCTCATTCGGCGGCTGTCCTGCTGGTCACCCATTCGTCGAGATAGGCATCAAATCCTTCTTGCGTGCGGGCCAGTTCCGCGTAGTGAGACAGATGCTCGTTATCGCGTTCATAATAATGGGGAACACCAAGGGGCCATGCGCCCTTATGCGCTTTGGCGATGGCTGAAATGTAGAGACCGGGTATCGTTCCGGCCGCTGTTTGCGGGTCGGACAGAAGGTCACCATCAACGATCTTTTCAACGGTGACATAGGCCGCTTTAGAGGCGTGGGCCATGACCATCAATTCCCGCCGTAACCCAATCCAGACATTGCCGTGAACATCGCCCTTTGCACCATGAAACAGGGTAGCGTCAGGCTTGATCGCGGGCAGGTAGACAATTGGATCATTCTCACCAAACGGATTGTCAGCCACATGCCAATCATCCCGCCGGGCGAGGATATCACTGCCGATCAATCCTCTCAGAGGCATGAAGGGCACGCCTTTTTCGCTGGCCTGCAAAGCGGCGTGAATGGCGGGGCAGGTGGTGTCCCTCATGGTGATTTTCTGGTGTTTAATGGCATCGGTAAAACGTGGCGCCAGGCCGTGTTCACCCAGTGTTACGGCTGCTGTTTCAATTTCCGACACGCATCCTGCGCCAATCAACAATTCTGCCTGAATGCCAAATTGAGGAACGCCCAAAAGCCGCAAGTTCCTTGCACCGCGCCGGACAAGAGCCCGAATGCCTTCCATGGAGCAGGGCGCATATTCTGGAGGTAACGCAAGCAGCGCTCCATCTGGTATTTTTGCAGCGATTTCGGCAGCGGATGTCAGAACAGCGGTCATGGAAGCCACATTTCAGTTGGACACATACACGGCAACATATCCCATTAAAGCTTGCCAAATACAAAATTTGCCAATCCTTGGAGTCTTCCATCAACATGTGGTAAGTGGGCGTGAATATATCCGGCTGAACCAGAAAATCACGAGGAGCGATCACATGTCGGTTGCGGATGCCCCTGACACTGAGATTCGGGTGCCCGGTTTCTTCGAGAAATCAATTGCCGAACGAGACCCAGAAATCTGGGCCTCAATCCAGGCAGAACTCGGGCGTCAGCAGAATGAAATTGAACTGATCGCTTCGGAAAACATCGTCTCACGCGCGGTCCTCGAAGCTGCCGGTTCAGTTCTCACAAACAAATATGCTGAAGGTTATCCTGGCAGACGTTATTATGGCGGCTGCAAACATGTGGATGTTGCAGAAAGCCTTGCAATCGAACGGGTCACGCGTCTTTTCGACTGTAAGTTTGCCAATGTTCAGCCAAGCTCTGGGTCACAGGCAAACCAGGGCGCGTTCATGGCTCTGATAAAACCGGGTGACACCATCATGGGTCTCTCGCTTGCGGCGGGCGGTCACCTCACCCATGGCGCACCTCCCAATCAGTCGGGAAAGTGGTTTCATGCGGTTCGGTACGGCGTGAAGCCGGACGATTGCCTGATCGATTTTGATGAAGTCGAACAGCTGGCAAACGAGCACAAACCAAAACTCATTATCGCCGGCGGGTCCGCCTATCCGCGGATCATTGATTTTGCCCGCTTCCGCGAAATAGCCGATTCTGTTGGTGCTTATTTCATGGTTGATATGGCGCATTTCGCCGGTCTCGTGGCGGCTGGAGTTCACCCAAGTCCGTTTCCCCATGCGCATATTGCAACCTCAACCACCCACAAAACATTGAGGGGTCCGCGTGGCGGATTGATCCTGACCAACGATGAGGACATCGCCAAGAAGGTCAACTCAGCAATTTTTCCAGGCATCCAGGGCGGCCCCCTCATGCATGTCGTTGCCGCCAAAGCCGTGGCTTTCCAGGAAGCTTTGCAGCCCTCTTTCAAGGTTTACTCCCAAGCGGTGGTGGAAAATGCGCGCGCGTTGGCCACAAAATTGAGCAAGGGTGGTCTGGATATCGTTTCCGGCGGCACCGATACGCATCTTCTGCTTGTTGACCTGAGGCCCAAGGGGCTGACTGGCCGGGACGCGGAAGCCGCAATGGGCCGGGCCAATATTACCTGCAACAAAAATGGTGTGCCGTTTGATCCGGAAAAGCCCATGGTCACCTCCGGCGTTCGACTCGGAACGCCGGCCGGCACAACGCGGGGTTTTGGGGTTTCCGAATTCCAGGCCATCGGAGAAATGATCATTGATGTGCTGGACGGTCTTGCCGCCAATGGGCCGGACTCAAATGCTGAAATCGAGTCAGCGGTGAAAGTGAAGGTGGTCGCCTTGTGTGGCCGCTTTCCTATCTACGCGTCGGGCGTATAAAAAATATGACCATCGGCCAGCGCAGGCCGCGGGTGAGGGAGGCAGTATTATGCGGTGCCCATATTGCGGGAGCACCAACACGCAGGTGAAGGATTCACGCCCCTCCGAGGATCATACTGCGATCCGCAGGCGGCGTGTTTGCTCTGACTGTTCCGGCAGATTCACCACCTTTGAGCGCGTGCAGTTGCGCGAATTGACGGTGGTGAAAAAGACTGGTCGACGCGTGCCGTTTGATCGCGACAAGCTCATGAGGTCCTTGCAGATAGCATTGCGCAAGAGATCGGTTGAGCCAGAACGTGTGGAGCGCATGGTGAGCGGTATCGTCCGCAGACTAGAGAATATGGGCGAGGGCGATATTAAGTCTGAAACCATAGGACGTCTGGTTATGGAAGGCCTGAAAGGGCTCGATGACGTGGCATATGTCCGCTTTGCCTCCGTCTACAAAAATTTCCGCGAAGCTCGCGATTTTGAGGAATTGCTTGGCGAACTGGCGGGTGATGAAGACGAAGATGATGCACTTCCCAAACGCGATGCAGACTGATCCTTCATGCACTCGGCAAGCCGAGGCGCACCGCTATGTCCACTTTAGATAACCATTTTATGAGAGGTGCCCTGGCGATGGCGCGCCGGGGACTTGGCCGGACAAGACCAAATCCGTCAGTTGGTGCGGTTGTCGTGCGTCCGGGAGAGCCTCCTGAACTTGTAGCCAGAGGGTCGACTAAGCCCGGGGGCAGGCCCCATGCAGAGCGCGTGACACTTGAGAAAGCGGGTGATCAGGCCAAAGGCTGCACGCTCTATGTAACGCTTGAACCCTGTGCACATCATGGAAAAACACCGCCATGCACTGAGGCTATTATTGACGCAGGTATTTCGCGCGTTGTGTGCTCCGTACACGATCCAGACCCGCGCGTGGCAGGTGCCGGTATCGCAAAATTGCGCGCGGCAGGTCTCGTAGTGGATGAAGGTGTTCTCGAAGAAGAAGGGGCGCGTATCTCGCTCGGCCATGCCCTGCGGGTTAAGAAGAACAGGCCGTTGGTGCAACTTAAACTGGCCGTCGGCTCTGATGGCCTCATACCCAAAGGTGAGGGTAAGCCGGTGTGGGTAACAGGGGAAGAGGCACGAGCGCACGGGCATCTGTTGCGTGCACGTTGCGACGCAATTCTGACCGGTCGCGGAACGATTGAAGCCGATGACCCGGCACTGACCTGCCGTTTGCCAGGCCTGGTAGAGCGTTCACCCGTCAGGGTTGTCCTCGATAGCCAATTAAAGATCAATCAGGGTGCAAACATCTTTGCCGGCTTGCACGAGGTGCCACTCTGGATATTTTGTTCCGCTGAGGCTGACAGAAAAGCCACCGCCACGTTAGAAGAGACTGGTGCAGACATTTTTCACGTCGAACAAACCGTAGAAGGAGTGCTCAATCCCGCAACTGTACTTACCGAGTTAGCCAGGCGGGGTATTACGCGCCTGCTGATCGAAGGCGGACCAAGCGTTGCAGGGAGCTTCTGGACTGCAGACCTGATTGACGAGATATATCTCTACCAGGGAACAAAACCTGCCGGGCCATCTGGTCTCAGGGCCCTGTCGGACGCAGGCCTCGAAGCCATCACGAGCTCGCCATTATTCACCCTTGAGGAGACGCGGGTGTTTGGTCCAGATAATCTCACCATTTATCGCCGTCTCGACGTATAAGCACACATGTTTACGGGTCTCATCACAGATATCGGGCAAGTCCACGCCAGCAATAGCGGCAAAATTGATATCGCTTGCGGATTTGAGCTGGGCGAGAGCGATATTGGTGCGTCCATTGCCTGCGACGGGTGCTGTCTGACCGTGACAAAAGCTGTGGCTTGCACGGATGGCTTCAAATCGATTTTCAGTGTTGACGTGTCCAACGAAACTTTGGCGCATACGACGCTTGGATCCTGGGTGAGGGGTAAAAAGATCAACCTGGAACGCTCACTCACACCCTCCAGTGAACTAGGCGGACATATTGTCACCGGTCATATAGATGCTGTGGCGCGCATTGTTGAGAGTGGTCAAGATGGCGATTCTGTTCGTTTCACAATCGAAGTGAATGAGAGGCTGAAGCGCTTTATTGCACCCAAGGGTTCTGTTGCTCTGAATGGCGTATCTCTTACCGTAAACGAGGTTGAAAATACTCACTTCGGCATTTCACTCATTCCGCATACCCTTTCAGCCACGACTTGGGGGCAACTTGATGCGGGTGATGAGATCAATCTGGAAGTAGACCTGCTTGCCCGGTATGTGGCAAGGATCACTGAAGCGTAAGATCAGAAGGAACGCCAGCTGGTGAGCATTGCCGAACAGGATCAGGATACGAGCTTCCTCTCTCCCATCGAAGAGGTGCTTGAAGATGCCAGAAATGGGCGGATGTTCGTGCTCGTGGATGCCGAAGATCGGGAAAATGAAGGCGATCTCGTTATCCCGGCACAAATGGCGACACCCGACGCCATCAATTTCATGGCGAAATATGGCCGCGGACTTATCTGCCTGACACTCACCGCTGAAAGGGCCGCACAGCTCAATCTCGATTTGATGACGCGGCATAATGAAGCTCGCCATCAAACGGCCTTCACGGTCTCCATTGAGGCTCGTGAGGGAGTTTCAACCGGGATTTCCGCCCATGACCGCGCGCGCACCATATCTGTCGCCATAGACCCCACACGTGGCCCTGATGATATTGCGACTCCGGGTCATGTGTTCCCGTTAATTGCACGTGAAGGCGGTGTGCTGATGCGGGCAGGACACACGGAAGCAGCTGTTGATATTGCCCGGCTGTCCGGATTGTCCCCTTCTGGTGTTATTTGTGAGATCATGAATGACGACGGGACCATGGCCCGGATGCCGGATCTCATCGCATTCGCACAGCATCACGCGCTCAAGGTGGCAGCGATTGCTGATCTGATCGCTTATCGCCGCAAGCATGATAGCATCGTGCGTTGTGTTGCTGAACGCGATGTGACCAGCGCCCATGGGGGCAGCTTCGGTATGAGGGTTTACCGCACAACGGTCGAGCCCACAGAAGAACATATTGCGTTGGTCAAGGGCGACATATCCAAAGGCGGACCTGTGCTCGTTCGGGTTCATGCCTGCAATACACTTTCTGATATTGCCGGAATTGATAATGAGGAACATCAAAGTTCCCTGGTCCACAAGGCGATGAAATTAATCGAGGAAGAGGGCCGCGGAGTTCTCGTGCTGATCCGTGATGTGTGGCCACGCGCAGTCTCTGATGCGCTCGATCAGGATAAGCGGGAACACCCAAGTCCAGATGACGGGCAGGACCGGATTCTTGAAATTGGGGTTGGCTCACAAATCCTACACGATCTGGGAGTGCGCGATATGGTTTTGCTCAGCAATTCTCCGCAGCGCAAGGTGGTCGGGCTTGAAGGCTACGGTTTGGAAATTACCGATTACCGCAGGTTTGAGTAGGGGGCTAGATGGTCAAACACGCCCCATCTGTGCTGATTGTCGAAGCACGTTTTTATGATGATATCGCCAACGAGCTGGTGCGCGGTGCAACCGAGGAGTTGCGGGAACGCGGCATTGCATTTGAGCGCGTTGCAGTATCCGGAGCATTGGAAATTCCGGTTGCTCTAAGTGCGGCGATAGCGGCAAAGATTGTTGCCAAGGAGGGTCGGCATCATGGTTGCGTGGCGCTTGGCTGCGTCATCCGTGGTGAAACCTCCCACTATGATATTGTCGCAAATGAATCCGCTCGAGCATTGCTTGATATCGGCGTGAGCCACGCCACACCCATCGGCAACGGGATTCTTACCGTGGACACTCGCGACCAAGCCTGGGCGCGCGCCAGTGTAGATGGCAAGAACAAGGGGGCTGTTGCAGCCGCCGCATGCGCAGACCTGATGACTTTGGCTGCTGAGTTCGAGCGAAAGTCAGTCCTTTGAGCAATCACGGCACCGATAATGCCAGACCTACCAAAAAACCTCGCTCCGCATCCAGAACAGCGGCGCGCCTTGCCGCCGTACAGGCGCTTTACCAAATGGACATGGCAGGAACTGACGCCAACCAGGTCGTTCGAGAATTTTTGGAACATCGACTGGCCGACGTAGCCGAAAATGTCGGCGCAGATGAAACTGATGAGGGCTACTTTCGTGACATCGTTCTTGGCGTGGTCAAGGAGCAAAGCGCCGTGGACCCGGTTCTCGATGCGCATTTGGCTGAAGGCTGGCGCCTGTCTCGCATAGATAGCATTCTGCGCGCTATCCTGCGCTCGGCGGCTTACGAGCTTGCTTTGTGCGAAGACGTGCCGGCCAAGGTCATCATCAATGAATATGTCGACATCGCGCATGCCTTTTTTGAAACTGAGGAACCGAAAGTCGTGAACGGCATTCTTGACCGGTTGGCCAAGGAGAGAAGGGCTATCGAATTCGAACAGGAAGGTGATGACGCATAAATCATCACAAGGTGAAACTGGCATCATACAGCGCTATTTCGCTCCCCTGGCAGAACACACGCCGGGTGCTTTTGGCCTGAGTGATGATGCGGGCCTCATAGCGACCAAGGATGGTATGGAACTTGTCCTGACCGTGGATATGATCGTTGAAGATGTTCATTTTCTGCCAAACTCGGATCCCGGCGACATTGCTTACAAGGCACTCTCAGTCAACGTGTCCGATTTGTGCGCCAAGGGCGCTGAAGCCTCGGTTTACTTGCTGTCCATCGCATTATCTGGCACGCCCGATCCAAATTGGTTGAAGAAGTTGAGTGAGGGTTTCGCCGACGCTCAGACAGATTTTGACTGCACGCTTCTAGGCGGCGATACGGTGCACACAACTGGTCCTGTAACATTATCTGTCACGGCGGCAGGTTTCGTGCCCAAAGGACGCATGGTGCATCGCACAGGCGCCCGGGAGGGAGATCGTGTTTATGTAACCGGGACGATTGGAGATGCGGCATTGGGTCTTGCATTTCTTCAGGGGGCGGGCGCAGAATTTTTGTCAGCTGAACAGGGTGAGCATCTCTCGGGGCGTCATAAGCGGCCCCAACCCTGTCTGAGGGCTATTCCAGTGGTCCGCGCTTACGCCAATGCAGCGATGGACATTTCAGATGGTCTGTTGGGTGATTTTGCCAAGCTTTGTGCCGCCTCCAAACTTGGTGGATTTATCAATTCGGCTGACGTGCCACTCTCAGATGCCGCAGCCCACTGGTTGGCGAAAGACCCCGACCGTCTGGGTGATATCGTCACGGGCGGGGATGATTATGAAGTGTTGATGTGTATCCCGGAGAAAAAAATACCTGCTTTTGAGCGTGATTGCGTTTCAGCGGGGCTGCAAATTTCATCTATTGGATGTATAGCGTCCCGTAGCGAGGGCGTAAGAGCCCTGGATAACGAGGGTGATACCTTGGAATTCAAGCATCCAAGTTATGACCATTTCTAACAATTGATTGGCACTCCGGCATACCTGGCAGGCATTACCTCCGACCCATGACGCGCGCGAATAGCATACACGCACAATTGACAAGCGATAACAGGCGCGCTCGGCGCAACACCCTGATCCTATCATTGGCGCAGGCGCTCTACATGATTGGCGGGGCCATACAGATCACACTGTCAGGTCTTGTCGGGCATCTCCTGGCAGACGACAAGTCCTTCGCTACTTTTCCTATAACGGCATATGTTCTGGGCACGTTGATATCGACGATTCCCGCTTCAATGCTTATGCGTCGAGTAGGCCGCCGAGCAGGTTTCCAGATTGGAGCTATATGCGGATTGGCAAGTTCCAGCCTCGCAGCATATGCGATTTTCGAGCTTTCTTTCCCACTGTTCTGCTTGGCAATGCTTTTTTCCGGTGGGTATCAAGCTTTTGCTCAATATTACCGCTTTGCAGCGGCCGATACGGCCAGCGATGCATTTCGTCCTAAAGCCATTTCCTGGGTTCTGGCAGGGGGACTCATCGCGGCAGTCGCAGGCCCGCAAATTGTTATCTACACCAGGGATGCCTTTGCCCCTGTCCTATACGCCGGCAGTTTTATTGCCTCAGCCTGTGCCTCTCTCATTGCGCTTGGGATACTCTCGTTTGTGGACATTCCCAAGGCTCCCGTGGCGAGTGTGGATGGAACACCACCTCGGCCCCTGCGGGAAATCCTCAAGCAAGTAAAACTGCGGATCGCCATTTTTACAGGCATGGTGAGTTATGCCTCGATGTCCTTCATGATGACCGCAACACCACTTGCTATGGTCGCCTGCAACCATTCAGTTGACTCGGCGGCATTGGCTATTCAGTGGCATGTACTGGCCATGTTCGCCCCGAGTTTCATAACCGGGCATCTCATTGCCCGTTTTGGGCGTGAGCGCATCGTGTTTGCAGGCCTCATTTTATTGGCCTGCGCCGGGTTGGTCGCAGCCACAGGGCTGAACCTCTGGCAATTCAATCTGGCCATGATCCTTTTGGGGTTGGGGTGGAATTTTGGCTATATCGGCTCCACAACTATGGTGACGGACTGCCACCGCCCCGAGGAGCGAAACAAGGTTCAGGCAGTCAATGAATTCATGGTGTTTGGTCTCGTTGCCCTGGCTACTTTCTCTTCAGGAAAGTTGCTCCATGACATGGGCTGGTTCGTTGTCGTCACGTCCTACCTTCCGCTGGTAGCTCTTGCTGCTGGTCTTGTTATTATGCTTTCGGTGCGCAGCGCCAATTGGGGTGCAGGAACAACTCGGCCATAAGGCATAATCCGAGTTATCCCGCTCAGACCAAAGTCGGGGCCTCAGATGTTGCGTTGCACAGTCATATTTGGCATGTTCCGCGCGGCTTCGGTCCTGACCGGGGACGGGGGAGCTAAATTCGGTTTGCCAGTGCAAACCGACATGTCACTCCCGAACTCGTTCCACGGCTGATAAACCTATCCAGAAAACAGGGACGGTTATTATGAACTCGGTTCTTTACCTGATTATCGCCTGCGGCGTGCTGTCGATTGTCTATGCCGCCTGGGCAATTCAATCCGTTATGGCCGCTGATGCGGGCAACAAACGCATGCAGGAAATTGCAGGCCATATACGAGAAGGCGCGCAGGCTTATCTCACACGTCAATATATGACCATTGCTATCGTGGGCGCCGTGGTCTTTGTGATTGCCTGGCTCCTCCTGTCAGCGCAGGCCGCAGTTGGCTTTGCCATCGGGGCAATCCTCTCAGGCGCCGCCGGCTTTATCGGCATGCTGGTATCTGTTCGCGCCAATGTGCGTACAGCCCAGGCTGCAAGCAAATCACTCGGGGCCGGACTTGAAATTGCTTTCAAGTCAGGCGCAATCACCGGCTTGCTTGTAGCCGGTCTCGCATTGCTGGGTGTCGCGGTCTATTTCTGGGTGCTCACCGGTCCAATGGGTCAAAACCCTGAAGACAGGGCGGTTATTGATTCGCTTGTAGCACTTGGCTTCGGCGCATCCCTGATTTCAATTTTTGCCCGTCTCGGCGGCGGCATTTTCACAAAGGGCGCTGATGTTGGCGGTGATCTGGTCGGCAAGATCGAAGCAGGCATTCCTGAAGATGATCCGCGCAACCCCGCCACGATCGCTGACAATGTTGGCGATAATGTCGGTGACTGTGCCGGCATGGCCGCTGATTTGTTTGAGACCTATGCGGTGACCATCGTCGCCACAATGGTTCTGGCATCAATATTCTTTGATGGTGCAACTGCACAAACCCTGATGTTGCTACCTATGTTAATCGGCGCGAGTTGTGTCGTGACCTCGATCATCGGCACTTTCTTCGTCAAGCTTGGTGCCAGCAACTCGATCATGGGTGCGTTGTACAAGGGCTTTATCGCCACCGCTGTGCTTTCTGCGGTTGCCCTGGCGGTCATTGTCTGGGGATGGCTTGGCGCTGATACGGCCTTTCAGGTTGGTGACAAGACATTCACCGGAACGAACCTGTTTTATTGTGGCATCGTCGGGCTGCTGGTCACCGGGCTTATTATCTGGATAACGGAATATTACACCGGGACCGAATACCGCCCGGTAAAATCCATTGCCCTGGCATCCGAAACCGGACACGGCACCAACGTCATTCAGGGACTTGCGATTTCGCTTGAATCGACGGCTATTCCGGCATTGATCATCATTGGCGGGATTATCGTCACCAATTCCCTGGCTGGTTTGTTCGGGATTGCGATTGCCGTCACCACAATGTTGGCTTTGGCCGGGGTGGTTGTGGCGCTTGATGCGTTTGGTCCTGTTACGGATAATGCTGGCGGCATTGCCGAAATGGCAAAATTGCCTGAGGAAGTCCGCAACACTACGGATGCGCTGGACGCGGTGGGCAACACGACCAAGGCCGTAACCAAGGGTTATGCCATTGGGTCAGCCGGTCTTGGCGCCCTGGTGCTGTTCGCCGCTTACACGGAGGATCTCAAATTCTTTGCCGCGCAGGCAGAGCCGGGGTCATTCTTCCATGGCGTCAGTGTCGATTTCTCGCTTACCAATCCTTACGTCGTTGTTGGCTTGCTGTTCGGCGGTTTGTTGCCATTCCTTTTTGGCGGCATTGCCATGACGGCTGTAGGCAGGGCCGCGAGCGCGGTGGTGGAGGAAGTCCGGCGCCAGTTCAAGGAAAAGCCCGGCATCATGAAGGGCACGGACAAACCTGATTATGGCCGGGCAGTGGATATGCTGACCAAGGCTGCCATCAGGGAGATGATCGTTCCATCGATGCTGCCTGTGTTGTCGCCTGTTGTCTGCTTCTACGCTATTTACTGGATCACCTCGTCAAAGGCGGACGCCTTTGCTGCTCTCGGCGCCATGCTTCTGGGTGTTATCGTGACAGGATTGTTCGTCGCGGTGTCAATGACAGCGGGTGGCGGCGCTTGGGACAATGCCAAGAAGCTCATTGAAGATGGTCATCATGGTGGCAAGGGCTCTGAAGCCCACAAGGCTGCTATTACCGGTGACACGGTAGGAGATCCTTACAAGGATACCGCCGGTCCGGCCGTCAACCCGATGATCAAGATTACCAACATCGTGGCATTGCTGCTGTTGGCGATACTGGCGCACTAGTTGGATGTAATTATGCGATACTTGGAGGGCTCCGCTGATTGTGGGGCCCTTTTTTCTTGTCGGCATATGATCTGATAGAATCAGGCGCCAGGGCAAGAAACGGCCACATGCCAGAGCGGCTATTGCTGTAGCAGTGACCGGCGGTTTGTGATGTTGCCAAACAGCTGTTCGAGTGCGGTCAATTTCTTGCCGTATGTGGGGGTTTCTCCATCGATAAAGTCGATGACCTTACCGTCCTTGAGGCCATAATGGCCAACCTGGTTCACTGTTTGCTGCTGGTTAAAATAAACTGCCACAACTTTTCGGTCGACCACCTTGGGCCGCCCCATGGGCAAGGTCTTGCGTATGCTGGAAATATAATAGAACACATCTCCGTCAAGGGTACCCTTTGTGTCCGGCGTGCCAAGCGTCAGGCGCACCTGGTCCTGCGACATGCCGGGTTGTATCTGCTGCAAATTAACGTCCGTGAACAAATGCCCATGCCGGTCGACCTGGCCTGCACATCCGATGAGCAATAATCCTGCAACACATAAAATCATGGACACAGGAGCCAGCGGGCTCTTTTTCCCGACTATCTGCTTTTCGCTGGTATGGTCAGTGCCGTTCATCAATCAGTCCGGTTTCCTGCTGGGTCCTGTTCAGATTATATTCGCTGGTTCTTTTCTGCGATAATCCAACCTATAACGCGCTTTCAGGGCTTGGCACACCGTTTGTCAGAGCTTGAGTTAAGGAAACTTATTTTCACCAATGCTGACATGGTTTACCAGCCGCGCTGAACGCAACGTGAATGCGCACAATCTTTATGGCTCCATTGTGACGTTGTCACGCTCGCCTGCCATCTATGACGTATTAAAAGTGCCCGATACGGTGGAAGGCCGGTTTGAAATCATGATTCTTCACATATTTGCCTGCCTTGAGCGAATGAACGGTGAGGAGCCGGCACTGGCACAGAATATCGTAAATATATTTTTTGCTGATATGGATACGACTTCACGGGAGCTTGGCGTGGGAGATATGGTGGTACCCAAAAAAATGCGCGCACTAGCTTCAATATTCGAGGCAAGAATGTCGGAGTATCATGCGGCAGTTGCAGCTTCAAATAAGAACACCCTTTCAGACATGCTGTTGAGCGATATATACGGTGGCGAGGAAGGGGCACCAAAAAACGCTAAAGAGCTGGGCCGGTATATGAGGAAACTTCGTCAAAACCTGGCTAAAAAGCCGATCAGCGATCTTGTTGCCGGGAAAATTCCAGCGCCAGAGATTGTTGGAAAAAATAAATGAGCATGACATCCGGCGAGGCGAACAAAATTGGTATCTGTTCGCGCATTTTCAAAACCGATGAGATTCCCGCCAAAGCCATTTCCGAGCGCCTTGAGGCGAACGCCGAAGAGCGGGCTGCAATTGCAAAGGCCCTCGATCTTCTCAGCCTCGATTCACTGTGCATGGACTTCAAACTTCACCGCAGTGGGAGGGCCCGTTTTAAATTCGAGGGCCAATTGTTTGCTGTCGCAACGCAGAGCTGCGTCGTCACGCTTGAACCCATCGAGTGTGAAATTGACGAACGCATCAGTATGGAATTCTGGCCTCCTGAAGATGTTAAGCGCCTTGAAAATGAAGCGGATGAAGAGGGTATGGAAGTGCCCCTGGATGGCCCTGAACCGATTCAGGAGGGGCAAATAGATGTCGGGCATCTTGCATACGAACACTTTGCCGCCGCTCTGGAGCCTTATCCACGTCGGCCGGGTGCCAGTTTTGATTGGGAGGACCCGAGAATTGGCAAATCTTCACAGGACAACGATAAACCCTTTGCTGAACTGGCACGCCTGAAGAATCTGAAAGGTGCGAACTCAAACTAGATTGCATTGGTGATTTCAGCGATTTGCAGTTGTTTCACTAGAACAATCCGGTATTTTCATAAAGTCTTCAATGCGCAAGGGGGGTGTGGCAGCGCGAGGTCCACGCGTTTAACCGCTTGCCCAAAAACCTGATTGTGCAGATGGCAGCTTCACTAACGATAGCACTTGATGTCATGGGCGGAGATCACGGACCGCAGGTCGTGATCCCCGGGGCTGAGCTATCGCTCGTGCGCCACCCGGATACCCGCTTTATCCTCTTTGGGGACCAGGCGGTCATTAAAGATGAACTTGCCAGCCACAAGGTTCTCAGGGACAAATCAGAAATCGTTCATACCGATGTTTCAATCTCCATGGATGCAAAGCCTAGTCAAGCGCTCAGGCAGGGCAGGTGGAAGAGCAGCATGTGGAAGGCCATTGAAGCAGTGCGGGACGGTGACGCAGAAGCGGTGATATCGGCAGGCAATACCGGGGCGCTCATGGCGATGTCCAGGTTTTGTCTGAAAACGTTGCCTGAAATTGAACGTCCTGCAATTGCCGCTATTTGGCCGACCGTGGATGCCGAATGCATCGTTCTGGATGTTGGTGCCAATGTCGGAGCCGACGCCCGGCAGCTTATCGACTTTTCGATGATGGGTGCGGCCATGGCACGTGCACTGTATTCCCACGCCAGTCCCACGGTTGGATTGCTTAATATTGGTGTCGAGGAAGTCAAGGGGTTGGAAGAAGTGCGCAAGGCCGCCGCTGCATTGCGAGAATCAAATCCGCCGTTCGAGTATCGTGGCTTCGTCGAAGGTAATGATGTCGGGCAGGGGGTGGTCGACGTTGTTGTGACGGAAGGATTCTCAGGTAATATTGCCCTGAAAACGGCCGAGGGTACAGCCAAGCAAATTGCTGAATATCTCCGCGCGGCAATGAGCCGTTCCATAATGGCTCGAATAGGTGCGATCCTGGCCCAAGGCGCTTTTAGGGCCTTAAAGGAAAAGATGGATCCGCGGCAATCAAATGGGGGTGTATTTCTGGGATTAAACGGGATTGTCATCAAGAGTCACGGCGGCACAGATGCGACGGGGTTTGCGAGTGCTATTGACCTCGGTTACGACATGGCACGTAGTGGCCTCGTTGAACGCCTTGCGAGTGATATCGAGAAGTTCCATGCATCACTGAATATGGAGAACATCGCGTAATATGTGGAGTAACCTAAAGTGAACCGGATCCGGTCCGTCATACAGGGGTGCGGCAGCTATCTGCCCGAAACCATACTGACGAATGACGATCTGGCGAAGATTGTCGATACCAGCGATGAGTGGATTCATGAGCGCACAGGTATTCGCGAACGTCATATCGCTGCCGAAGGTGAATTAACGTCAGACCTGGGCACGGCTGCAGCGCTGCGCGCGCTTGAGCACGCCGAAATTGATGCCAAGGATATAGACCTTATCATTCTTGCCACTTCCACGCCGGACAACACTTTCCCCGCCACCGCTGTTACCATTCAGGCCAATCTCGGGATTCATCACGGTGCCGCCTTCGATGTTCAGGCGGTGTGCTCAGGATTTGTTTATGCGCTCGCCACGGCCGACAATTTTATCAAGGCCGGTCAGTCAAAGAAAGCTTTGGTCATCGGATCGGAAACATTCTCACGCATTCTCGATTGGGAAGATCGGGGCACCTGTGTTCTTTTTGGCGATGGTGCCGGGGCCGTGGTTCTGGATGCGCAGAAATTGAACGGAGCCAGCGATGCACGCGGCATCATCGCGACCGAGCTGCGCTCGGATGGGCGTTATCGAGACAAGCTCTACGTGGATGGCGGCCCCTCATCAACGGGTACAGTTGGTCATTTGCGCATGGAGGGCCGGGAGGTCTTCCGCCATGCTGTTACCAATATCGCGAACATCATCCAGGAAACCTTGGCGGGTACCAATTACACGACCAAGGATGTGGATTGGTTTGTGCCTCACCAGGCCAACAAGCGCATACTTGACGGGACTGCCCGGAAAATTGGGTTGGCACCTGAGAAAGTCGTTATGACCGTTGAAAAGCACGCCAACACTTCAGCCGCATCGATTCCGCTTGCCTTGAACACTGCGCTCGAGGATGGGCGGATCCAGGAAGGTCACCTGGTGCTCATGGAAGCCATGGGTGGCGGATTTACCTGGGGTGCCGTACTCGTACGCTGGTAGAGCCAATTCTCTGCCCGGTGGGCCTTGAGGGGTGCTCTGTGTTTCCATAATACCGATGCATTTTACCGGAATTGGTGCCAGATCGTTTTAATTGCGACATCAATGGCACAATCTGCTTGAAAACAGACAGTTTTTTTAAATTGGCCCGTTGACCCTCATTCACCTTGTCCTTTAGCATCTTGCACTTGGGTAAGGTTGGTGATGGGGCGCAACTATGACGGGAAAGACATTGACGCGGGCTGACTTGGCGGAGGCCGTCTTTCAAAAAGTCGGATTGCCTCGCAACGAGTCTGCTGATCTGGTTGAGCTGGTGCTGAAGGAAATAACCAACTCCTTGGAGCGTGGTTCGCCGGTAAAACTATCCTCATTCGGTTCATTTGGTATTCGCGAAAAAGGCGAAAGAATTGGCCGAAATCCGAAAACCGGGGAGGAGGTCCCAATTACGCCACGGCGTGTGCTCGTATTCAGGGCAAGCAACATCATGAAGGAGCGCGTCAACGAGACGCTCGCGAAGAAAAATGCGGCAGGCTAGACGAAAATAAGTTTAGCACGATTTTGAGGGGGAATTGTAGTTGGACAAATCACCGGAGGCCTTTCGGACAATAAGTGAAGTTGCAAACGAACTAGATGTGCCAAAACACGTTCTGAGGTTTTGGGAAGGAAAGTTTTCGCAGCTGAGACCTCTCAAGCGCGGCGGCGGTCGGCGCTATTACCGGCCAGAAGACGTGAATTTGCTGCGGGGCATCCGCCAGCTTCTCTATGGTGACGGTTATACTATCAAAGGTGTGCAACGCCTTCTGCGTGAAAATGGCGTGCGTTATGTCATGTCGTGCTGGGAAGATACCGCTGACGGTTCTGCCCGTGCAGCAGTCAAGGATATTCCCGATGTCGCGGCCGATGCTGCTCGAAGCGTATCGGAAGCTTCTGGGGAAAGTTCCATGGATGAAGGCCTGACAAAGGGGCAAACAGAACAGCTGCGTTCACTTCTGGGCGAACTTGTTGAATGCAAAAAATTGCTGGAAGCATCACGAGGCTAATTCACCTTCTGCAGAATTACAGCACAAGTTGAGATTGACCCGCTCACACGAAGCGGGCAAAACCTGTGTCTGACATGGCGGAGCGTGGCGCAGCCCGGTTAGCGCACCGGTCTGGGGGACCGGGGGTCGCAGGTTCAAATCCTGCCGCTCCGACCATCATCCAATTCTAAGCGAAAGTCTAAGTGAAAGCATGTTGGGTCAGGAAGCCGGAGGGCCATATTTTTCTCTGGCCATGATCAGCCCCCAGAGCACACCCATTATCACGTAAAAATGCCGCCAGTGATCGGTGTCCACGATCATGCCTTCCGCAGCCAGTCCGGCAAACGCGGCAAGCATAACAATGGTGATGCCCTGGGTTGGCGCCGGGCGCAGTGCGTGCCGGAACGCAGCCGCTAGGGTTGTGAGTATCATCCCTAGATAGAGAAAACCCCCAATCCAGCCGGAATTGAGGAACATGCTCAAATAGACGTTATGTACGTCCTCTCCATGATAGGAGCGGCCAAATTCAAGCGCGCCAATACCGATCGGATTAGAAAGCATCATGTCGAGGGCTTTGAGCTGGCCGCCAAATCGCCCTTCCGGACCCGTATCGTATGCCATCGTCAGGCTGAATCGCTCAGTGAAAAGATTGCCTATAGACTCAATTTGCATGACGCTGGCCAGTCCAAGCAGCGCAAAGCATAATCCGAACAGAGCCATGAGGATGAGTTTTAGCCGCAAACGGTTTGTGTGTGCGGCTATAAACACAACATAGCTGTAGACCAGAAGTGCTACAGCCGCATTGAACCACGCTCCACGTGAGAAACTGATCAACAATCCAAGGCAAAACAAACCAGCGAGCAGAGACCTGTAAAGCGCACGTGCCGTGGGTGCTGTGGCCATGCCATGCACATAGTAGACAAGTGCCGGTATGATGAACGGGCCAAAAACGTTCGGATCCTTGAAGGTGCCCCGTGCCCGCTCAAATTTTGTGAATAATGCATTTGCTCCCGGCACAGCATCAAAATAGCCCGCCGCACCGGTCACAACGGCAACCATCGATGCGAACATCAGCCCAGAGATAACGACCCGGGTGTGCCTTTCCGGTGCCTTGCGAACAAATGCAGCGATCAATACCGAGGAGAGTGACAGGTAGATTGTAATGAATGTGTGTTTGACCGAAACATCCATCACTTCGGAGCGTACAGAAGCCACCAGTCCAGCAGCGCCAATAACAAGCCAGGTAATGAGCAGCAGGAATATTCCAGTGGATGGAGATGTCAGACCGACCAGCGGTACAGCGACAATCAAGGAAATCATCAAGGCGTCATAAGGTGCTGGTTCAGCGAAAACGACAGAGGAGGAGGCGAGCGTAAGCCACATCAGTGCCAGCACGAGGCTTTGTACTGTTAGACCTGAGCCGGCCTGAGTATGACGGGTATAGGGTTGAGAGGGAGCACCTGCAATCATGGATGCGGCCCTCAAATCAGTAAGCGTTTTCTGACTTCAACAACGCGATTGGCGTCATGGCCAGAATGTAAATATCGAACAGCACCGACCAGTTCTCGATATAATAAAGATCGTGTTCGACACGATGTTGCAATTTTTCATGGGTGTCCGTTTCGCCGCGCCATCCATTGATCTGCGCCCAGCCCGTTATGCCGGGTTTCACACGGTGGCGTGCAAAATACCCGTCAGCCACATCCGCATAGAGAGAGTTGGCGGCTTTTGCCTGCAATGCATGGGGCCGCGGGCCAACGAGTGACAATTCACCCTTGAGGACATTGAACAGCTGCGGGAGTTCATCCAGGCTTGTTTTGCGGATGAATCGGCCGACTTTTGTCACCCGGTCATCGTCCTTGGTCACAAGTTTGGCGGCATTGCTGTCAGACTTGTCGGTATACATGGAGCGAAACTTGTAAACGTTGATTAGCTCATTGTTGAAACCATGTCGTTTCTGTTTGAAAAAGACAGGACCTTTGCTGTCGAGTTTCACTGCAAGCGCTACCAACGCCATGATTGGTGTAAGTGCCAGCAGGGCCAGGCTCGCAACCGTTTTGTCGAACGCCCATTTCAACACATAGTCCCAATCGGCTATCGGTTTATCCTGGAGGTCCAGGAACGGAACATTGCCAATGTAGGAATAGGCGCGTGGACGGAATCTGAGCTCATTGGTATGCGCCGACAATCGGATATCAACCGGTAACACCCAGAGTTTCTGGTAGAGCTCAAGCAGCCTGCTTTCAGCCGCCATGGGCAGAGTGACGATAAGCAAATCGAGACGTTTCTCACGTCCGAATTCAATCAGCTGGTCGATGTTGCCCAGTTTTGGATATCCGGCGATCCGTTTAGATACGCGATCCTTGTCGCGATCATCGAACACGCCATAAATCTGTATGTCAGTATCGCGTGACGCTTCCAGTGCATTGATCAGTTTATGCGCCGGACTACCACCTCCAACGATCACGGCCCGCCGGTTAAGGCGCCCGAGTTTGCCCCAGTTTCGAACCGCAATGCACAAAAGGACCCTGAAGGCGACAAGCATTCCAAGTCCGCTCAGGTACCAGGTGGCGGCCCAGACGCGTGAAAACTCCTGTCCAAGCTTGGTGAAAAAGGCGAGCGCCATCATGATACTGAAAATGAGTGTCCAGGCCATGCAAATGCGTGCAATTTGCCGACTTGAGCTGGTGAGAATGGTGATGTCGTAAAGTTGAAATGCCTGGAAGCTCAGTACCGATCCTGCAGCTGTGCCCAGTATGGCAACCATGTATAGGGCGTGCCCGATATGAGCCTGCAAGTCTGGCGTTTGGTCGATGTAGCTGTAGAAGATACCATACCCCAGGGCAGAGATGAGGAGGAACTCTATTAGGCGGGCACTGCCTGTCACCACGCGGGGTGAAATCAGCTTGGCAGCATCGGAAAATTGGAAACTCCCGAGGCGCGGACGTGATGCCTCGCGTCGATCCGACGTTCCGCGATCACGATTACGTCGATCTGTCTCTGAATGGTCTGAAGCAGGTATATCAGACATTTGATACTGTGACCCGAACAGGCACGCGCCAAACTGGCAAGACCGTGCACTTCCCCAAAATGCAATGTCTGCGCGGTCATAGGACCGGCAAATCCCGAAACAAGATTTATCAAAACGGTATATGGGAAGGTTTAATCCGGGTGCGGGTAGAGGTTGTTGAATGATCGTATGGTTAAGGACCGGTTACCCGGGTTGCAATGGCAGAGGTTATGCTTGGGGGTGTTCATTCAAGCGGCTGGAGTAGAATTTTGTTATAGCCTGGGCCATACCATCTACACTGAAGCGTTTTGCAACGCTCTCCCGCAATGTATTTGCCCGCTCAACGAAGGCTTCAGGCTTGTCCATGTACGCCTGCATTTCTTGAACAAGCGCGTGCGTATCAGCTCCCGGTATAAGTGGCACATTGCAGCCCTCGACGATTTCAGGAATGCCGCCAACATGCGTTGCAATCAGTGGCATGCGGGCAGCGCCCGCTTCGAGGACGATATAGGGGAAAGACTCAGCTCTTGAGGGAACGATAAGACAGCGCCCCCGGGTAAAGGCGGTTTCTGCTGGAATTGGGCCAGGAAAAGTCACCGCATCCATGAGACTCAGCTTTTCGGCAAGAGTCTTGAATTCTTCTGCATCGGGACCGCCGCCAGCGATGTATGCTGTAACGGACTGCTTTTTGCGCAATTCCGCCAATGCATGGAGCAGAATATCAACACCCTTCAGGTGCCTGAGTTCACCGACAAAAACGAAGTCAGCCGCACTTTCGTCAAGCGCACGCTCATAGAAATCCGTTGGCTTCACACCGTTCGGGATAATACGGGCCTCGCAGGGGAACGCCCCAATCTTTGCCTGGTAGATATCCGCGCTATAAGCGCTTTCGAAGATCAACCCGTCCGTTTTACGGCCCAGATAGCGTTCCAGCTCCATGAAAATGCGTCCCTGCAATGTGGCAGGGCTATAGTGAAGTGATCCGCCATGCGGCGTGTAGAAGGCGCGTATATTCTGCCTGCTACGTTTCAGTTTATGCGCCGCAAGTCGAGCATAGGCTCCTCCTTTGGCGCCATGACCGTGCAGAATGTGTGCCTGCGTTTCACAAGCAAGACGACGCACTGCCCTATAGGCTGTCAGGTCGCTAAGCCCAACCTGTCGACTCATGGGCACCCGGACAACACCCCGCTCACAGATATTCTCATCCAGATTGCGCAACGCAGCTTCTGCAGCATTGCCGGCAGGACCAGCGTCACAGATGACGCCAACGCGATGTCCCAATTCGGTTTGTGCAGCTGCCAGGTCACACACATGCCTGAACAGCCCGCCAATAGGTGCGCGCAGACAATGCAAAATTGTAAGTGGAGGCGAAATGGTAGGGGGAGCGCTCACGGTTTGTTTTTAAGGGTTCGGGTCACAATCGGGATTTAGAAAAACCGTTCCTTCACTGTGATGGTATCTCCAGGCTGGACCTTCCAACTAGCGGGTACCTTACGGGTAACGGTGGAGCCGTTGACCTGCCTCGTCAATTGTACTGTGCGCTTTTTTGCCCGTGGCGTAAATCCGCCGGCAATAGCAACAGCCGTCTGAACTGTCATATCCGCAACGTAAGGAAACTGACCCCCATTTCGTACTTCACCAAGAATGAAGAAGGGGCGGTTGGTCTCAACTTCAACAGTGACCTTGGGATCTTTCACATATTTTCGCTTCAGGGATCGCCTGATGCGTTCCTCAAGCTGGAACGTGGATATGCCGCGCGCCTCAACTGCACCGATAAGGGGCATGGAAATGAATCCGCCCGCATCAACAGGATATATGCGTGACAGGTTTCTCTGGCCAAACACAGTGACCCTCAAACGGTCGCCACTGTCCAGCGTGTAGGGAGATCCACCCCCACTGGTTTTATGCACATATGCACCAGCGCCAGTCCGCAATGCAGGTGGCTGGATGGGCGTCGCTGATACGTACCCGCTTTGCTGGTGCTTGACCATGCGCTTTGCATGGTGGCCAGATGAGTTCGTCTTGCAGCCCGTAAGTGCAAGGCAAATGGCAGCGATAACAAGAACGGGCCGTATGGCCATGTGCGTTTCCATTTTGGTCGGCTAGACGAATCTCTACTGGACCTTTTTGTAGGCCAGTGATGGTTAACAAAGGTTAAGCGCACGTGCCGTCATGGCGCACTCTTTAAGCCTTTGGTTACCGGGAATCGGTAGAAAGGACGGGTGAGTAGAGTTGCTATCAAACGCACGAGTATTGCCATGCACCCCAGTACCCAGCTTGCCGTCTCTGACGATATTGATGTTGCAGCCTTGCTGCGCGCAGTTAATCGGCGCAAATACCTGATTGCCGTACTTGCAGTAGCCGCGGGCATCGCAACGTATTTTGCCCTGAGCTTCGTGACCCCACAATATTCGTCAGAGGCACGCATTCTTATTGAGCGCGAGGAAAACAGTTACAAACGCCCTGCGGGCTCGCAGATACTCAATTCGCGGCGGACGATGACGGATCAAGAGGCTGTATCCAGCCAGGTTCAAGTTCTGCTGTCGCGCGACCTTGCCATGGGCGTTGCGAAAGAGCTTAGGCTGGATGAGGATCCGGAATTCAATACTGAGGCTGGCAGCGGAAAACTATGGCGAAAATTTCTGCGTATCATTCGTCTCAAGCAGCAGCCCACTCAGGTGGCGCTTCAGGAGAGGGTGCTTGATGCATTTCTTGATAGACTCAGCGTTTATCAATTGAAGAAATCACACGTAATTGCTGTGTCCTTCCAGTCCAGCAATCCGGAAACATCTGCAAAAGCTGCAAACAAGCTCGCCGAATTTTACCTGACTTGGCAGCAAGGCGAAAAACTCAAGCAGACAAAGGAAGCCAGTGCGTGGCTCAGCGGCCAGATCAAGGAACTCACAAAAAAGGTTGAAAAAGCCGATATTGCTGCTGAGCGTTTCCGCTCTTCCTCTGGGTTATTCGAAGGAAGCAACAACACCACACTTGATGCTCAGCAACTCTCCGAACTGAATAGTCAGCTGATTCTGGCCAAGGCTCAGCGTACCGAAGCTGAAGCGCGTGCAGAACTCATTGAAAAAATGCTCAAAGACACGGGTGGGGTAGCTGACTCCGCAGATGTTCTGAAATCAAGGTTGATCCAGCGGTTGCTCGAACAACGTGTAACAGTCCAGCGTGAGCTGGCCGAAGTTTCCGCAACGCTGCTTCCCTCGCACCCTCGCATAAAACAGCTCAACTCGGAGCTTAGCGATGTGCGCCGGCAGATACGCAAAGAGGCGCGCAAGGTCGTGTCCGGTTTGCGGAATGAAGCTCAGATTGCGGGAGCCCGCGAAATGTCGCTTCGTGAAAGTCTCGGCGAAATGAAGTTATCAGCCTCCAGGGGCAATGAAAGTCATATCAAACTGCGCGCCCTGGAAAGGGAAGCCAAAGCCAACCGCGACGTTCTGGAATCATATTTATCACGATACCGCGATGCCAGCACGCGTTCAGACCAGGCTTCCGTACCGGCCCATGCCAGCATCGTCTCCAGGGCCCATGTCACCAGCACTCCATCTTTTCCGCAAAAGGGGCCGATTTCACTTCTGTCCATGGCTGCTATTGTGCTTCTGGGTTTCGCGCATACGGTAGCGCGGGAGATCATCACGCCTCAGCATGACCAGCGACTGCGCAGACGCCATGACGATAATGCCCACACACAGGAAAGAAGATCCCGGTCCGCATCAATTAACCAGGGGTCAGGTATTTCAACGTTGAATTCACCTCGTGATATTGCACGCCAGTTTGCATCCATGCATGCCCGTTTATTCATCACCGCACCCCAGTCAGGCTGGGCTGATGCTGCAGGGCATGCAATCGATGTGGCCCGGGAATTGGCAGACGCTGGAAACAGCACGGTACTGGTCGATGCCATGGCTGAAGGAGATCATGTAGCCATAGCACTCGATCTGCCTGATGGGTCCGGTCTTCACCAAATGCTCAGCGGTCAGGCCAGCTTTGAAGAGGCAGTGCGCCGTGATCCCGATAGCAGCTTGCATGTCCTTTCTGGTACAAGTGACCCGGGCAGGGTGTATGGGCTTGATACTAATCGTCTTGGCCCATTGCTTAATGCCCTGGAGGCGGCATACGACAATGTTGTCATTTATTCCGCACCGGAAGAGGCGGGCACAATGATCAGCATCCGCTCCCGGACTGAACCCGCTCTGGTACTGATCGCCGAGCCATCCGGTTCAAAAGACGAGTCTGCATGGCTGGCAGATCAAATCACGGCAAAGACGGTAGGCTCGCCAAGCGTGGCCATTCTTGCAAGCGGAGCTAATCGCTCATGGACCATGCCGCAAATGCCGTTCCTGAAGCGGGCAGAAGCAGTCTAGTGAACGCGATCGGCAGCTTGTGTTTGTGGCAAGATGGATTTGCGGCGCTGTCCAAAGAGTTTGCGCCGGACACTTTGGGCCAGATGCCATAATCTAGGGCGCGTCTTGACGAACCTCTTTACAGCTTCCTGAGCTGCAAGCGGCACTGTTAACAGATAACCTCGCTCGTCAAATGCGATAATATTCTCAAACAGGTGTGTATCGACATCACACCATTCTTCCTTGTGGCGGGCATCGCCAGCACCCATGTCGAAAAAGTTCAATCCCCTCCGGCAGGCATCCTCGATTTGATATTGAAACAGCAAGGAGCCGGGAGAAAACTTTCTGATCGGCCCCTGGTCTATCGAGGTCAGCATAGTCGTGAACTTGTCCTTGAAAAAGGTACCGCTCGATATCGCTGCAACTTGATCCCCTGATCTGAGATATCCAAATTCCAAGGTTCCCTGTTCTCCTGAGGGCAGGGCAGCGAGTTCGTGATAAAATTCGCGGTGACGTGAATTCGCAAATGCATCGCTGATACCTTGCTCGGAGAATTGTTGCGATTTTTGTTTGAAAAACTCGTCGAGCAATTTACGCCGCTCATCCGTTGTCGATGCCCAGCCCATTTCAATCGGCGCCTGCTCTTTCAGTCGCCTCTCTTTTCGACCCAGCGTATTGCGTGATTTACCGCTGAACCTGTTGCGGTACAGCGTATCGAAGTCAGTTTCCAGAAGCACGGCATGCCCCTGATTGGCACTCGGCCGCAGCGGCAAATGGGCCATGGGGTTTGCCACACCATCCCACTCATAAGGCTGCTTGTCGAAATAGGCCGCATTCACACCACCGATCAGGCACGCCACTTCGCTAAGCAATGCCCTTACGTCTTGAGGTGATGTTTCGCGTGCAAAATTGAGCGTATGGAGGCCCATATTGTAGTTGGCGTGCTCCCAGCCTATCCAGTGCAGGCAGCGTACCCCGCGTCGTTTTGAGACCTCGAAAGGCCAGATGAACTCAATTTTCCCCGATTGGGAACGCCCGCAAACGATGGCAAGTTCTGCGCCTGACGGTTTTGAAACGAGGCGATACCAGGCTTCTGCATGTTCATAGGACTGCGCTTGAACGCCCACGGCGCTTGTTTGAAATGCCTGCCAATCCTTTTGGATCGGTTCAAAATCACGAAAAATTGACAGACGCACCAGGCCCGCTGACGTTTCCAGCGATCCGGCACATGGCGCTACATCCCGTGTTCGGTCCGGTTTGTGACCCACACGCGGCAAACTGATGACTGTCATGCCCACTCCTACGCAATACGAACGACAGGCTTCCTGCCAAAAAAAAGGAACTGATCAAGGCTTTCTCAAGGAAAGCCTGAAATAGTTGGCAGGAACGCAATAAAGCTAGTGGCAACTCGTTAACTTGCGGTTGCTCTTTGCGAAGAGGCGAGTGGATTTTATGACAGGGTTACCGGTCGATATTCTGAAACCGGGCATGAAGGTGCTCTACTATTCTGGCCTCCACCGGCTGCTTGCTCCATTCGCCGAGGGCATTGGCCTGATCTTCATGCTGCACCAGGTTTCGCCCCGCAAACATGGCGGCTTTTCCCCCAATCGCGGTCTGATGGTGACACCTGATTATCTCGATGCGGTTCTGCATGACGTAAAAGCAGCCGGTTTGGATATTATTTCCCTTGATGAGGCCCATGCACGCATCACCAGTGGAGATACGTCAAAACGCTTTGCCTGCTTCACGCTTGATGATGGCTATCGTGATAACCTTGAATATTCATACCCAGTATTCCTGAAACACGACGCCCCCTTCACAATTTACGTGCCTTCGGAATTTCCGGGCGGGAAGGGAGAGCTGTGGTGGTTTGTGCTGGAGGAAGCGATTGCCTCAAGTTCCGAAATTACCCTGCCCACAGAGACCGGGCCAGTCCGGCTGCCTGCCGAAACGGATGAAGAGAAAACATCAGCGTTCGAGCGCGTCTATCATCACTTGCGTGACCAGAATGTAGATGACCAGCGCGAAGCCATATCCCGGTTCTCAGATGTACATGGTTTGGACATGGAGGCGCAGTGTCGGGATCTGATTATGACCTGGGATGAAATCCGAAAGCTGGCTTCTGATCCGCTCGTGACAATTGGCGCTCATACGGTCACACACCCGGCACTTGCGAAACTGCCAGAAGCGCGTGCTGTCGAGGAAATGAAGTGCGGCGCGGACAGGATCAAAAAAGAACTTGGATTCTGGCCAGGACATTTCAGTTACCCCTACGGGAACCCTGACAGTGCTGGCCCGCGCGAATTCCGCATTGCCTCTGAACTTGGTTTTAAAACTGCGGTGACAACGCGCAAGGGCGTTGTATTTCCTGAACATGCAGATCACCTGACAGCCCTGCCACGGGTCTCGCTCAACGGCGAATATCAGTCCTCCGTCTTTACCCGGCTCTATATGACCGGCGCTCCCTTTGCGCTTTGGAACCGGTTCCGCCGCGTCGATGCTGCCTGAAGGTCTTCCCCGGGATCAGGTTTGATCTGGTCGCTGCATCCAGCGGATCAACAAGCCTGCGGGAACAACCCAGGCCAATCCGGCAGCAAAAAAATAGAGCACCTGCAAAAAATTGGATCCACCGACAACCTGTGACGCACCAAACGCCATCGCCAGGATAGAATAGACCACCAAGTAAACCAGTAGCGTGATAGCACCTATAAATTTTCGTGTCCGCATGGTCATGCTGTAATACCTATCAGGACTGCGATATGCGGCAACATGCATAATTGTCCCGGGACCGGAGACAAGGCAATTGCTCACAACCCGTTTCACCACATGAAGGAATGGCGATGATGACCGGCTCAAAAAACAACGCAGGTAAAGATGACGCCGCAGTGCGTTCCTGGTTGTTTTTTCTGTGCGCGCTCATCTTCGCCATGATCATCGTCGGAGGCGCCACGCGGCTTACGGATTCAGGCCTCTCGATCACCGAGTGGAAGCCGATACTGGGCATCATACCTCCGCTGGGTGAGGGGATGTGGCAGGAGGCATTCACGAAATACCGCCAAATTCCTGAATATGAACTCGTCAACAAGGGCATGAGCCTGGCTGATTTCAAAACCATCTACTGGTGGGAGTGGGGGCACCGGTTCCTGGGCCGGATGATCGGTTTTGCCTTTTTACTTCCCTTCCTGTTTTTCTGGTTCACGGGGAAAATCAGCAAGCAACTCTGGCCCAAACTGATCGTGATGTTCGTGCTTGGCGGCCTGCAAGGCGCGCTTGGCTGGTACATGGTCATGAGCGGCCTAGTTGAACGAGTAGATGTTAGCCAGTACCGGCTTGCGGCGCATTTGTGCGCTGCCGTTCTCATCTTTGCTTATATCTTCTGGGTCGCGCTCCGGCTGAGACGGGGAGTTGCCCCGGCAACAGAAAAATCAACGGGTTTAAAAGCTTCAGCAATGTATCTGGTTATCGTTTTGTTTCTCCAGATAGCTCTTGGAGCCTTCGTCGCGGGACTGGATGCGGGGCAGGGCTACAACACATGGCCGCTTATGGATGGCGCACTAATCCCGCAAGGTCTTGGCGCCATGTCGCCCTGGTATCTCAACCTGTTTGAAAATGCACTCACGGTTCAGTTTGATCACCGGATATTGGCCTATGTCATTCTGGTCTGGGCCATTGTCCACGCTGTACTTTCCTCAAAAACTGCAGGTAGGGGTCCGATCACGCTGGGAGCCTATTTTCTCTTGGCAAGCATAGTGGCTCAGCTTGTGATAGGTATCGCCACGTTGCTGGCAAAAGTGCCGATTGCACTAGGTTTGGCTCATCAGGGGATGGCCATTCTGGTGTTCTCAATCGGTTTATGGCACCTCAACCAACTTGTGCCAGGGCCTGCTCCAGGTCAGCGATAATATCGCTAGAATCTTCTATGCCAACGGAAAGCCTTACCACGTCATCTCCTGCACCCGCAGCTGCTCGTTCATTGGTCGTCAGTTGGCTGTGCGTGGTTGATGCCGGGTGGATAATCAGGCTTTTGGTATCGCCAATATTGGCCAAATGGCTGAACAATTTCACATTGCTCACCAGCCCGACACCTGCGTCGTAGCCACCCCTGAGACCGAAAGTGAGAACGGCTCCAGCTCCTTTTGGCACATATTTTCCGGCCAGTTTGTGATAGGGACTGCTTTTCAGCCCGGCATAGCTGACCCACGCCACCTGATCGTGCTTCTCCAGCCATTCTGCAACCTTGAGAGCGTTGTCACAATGGCGTTGCATGCGCAGGGGCAGTGTCTCAATACCGTTCAGGATCAGGAACGAATTAAAGGGTGAGATGCACGGGCCCAGGTCGCGCAGGCTCAACACCCGGCAGGCGATTGCGAAAGAAAAATTACCAAACGTCTCGGCAAGCTTGATCCCGTTGTAGCTGGCGCAGCTTTCTGAAAGGGTGGGATATTTACCACTCGCCATCCAGTCGAAGGTGCCGCAATCAACAATCATTCCGCCGATAGAGTTGCCCTGACCGCCAAGAAACTTGGTCAATGAATAGACGATAATATCCGCACCATGTTCGATCGGCTGCCACAGATATGGCGTCGCAAGGGTGTTGTCGACGATCAGGGGGATGCCGGCCTTTTTGGCGATTTTTGAAATTGCCTCGATGTCGATAACAACGCCCCCGGGATTGGCCAGGGATTCCACAAAGATCGCCTTTACCTTGTCGTCTATCGCTGCTTCAAATTCTTCAGGCTTGCTGGAGTCGGCCCAGACGACCTCCCATCCGAATTTCTTGAAAGAGTGATTGAACTGATTGATAGATCCGCCATAGAGCTGGCGGCCGGCAATGAATTTATCTCCAGGCTCCAGCAGGGTATGAAAAACCAGATGCTGAGCGGCGTGACCCGATGCGACGGCGAGAGCAGCTGTTGCGCCATCAAGGGCGGCAACACGCTCTTC
Organism: Hyphomicrobiales bacterium; assembly: GCA_021775525.1. Lineage (GTDB taxonomy): Bacteria > Pseudomonadota > Alphaproteobacteria > Rhizobiales > Methyloligellaceae > UBA2767. The sequence goes on from JAJFHQ010000013.1 coordinate 64,214, forward strand.
AAGCACAGCCTGTGTCGGGTTCATGATACGGGTATAGATATTGCCGAAAGATTGCAGCGCGAACAAAGAGGCCGCATGGTCGGCATCATCAAACACGAAAGATGAGGTTTGATATATCGGTGTGGCGCGCGCGCCTGTCGCGGGATCAGGTTGTGCGCCGGCATGAACGGCAAGCGTATTGAAGGTCGGGGTTTTGTTTCCACTCATGGGATAATCCTCTCAACTGGTGGGGAGCAGGTCAGAATTAGCTCACCCGTCTTTGCTCAAAATTCGGTGCTGATACCCACGCGGACCAAGTTTAGGACGTGTACTGGAAATTGCACGAGAATTGACGCCAGCCCAACCAATTTCACCTGACAATCTTGCATATTCGATCTTAGGGCATCGGTTCATGACAACCTGCAGTCCGGCTTCTTCCGCAAGTTTAGCTGCTTCATCATTGCGCACACCAAGTTGCATCCACACAACTTTGGCACCGATCTCGATAGCCTCTCTGGTGACCTCCATAGCCGCTTCCGAATTGCGGAAAATATCTACAATGTCGATAAGTTCAGGAATGTCACGGAGTGCACCATAAACCTTTTGACCAAGTAGCTCCCTGCCAGCCAATCCGGGGTTTACCGGAACGACCCTGAATTCCTTCTCCAGCAGGTATTTCAAAACAAAATAGCTAGGGCGCACCGTATTGGCGCTGGCGCCGACAATGGCAAAGCTGCGATTGGCGATCAGGATTTCACGGATATAGTCATCTGTGTAGCTGTCGTGGTTCATGAAGGAGCTATATTCCGGGGGCTAGGCGTCGCGCCACTGCGGGTCGCGTTTCTCGAGGAATGCGCCCAAGCCTTCGCGGGCATCTTCCAGCATCATATTTTCCACCATGGCGCGTGAAGCCCGGTCATAGGATGCTACGAGATCGGGATCAAACTGTTCGTAAAATGCCTGCTTGCCGATTGCCGTTACAGGCAGGGATTTCGATGCGATTTTATTCGCCATGTCCATGACTTGGGTTCGCACTTGCTCTTTTGGTACAATGCGGTTGATTAGCCCGAATTGACGCGCATCATCCGACGAAATCATCTCTCCCAGCAGTAGCATTTCCATGGCCCGCTTGCGCCCCACATTTCGGGCGATGGCAACAGCGGGCGTTGAGCAAAACAATCCGATGTGGACGCCGGGCGTGCAAAATTTTGCATCCTTACTGGCGACAGCCAGATCACATGTGGCCACCAGCTGGCATCCAGCCGCTGTTGCCGTTCCCTCTACCGCTGCAATGACCGGTTTGGGACATGCCACGATTGATTTCATCACTGCCGCACATTGTGAAAATGTCGCCTCGAAATATGCCTTACCACCGTCTTTATCGCTGCGGTGGCTTTCTATCTGCCGGATATCGTGCCCTGAGCAAAATACGGGACCGTTTGCCGCGATGATGACAGCCCGAATTGAAGAGGAGAGTGAAATATCTTCCATCTGGGATAGAAGCGCTGCAAGCAATTCTTCTGACAGGGCATTGCGCGCATCTGGTCTGTTGAGCGTGAGGAGGGCTACAGACCCATGGTCCTGGCGTAATAGAATGCTTTCGTTAAGTCGCGTGTCTTGATCGTCACCAGTAAGCGTCATTGTGGGTCATTCCGTTGTTTTTTTAGTGCTTTTCCCCACACACCATACTTGAAGCTTCACCGAAGTGCACGGTCTCGAATGGAAGCAGTTGAAACGGAGCAAGTGATATAAGGTATTATATTACCGTATGGATAAATTGCTGTTATTTGGGGCTTTTTCACGAATGAACTGTTGACCGCACGATGGGTTAGGCATAAAAAGCGCCATTCAATTCCCCGAATTTCATTTACGGGATATCTCTTGCGGCCGCCACCGTTTACCGCGACGCAAGCACTGTACTAGGAACGAAGCAATGAAAACCTATTCGGCAAAGGCTTCAGACGTCGAAAAGCAGTGGATATTGATCGATGCAAGCGATCTCGTCCTCGGGCGTCTCGCCTCCCTGATTGCCACGCGGTTGCGCGGCAAGCACAAGCCAATCTTTACCCCCCACACCGATTGCGGCGATCACGTGGTGGTGGTGAATGCGGACAAGGTCGCGCTTACCGGTAAGAAAAAGGCCGACAAGATATATTACCGTCACACCGGTTATCCCGGTGGCATCAAAAGCACGAAAGCCGGACAGATGCTTGAGGGCAAATATCCTGAGCGGGTGCTTCTTAAAGCTGTTGAACGCATGCTGCCGCGAGGCCCTTTGGGGCGCAAGCAATTCAGTAATTTGCGTGTTTACACCGGGGCGGAACATCCCCATGAGGCTCAGGACCCCAAGGCACTCGATGTGGCCAAACTGAACTCCAAGAACCAGAGGAGCGCGTAATCGCCATGGCTGAAGAAGAGGTAAAAACCCTTGAGGACCTTGGCGAGTTGACCGGCCAGGTCGTCGAGGATGCGCCCACCGAGGCAGCACCAGTTTACGAGCAGAAACTTGATGCCCAGGGCAGGGCTTACGCCACGGGCAAGAGAAAAGACGCGGTCGCCCGCGTCTGGGTCAAGCCGGGTGCAGGTAAGATTGTCGTCAATGGTAAGGATTATGTGGAATATTTCGCACGTCCAGTGCTGCAGATGATTCTGAATCAGCCAATAAATGCGGCTGAACGCGCAGACCAGTTTGATATTAACTGCACGGTTCGCGGTGGCGGACTTTCAGGTCAGGCAGGTGCTGTGCGTCACGGCATATCGAAAGCACTCACCCATTATGAGCCCGAGCTCAGGGGAGTGCTCAAGAAGGGCGGGTTCCTGACCCGCGATGCACGCGTGGTTGAACGTAAGAAGTACGGCAAGGCCAAGGCTCGCCGAAGCTTCCAGTTCTCCAAACGTTAGCCTTTCCGGAAACAGGTTCGAATGTATGATCGGGCGTCTCCGGGTGAGGCGCCCGATTTTTTTTGAGCAATCAGGAACTCAACAGGTTACGTAATGACTTCAAAGGTTTTCATAGATGGCGAAGTAGGAACAACCGGTCTGCAGATCAAGGCCCGGCTGGAAGGCCGCAGCGATATAGAGTTGTTGCACCTGGCCGAGAGCGATCGCAAAAACCCGGTGGTGAAGCGTGAGATTTTAAATGACGCGGATCTGGCCATCCTGTGCCTGCCGGATGACGCCGCGCGCGAAGCCATTACGCTAATCGACAATCCTGAAACGCGGGTGATCGACCCTTCGACAGCTCACCGGACGGCTGAAGGCTGGGTCTATGGCTTCCCTGAATATGACGCCGTTCAGCGTGATTTGATCGCAAAAGCAAAGCGGGTGAGCAATCCCGGCTGTTATGCCATTTCGTCGGTTGCCATCCTCCATCCGCTCATACAAAGCGGGATCATCGCGCCCGACTGGCCGGTAACAATCAATGCCGTGTCCGGATATTCTGGGGGCGGCAAAAGCATGATCGCCGAATTTGAAGGCGGATCACCGGAAGACAATTCCGGCGTACCATTTTTTACCTACGGACATACACTTTCGCACAAGCATGTCCCCGAAATCACTCGCTGGAGCGGGCTCTCACATGCCCCTGTCTTTGTTCCAAGCGTGGGACGGTTTGCGCAAGGAATGATCGTACAAGTGCCATTACCGCTATGGTCAATGCCCGGCACAGTCACTGCGGCGATAATCCATGAGAAGCTAACGGCCCACTATGAAGGGCAGAACTGCGTCTCAGTGTCAAAGATGAATGCGGGCAGGGAGATAGCCCGGCTTGAACCCGAAACACTCAATGGAACGAATGAACTTAGATTGTACGTCTTTGCGAATGAGGCCGATGATCAAGCCGTAGTCATGGGCCTACTGGACAATCTGGGCAAGGGAGCATCGGGCCAGTGCGTCCAGAACCTGAACATTATGCTTGGCTTGCCGGAGATGGCAGGGCTTTCCTAAGCCGCGACAGGTTCAATGAATCATGAGTGGCGCTTTTGCACATAAGAGCCGGGCGCATCTTCGATCACGTTGAGTTTGCCCGAACCGGGTGTGCGAGCCGGTATTTTTTCACCCGAATGCGATCCCAGCCACTCACTCCAGTCCGGCCACCATGAGCCGGTATGCTCCTTGGCCTTGTCGAGCCAGTGTTGCAATGTGGGTGAGGGGTGCTTTTTCGATGATGGTTTTTTGCCTGTCCAGTGCATATATTTATTTTTTGCCGGCGGGTTGACCACGCCTGCGATATGTCCTGATCCCGCAAGTACGAAACGAACCGGTCCGGAAAACATTTTCGCGCCATTGAAAACCGATTCTGCAGGCGCGATATGATCTTCCCGCGTTGCCAATTCGTAGATCGGGATGTCAATATTATTGATCTTCAGGAGTTCTCCGCCAAGCTCCATCTCGCCTTTGGAGAATTTGTTCTCATGATAGAATTCGCGCAGATAAAATGCGTGGTTTGCGGCTGGCATCCGCGTTGAGTCCGAGTTCCAGTAGAGCAGGTCGAAGGGAAATGGATTTTTCCCGAGAAGGTAATTGTTGACTACATAGGGCCAAATCAGATCCCGCGGGCGAAGCATGTTGAATACGGTCGCCATGCGCGCGCCCTCCAGATACCCGCGCTCGGCCATCATCTCTTCAAGTGCTTTAAGCTGTGCGTCGTCAATGAAGACCAGCAAGTCGCCCGCCTTTGAAAAATCGACTTGCGCGGTGAGGAAAGTCGCGCTGGCGATGCGTTTATCGCCCTTTGCGACCATGTAAGCCAGTGTTGCGGCAAGCAGGGTTCCACCCACGCAATAACCCAGGGTATTGACTTTCTTCTGGCCCGTCGCGTCCTTTATTGCTCCCACAGCCTCAAGAATTCCTTGATGCATATAGTCTTCGAAACTTTTGCTTGCGAGCTTGCCGTCAGGATTGACCCAGGAAACCACAAACACCGTAAAGCCCTGTGCCACAGCCCAGGCGATGAAGGATTTCTCTGGCACCAGGTCCAGAATGTAGAATTTGTTGATCCAGGGAGGGACGATTAACAGCGGAATATCATAGACAGTCTCGGTCGTGGGCGTGTACTGGATCAGTTGTAAAATTTCATTTTGGAATACGACCTTGCCCGGCGTCACGGCGAGATCACGGCCGACCTCGAAGGCTTCCAGATCAGTCTGGCGGATACGTAACAGGTCTTTGGACTGGCTTAAATCATCAGCCAGGTGGGCCATACCCTTGACCAGGTTTTCGCCGTTGCTGGCCAGTGTTTCCCGCACAACTTCGGGGTTGGTCAATGCGAAATTCGATGGGGAAAGTGCGCTGGAAATTTGATTTACGTAAAATTCTGCGCGGCGCTTTGTGTTTTCATCAAGTCCCTCGACATCATCGACCATCTCCTCAGCCCATTTGGCTGTCAGCAAATAGGCTTGCTTCCAGAAATCAAAGAATTGCCGTTCGTTCCAATCTGCATCCTTGAAACGGGTATCCCCTTTTTCAGGCTCCGCGACAGCCTTGACTTCCTCACCAAGAAACCGGCGCACGGAGTGTCCCCATAAATCCGCGTATCCCTGGAGTAACTTGCCTTGCGCATTAACAAGTTTGGCGGGCTCGTTGGCCCATTGCCTTGCGACTGTCCCCAGAACCTTCGCGGCTTCTCCCGCTTCGTTCACTGTGCTGTAAGGGCCGGAATTCCCGTTTTTCCGGCTCGCTAAACTACCGACGACCTTGCTGCCCTCTTCGAGCAAACGCGCCAGGTTTTTTGCCAGTTCCTGAGGTTCGTTTACGCGGTAGCTTCCATCATTCTCATTTCCGGCCGAATCATGGTCGTTTTTACTTTTTTCGGACATACAGACGCCCCAAGTTTCATCTATTTTTAAGTTTAGGCATGCTTAGCTGAAAACTGCAATTCATGTCTGTGATCGTGATAAATTCATATTGGCACGGTTTAGAGTATAATGCAGTTGTGCTATGAAACTCGTCACTGAATGGCATCTAGCATCAGTTTGCGTATCACTTGATCCTGATAATAACGGCGAACCATGATGCAAATATTCCGTCGATTTATGATTTGTCTCGGCTTGCTCGGTATCTGTACCATGGTGGCAGGGTGTGCTGTTGAATCTATACCTTACCCGCGCCTTTCCTCGGTGAAGAAAATCAAGAACAAGATTCTCTCCCGCGAGGAGCAGGATGAGGTAATTCGCACCCTGACGGCTGAGCAGGAGCAGCACCAGACGTCTGCTATTCGTGAGATTGAAAAACAAAAACAGCCCTAAGCAGGCGCAACCGCGCGCTCACATCACGAACCGGCTTGATCCGTCATGAGACCATGTTTCTCTTGATGAATTTCGCGATTCCCGTCTTAACTCATCGCAACTTACCCTGATCTAGGTCCGGGGCAGGAACAATGATGGAAATTGGAAACGGATTGTGCAGGATTTTCATCGGATAAAACGCCTACCACCTTACGTTTTTGAGGAAGTAAACCGCCTCAAGGCGGAAGCGCGTGCGCGTGGTGATGACATCATCGACTTCGGCATGGGAAATCCGGACATGCCAACCCCGTCTCATATTGTCGAGAAACTTGTTGAGACGGTCACTAAGCCGCGCACCAACCGATATTCCTCCTCGCGCGGCATCCCGGGCCTGCGCCGGGCCCAGGCAGCGTATTATGAAAATCGATTTGGCGTAAAGCTAGACCCTGAAACGCAAATTGTTGCCACGCTGGGCTCCAAGGAGGGGTTTGCCAACATGGCGCAAGCCATAACAGCTCCTGGTGATCTTGTGCTGGCACCAAACCCGACCTATCCCATCCACGAATTCGGCTTCATTATTTCAGGCGGCACTATCCGCCATATCCCTGTCAGCACTGATGATGAATTTTTGCGCCGAATAGATCAGGCTGTTCGCCATTCGATTCCCAAACCCATTGCCCTGGTGCTTAATTTTCCAGCCAATCCAACAGCCCTGGTCGCTGATCACGATTTCTATTCAGAGATCGTGACCTATGCGAAGCGAAATGATCTCATTCTGCTCAGCGATGTGGCCTATGCTGAAATCTACTATGACGGCAAACCGCCACCCTCGATATTGCAAGTGCCTGGTGCTATTGATGTGTCAGTAGAATTCAGTTCGCTTTCCAAGACATATGCAATGCCGGGCTGGCGCATGGGATTTGCCGTTGGAAATGAAAGACTTATCGGTGCGTTGGCAAGAGTCAAATCCTACCTGGATTATGGGGCGTTCACGCCAATACAGGTGGCGGCGGCGGCGGCACTCAATGGTCCACAGGATTGCGTGGAGGAGATTCGGTCCATATACCAGGCACGCCGCGATTGCCTGGTAGATTCGCTTGAACGGGCTGGCTGGACCATACCGGCCCCGGCCGCGACAATGTTCGCCTGGGTACCCATACCCGAAAAATATACCGAGATAGGGTCTCTGGAATTTTCCAAACTTCTTCTTGAAAAAGCACATGTGGCAGTATCCCCTGGGATCGGTTTTGGCGAATATGGAGAGGGCTATGTGCGCATCGCCCTTGTTGAGAATGAGCAGCGAATTCGACAGGCGGCCCGCAGCATCAAAAAATTCCTCTCGGAACCGGTGGAGATGATGCATAACGTCATACCCATTGCATCATCTGATAATCGGACGCACTAATCTCGCATCATGGCAGAAGCTCTTAAACTTGGCATTGCCGGCGTTGGCACGGTCGGAGGTGGTGTGCTCCAGCTTATCGACAAGCACAGTGACAAATTTTCGGCCCGTGCAGGTCGTTCGCTAGAAGTCCGCGCTGTCTCGGCGCGTGACCGGAATAAAAAACGCAGTGCCGATATATCTTCTTACAAATGGTTCGACGACCCTGTGGCGCTTGCCACATCTGACGATATTGATGTGTTCGTCGAATTGATCGGAGGTGAGGAGGGGGTCGCTAAAGACTCAATAGAAGCGGCTCTCAAGGCGGGCAAACATGTGGTTACCGCCAATAAAGCGCTTCTCGCTCATCATGGTATGGCTCTGGCTCATCTGGCGGATGAACAAGAAGTGGCGCTTAATTTCGAAGCGGCGGTTGCAGGTGCAATTCCCGCTATTAAGACCATACAGGAAAGCCTGATCGCCAACGATATTACGCGTGTTTACGGGATTATGAACGGCACCTGTAATTACATCCTCACACGGATGGAGAAAGAAGGCCGTTCTTTTGACGAGGTTTTACAGGACGCTCAGGATGCAGGATATGCCGAGGCAGATCCCGCATTCGATATTGGCGGCTACGATACAGCACATAAACTCGCGATCCTGACCACCATGGCATTTGGTGTGGAGACTTCACTTGATGCAATTTATGTAGAAGGTATCGAGTCCATCACGGTGGCTGATATTGAGGCGGCTGACGAGCTTGGCTACCGGATTAAACTGCTCGGCGTTGCGCTGCAGACAGAGGCTGGGATCGAGCAGCGGGTGCATCCCACTATGGTGCCCAAGAATACGGCCCTTGCAGGAGTGGATGGCGTAACCAATTGCGTCGCCTTCGACGGCGATTTTATCGGTGATCTCGTATTGATCGGTGCCGGCGCCGGCGCCAGTCCAACCGCCTCTTCTGTGGTGAGTGACATCCTCGACATCGCCAAGGGTATAATTCCACCGACTTTTGCATGGCGCACTGAAGACCTCTTGCCATACAAGCGCGCTCCCATGAAGGCCCATGAGGGTGGCTACTATATCCGCCTTTCCTTATACGACAGACCTGGCGCCTTTGCCGCCATTGCAACAAGCATGGCTGAAGTAGGCATATCGCTAGAAAGCATTGTGCAACGGCTTCCGGAATCCACAATGCCTGGCCTGGATGCACTCCCCCGTGATGGCGGTCCGGTTCCGGTGGTTATGATCACTCACAGGACGACCGAGGCATCAGTCCGCAAGGCACTGCAGGCAATCGAAAAAAACGGTAATGTGGAAGAGACACCACAGATGATACGTATTATTAAATTATAGGCTGCGGGAATAATCATGGCTAAAAACAACACTGATGATTCCGGCCTGAGCCGGATGCTAACTCTCGAAATAGCACGGGTCACCGAAGCAGCCGCTGTAGCGGCAGCCAAATTGCGGGGGCACGGCGACGAAGTGGCCGCCGACCAGGCCGCGGTGGACGCTATGCGCACAGAACTGAATCGGCTTCCTATAAAAGGCCGCATCGTCATTGGTGAAGGTGAACGTGACGAAGCACCGATGCTCTATGTCGGTGAAGAGGTGGGGCTTGGAGAAGGCCCTCAAGTGGACATTGCCGTGGACCCTCTCGAAGGCACAACGATCTGCGCCAAGGCAGAGCCCAACGCCCTGGCCGTGGTGGCATTTGCAGAACATGACAGCTTGCTTTATGCGCCCGATATTTACATGGACAAAATTGCGATTGGCCCAGGTTTTAAGCCGGGCATAGTCGACCTCGACGCAACACCGAAGGAAAACCTGCAAGCCCTGGCCAAGGCCAAGGGTGTTCCGGTTGAGGAGATCACAGCCTGTATTCTCGACCGACCCAGACACGCCAAGCTGATTGGAGATGTGCGGGCAACGGGTGCTGCAATTCGGTTGATAGGTGATGGCGACATTGCCGGTGTCATTCACACGGCTAATGCGGAGGAAACCGGCATCGATATTTACATGGGTATTGGCGGCGCGCCTGAGGGTGTTCTGGCAGCTGGCGCCTTGCGGTGCATCGGTGGACAGATACAGGCACGGCTCCACGCCTTGAGCGACCATCATCGCGAACGGGTTGCGGAAATTGGCATCGAGGACATTGACCGCAAATATAACATGGAAGATTTGTCCTCCGGTGACGTCATTTTTGCCGCCACTGGCGTCACCAGCGGTTCAATGCTGCAAGGAGTACGGTTCAAGCCAAGTGGCATTGAAACCGAGACGGTTATCATGCGCGCCAAAACACGCACCGTAAGGTGGATCAGAACGATGCACGGGCAATCCAGGGTTAGTGGTATTTCGTAAGGACTGTCGTGAAATATGGATTGAGGCCTTGTGACAGCCTTGGGATCTCGAAGTTTCGAAACTGATGAACGACAGCCGGCTTTTCTGCAGGTGCAGCACTCTGCACGCAACCTGCGATGGGTTGAGCGACTAAGCCCCTCTGACGAAAATATTGCCATCAGCATCGCCCAGGAACACGGTGTTCCAGAAATCCTGGCGCGGATTCTTGCCTCCCGTGGCGCCGCGCGGGAGACCCTCAGTGATTATCTGAACCCGACCCTCAAAGCCCTCATGCCTGACCCCTCGACCTTGCAGGACATGGATCTGGCAGCCGATCGGTTTGCCAATGCAATCCGTAACAAGGAACCTGTTGCAATCTTCGGGGACTATGATGTTGACGGCGCGTCCAGTGTGGCACTCATCCGCAGGTTTTTATTTGCTCACGGACTTGACGCACAATTCTACATTCCTGACCGGACCCTTGAGGGATACGGGCCAAGTGTAACCGCATTTGAGCAACTCGTTTCGGATGGCGCCAAACTCATTCTCACGGTTGATTGCGGCACCATGTCTTATGAACCACTCGCCCACGTCAACGCGATGGGCGCAGATGTTATAGTTCTCGATCATCACCAGGCCGAAGAGCAATTGCCTGAAGCCTTCGCCGTGGTCAATCCAAACCGAATGGATGATGTGTCGGGGCAAGGTCATCTCGCTGCAGCCGGGGTTGTCTACCTGTTTCTGGTTGCAGTCACGAGACAGTTGCGGCGCGAGGCGTTTTACGAAAAGGAAATTACCCAACCTGACCTCATGGAATTACTCGATATGGTGGCGCTGGCTACTGTTTGCGATGTGGTGCCATTAAAAGGCCTTAACCGGGCGTTCGTATTTCGCGGATTGGAAATTATGCGACGGCGCCAGAATCTTGGCCTGCGCGTGCTGGTGGACTCGGCCGGGCTTACATCCGCGCCGACGCCATATCATCTGGGGTTTGTGCTCGGCCCGCGACTGAATGCCGGGGGGCGCATCGGCCGCGCTGATCTGGCCGCACAATTGCTGACGTGCGATAACGAGCCCCGGGCAATCGAAATCTCAACCACGCTTGAACATCTCAACGCTGAACGACGGGCCATGCAGAGCGCCTTGCAGGAAGAAGCACTTTCCCAGGCTGATGCGACCTTTCAGTCCCGTCCTGATGCAGCTCTTGCAATTGCGCAAGGAGCAGACTGGCACAAGGGTCTGATCGGTCTTGTTGCTGCGAGGCTGACGGAGCGATTCGCAACTCCATCTTTGGCTATTTCCTGGGATAAAGAGGAAAGCGGCACAGGCTCGGCGCGTTCCATTCAAGGTGCGGATATAGGCGCAGCCATTCGAAGTGCTTTGGATGCCGGATTGCTGCTGCGCGGCGGCGGGCACGCCATGGCCGCCGGATTTTCACTGGCCAGGAAACATGCCGATGCATTTTTTAAACATGTTGAGGAAGCCGTGCAGGCAAATGTCATTCACGCAGGTGTTGATGCACATCTGAATATTGATGGGGCTTTGATGGCCTCCAGCGCAACCATGGACCTCATGGCCGAACTGGATAAAGCCGGTCCATATGGTGCGGGTAACCCGCAACCTCGATTTGTTTTTCCCGCTCACCGGTGCAAATTCGCAAAAGTTGTAGGTGAACGTCACGTACGCTGTTCACTCGCATCAAGTGATGGCGCGCACATGAATGCTATCGCATTTAACGCTGCGGAAACGGGGGTTGGTAAGCTACTGCTTGAGTCCAGCGGATTGCCGCTTCACGTAGCCGGTCATTTGCGCAGAAGCGACTGGGGAGGGCGTCAGAAAATAGAGTTGCATATCGAGGATGTAGCGGACCCGCGTATTTGAGTGGCAGAGGTTCACTACATAGTCTTGTCAGGCTCGCCAATCCCATTTATATGAGCCGGTGTCTGCGCCCCCTTCGTCTATCGGTTAGGACGCCAGGTTTTCAACCTGGAAAGAGGAGTTCGATTCTCCTAGGGGGTGCCACTTCACCGTTGTTTCAATGATGGTCCACCCAATTCCGATATTCAGCTTATTATAGAGCCCTTACCACTTCCCGCTATTCTCCATAGACAACCAAGGTTCCTTCTTGGGCAAAGGCTCACCTTTCTGCAGCAACTCAACCGAAATATTGTCTGGCGATCTCACAAACGCCATCCGGCCATCTCGAGGCGGACGGTTGATTGTCACACCAGCCGCTATCAACCTTTCACACAGGGCATAAATGTCATCGACCTGGTAGGCGAGGTGGCCAAAATTTCGCCCCTCGTCATATTCTTCTGGGTCCCAGTTATAGGTCAGTTCCACCTGCGCCTGTTCGTCTCCAGGCCCGGCTAAAAATATAAGTGTGTAGCGACCAGCCTCATCCTCACGGCGGCGCAATTCATTCAGCCCTAGGGCGTTGCAATAAAAATCCAGTGATTTCTCCACGTCGCTCACGCGGACCATTGTATGAAGATATTTCATATGTCAGTTCCGTCTCTCGCTACATTCATCCCAAAAACAAGTTCATACATTTCCAATACGCTCATTGGCATTAGAAATCACCTGCCAACAAGACTTGAAAAAGAGCCTCACACCCAATCCCGAATCAGGTTTCCAGTAAATCTAGACCCTTTTGCACATGTGATTCGCGCTTGAACTGGGGAAAAGTCCCATCATTCCGTGACCAAATTGCAACAGGGCCGAGACACATATTCACGGAATATGTTTTTCCCCAGCATCTCGTCAGCGTGTGAACAAATCCAATTCCCCGGGAATATCATGAGCTTCCGTTATCCGGATACGAGATTGCATGTAATTGGGCTCTCCTGTCAGGCTAATAAGTGGCAATTTAGTACTGGCCTCGTTTTGCGTGAGTGGTATTTTTGATCCAAGAGGGTAGGCGTCAGGCGGGTAAATTATCCAAGCTGGCTTGAGCGTCATTGTTAGGTGCAGCGGGGGTTTGCGGCATGGGGGGCAAAGGCTCGCCATTTATTGAAGATGTCTCGCAACTCGATGAAGCAGTCGAAGATGCTTCTGCGGATGTCATTGAAATTTCCGGCGCCATTAAATGGTTCGACGCGGCTAAAGGCTATGGATTCATCGTTCCTGACAATGGAATGGCGGATATCCTTTTGCATGTGACCGTTTTACGTCGCGATGGCCATCAGACAGCCTATGAGGGCGCGCGGGTTGTGTGTCAGGTGCTACGCCAATCCAAGGGTTTACAGGCTTTCCGCATCCTTGAAATGGATGACACTACCGCTATTCATCCTTCCCAGCTGCCGCAACGCACCCATGTCCAAATCACACCCGAAAGCGATTATGAAGCCGCCGAGGTCAAGTGGTTTAACAAGATTCGCGGTTACGGATTTTTGACGCGCGGTGCCGGAACCGAAGATATTTTTGTGCACATGGAAACATTGCGCAGGTTCGGCTTCGCGGAACTGCGTCCCGGGCAGCGTGTCTTGGTGCGTTATGGCAATGGTCCCAAGGGCCTCATGGCGGCCGAGCTTAAGCCAGATACGGCCACGACGTTGCCCGAAGGCGACAACTAACTTCACCGATGCGGTCGCACGCACCGTGAAAACCCTCATCCAGCTTTGCCGACTCACCCTTGCAAATATCGCAACGCTTTTTGTTGTGCTCTTGATGGTGACCGGGACCGCGCGGAGTATTTGCGCCCAGGAAACGCAAAAGCGTGACCCCCTGGAGCTGATCACCTCGACCGGGAAGCACAAATTCGAAGTTGAGATCGCGTCCACACGCGACCAGCAATCGCGTGGCTTGATGTTTCGCCGCTCAATGGAGCCGCACCACGGCATGTTGTTCATTTACAAGGAGGTGCAATATGTCTCCATGTGGATGCGCAATACGTACATCTCGCTAGATATGGTTTTTATTCTCCCGAACGGGAAAGTTCACAGGATAGAGGCTTCAACCGAGCCCTTGTCGGAACGCATTATCGAATCGGGAAACAGGATACTCGCAGTGCTCGAGCTCATTGGTGGCACCGCTGCAAAAATAAATTTGAAGCCAGGTGATATGGTACGACACCCCGTATTCAAACTTGGCAAAAACTGAGTATTGACCCTGCTGGCTTCTTGCCGCGGTGACATGAAACGTGTAATTCAAAATCAGCGTGATGCTGAAGCCGCTCTCCTGCCTGCGTGCAGCAGTGGTGACATCGCGGAATGTATCGGGGCATAGCGCAGCCTGGTAGCGCACCTGCTTTGGGAGCAGGGGGTCGCAAGTTCGAATCTTGCTGCCCCGACCATTCGCAATAACAACGGGCGCATGGGCGCCGCAACAGCGGGAATTAACATGGTTGCGCGCATCTATCGGCCAGCAAAAACAGCAATGCAGTCGGGAACCGCACGGACCCGGAAATGGGTTCTGGAATTTCAACCTGAAGCCCGCAGGGAAGTGGAACCCCTGATGGGTTGGACCAGTTCCCGCGATATGAAATCGCAGATCCGCATGTCATTCGACACAAAAGACGACGCGATTGCCTATGCGCGACGCAATGGTATTGCCTTCGTCCTGCGCGAGCCAAAGACCCGCAAAAATAATCCGAAGTCCTATTCAGACAATTTCAGGTTCGGACGTATAGGGTCCTGGACGCATTAGCTCGTGAACTTTTATCCGGTCCCGTAGCTCAACTGGATAGAGCGGCGGACTTCTAATCCGCAGGTTGCAGGTTCGAGTCCTGCCGGGATCGCCACGGCCAAAGCCATGGAAAGTCTCTAAACACCAGATCTCGTTCAGGGGCTCACCGTTCTGCCGCCCAAGATAATTTGGCGCCGAGGTGCCAATTGATCTGTGTTATGGGAATTTCCGGTGCAAACTCTTATGACACCCCATCAACCGAATTGGTTTATTGGCGCATTCATGCCGCCAGCCACTGATTGATCTGGTAATAAAGTCCCATGCTGCTTCCTGCATTTGAGACGTTGCCAATCTGGCTTAATTTGGCGCTATTCGTTGCTGGTGCGATAGGTGTGTGGATGGCCGGAACCCGCCTGTGCCATTACGCTGATGCTATTGCCGACAGAAAACGCATCGGCAAGGCCATGATGGGTTTTGTGTTTCTGGCGGCAGCGACAGAATTACCGGAAATGGCGACGACCATCGTCGGATCTATTGCAGGTGAAGCCCGTCTGGTCCTCAACAACATGTTTGGGGGGATTACCATGCAAACCGCAGTCCTGGCTGTTGCCGATGCCGCCGTACCGATGGTTACGCTCACATCATATCCGCGCAAGCCGACACCCGCGCTGGAAGGCACGCTCCTGATTCTGCTTCTGGCACTCTTGCTGGCTGTCAGCTCTCTTGGGGACGCGGAACTGGCATGGAATGTCGGCTTTGCTTCAATAGTGTTTGCGCTGGCCTATGCGGGCACCATCTTCATGCTGCGGAATTTCGATCAGAACGAACCATGGCGGCCGGTTGAGGTCCTCGAAGAAACAGTTGCGCCATTAACGGAAACAACTGCACGCCGCCTGGATGCCTTTCCCGTATCTCGACTGGTCTGGATGTCGCTTTCTGCAACACTAGTGGTATTCATTTGCGGTGTTCTGCTTGTGACCCTTGCCGAGACATTGGCTGCCCAGACGGCGCTGGGAACAAGTTTCATCGGCGTCACCCTGCTTGCGGCTTCGACCTCCTTACCCGAACTCTCCACCACCATTGCGGCCGTGCGTCTGGGGGCATTCACGATGGCAATATCCAATATTTTTGGCAGTAACCTGATCATGATTGCATTGCTGCTGCCAGCCGACATTCTTTACAGGGAGGGTGTCTTGCTTGACCAGATCGATACAACCGCCACCTTTGCGTTGATGTCCGGATTGGTCGTATCTTCGGTGTATGTGGCAGGCTTGCTGTTGCGCAATCGAAAGCGCGTATTTGGAATGGGCATCGATTCAGTGATTGTTCTACTCATCTATTCCGCCAGCCTGGCAATCTTCTATTCCCTGACTTTTGCTGATTCTCAGTAACAGGGGAATTGCGATCTAGGAGTTCGCGCCCAGCCGCGTAAAACCCGCATCAAGATCGTTTTTCAAATCTTCGACATCTTCCAGACCAATATGGAAACGCAAGGCGCGTCCATCGGTCTTCCATGCTGTTGCCGTACGATTAGGAGCAGGATTGAAGGGTATAACCAGGCTCTCATAGCCTCCCCATGATGCGCCCATACCGAACAGGTCAAGGCCATCGAGCATAGCTCCGAGCGCCGTATCGGAAACATCATGCAGAATAATAGAAAACAGACCGGATGAACCATTGAAGTCGCGTTGCCACAAGGCGTGATCGGGATGATCCTTGCGGGCTGGATGAATGACACTCGCAACTTCCGGGCGATCGACAAGCCAGTTTGCCATCTCAAGGGCAGAAGCCTGATGGCGTTCTAGCCGCACGGACAGTGTGCGAATTCCCCGCAGGCACAAGGTCACATCCTCTGGCCCCGGGCATTGCCCCATGTCCCCATGGGTTTGCCTGATGATTTTGGAATAGCTTTCCGTCGTCGTGATTGATCCCAGATTCGCATCCGAATGACCGCTGAAATATTTTGTTCCTGCGTGGATTACGACACTGGCGCCAAGCTTCAGCGGATTATAGTACAGCGGTGTTCCCCACGTATTATCAACCAGCACAGGAATATCATGGGACTTTGCGACCTCACAGATGGCCGGTAAATCCTGAATCTCGAAGGTCAGTGAGCCGGGGGATTCGGTGTAAACAAGCTGGGTGTTTTCCTGAATAAGTTCTGAAATGCCCGAACCAATATGCGGATCGTAATAGGTGATCTCAACGCCAAGACGTTTCAAGAGTCTCTCGCAGAGGGATCGAACCGGCTGGTACACGCTGTCAGTCATAAGGATATGCCCGCCGGATTTTACTATTGCCAGCAAGCTGACAGAGCATGCCGACAAGCCCGATGAGGTCAGTGCCGTGTGATGCCCGCCTTCCAGTTCCGTGATTGAGTCTTCCAGTGCTGAAATGGTAGGCGTGCCCCTGCGCCCGTAAGTATATTTCTGGGTCCGCGACAAATATGTGTCCAGCGTCGGATATAGAATGGTTGAACCACGAAAAAGTGGCGTATTCACAAACCCGTGAAAATTATCCGGGTCGCTTCCCATGTGCATAAGCCGTGTTTTGATATTTTTTTTACCGGATTTTTTTCCACCGTTGCTCGACTGGGACATGAACTGATCTCTTTCGGAAGGGCAAATGCCGTTTATTGAGGCAATATGAGTGGGGCCATGCTCTTGACCCACGACCAAGAAAGGCCTGAGATAGCAGGAATGTTTCTCCCGGTGCAAATCCGTTAACTTGGCTGGCCTGAGCAGGTGGAGAATTTGCCAGATAAAATTTTGCGCCTTTGAATTTATTATATGCCGATCAAGCCCAACAGGTATTATCAGTGTCTTTGAGTTTTCCCAGATTACTGCCACTTGCTGTTGCGCTCCTGAGCTGTTCCCAATTTTTAGCAGTTTCATCTGCTTCAGCCGCAACGCTCGATGATGTCAGGGCCAAAGGATTCCTGGAGTGTGGCGTCAATCATGGCTTGCCCGGATTTTCCAGTAGCGATGATAAGGGTAATTGGCAGGGAATGGATGTTGATATATGCCGCGGCCTGGCGGCGGCCATCTTCAAAGATGCCAGCAAGGTGAAATTCATCCCCCTGACTGCCAAGGAACGCTTCACAGCGCTTCAATCTGGCGAAGTGGACATTCTGTCACGCAACACGACGTGGACCATGACACGCGACACGGCTCTTGGCCTGAACTTTGCCGGTGTTACTTATTACGATGGGCAGGGGTTCATGGTGCGCAAGAAACTGGGGATCGCAAGTGTCCTGGAACTCTCGGGTTCCATCATCTGCACCCAGTCCGGCACGACTACGGAATTGAATGTAGGTGACTATTTCAATGCCAGAAAAATGGAGTTTAAACTCATCACATTCGCCAAAACCGAAGAAACGGTTCAAGCGTATGAAAATGGTGAGTGCGACGCCTTTACATCCGACGCCTCGCAGCTTTACGCCTTCCGGCTGAAGCTCGCCGAACCGAAGGCCCACCTGGTACTGCCGGAAATTATTTCAAAAGAACCCCTTGGACCCGCTGTGCGCCAAGGTGACGACCAGTGGTTCAACCTGGTAAAATGGACAGTGTTCGCCCTGATTGGCGCAGAGGAACTCGGCATTTCCAGGGGCAATGTGGAAACAAAACGCAACTCCGAGAACCCGCTTATACAGCGCCTGTTAGGTCTCAGAGGGGATTTGGGTCGCAAACTTGGCCTGGACAATGACTGGGCTGTCAGGCTGATAGGCTCAATTGGAAATTATGGAGAAATATTCGACCGGAACGTGGGAAAGGACTCACCGCTGAAAATTTCTCGTGGTGTCAACAAACTCTGGAATATGGGTGGCATCCAGTACGCACCACCGGTGCGTTGAAAAATTATTTTGTGAACAGTGCTTGAGTGTTAGGTGCGTCACGCGCCATACTCAATTCAGATTGTGGGGGAGTATTATGGCTAAAGCAGCAACACGCAAAAAACCGTCTGGCAATGGCGGCAAGATGACCGTCAGCGATGAAGTGGCCATCGACATAAACGCTATGCACAAATGGTATGGCAATTTTCATGTACTGAAAGATATCAATCTCACGGTGAACAAGCGTGAGAGGATCGTGATTTGCGGGCCTTCGGGTTCAGGCAAATCAACTTTGATCCGTTGCATCAACCGGTTGGAAGAGCATCAGAAGGGTGACATCATCGTCGATGGCATCGAGTTGACCGGCGACCTGAAAAAAGTCGATGAAATCCGCCGCGAAGTCGGCATGGTGTTCCAGCACTTCAATCTTTTTCCCCATCTGACCATACTTGAGAATTGCACGCTGGGTCCCATCTGGGTGCGCAACATGCCCAAGGACGAGGCAGAAGCGACGGCCATGAAGTTTCTCGAACGCGTTCAGATACCGGAACAGGCCCTTAAATTCCCAGGACAGCTTTCGGGTGGCCAGCAACAGCGCGTGGCCATTGCCCGCTCATTATGCATGAACCCCAAGATCATGCTGTTCGATGAACCAACCTCCGCACTCGATCCTGAAATGATCAAAGAAGTGTTGGATGTGATGGTCAACCTAGCCCATGAGGGCATGACCATGCTGGTGGTGACTCACGAAATGGGGTTTGCCCGCGAAGTTGCCAACCGCGTCATCTTCATGGATGAGGGCCAGATCATCGAGGAGAATGAGCCAGAGCCCTTCTTCTCGAATCCGCAGCATGAGCGCACACAACTGTTCCTGAGCCAGATTCTGGTCTAGGGCAGCATTTAAGGGGCTATGGGCAGATTTTCGTCCGCGCCCCATTCGCTCCATGATCCGTCATAGACAGAAACATGCCTGTGACCGAGTATTGCAAGCGCCAACGCCACTATGCTTGCGGTGACACCCGAGCCGCAGGTGTTTGCCACAGGCCTTGTGAGATCAACACCGGCTGTTTCAAAAACGCGTTTCAGGTCTTCTGCCGATTTGAGCGTGCCGTCGGCGTTCAATAGTTCCGGGTAGGGCAAATTAAGTGATCCGGGAATATGTCCTGAACGAAGGCCTTCACGAGGTTCCGGTGCCTCGCCCCGAAACCGGTTCGCAGCACGCGCATCCACGATCTGTTCAGAACCATCTGCTGACATTTTCAATATTTCATCGCGATCACGGATCAAATTTGCATTTCGTCGCGAGGTATAATGCCGGACACCTCGAGCCGAGGGTGGTCCGTCTTCATGCGGCCTGCCTTCCGACGTCCATTTTGCAAGACCGCCATTCAATACAGCCACGTCTTCGTTTCCCATAGCTCTGAAGGTCCACCAGACACGCGCCGCTGAAAACATGCCATGAGCATCATAGACGATCACCCGCATACCATCTCCGATGCCCATTTTCCGCATCTGGGAGGAGAACTGTTCCGGGCTTGGAAGCATATGTGGCAAGGAAGAACTCTTGTCCGAAATCATATCGATATCGAAAAACACGGCTCCTGGAATACGCGCCTGCAAATGTTCCTCATAAGGATTACGTGGATCGTTCGGCAGGTACCAGTTGCCATCCAGAACGATCACATCAGGGGCATCCAGATGTTTCTCAAGCCAGTCCGTCTCTACCAGCCATTTGTCAGAATAATCCGCCATTTAAACACGGCCCTCCCAAAACCTTGCCAACATTTAGGACAATAAAATACGCACACGCCTGTTTTGTGCGCCTTTTTTCTCGATTTTCGTCACCTGCACATTGCCGATCTCGCGGGTGTTGGCAACATGTGTGCCTCCGCACGGCTGAAGATCAACACCACCAACCGCAATCATGCGCACTTTTCCCGAACCTTTGGGTGGTTTTACGGCCATGGTGCGCACCAGTTCAGGTTGAGTTTCCAGCTCCCCGTCACTAATCCAGCTGATGGAGACAGGCAACTCCCGGGAGATCAGTTTGTTGAGCTCATCGGACAAGGCCGCCTTGTCGAGTCCTGCATCGGGAATATCGAAATCCAAACGTCCCCGACCTTTACTGATAGAGCCTCCGGTCACAGGATATGGAAGGACAGCACAGAGCAAATGAAGTGCCGTATGGACCCGCATATGCGCATACCGGTCATCCCAATCGATAGCGCATTCTACTGTCTCACCGATTTCCGGACCCTGGGCACCAACGGATAGGATATGCATGATGGCACTTCCATCATCGGTATAAATAGTGGCTTGGATTTCGCTTGGCTCGCCATTAGCGCGTTTTAGCAAACCGATATCGCCTGGTTGACCCCCGCCCATGGGATAGAAAACCGTACGGTCAAGAATGATCCCGTCGCGTTCAGGAACGGTGCCGATGACCGTTGCTTCACAGCTTTTCAGATAGCTGTCTTCCCTGAATAGTTCTGTCGTTGTGCTCATGCCAACAGGTCTGCCAATAACCTTTGTTACTCGGTTACATCGGGGATACCAGGCACTCCCCGCTCAAGCCATGGTGGCACAGGCAAGCCCTTTTCCTTTAGGAAAACAGGGTTAAACAACTTGCTCTGATATCGGCTGCCATGATCACAAAGTATGGTCACGATGGTGTGGCCCGGCCCCATCTCTTTTGCCAGCCGGATGGCGCCGGCAACATTGATGCCACTCGAGCCACCAAGCAGTAGACCTTCTTTTTCAGCCAGGTCAAAGACGAGTGGAACCGCTTCCTCATCAGGGATGATAAAGGGATGCTCGACCTTGATGTCTTCGACAATGCAGGTGGAGCGGCCAAGGCCAATCCCTTCTGAAATCGAGCCGCCTTCTGATGCTTTTGCTTCACCCGTAGAGAAAAAGGAATGCATCGCCGCACCGCGTGGATCAGCGCATCCGATAACGATGTCTGGCTTTTGCTCGCGCAGATAGGTCGATACCCCTGCAATGGTTCCGCCTGTACCTATTGCACAGATGAACCCGTCGATCTTTCCGCCTGTTTGCTTCCAGATTTCAGGACCCGTTGTGGTGTAGTGCGCCTTACGGTTGTCCATATTGTTCCACTGGTCGGCAAACAGGACGCCATTGGGTTCGGTTTCGGACAGTTTTTCCGCCAGCCTGCGCGCGATATGTTGGTAATTATTCGGATTCTTGAAGGGCAGGGCGGGAGACTCGATAAGTGTTGCGCCAGCCAGCCTTAAGGTGTCCTTTTTCTCCTGGCTCTGGGTTTCGGGTATGACAATCCATGTGCGGTAGCCACGCGCAGCTGCCACCAGCGAAATGCCAATACCGGTATTACCGGCCGTGCCTTCGACGATCAGGCCACCGGGCTTGAGGTCGCCCCGTTTCTCGGCTTCCAGGATCATTTGCCGGGCAGCCCGGTCTTTGACCGACTGCCCCGGATTGAGAAACTCCGCCTTGCCCAGAATGGTGCAACCGGTGGCCTCAGATGCCTCCCGCAATTTAATCAGTGGTGTGTTGCCGATCGCTTCGACAACGGTTTCTTTTGTTTCCAAGGGGATTCCGCCTTTTTGAGTTTCAAGTCCAAGCCTGCTGAGACACCGCCGAGCCTACAAATGGCGCGGAGCTTTCGCAACTGCAAGCGGCGCATCTCAGGCTTTCACCTCAAACCAGGTTCCCATCCCCCCTGCCTGATGTTCAAGCATGTGACAATGGATCATCCATTTCCCCGGGTTGTCTGCGTGCAGATAAACAGTTCGGGTTTCATCAGCCTGCATAAGAAGAGTGTCGCGCCACGGTGCATTTTGGGCCGCCTCTTTGAAATGGTGGCCATGAAAATGCATGGCGTGAGGCCAGCGCGTCTCGTTGACCATGCGCACGGCAATGCTCTCTCCCTGCTTGGCTGAAAAAAGAGGCAATTTGGGCATTCCCGCATTGCCATTAAATGCCCAGACTTGACCATGCTCACGGACCAGCTGACGCAAGTCGTATGTCTTGCCCTTGAAAGTGATCTTCTCTGCCTGCCCCATAGCCCCGCCGCTCATAATCAGATCTACCTTTCGTGATGAGGCGATGACCGGTTGTTTCAGTCCATTGCCTGGTAGCTCTAGTTGCGACGGGCGCGCGGGGAGGGTTGATTGTCGGCTATATTCCAGTGTTGCCGTTACGAGCCGGCGTTGAGAAACTTCTGTGATGGCATGGGTAACCCCTGGGGCTCCCGTCATGTCAATCAGCAGATCAACGCGCTGGGCCGGCGCGATTGTCACCAGGCCATGATCCAGCGCATATGGCGATACCGGCTGTCCATCCAGAGCAATGACCTGCGGATTCAAATCTTCGAATCGCAATTTGAGGATGCGAGCATTGCAGGTGTTTATCATCCTCAGGCGTATGCGCTCTCCTGAGCGAACCGGGAATTTTCCTTTTGGCCTGCCGTTGACAGAAAGAATATTTCCCAAACGACCCGCATGGGCTCGATCCCTGATTGAGCCCATGCTTTTCTCATCGATGGCTCCATCTTCGCCAAGCCGCCAATCGTCCATAACGGCGATTATATCCTGGTCGAAATCCGGTGTATCGGGTTCCTCCACCACCAAGGTGCCGTAAAGACCCCTGGCAAGCTGTTCCCATGAGCGGTTGTGAGGGTGATACCAGTATGTGCCTGCATCAGGCACCTTGAAGCGATAATCGAATGTCTCTCCGGGCGGTACAGGATCCTGTGTCAGGCCTGCGACACCGTCCATTGCATTGTCAATTCGTATGCCGTGCCAGTGAACGGTTGTCGGCTGTGGCAGGGAATTCTTGAGCCGCACCCAGACTTCACTGCCCCGCTTGGCCCGGATGATCGGGCCGGGAACCACACCTTCAAACCCCCAGATGGAGGTTTCGCTCAGGGTTGTGTCCAGCAAGTTCGCCTTGCCGGGTCTGGCTTCAAGCAAAATCGGGCTATCCGGTATTGCGAGCGCAGCGGATGAAAAGCCAGGTGCAAAAAGCAGTGATCCGGCAGCGCTGGCGCCAGCAAGGAGTTGCCGTCTTGTCAGGTTGTTTGAATGCATAGACTCTTGTTCCTGTTAGCTCACAACGTGTCAGCTCTTAAATGATCAAGCCCTCAGATCACAGACACTCGCAAGAGTGCCGTATATCATTGTGCGCGATAAAGGCCCCAAGAGGCTAGCCGCCGATGAATCCTCTGTGATATAGGAAGCGCGTCCGGCGGCGGGCGTGGTGGAATTGGTAGACACGCCAGATTTAGGATCTGGTGGCTTAGGCCGTGGGGGTTCAAGTCCCTCCGCCCGCACCAAAACGTCAATGGTCCGGATAAAAACGATTATAGCATCCCGAATTTCACATCAGGTTTAAAAGCAAGACAGTCATGGAAATTACCGAAACCTCATCTGAAGGCTTGAAGCGTGAGCTGAAGGTCACGGTCGGCGCAAGCGAACTTAACGAGAAGTTTTCAGCGCGGCTGGACGAACTCAAATCCCAGGTGAATCTCAAAGGATTCCGTCCGGGCAAGGTACCCGTAGAACATCTGCGCAAGGTTTATGGCCGTTCAGTCATGGCCGAAGTACTCGAGCAGACCATTAGCGAAAGCTCTCAAAAGGCCATATCCGAGCGCAAGGAGCGCCCGGCTCTGGAGCCAGACATCTCGGTGGGGGATGACAAGGACGCGATGGAAAAGGTTTTCGCGGGCGACGCTGATCTTGCTTACACGATTTCATTTGAAGTAATTCCAGATTTCGAAATCACCGATCTGACAAAGCTCAAGCTTGAAAAACCAGCGGTTGATGTTACCGACAAGGAAATCGACGAGAGTATGCAGCGCGTGCATGAGGATGCCGTCACTTATGCCGCGAAAAAGGGCAAGGCAGAAGAGGCTGACCGTGTAACGGTTGATTTCGTCGGCAAGATCGATGGCAAGGAATTTGATGGCGGTAAGGGCGAAGACACCCCGGTTGTTCTGGGCAAGTCCCAGTTCATCCCCGGCTTTGAAGAGGGGCTTGTGGGCCTGAAAGCCGGTGACAAGAAGACTATCGATTGCAAATTTCCAAAGGAATATTTGGCTAAGGAACTGGCGGGAAAAGACGCCAAGTTTGACGTCACCGTGAAAGAAGTGGCGGCGCCCGAACTGGCCGATCTGGATGATGAATTCGCCAAGAAACTCGGATTCGAGACTCTCGCCGGTTTGCGCGATGCCGTTGAAGGCAAACTGAAGGAGGACTTTGGGACGGCCTCTCGCAATCACCTCAAACGCGACCTGCTAGACGCTTTGGACAAGGCGCATAAATTCGATCTACCGGCTTCTCTGGTAGAGCGTGAGTTTGACTCCGTGTGGCAGCAAGTCAATTCGGAGCTGGAAAAAGTTGGCCGCACCTTCGAGGATGAAGACACAACGGAAGAAAAAGCACGCGAGGAATACAGCACCCTGGCGGAACGGCGCGTGCGTCTCGGGCTGGTTCTGTCTGAAATCGGCGAGAAGAATACCATCAAGATCACCGACGAGGAAGTGAACCAGGCGTTGATGGAACGGGTTCAGCAGTTCCCGGGCCAGGAGCGTGAAGTCTACGAATATTACCAGAAGAACCCTGAAGCCTTGGCCGAATTGCGCGTGCCCATTTTCGAGAACAAGGTCGTCGACTACATTCTCGAACTGGCCAACGTGAAGGACAAGAAGGTCACGGCTGAGGAGTTGTTCAAGGACGCTGAAGAGAACGAAGACACTTAATATCTACGTATCGCAACGTTGTGAAGTATGCCTGAAACCCATATGTGAGCTGCAGCACATGTGATGGTGCGCGATGCATCGGACTTTTTTTTCAGGCAACATTATCCACCTTTATACCGAATCGGCTAACAGTTATGCCGCTTTGCCCATGTCTGGCCTGATTAGGCCTGAATATTAGCGGCAATCGAACAAGGAGCAGCGTATGCAAGACCCGATTGACACCTATATGAATACGCTCGTGCCCATGGTGGTCGAGCAGACCAACCGGGGTGAGCGGGCATATGATATTTTTTCCCGGCTGCTCAAGGAGCGGATCATCTTTATCACAGGAGTGATCGAGGACCAGATGGCCTCTCTGGTCACCGCGCAATTGCTGTTTCTGGAATCAGAAAACCCGAAGAAAGAAATCGCCATGTACATCAACTCGCCGGGCGGTGTGGTGACCTCCGGCATGGCGATGTACGACACGATCCAGTTTATCCGTCCACCGGTCTCGACATTATGCACCGGACAGGCGGCTTCGATGGGTTCACTTCTCCTGGCGGCCGGGGCAAAGGATATGCGCTTTTCACTTCCCAACGCCCGGATCATGCTCCACCAGCCATCTGGCGGGTTCCAGGGTCAGGCCAGCGATATCGAGCGTCATGCGGAGGACATAATTAAGACCAAGCGGCGTCTTAATGAAATTTACGTCCATCACACCGGTCAGGACTATGAAAAAATCGAACAAACACTCGACCGCGATTATTTCATGACCGCTGAAGAATCCAAGGAATTTGGCATCGTCGATGATGTCATCAAGGAACGCACGGGCACTGATGAGGATGAAAATGATAAAAAGTCCGACAAGAAGAGCGAGTCCTAGGTGTGTAAACGGGATCCCCGCCGGATTGGTCTGAGTCTTGCTACATTGGTTTTCGTGAGAGAGTGATTATCTGCCATATCAGGAAAGTGTGCTGAAAAGTAACCTGCCAACGTATCAAAACGAACCATACTGGAATGCAGGAGTGCTGGTCGCCTTGTGCGAACAAGCAATTGGCTCGCGAATATGATAACTATCTGGAGGTTTAGCCTGGCGGATTAATCAATTCTTGAACAATGCGCGAATAGCATGTTCAGTTCGTGGATAGGGGCTTTTCCCAATATTGCCGAACCTTATGCATCCCAGATTGATGCAGTAATTGGAGCGGTTGGGGAGTCAACAGACCCTAACTATAACTGGGCATCCAACCGGAACCTGGGTGAGTAGAATGAGCAAATCGAGCGGCAACAACGACACAAAGAACACGCTGTATTGTTCCTTTTGTGGGAAGAGTCAGCACGAAGTCCGGAAACTTATCGCCGGTCCGACCGTGTTCATCTGCGATGAATGCGTTGAGTTGTGCATGGACATTATCCGCGAGGAGAACAAAAGCTCGCTCGTCAAATCAAGTGACGGTGTTCCCACGCCCCAGGAAATATGTGATGTCCTCGATGACTATGTGATCGGTCAGCCTCACGCCAAACGCGTATTGTCGGTTGCTGTTCACAATCACTACAAACGCCTCAACCACACGGGAAAAAACTCCGAGGTGGAACTGGCCAAATCCAATATCCTCCTGATCGGACCGACGGGTTGCGGCAAGACACTTTTGGCACAGACTCTGGCGCGAATCCTCGATGTCCCATTCACCATGGCCGATGCCACGACCCTTACTGAGGCGGGTTATGTTGGTGAAGATGTTGAGAACATCATTCTGAAACTGCTTCAAGCCGCGGACTACAATGTCGAGCGTGCCCAGCGCGGTATCGTCTACATTGACGAGGTCGATAAAATTTCCAGGAAATCCGACAACCCCTCAATTACGCGGGACGTATCAGGAGAGGGCGTTCAGCAAGCCCTTCTCAAGATCATGGAAGGCACAGTGGCGTCCGTACCTCCTCAGGGTGGCCGCAAGCATCCGCAGCAGGAATTCCTGCAGGTGGATACGACAAACATCCTGTTCATTTGCGGTGGTGCGTTCTCAGGGCTTGAGAAAATAATTTCCAAGCGCGGCAAATCGACCTCTATAGGTTTCGGAGCCTCAGTTGAGGCGGATGACGAGCGCAAAATGGGCGAATTGCTCAAAAGCGTTGAACCTGAAGATCTACTCAAGTTTGGCCTTATTCCTGAATTCATTGGCCGTGTGCCGGTGCTAGCCACGCTTGAAGACCTTGATGAGGACACGCTGGTGAAGATCTTGACCGAGCCAAAGAATGCACTGGTCAAGCAGTATCAGCGCCTTTTCGAGATGGAAGATGTTCAACTCACTTTCTCCGATGAGGCCCTATCCGGCATCGCCCGCAGAGCCATTGAGCGTAAAACCGGCGCCCGGGGCCTGAGGTCAATCATGGAAGGCATATTGCTGGAAACCATGTTCGATCTTCCAGGTTTCAAAGGCATCGAGGAAATCGTGATCAGCCCTGAGGTTGTCGAAGGTAGTGCGCGGCCATTGCGTATCTATTCCGAGCGTACGGAAGAAATAGAGTCCAGCGCTTGATCCGATTGGTGTGACTTCCTACATCTCTTCTTGCTTAAGCCGCCGAATCTTACACATCATGAAAGCGCACACTGGCTTTAACGCTAGTGGCGTGGTTGCTTGACTTAAGGTGCAGGTGGCGTCCACCTATATGTGGCAAGTGTGGATAGTGGCGATGAGTCCATAAATTGAGCTCATTGTGCGCTATAGAGTGTTCTGTTTCGATTGCTTCCGATTCTTCATAGATACCGGAAGCCAGAATATGAACCGTCATGAAGTTGTGTGTGCGGCGACACAACAGGTTAGCTAGGACAAAAAAGAATGAGCGACGAGCAAGAAAAAACGCTGAAAAAATCCAGCAAGGGCGATTCCTTTCCGGTCTTGCCCTTGAGGGATATTGTCGTTTTCCCGCACATGATCGTGCCGCTTTTTGTCGGTCGCGAGAAATCTATTAATGCGCTGGAAGAGGTCACAGAGAACGAAAAGCAGATCCTCCTTGTCGCTCAAAAAAACGCCGGTGACGATGAGCCATCGACTGATGACATTTACAAGATGGGTACGCTTGCCTCGGTTCTGCAGCTACTGAAACTGCCCGATGGAACCGTGAAGGTTCTGGTTGAAGGCACCGAGCGTGTCGAAATCTCCAAATATGTCGAGAATGAAGATTATTTCGAAGCCGTCACCGAGCCGGTTACCGAGGATATGGGTTCCGCGGATGAAATCGAGGCCCTGGCGCGTTCTTCGGTTGGCCAGTTTGAAAGCTATGTCAGGCTGAACAAGAAAATTTCACCCGAGGTTCTCGGTACGGTTACCCAGATCGAGGACTATTCCAAGCTCGCCGATACGATTGCTTCGCATCTTGCGATCAAGATTGCTGACAAGCAGGATATTTTGGAAACCGTTTCAGTTACGGGGCGGCTTGAACGCGTTTATACGCTGATGGAGAGCGAAATATCTGTCCTCCAGGTTGAGAAGAAAATACGCTCCCGCGTGAAACGGCAAATGGAGAAGACGCAGCGTGAGTACTATCTGAATGAGCAAATGAAGGCGATTCAGAAGGAACTCGGCGATGCGGAAGATGGCCGTGACGATCTTTCGGAGCTGGAAGAGAAGATCGAGTCAACGCGCCTTTCCAAGGAAGCCAAGGAAAAAGCCACCGCTGAATTCAAGAAACTCAAGCAGATGAGTCCCATGTCGGCAGAAGCCACCGTGGTACGCAACTATCTTGATTGGTTGCTCAGCATTCCGTGGGGTGTCAAAGGCAAGATTAAAAAAGACCTGGACGAAGCTCAGAAGATCCTTGATTCCGATCATTACGGACTTGAGAAAGTTAAAGAGCGGATCGTCGAATATCTCGCGGTGCAAACGCGGACCAACAAGCTCAAAGGCCCGATCTTGTGCCTGGTTGGTCCTCCCGGTGTTGGCAAGACCTCGCTCGGCAAATCTATCGCTCGGTCGGTGGGTCGTGAATTTGTCCGCATGTCCCTAGGGGGTGTGCGCGATGAAGCCGAGATTCGTGGTCACCGCAGGACCTATATCGGCTCAATGCCCGGCAAGGTCATTCAGTCCATGAAAAAAGCGAAAAAGACCAATCCGCTATTTCTGCTCGACGAGATCGATAAAATGGGCGCTGATTTTCGTGGTGACCCTGCTTCAGCACTCCTCGAAGTGCTGGACCCGGAGCAAAACCACACTTTCAACGATCATTACCTGGAGGTCGATTACGATCTATCCAACGTGCTGTTTGTCACCACGGCAAATACGTTAAATATTCCCCATGCGCTGATGGACAGAATGGAGATCATTCGTATTGCCGGCTACACGGAAAATGAGAAGGTTCAGATTGCACGGCGGCATCTGATTCCGGAAATTTTGAAATCCCATGGCTTGTCCGAGGAAGAATGGAACCTGGATGATGGTGCCCTGGAGGAAGTCATTCAGCGCTATACCCGTGAAGCGGGTGTGCGTAACCTTGAGCGGGAGCTCGCCAAAATTGCCCGTAAATCGGTCAAGGAGCTGCTGACTTCGGACAAGAAAGTCATCAAGATCAGCAAGGGTAATCTGGAAGATTTCCTCTCGATCCCGAAATACCGTTATGGCGTCACAGAAGGCGAAGATCTGGTTGGCGTGGTGACGGGTCTCGCTTGGACCGAGTTGGGCGGTGAGCTTCTCACCATCGAAGGCGTCATGATGCCGGGCAAAGGTAAAATGACGGTTACGGGCAATCTGCGCGACGTTATGAAAGAATCCATTCAGGCAGCCAATGCCTATGTGAAATCACGGGCGGTGGCATTTGGCATAGAGCCGCCATTGTTTGATAAGCGTGATATTCATGTCCATGTACCGGAAGGTGCCACTCCGAAAGACGGCCCTTCGGCAGGTGTCGGCATGGCCACAGCGATAATTTCAGTTATGACCGGAATTGCGGTGCGTAAGGATGTTGCCATGACTGGCGAGATCACGTTGCGTGGACGGGTACTGCCAATCGGCGGTCTCAAGGAGAAGCTCCTTGCAGCCCTTCGCGGAGGCGTCAAGAAGGTGATCATCCCGGAAGAGAATGCCAAGGAACTCGTGGAAATTCCCGACGAGGTGAAAAACAGCCTTGATATCAT
>JAJFHQ010000014.1 GCA_021775525.1 Hyphomicrobiales bacterium
ACTGAGATCCACATGCCAATTGTATCGCGGATGGCCCCTTGTATGAGGGAGGTTAGAAACCCCTGGTTGTTCGAGCTGTCTGAATTGTCCGGACGATTATCATTTTGCATGGAATCTCTCGCGCAAGGTGCCCCTCATCTCACCAGGTGAGCATCATATGTGGGAACGCGCAGGACGATTGCCAATAGGGCAATCAAGAATGCCCTCAAGCAGGCGATAGCCGGTAGGGAAATCAAGAAGGCCCTCAAGCAGGCGATAGCCGGTAGGGCAAATAGACACGCTCTTCGAAAGATGCGCGCTTGGAAAATCAGGCTGATCGAAGGAAGCAATCCTGAGTGGAATGACCTGTACGAAGATATCAACCGCTAAGCCAATGGGTCCCGGCAATGAATGCCGGGACGACGCTCAGGTCTGCTGCATGGTCGGCTCCTCGTTCCTAAAGCGGGAAAGGATGGCATGACTTTTGAGTTGCCGTCTGGGCACGATGCAACTAAAAGAACAAATAAGGAACTTTATCAAACTCACACCGTAGTTAGGTGAGTTGCCAATTATGCTAATCTTGACGCAAGGGAATTGAAGGTGAATCACGCGGACTATCCTGCCTTGTTCTTGGATGCTGATGCCAGCTCCAATCAATATCAGACAAAATTTTTGCGGTTGATACGTGGGGAATATCTGATGCTATTCCTTGCTTCTGTGTTCTCCATGAGTCTCTTTGGCGGCGTTTTCTACTATGTGATTTACGCGGGTGTATTCTTTACTGGATTGGTGATTCTTCTAAGTCGAGCTCAGAGTAAGCCAGAACAATGGTGGTATCGTTGTCGCGCACTTGCTGAGAGCGTAAAAACTCTGACATGGCGCTACATGATGCACGCCACTCCATTCGAAGAAAATACCACGAAGGCTAAGGAACAGTTTCGTGACGAATTGCATGAGATGTTTCGCCAGAATAAAGAGACTGCGAAGCAAATTTCGGACGATTGGTCCGGAAATGATCAAATAAGTAAAGCAATGGGGGATGTGCGTGGGATGTCTCGTGCCGATCGGATGGCATACTACCTGAGGCATCGCGTTGACGAGCAGCGTAACTGGTACAAAAGGAAGTCAAAGACAAATCGTAAATGCGCGCAGCGTTGGGTTTGGGTAAGTGGCATTGCCTATGTCCTTGCTGGAGGCATGGTTCTAACTCGCATTGCTTTGCCAGATTGGCAATTCTGGCCGATAGAACCTCTTATTGTACTCGCCGCTGTGGTCGTCGGTTGGATGCAAATCAAGAAGTTCAACGAACTCGCAGCCGCTTACACAGTTGCCGCTCACGAGATCGGCATGATCCGGCCGAAGGCGGATGCTGTGAGGAATGGGAGCGATTTTTCGGAGTTTGTGAATGACGCTGAGATGGCGTTTTCTCGCGAGCATACGCTCTGGATCGCAAGACAATCAGACTGAAGGAGATGGCAAATGGCTGCTGCATATGTGGTTTTTGACGGCGACAATGACAAGTGGGCCTATGCGTATCTGAACGGCTGGAAGGAAAACAAAAATATCGATTTCAATTATCAGAACGCGCACGACCTAGACACCATGACGGGTCAGGCGCAGAACGAGCAATATGTCAAATCGAAATTGCGCGAACGGATGAAGAAGTCCAGCGTGGTGTTGGTTCTAGTAGGTGAGAAGACCAAAAATCTTCACAAATTTGTACGTTGGGAGTTGGAACTGGCGCTTGAACTTGGACTACCGATCATCGCGGCGAATTTGAATAAGACGAATGGCAAAGATGATGATTTGTGTCCAGTCATTATTCGGGGCAAGGCTTGCGTAGTTCACATTCCCTATACGCTCGAAGCGATCAAATATGGGATGAGAAATTTTCCTAGATTTTACAACGGACTGAGCCCAGAAAAGAAGGCCGCGACGGCAAATTACTATTACCAAGACTTTGATAAGAAGAGCTGAGTGCTTACGTAGGAAGCTGCTGGATAACAGTGTTCCTCTTCTGAGTCGGCTCACACCGCCGCCATCACCACAAACACCTCCACCTACCTCGGCACACCCATGAGCAGCGTCCAGTAGGTTTGCTTGCCGGCCTTGGGGTTATAGGCGAGCGCCATGCCCATATGTTTCGCGCCGCGCCGGAGCAGGTTGGCGTTGTGGCCCTTGCTCACCGTCCAGTCCCTGATGACATCGCTCGTATTGTTATACCCGGCCGCGACATTTTCAGACGCAAGCCGCGGATTGTAGCCAAACGCCCGCGCGCGGTCCTTCGGCAGGGAGCCGTCCGAGCCCTTGTGGGAGACGCGCCCGCGCCCGGCGAGGTCCATTGAATGCGCCTGAGCCGCCGCCATCAGCTTGTCATTGATCGTGACGGGCGCCAGCCCGTGCGCCACACGGTGCGTGTTGATCAGTTGTTGCGCGAGCTCAACGTTAAAGCTCGGCGCGGTCCTGGCGAGCGTCTGGGGCACCGCGTTTGAACACGCGCCGGCGAAAATCGAGAGTGCTGTGAGTGCCGAACAGATCATGGCGCGTTCCTCATGTTTCGTCCCTGTCCCGCCCGCGCGAAATGTTGCAGCACTCTGCGGCAACAAAGCGGCCTCGCGATGGGGCGGCAGTTGTCTAGTTTTTCATGCAGGGATTAAATGAAGGTTGCCAGCGGGGAGCTTATTCAGCCGCTTCTGCCCGGTTCTTCGCGCCCGAGGGCTTGCCGGGGCGTCGCTCGAACAACCCTTTGGGGAACTGGCCTGTATAGCTGTCCTTTTTCGCGTGCCACTGACGATGAAGGCAGATCTAAAACCCTGCACGGGATGCGGTAAGTTCAGGCATTCAGCAGGATGGCTATACCGCAGGCCGCCATGAATCCACTTAGGGCAATCTGATACCTGCCATTGTTAGAGCGAATAAAAATCCTGTTTCCAACCAGTAGGTAGACTGACGTCGACACCAGGGCCATCAACAGGTTCAGGGATAACATCTTCTGGAACCCGGCGATCATCACCAGGACAAAAATCTGAACCACGCTGAACAGAAGGTAATAATAGGCAATCCGGTACCTTATTGTTTGCTTGTCAGTGCTGGTCGTGCTTGCGAAAACGGCGAGAAAAGCGCCCCCCAGATTGGTGAGGCCATGCACCGTCCCCATAACCGCATGATAGAAAGCAATATTCTTGCCAAGGGCGTTAGTCAGCCATCCCTGTACGCGCTGATCAAGCCGGATAATCGCTGAAATCAGCAGTATCGCGCCGACTAAATAGTGGGGCCAAACCGTTGAAGACATTGATTCTGTGAATAATAACCCCAACGCGATCCCCGGGATGCAGAGGAGATACAGATACGGGGAAATTGCTGGTCTCTGGCCCGGGAACGAAATCACTTGGAGGAGCGATATCGCCAAGGACGCCGGCAGCAGGAAACTGAGGGCTGTGGCGAACTCAAACCCCAACAGCAGGAGTGTCGGTGTTCCAAACACCAATATTCCAATGCCAAATACCGACTGGAAGATTGAGAGGGTCGCGATAACCGCGAGAATAAGAATAAACTGGTCCGGCATGGTGTGAAATTGTTCAGGTTTGAGGATAATGTATTCGCAGAGTTGTTGCGCTTTTTACATCGATCGGCGTGAAGATTAAATGATCTTTGTCATCAATCTGATGGCCATGAGTGATTAATCCCGTGATCGCGGTAAAATTGACATTGAGGCCATCATTCAGCCGCTTCTGCCCGTTTCTTCGCGCCCGAGGGCTTGCCGGGGCGTCTCTCGAACAGTCCTTTCAGGAACTGACCCGTATAGCTGTCCTTTTGTTTTGCTACATCTTCAGGCGTGCCCGCCGCCACGATCTTGCCGCCGCCGTCGCCGCCTTCGGGGCCGAGG
Source organism: Hyphomicrobiales bacterium (assembly GCA_021775525.1). Taxonomy (GTDB): domain Bacteria; phylum Pseudomonadota; class Alphaproteobacteria; order Rhizobiales; family Methyloligellaceae; genus UBA2767. Next base: position 3,866 of record JAJFHQ010000014.1, read on the forward strand.
TCGACGATCCAGTCGGCCGTCTTGATGACCTCCAGGTTGTGCTCGATCACCACCACCGTGTTGCCCTGGTCGACCAGCTCGTGCAGCACGTCGAGCAGCTTGGAGACGTCATGGAAATGCAGCCCCGTGGTGGGTTCATCGAGGATATAGAGCGTGCGGCCCGTGGCGCGGCGCGAGAGTTCTTTGGATAGCTTCACCCGTTGCGCTTCGCCGCCGGACAGCGTCGTCGCCTGCTGGCCGACTTTTATGTAGTCCAGCCCGACGCGCTTCAGCGTTGCCATCTTGTCGCGCACGGAGGGCACGGCCTTGAAGAACTCCGCCGCTTCCTCGACCGTCATGTCGAGAATGTCGGCGATGGACTTGCCCTTGAACTTGATCTCCAGCGTCTCGCGGTTGTAGCGCGCGCCCTTGCACTGGTCGCAGGTGACGTAAACATCGGGCAGGAAATGCATCTCGATCTTGAGCAGCCCGTCGCCCTGGCAGGCCTCGCAGCGCCCGCCCTTCACGTTGAAGGAAAACCGCCCGGGCTTGTAGCCGCGCGCGCGCGATTCCGGCAGCTCGGCGAACCACTCCCTTATGGGCGGAAACGCGCCGGTATAGGTGGCCGGGTTGGAGCGGGGCGTGCGCCCGATAGGGCTTTGGTCGATGTCGATGATTTTATCCAGATGCTCCACGCCTTCCAGCGCGTCATGTTCCGCCGGGTGCTCGCGTGCATTGGAGAGCTTGCGCGCCACGCCCTTGTACAGCGTCTCGATCAGCAGCGTGGATTTGCCGCCACCTGACACGCCGGTGATGCAGGTGAAGGTGGACATGGGGATTTCCGCCGTGACGTCTTGCAGATTATTTCCACGCGCGCCGATGACCTTGAGCTTGCGCGTGTCCGAGATAGGGCGGCGCTTGACGGGCAGGGGGATGGCCATTTTGCCGGTGAGATATTGCCCGGTCAGGCTTTTCGCCGTGGCCATGACCTTTTTCGGCGTGCCCTCGGCCACCACTTCGCCGCCGTGAATGCCAGCACCCGGTCCGATATCCACCACGTGATCAGCACTGGTGATCGCGTCCTCGTCATGCTCAACAACAATGACCGTGTTGCCCATGTCCCTGAGCGCACGAAGCGTTTCCAGCAATCTTGCATTGTCGCGCTGGTGCAGGCCGATGGAAGGCTCATCCAGCACGTAGAGCACGCCCGTCAGCCCGGAGCCGATCTGTGAAGCAAGGCGAATGCGCTGGCTTTCGCCGCCCGACAGGGTGCGCGAGCCGCGTGATAAAGTGAGGTAATCCAGCCCCACATCGTTGAGGAATTTCAGCCGCTCGCGGATTTCCTTCAAGATCCTTGTGGCGATCTCGTTCTGCTGCGCATTCAGCGTACCCGGCACCGTGTCGAACCAGTCGCCCGCATTTCGGATCGACATCTCGCTCACCTGCGCGATGTGCAGGTCGGCGATCTTTACTGCCAGCGCTTGCTGTTTCAGCCGGTAGCCCCCGCATGCCTCGCAAGGGTGGTCGGATTGGAAGCGAGACAGTTCATCGCGCACCCAGTTGCTCTCGGTCTCTGTCCAGCGGCGCTTGATATTGTTCACCACCCCTTCGAAGGGTTTCGACGTTGTGTATTGCCGCGTGCCGTCGTCATAGGTGAAGCTGATCTTGTCATCGCCTGATCCGAAGAGGATAGCCTCGCGCACATGTTCGGGCAGCTCGTTCCAGGGATCGCTCATCTTCACGCCGTAATGGGCGCAGATGGCTTCCAGCGTCTGTGCGTAATAGGGCGAGGCCGTGCCGGTCTTGGCCCAGGGCACAATCGCGCCCTGGCGCATGCTCAGATTCTCATCCGGCACAACGAGGTCAGGCTCAAACCTGAGTTCTGTCCCCAGCCCGTCACAAGACGGGCACGCGCCATAGGGGTTGTTGAACGAAAACAGCCGCGGCTCGATCTCATCGATGGTGAAACCCGACACCGGGCAGGCGAAACGCTGTGAAAAAATGATCCGCTCGTGGGTCTCATTACGGCCCCTGTTGGCGCTTGCGAGCTGGTCTTCTGAGAGCGGCTTGTCGGCGAGTTCAACCAGCGCAATGCCGTCAGCCAGTAGCAAGGCCGTCTCGAAGGAATCCGCCAGCCGCGTGGCGACGTCATCGCGCACCACGATGCGGTCCACAACCACGTCGATGTCGTGTGTGAACTTCTTGTCCAGCGTAGGGGCCTCAGATATCTCGTGGAACGTCCCGTCGATCTTGACCCGCTGAAACCCCTTCTTCATCAGCTCGGCGAGTTCTTTTTTATATTCTCCCTTGCGGCCCCGCACGATGGGCGCCAGCAGGTAAGACCGCGTGCCTTCCTCCAGCTCCATGACCCGGTCAACCATCTGGGAAACTGTCTGGCTCTCGATCGGCAGACCGGTGGCGGGCGAGAAGGGCACGCCGACGCGGGCGAACAGCAGCCGCATATAGTCGTAGATCTCGGTGACGGTTCCCACTGTCGAGCGTGGGTTGCGGCTGGTGGTTTTCTGCTCGATGGAAATGGCTGGCGAGAGACCCTCGATATGGTCCACGTCGGGCTTCTGCATCATTTCCAGGAACTGGCGTGCATAGGCCGAGAGCGATTCCACGTAGCGGCGCTGCCCTTCCGCGTAAATGGTGTCAAAGGCGAGCGACGACTTCCCCGAGCCCGACAGGCCGGTGATGACAATCAGCTTCTCGCGCGGAAGATCAAGGTCTAGCCCCTTGAGATTGTGCTCGCGCGCGCCGCGTATGGAAATATGCTTGTGCATGTCGTGGCTTTACTCAGTCCTTCTCGCTGGCAGGACCGTGTCGGCTCAGATAAGCCTCCCGTGTCAGCGCAAAATATTTGTGTTCGATATTTGCGTGCATCCGGTCCTCAATATAGGGCAGACCGAGGCGTTGTAGTACCCGCAGTGACGGCTTGTTGTCAGGTAAAGAGACAGCGACGATCTGATCCAATTCGAGCTCGCGAAACCCGTGATCCAGCAGGGCGCGGGCCGCTTCGCTCGCGTAACCGTTCCCCCAGGCCTCGGGCATCAGCTGGTAGCCGATTTCAATCTCGTGGCTGTCACGCAGGGTTTGCAGGAAAACCTGGCCAAGAAATGCTGATCCTTCGTCCTTGCGCCTCTTTGCAAACACGGCCCACAATCCCAGGCCAGTGTCGCTGATAGAGGCCAGGGAATTTGCCAGCCTGTCTTCGGCTTCCGCAAGCGTGCCCGGCTCGGTGCGCCAGAAAAACACGCGGATGTCGCCGATCAGGCGATGGATCAGCGCGGCTTCTCCCTGAAGATAGGGACGCAGTGTCAGGCGATCGGTTTCAATTTCAGTCATGGGTGAGTGCGTGCAAGTGAAAAGGAACGTAAAGAGAACATATGCCGGGATTCATATCGCTGCGCAAGCACGCTATATCCCCTGGTGCGCACACGATCTGGGCACAGAGTGCGGTCAGATCGGAATATGGTACCCGGTTAACATCCGCACCAGCAGCCAGAAGAAGACGCCCACTATAGGGTAGAAGGTGATGCCGAAGCCAAAGGCGCGCAGGTGCGGATTCTTGTGATAGCCAATCCAGAACAGGATGCGTCCCATCAGGAACAGGGATGTCAGGAGCGGGATTGACCGGGCCTCTGTCGCGGGCAGATAGAGCGCTACACCAGCAATGCCAACCAGGAACAACAGGAATTGTTCAACCGTGTTGAGGATGACCCGGGTGTTGATGTCGAGAGCGGAGTAGCGTTTGACCTGCTGGCCAACCCACATATCCGGATTGAGGCGTTGTGCCGCCACGATGGCAATTGCTGCGACCGCGGGCAGGATCGCAAGGATCGAACATTTTACCATGAGCTCAAGACGGTCGGCCACATCCCAGGATGGCGGCGTCCAGAAAATGACTTGCTTCAGGCCAACGTAATAAATAAACGCGAACAGCCAGTTACCGACGAGAACTTTCACAAAGGGCCAGGTTCGGCGTGAGAAGCCCAAAGGACCACGCCCCATGATTCGGGCCCTTTTTTCCGCCCGTTCGCGTGCTGCTGGAGTCATCAAGTGCCTGTTCGGTAACCTGCGGCGACATACGCCGTCTCATCAAGCTGCTGCTGTTAAGTAAACTAGGCTGCTTTTGCCATGATTTTTGCGTGTTTAGGCGATAAATTGGCCAATTGTGTGCACTTCCTGCACAATCGTGGCGTGTATGCCACACTCTACGTATCCAGAACCCGTTGCGTTTCGGGTGTTTGCGACTTATATTAGAACAAACAAAGAACATAAGGTGAGGCCCAATGGCCAATCATCTGTGGACAGGTGTGTACAGGTGGTCACCCGCTCTGGCGGCCTTCTAGCCGAGCGGGCTAATGTGACTCGAAATACGCTTGGTGCCTGGATTCTTGAGTGCGCCTGGCAGGCAATTGTGCCGGGTGTTTGGACAGACAAGCGCTGAAAGGCGAATGAAAGGAACGCGGCATGGCCGGATCAATCAACAAGGTCATTCTCATCGGTAATCTCGGTGCTGACCCGGAAATTCGCTCCATGCAGGACGGTCGGCCTGTATGCAATCTGCGGGTAGCAACTTCTGAGACCTGGAAGGACAAGTCTTCAGGTGAGCGCCGTGAGCGTACCGAGTGGCACCGGGTGGTGATCTTCAATGAAGGCCTGTGCAGGATTGCGGAACAATATCTCAAAAAAGGATCCAAGGTCTATCTCGAAGGCCAGCTCCAGACCCGCAAGTGGGAAAAAGACGGCCAGGACCATTACTCAACCGAGGTTGTACTGCAGGGTTTTAACTCCACGCTCACCATGCTGGACTCCCGCGAAAGCGGCGGGTCGGGAGATTATGCCAGTTCAAACGGTAATGGGGGCTCCGACTTTGGCCGCTCGGGTCCGATGGATACTGGCGGCAGCAGTGGTGGCGGATCCTTCGACAAGGAAATCGACGACGAGATTCCATTTTAGCGCGGCGCTCTTCATTTGATTTCAGAGCTCTCGCAAAAATGGCCCGCTGGAACGGTGACCCTGACCGGTCATATTGATGTGCCGGTAGAGCGCATGGAAGAGATTCAAGCTGCTCTTCCAGCCCACATCGATTTGACCCGGGCCGAGCCTGGCTGCCTGAGTTTCGAAGTTACGCCATGTCCTGATGTCAATGGGCGCTTCCTGGTTTCAGAAGCCTTTGTCGACCAGCAGGCTTTCGACGCGCATCAGGCGCGCGCGAAAACCACAAACTGGGCGGAAGCGTCGAAAGGAATCCCGCGGGACTATTCTGTCCGGGTCGAGGTGTAGACACTCTTTGTCGCTAATCACCGCTCTTCCGCTCGCGCAAATAGACTCACACTTTCAGGCAGCATATGGATAACGATCCCGCCGAGGGTGTCTTGTCTGCAGCTATCGTCTATTTTACAGCTATTGAACTTCGACATCATCCGTTTGCGGACCGGCGATCCAACGTCACTGGCATGCTGTATTCCCGACAGTCACATCGTGCACAATACCGTGAAGTCCGCTTCTTAGTCGTCTCCTCACACGTTGGTATGAGCAGTGGTGCTGTTTATGCACGTCATTGACGAAGGAGGCAGACATGAAATTCAATCTCTTGGCCGTAGCAGCCGGTTCGGCTGTCCTCGGCCTTTTTGCTTCACCCGTACCGGTCTCCGCCAACCCGCTATTGGTCAGTCCTCTTACCGCCGCAGCAGAGGTCCAATCGCCCATCCGGTACGCTGGTTATTACGGACACCGGTTTGGCCGCTCATTCGGACATCGCCGCTCTGGTCGCTCTCACCGCTTCAGGAGTTTTCACCGCGGCTTCCGTAATCACCGCTTCGGCGTACATCGGCGGTCTTTTCGTCGGCACCGGTTCGGTTCCCATCGGCGCCATTTCGGGTTCCGGAGACATAGTGGCTTCCGTTTCCACTAAGCCCGCATTGAGATGGCGCGGGTGTTCAACCCGCGCCGTTTCTTTGTCCAACGACATCTATTTGCGTTCGCTCCACCATGTCCATGCATAGCCGAGCAACATATAGACAACGATGACGCCGAGTGCGGCGATGATCCATTCGTAATACATCATGATTCGTTCACTTCTGCTCGGCCCGGCGATTGCGCCGTGACGTCATGACCGACCTGTGATGGTCTTGCAGGGACTGCACCTCGATAAACAGGCGCTTGATGTCGGGGAAGCGAGCCTTGATGTCGTTTTCCAGGCGGAAAATGGTTTCTTCCACGTGTCCGACTTTCAGATCGTCATGAAAATCGAGACTGAGTGCAAGGAGGATGTCGTTAGGCGCCATGTGCATGGTGCGCATTTCGTTGATGTGGCGCACTTCCTTGGCACGCCCGACAATGCCCCTCACGCCTTGCCGCAACGGTCGGCTGGCCGCTTCGCCTATGAGCAGCCCCTTAGTTTCGTAAGCCAACACGGCCGCAGTGCCCGCGAGGATGACGCCAATCGCGACCGATGCCGCGCCATCGGCCCATGGGATGCCAAGTTTGTCGGCGCAGGCGACGCCAATCAACGCAGCAATAAGTCCAAGCATGGCAGCTGTATCTTCAAACAGGACCGTAAATATGGTCGGATCCTTGGAACGTTGTACGGCTTCGAAAAGACCAAAATTGCCTCGGACCTTGCCGAACTCCTTGTAGGCAATCCACCATGCGCCTGCCTCGAATACCATAGCCAAGCTAAGCACGATGTAATTGATATAGGGGCTCGATATGGGGTGAGGGTGCAGCAGTTTCTGAACCCCTTCATAAAAGGAGATGCCGGCGCCAAGACCGAAAATCAGGATTGCGACAACAAAGCTCCAGAAGTAAATCTCAGATCCGTAGCCAAATGGGTGTGCTGCATCAGGTGGGCGTTTTGAGCGCTTGATGCCATACAGCAGGAGCCCTTGATTGCCCGTGTCCACGACCGAGTGGATCGCTTCCGACAGCATGGCTGATGAGCCGGTGAGGGTGGCGGCGAAAAACTTGGTCACCGCGATAAGGCCATTGCCCACAAGAGCAGCATAGATAACTTTTTTTGAACCGTGAGCAGCCATGAAAACCCTTTTACAGAACCTGTAGCGGATTACCAGCCATTGACCCGCGGCCAGGATTCGACAATTTCACCATCTAGTACGACGTCGTAACCTTCAAATGCCGCGCATGTCATGCAGGTGTGGTTCGGCATGACCCGAACCAGTGATCCGATTGGCAAACGCTCATACCAGCTTTCATCAGGCACGGGTACCATGCCGTGTTCCTGGTAGGCATCCCGGATGCTGAGCCCCGGGTAAGGCTCGCCAGTCTTTGCGTCACACACATAGCCATATTTGACGTCCGGAAGGTATGTATTGGCGCTGATGTCCTTTGACAGCGCGAGAGCACCGGCATCGAGTACCAGGCTTGCCCCTGCCTTGTTGTGTCCGATGACCGTCGCCAGAACCGTGACGGCGATGTCGTCGAGCGCACAGATACCACGTGAGGCCTGGGCCAGGTCCCAGAACAGGTAAACGCCTGCACGGGCCTCGGTGATACCCTCCAGGTGCGCAGCATGCAGGACAGTAGGCGTTGAGCCTACACTGACGATTGGACACTCATGACCGCTCTCGCGGATGGCTTCGGCCGACCTGGCGGCGGCGGCACGTTCGTTCTCGGCAATTGCTGCGAGTTCGTCTGACATGTCCGTAGCGTAGGAATGCCCTGCATGGGTCATGACCCCGGCCAGGTTCAACCGGTCCGCTTGTTTCAGGGTATCTGCAATCTCAAGAAGTTCTGGCGATGCAGGCTGGACACCGGAGCGATGCTCGCCGCAATCAATCTCGATGAGAAAATCGAAGCTGGCGGTCAGTTCACCAGCTCGCATATCGGCCGCCTGGGCGGTTTCCACGCTGTCACATACCAGGAGCACGCGTGCGCGGGTCTGTTGCTGGATTTTATCCGCATGGATCAGCTTGTTGGCGGTCGTGGTCGCGGCGCAGAGAATATCGGTGTAGCCGCCTTGGGCGAAATACTCCGCCTCTCGCAGGGTGGAGACGGTGATGGGTGCGGATTTATCCGGAACTGCGCGTTCAGCAACCTTCAGAGATTTGGGCGTCTTGAGATGCGGCCGAAGCGTCACGCCAATATCCCGGGCACGCGCCGCCATCATATCAACATTACGTTGCAGCTTATCTTCATCCAGAAGAAGGCGTGGGGTCTCGGCTTGGGAAAGGTTCAAGAGGGGCCGTCTTTGAGGGTTTGCAGATGGTACAGGATGGCGCCAAGCCTAGCCGTGCAACCAGCAGACGACAATCCTCTTCTCCGATCCATCGGGAATGTTAGAATAGGCTGGCATGGAGTTAAAGTGCCCTACACAGGAGTATGGACATGAAACGCCTAGCGCGCAGTCTGGTTATCCTGGCCTTTGGGTCATTGGGTAGTTTTACCACCCCTATGACAATTGCTGGAGAGGCCGATGTGGTCGGGGTCAAGATCATCAAGGAAGGAACCGGCACTTATCGGTTCGATGTGTCCGTGCGCCACGGTGATACAGGCTGGAAGCATTATGCCGATGCATGGGATGTGCTTGCGCCGGACGGGACTGTTCTGGGCACCCGTAAACTGGCTCATCCGCATGAAAATGAGCAACCATTCACGCGGTCTTTGCCCGGTGTCACGATCCCTGAAAATGTCTCGGAAGTGACGCTTCGGGCGCACGATTCGGAGCATGGGCATGGTGGCGCGGAGATGAAGGTGCAGGTGCCGCGATAGCCAAATGACGCTAGCTGCCACCGACGAGTGATTTGATGCCGTCGGCGATGAACTGGACGGCCAGCGCCCCCAATATCAGCCCCAACAGGCGGGTCACTACGATCCTTCCCATCTGGCCGAGCGCGCGGGTTATTGTGCTTGCAAGTATGAATGTGATGAAGGTGATTGCGACTACCAGGAAAATGGTCGCGATGATGCCCAGGAAGTTAACTAAATTTCCTTGTGTCTTTGAGGCCAGCAATATTGTTGCGGTGATTGCGCCGGGCCCGGCCATCAAGGGAATGGCGAGCGGAAACGCGGCAATATTTTTGACGTGGTCTATCCCGACGGCAGTGTCGGCATGCTTGTGGCGCCGCGGTTGCCGCAATTCGAAGAGCATCTCGAAACCCATATAAAACAGGAACAGCCCACCGGCGATGCGGAAAGCATCAAGGCTTATTCCCAGAACTCCCAGGAGCGCCTTGCCGCCAAGAGCCGCTAGCGCAAGCAGAATGAACGCAATCAAGCAGGATATACGTGCGACCTTGCGCCGGTCAGCAGCTGTGAGCTCTTGGGTCAGCGCAACGAAAATTGGTGCCAGCCCAATCGGATCGATGGTGACGAAGAATGTCGCGAATGCCGATGTGAGAAAATTGAGGTCCATCAACTACACTCATATTTCACGGAGCAATGAGCTTTGAGTAGCACGGATGAGCTATGCGAGTCGCAGATTAAAACCCTAAATCAGCTTGCTTGGCAGAAGTGATTTTTGATCGATTATCAGCAAACATCTATATTGCTTATAACATATTGAAAAAGAAAACAAAAATACCTTGCGAAAGGTGAGGATTTGATGCAGCAAAGGTTGCGGATCGGGGGTGTGATCGGTTATAATCACACTCACTTCAAAAACGTATCTTTTGCCTCGATGAAGTATGACTTTTAGCATGGCGCTTTTGTGCTCAAGAGGCGATAAAATCACAAGAAGCAGGAACCGGCTCCACCTTGTCAGATGTCGACGATATTCCGCCGCCACCTCCGGGCGGTGAGGGGCCTGAAGACCCTTCCGATATAAGACCGATCTCCATCTCTGACGAGATGAAGCGTTCCTATCTCGACTATGCCATGAGCGTAATCGTGAGCCGGGCGCTGCCCGATGTGCGCGACGGTCTGAAGCCCGTTCACCGGCGCATCCTCTACTCGATGCACGAGAATGGCTATGAGTGGAACAAACCGTACAGAAAGTCGGCGCGCGTCGTTGGCGACGTTATTGGTAAATACCATCCCCACGGCGACACGGCGATTTACGACGCCCTGGTGCGCATGGCGCAGGACTTCTCGCTCCGTCTGCCGTTGATCGACGGGCAAGGCAATTTCGGCTCTGTCGATGGCGATCCACCCGCCGCCATGCGTTACACCGAATGCCGGCTTGAAAAGGTGGCGCAGGGGCTTCTGGAAGACCTCGACAAGGACACGGTCGACTTCCAGGACAATTATGACGGTTCGGAATCGGAACCAAGCGTCCTGCCGGCGCGCTTTCCCAACCTGCTGGTCAATGGCGCGGGCGGCATCGCCGTCGGCATGGCGACCACTATCCCGCCGCACAATCTGTGCGAGGTGATCACCGCCTGCATCACCTATCTCGACAACCCGGCAATCACCATTCCTGAACTGAATGAAATCGTTCCCGGACCTGATTTTCCAACGGGCGGATTCATTCTCGGTCGGTCGGGTATTCGCTCCGCCTACGAGACGGGCCGGGGCTCCGTGGTCATGCGCGGCAAGGTCGCCGTGGAGGAGATTCGCAAGGACCGGGAAGCTCTCATCATCACCGAGATTCCCTACCAGGTGAACAAGGCGTCGATGATCGAGAAAATCGCGGAACTGGTGCGTGACAAACGCATCGAGGGGATCAGCGATATCCGCGATGAATCCGACCGCGACGGCATGCGTGTGGTTATTGAATTGCGCCGCGACGCGGTCGCTGATGTGGTGCTGAACCAGGTCTACCGTTTCTCGCAACTGCAATCTTCGTTCGGCTGCAACATTGTTGCGCTGAATGGCGGGCGTCCCGAGCAGTTGAACCTGCTTGATCTTGTGCGCGCCTTTACAGAATTCCGTGAGGTGGTTGTCAGCCGCCGCACCAAGCACCTTCTCTCCAAGGCGCGCGACCGCGCACATATCCTGGTGGGCCTCGCTATTGCTGTCGCCAATGTTGACGAAGTGATTGCGCTTATCCGCAAATCGCCGGACCCGGCCACCGCGCGTGCTGCCTTGACGGCACGAGATTGGCCGGCGGGTGATGTGGCACCGCTGGTGGAGTTAATCGCCGACCCACGCCACAAGGTTTCCAAGGACGGCACGTGCAGGCTTTCAAATGAGCAGGCCCGCGCCATTTTAGAACTGCGCCTGCAACGGCTCACCGCTTTGGGCCGTGATGAAATTGGCGATGAACTCAAGGGGCTTGGCACCCAGATCGAGGATTATCTCGATATTCTGCGCTCGCGTGCCCGGATTGTCGCGATTGTGAAAGGCGAACTCACTTCCATCATGGAAGAGTTTGGCACCCCTAGGCGCACCGAAATTATCGAAGGCGGTGCGGATGTTGAAGATGAAGACCTGATCCAGCGCGAGGACATGGTCGTGACTGTGTCCCACAAGGGCTATATCAAGCGCGTGCCGCTCTCGACCTATCGCGCCCAGCGCCGCGGCGGCAAGGGCCGCGCCGGCATGGCCACACGCGATGAAGACTTCGTGACCCGCATATTCATCGTCAACACCCATACCCCGGTGCTGTTCTTCTCATCACGTGGCATGGCCTACAAGATGAAGGTTTGGAAGCTACCCGAGGCCGCACCACAGGCCAGGGGCAAGGCGCTTATCAACCTGCTGCCGCTCGAAACGGATGAAAACATTACCACCATCATGCCGTTGCCCGAGGATGAAGACTCCTGGAGCACGCTTGGAGTGATGTTTGCCACAAAAACCGGCAATGTCCGCCGCAACAAGCTCTCTGACTTTGTCGAAGTGCGCCAGAACGGCAAGATCGCCATGAAGCTTGATGAGGGAGACCAGATCCACCGCGTCGACATCTGCAGCGAAACTGACGATGTGCTGCTGACCACCGCAGGTGGCAAGGCAATCCGTTTCCCCGTGACCGATGTGCGTGTCTTCTCGGGACGTACATCAACCGGTGTGCGCGGCATCCGGCTCGACAAGGATGACCGCCTTATCTCGATGGCCATCCTGCGCCACATGGACGCCGACCCGGCGGAGCGGGCGGAATATGTGCGCCAGGCCAATGCGATCAGGCGGGCGGCAAGCGGCGAGGCGGAGGTGCTGGAAGAAGACTCACCCTCAGATGACGAAGCCACCGAAACCGCGGACCTGACACCCGAACGCTACGCGGAGATGGGCGCCCATGAGCAGTTTATTCTGACGATCTCGCAAAATGGCTATGGCAAGAGGTCTTCAGCTTACGAGTACAGAACGTCAGGCCGTGGCGGTAAAGGCATCATCTCCATGACGGTCAATGACCGGAACGGGCCCCTGGTGGCCTCCTTCCCGATCGAGGAAAGTGGCCAGATCATGCTGGTAACGGATGGCGGACAACTGATCCGTGTGCCTGTGGAGGATATCTCCATCATTGGCCGCTCGACCAAGGGCGTAACCATATTCAACACAGCCGAGGATGAGCGCGTGATGTATGTCGAAGGCATCCCGGATGAAGAAGACGATGAGGATAGTCCTGAAGGGGATGTCGAAGGCGAGAGCCCAGACCAGAAACCGGACCTTTAGATTGCGGCAAAATGCGCCCCGGAGTAGCGTCGGGCCCGCATCTTGAAGGAAACCGCTATGACGATTGAACTCTTTCTGGCTTTTGTCCTTGCGAGTGTTGTTCTGGCAGCAACGCCGGGCCCCAGCGTATCGCTGATACTCGCCAATGGAACATCCCACGGGCTGAAGGCCGGTTTGCAGACTGTGGCGGGCGGTATCAGCGGTGTCATACTACTCGTAACCGGCGCTACGCTCGGGATGAGTTCAGTCATGGCCCTGATGGCGGACTGGTTCGATTTGCTCCGCTGGGCCGGGGCGGCCTACTTAGTCTGGCTCGGGGCAAGCCGCATATGGAAAGTTTGGAAGCATGGCCCTGTTCTGGAAAAACCCGTCGTCTCCGGTCGGCGCTGGTACTGGCAGGGGCTTGCGGTCTCCTTGTCAAACCCCAAGACATTGCTGTTTCTCGGCGCTTTTTTTCCGCAATTTGTCAACCACGATGCACCAATTACAATCCAGCTCTGGATTCTTGCAATAACGTTCATCGTGATTGTTACGATAATCGATGGTTCCTATGGGATCCTGGCAGGCAAGGCACGCTCCTGGATCACGGAAAGCCGAGTCCGGCTCGCTGACAGTCTCACCGGTGTGTTGCTGATATGCGGCGGGCTGTGGTTGGCGGCCCGGCGCGCCTGAAACCTATCGAGACCTATCAGTAAGGAAACGAAACATGGCCCGTACAGGCTTCTATCCCGGCAGCTTCGACCCGCTTACGCTTGGACATATGGATATCATCACGCGGGCATCGCGGTTAGTGGATAGGCTCGTGATTGGTGTTGGCGTGCATCATGGGAAAAAGCCGCTATTTACCGTCGAAGACCGGGTGGACATGCTGAAAGTTGAGGCTGTTTTGGCGGGGAAAAAGGCCGGGATCGAGATTAATGTTCAAACCTTCGACAATCTGGCTGTGGATGCGGCCCGTGATGCTGGGGCGAACGTGATTGTCCGTGGATTGCGGGATTCGGGCGACTTTGACTATGAGACCCAGATGGCAGCCATGAATGGACAAATGGCGCCGGACATCGAAACCGTGTTCCTGGCATCGTCTCCCGGGGTCCGCCATATAGCGAGTTCGCTGGTGCGCCAGATTGCGTCTATGGGAGGAAACGCGTCGTCTTTCGTGCCCCCATCAATTGCGGAAAGGCTCGCCGACAGATTTGGTCGCCAGGGCAACAAATCACATGAGTAGATATCCTAGAATTTTGCTCGCCCTGGTTCTGGCACTGTTTGCCGTCTCGTGTGCTGATGGTCAGAAATCCAAATCCCCAGACCATCAGACCGGGGCACTCGATAAAGAAAATATTCTCTATATCGATTTAAAGACGGGGAGGGTGGCAATCCGGTTGCGGCCTGATCTGGCGCCCAATCACGTGGCACGAGTCAAGAAACTGACACGGGAAGGGTTTTATAACGGCATCGTCTTCCATCGCGTCATAAAGGGGTTCATGGCGCAGACCGGAGACCCGAAAGGCAACGGGACCGGAGGCTCGAACTATCCTGATCTCAAGGCAGAATTCTCGAATGAACCGTTCAAGCGCGGAACCCTTGGCGCAGCGCGTTCAGGCAGCAAGCACAGCGCCAACTCCCAGTTCTTTATCTGCCTTTTTGCAGCATCACATCTGAATGGCTCCTATACGGTTTGGGGACAGGTTATCCGCGGCATGGAACGGGTCGATGCCATCAAGCTTGGTGACCAGGCCCGCAACGGTACAGTCGATATTCCAGACAAGATGCTCAAGGTGCAGGTGGCGGCAGACGCCGAGGATCACTCAGTGTTGAAGGAAGCCCCTAGTCCCTGATCTGTTGCCAGTTCTGCGATTGGCGTCTTGACGCTGCGTGCTTCCTCGCCCATCACTGTCGCCAGATTTGGAACTTTTCAAAATATTCAATTCCCCAGGACCTGAGAGACGAGGATATAATGGCCGACACTGATCTGGAAAACACGCTGATACTCGAGACGACGCAGGGCAATGTGACCATCGCTTTGCGGCCTGACCTTGCGCCCAAACATTGCGCGCGCATCAAGGAACTGGCACGCAAGAAGTTCTATGACGGCATCGTCTTCCACCGCGTCATTGACGGATTCATGGCGCAAACGGGCTGCCCCGAAGGCTTGGGCACGGGCGGATCTGGCCAGAATCTGGCAGCTGAATTCAATGATGAGCCGCATGTGCGCGGCACCACCTCCATGGCACGGGCAGCCAGTCCGGACAGTGCCGACAGCCAGTTCTTCATCTGTTTTGGAGATTCATCTTTCCTGAACGGCGAATATACTGTCTGGGGCAAGGTTGTGGACGGCATGGAACATGTCGACAAAATCAAGCGCGGTGAGCCCGTTATTGATCCCGACAAGATTGTTTCCATGCGCGTGGCGGCTGACGCCGAGTAGCACTCGTGCTTTCTCGCGCTCGCGGGGCATCCATTTGCGCGTAGACAAATTCGATTTTGAACTTCCAGAGGAACGCATCGCGCTCAGACCGGCGCGTCCGCGCGATTGCGCGCGTCTGCTGTGCGTGGACCCGAACACGGAAAACCGGTTTCAGGATCGCTCCATCAGCGAATTGCCGGACCTGCTCGAGCCGCGTGATGCACTCGTTTTCAACAATACACGCGTTCTGGCCGCCCAGCTGTCAGGGATTCGGCATCGTGATGAGACAACCGCGAATGTCTCCATCACCTTGCTGAAACCCCTCGACACCAGCACTTGGACAGCGCTGGCGCGTCCGGCAAAGCGGTTGAAAACGGGTGATCGTATCGAGTTTGGTTCAAAAGAAAACGTGTGTCTATTAGGAGTCTTATGGGGCTGTGTTAAAGAAAAAGGTGAAGGAGGTGAGGTCATCATCTCTTTTGACTTTCAGGGGCCCGCTCTTGATGAGGCGATCGCCGCCCTGGGGCAAATGCCAATGCCTCCCTATATCGCATCACGCCGAGCCCCTGATGAGCAGGATGTGAGCGATTATCAAACCCTTTACGCGCGCGAGACCGGCGCGGTTGCGGCGCCAACGGCGGGGCTGCATTTTACCAATGAGCTGTTTGAAAGGCTCGAGGAAAAAGGCATTTCAAGGCATTTCGTCACTCTGCATGTGGGTGCTGGTACTTTTCTGCCCGTGAAGGTGGATGATACAGCGGACCACCCTATGCATGCCGAATGGGGGGTGGTGAGCCCGCAGAACGCGCAAGCGTTGAACGACGTGAGGCAAACCGGAGGACGTATCATTGCCGTTGGGTCGACGGCCCTGCGCTTGCTGGAAAGTGCAACCGGTGAGGATGGCCTTATTCGCGCATTCACGGGTGAAACGGATATCTTCATTACGCCCGGCTACGATTTCAGAGCCGTTGACGCCATGCTCACCAATTTTCATTTGCCACGTTCGACCCTTTTCATGCTGGTCTCGGCCTTTTGTGGTTTGGAAACCATGCAACAGGCCTATGCCCACGCCATTGCCGGGGACTATAGGTTTTACTCCTATGGCGATGCCTGCCTGCTGACACCTTCAGAGCAGAGAACATGACTGTAGATTTTTCATTCAAGGTTGCAGCTACCGACGGTTCGGCCCGTTCGGGAGAAATCTGTACACCGCGCGGGTCGATCCGCACGCCTGCTTTCATGCCCGTCGGGACGGCTGGGACGGTAAAGGCCATGTTGCCGTCGAGCGTGCGTGAGACGGGTGCCGACATTGTTCTCGGCAACACCTATCACCTCATGCTGCGACCGGGGGCTGAAGAGGTGGCCGCGCTTGGCGGCTTGCATAAATTCATGAACTGGGACCGGCCAATCCTCACCGATTCTGGAGGGTTCCAGGTCATGTCACTGGCTAAACTGCGCAAGATCACCGAGGCGGGCGTCACGTTCCAGTCACATATTGACGGCAGCAAGCATGAGTTGACGCCGGAGCGTTCCATCGAGATTCAATGCCTGCTGGGTGCCGACATCCAGATGGTGTTCGATGAATGCACGCCATTCCCATGCGAGGTGGAAGAGGCAGAAGCGTCCATGAATCTTTCCATGCGCTGGGCCGAGCTTTCAAAAGAGGCTTTCGCAAAATATGCAAAGCCGGGACATGCCCTGTTCGGGATCGTTCAGGGCGGCGTATATCCTGATTTGCGCTTAGCCTCGAGCGAAGCTCTCAAGAAAATCGGCTTTGACGGGTACGCCGTTGGCGGGCTTGCCGTTGGCGAAGGGCAGCAGTTGATGTTGCAAACGCTAGGCATCACCGTGCCCGGCCTGCCTGAAGACAAGCCGCGTTACCTGATGGGGGTCGGGACACCCCAGGACATCATCCAGTCGGTGGCGCGCGGTATCGACATGTTCGATTGCGTCATGCCCACCCGGTCAGGCCGTCACGGTCAAGCGTTTACCTGGAACGGCAAGGTCAATCTGCGCAATGCCAGGTTTGCTGACGACCCGAGGCCCCTGGATGAGGCGAGTTCCTGCCCTGCGGCGCGTGACTATTCTCGCGCGTATCTCCATCACCTCATCAAGTCACAGGAATATCTTGGACCCATGTTGCTCAGTTGGGCGAACGTGCATTTCTACCAGGATCTGATGCGAGAAATCCGTATCGCGATAGAAAAAGGGCGTTTTGAAACATTCGCGGCAGAGACGCTGGCACGGCTGGAGAAAGTTGCACCGGAAGCTTAGCCCTTCTCGTGACGCTCGCGATACAGCAGGTAGAGGCCGGAAGATACCACCACCGCACCTCCGGCCAGTGTCCATAGCGTCGGCACATCTCCGAACACGACATATCCCAGTCCGGACATGCTTATCAGTCCGACATAGACAAAGGGGGCCACGACGGGGGCTGGCGCATATTTGAGCGACAGAATCATCAGCCAATGACCGAATGTGGCGGTGATTCCAGTCCAGGCAAACAGGATCCAGGTAAACGCATCGGACGGCCATACCCAAACACCAATTGCCAGTGGCGCTGCAAGCAGGGTTCCTGCAATGGGCGTGTAGAACAAGTTCACCTCGGCTGAATCATGCTGGGAGAGGTAGCGCGTATAGATGCTGTACAGCGCATAGCATGCGGTCGCGGCAAAGGAATACATCACCGCCCAGTGAATGCCGCCAAAGCCCGGCCTGGTGACAAGAATCACGCCAATGAATCCGGTCAGAATGGCCAGCAAGCGACGCCAGCCAACCCACTCGCCCAGGATGGGTCCGGCGAGAGCTGCCACAAGCAGGGGCGTGAGGAAAAAAATTGTGACCGTCTGATCAAGTTGTAGATATTTGACGGCGGCAAAATTAAATGCCGTGGTTACGACAAGTAGGGAGGAGCGCGCCAACTGGTGAAGGGGCTTGGAGGATTTCGCCATTTTGCGAAGGCCGCGCGGCCAGAGCAGAACGATTGTCAGGAGTGCATTGGCGGCAAAACGAACCCAGACCACCTGGCCAACCGGAAAGGCATGGGCCTCCACCAGATATTTCGCGGTCGCATCGAGCATCGCGAAAACGGTCACGGCGCCGCACATCAGTGCGATGGCCGCCACATGTCCCCGCTTGGGCTGCTGGCTTGATGTGATGCCTGTGGTGGTGGAGTGTGCGTTACTCATCGCGCGGCACTCTATAGGGCGTGGAAAGGGCTGGATACGCAATTATTTTTCTCAGTGCGCTGGTGCATCGCCGGTCAGTTTTTCGGGTCTTCACGGTGCGTTTCACTTGTCTTTGACACGCGACGAACTTTCGCCTATTGACCCTCATCCACGCACGACCTTAAGGTCCGCGCGTTCCATGCTGTGGGCCCGTAGCTCAGTTGGTAGAGCAACTGACTTTTAATCAGTGGGTCGCAGGTTCGATTCCTGCCGGGCTCACCACATTTTCCAGCGTTTCTTCCCCCCAGCACATCAAACCCGCCATCCTCGGAAAGCTCATCGCATCTTAGCGGTCTGCCGATCCGCCTCTGTTTTGCATAGTAACTTTGCCGCATTCTTTGTATTTATCTGTTCGTTATCCTCGCGTGGACGGGAGTAATGATGACGCGAATGAGACAGATTTACTGGCGGCGAATGGTGACTTGCCTCGCAATAGGGGCAATCCTTTGCGAGGCCTTTCTGACAGCTGTCACGATACCCGCTTCGTTTGCCCTGGCTAATACAAGCAGTTTACCTGCGGCTGAAAATACGATCGTGATTTGTACCGGATCAGGTATGAAGCGCATGACGCTGGGACTTGACGGTGAACTTATCGAACAGCCGGACCAGGACGAAGAGCCGCGCTCTTGCCCATCCTGTGCCCTGACAGGTTTTTTTGCTCTCGACCCTCCGGAAACGTCCACTTTAGGACCCGCCGAAACCCAAACATCGCTGTTGCCGGTGCGCGCACTCGATCTCAAAGTAGATCAACCGCGTTATGTCTGCCCTGAAGGACGCGCGCCTCCATTCGATCTCTAGAACCTTCTCAATCACGAATATTCGCGGTGACGTCTCCATGCGCCACCGGTTCATCAAAACGGATTTTATTGAGCTTGGTGGCTCGAGAGGAATGGCAAACACGCCCCACTCAATCGCAGTCGGGATTTTCTGCCCCCTGAACGAGCCGCAAATCAGGAGAATGATCAAATGAGACATACGACAGTGCTTTTTGCCCTTTTGGCTCCAGTTTGCGTTGCGGTCTTGAATGTTCCGTCAGGAGTTGCCCAAGAAGTCAAGGCTGGCCAACTGACAATCGAGCATCCCTGGGCACGACCAACCCTTGGTAAAGCCCCCAACAGCGCGGCATATATGAAAATCACCAATCATGGAGGTACGCCTGACAAGCTGGTTGGGGTTAAATCCGATGTGGCGAATGATGCCCAGATGCACATGGTAGAAAAACAACGGGAAGTCATGCGTATGCGCCAGGTCAAGGGCGGTATTACCGTGCCTGCCAAAGCGTCGGTTGAGCTGAAACCCGGCGGGTATCACATCATGCTCCTGGATCTAAGAAGGAAACTTTCCAAGGGCGATATGTTCGATATGACTCTTCAGTTTGAACACCAGGGCGAGGTTCCGGTGCAGGTAAAAATTGAAAAGATGGGCGGCATGGGTGCCGGCACTATGAAGCATGATGCGATGAATAAGGGTGCCATGAAGGATGCTGAAGGCCATAGTGACCACAACCAAGGCGGTCACAAGCACTAAAATTTCAGATCAGGGCGGATGAGAAATTGCCAGCCTGTTGCATTCACGCACTTGCACAGGCTGGCCCGCCTAAATATCTCTCTACTTTCGGGTGAGCTTCACTCTGGGTCACGCAGTTGAGACACATAAATTATGACAGGTCGCGTGCCCGAAGGGCACTGATAGGCGTCTGGCTGGGCCTCTGCATCATGCTCGGTGGCATCGGCACGCCTATGGCGACCGGCCCTGCGCATCAGGGCGTTGTGTTGCATTCCGGCCATGACGAAGACGATACAACAGGCGACACCGGCATCCCGACCGGGACAATGAATATTCCGCAGAAGCAGGAGAAGGAGCCGGCGCGCCAGGTGCCGGTTGAGTCCGTCCAGGAACCGATGGACGAGAAGTCCGAACAGGATGCCGGGAAACTCCTCGGCGAAGAAAGCGGGAAAACAACATCTGATGCAGAAATTTCCTCACCGGCTCCGATACCCGGGACGGATGCGCAGGTGAAAGGTCAAGCATCCCCGGCCGACGAAAAGGCGACCGCAAAAAATGAGAATAGGAGCGGTCCAGGGCTTCCCGTCAGAAAACCCCGCAAGCCTGTGTATCCAAAGAAAAAAGATGCCAAGAAGGCCAAGAAAAAATCTTCATTGCCCAGAAGCGCTCGGGACAAGGTGCTTTGCAAAGCGCTTCAGAAATGCCGCAACGCCTTCATCAAATGTAAGAACAAGATCAAGCATCCTGACCAGTCAGAACCGTGGATCATTGCCAAGGAGGTTTGCGGTGGCCATTACAAAACTTGTGTTGAGAAGGATTTCCAGCCCGGTGAATGGTTTATGACGCGCTGGTTCTATTTCCAGGAACTGAACTGCGGTGGGTAGGCACCAAGACGGCCCAGCCCTGTGGAAACAGTGGATAGCGGGGATAAGATGCTGCGTGCGCCGACGTGGCACTTTCGCGCCAATCGAATCAGGATAAATTGAATCATGGTTGTGACGGCCAATCTCCTTCGGGAGGGACGCTGTAACTTCCAAGGACACGGCAAGTCCGAAGCCGTCCTTTGCCGAGGATGGTTTAGGCAGTGCTCTCTAAACCCGGTGCCCGGGTCCAGCGCACGCACTCGTCTTTGTGGAAACGCAATAGGTGAGAGCAGAGCGGGAGGATCCAGGTGGCGGGGGGCCTAAGGGAAGCTGCCGAATTGGGTCTGGTGACCAGGCCGTTGCCGGAACCACGTCGTTTACGGACGCGACGTTAAACAAGACGGGAGGTCGATGCCCGTAACCGTGTGATTTGAGCTTTAGATTTGGGTTTCGGCCCGGATTTTTAGCAAGGACGCATGGTCTTCGTGGAGATCGAAGTGGTTTGATCGGAGAGATCTATATCGGGCCATTGCGATTTCCGGGATGTTTCCGCCGAACGGGTGCCTCACGGCGCTGCATAAGCGGGGATCTAGGGGAGGGTAGGGCCATCGTGCCCTGCCTTCTTCTTTTTTGTGCTGACCAAATCCAAAAATTATTGTGCCGGTCTATCCCATATTAATTTTGGGTCGCGCGATTGCTGCATCGACATTCTTTTGCATCTCTGAAATTGAGGGTTTTTTGCTTAAATTTGTGAATTTTTTTTTGAAATTCGAGCAAATTCAATTGGGCTGCAAGTGTCTTGCCCAACTCCTAAATGCGTGTCAGTCTTGTTCATTGGTAGATGGTATACTCAATACCAATGCCCACGAGCCGCGTTAAAGTGGACCATTGAACCGTGAATGTTTCATTTTTCCAGGAGTTGCTGAATTCGATCGCAGAGCGAGGACGCTTACTGCTTGATCGATCTCATGACGGTGCGGTGGATGGCGCTCTCAAGGAGCTTGCCAGTGCGTTGCTGTCAGGTCGAGGCGAAGCTTCAGGCGTAGCCTTGGCGGGCGAAATTCTCTCCATATACCGCCAAGCAGATGATTCAGAAAAAATTGAATTTTTCAGATACCTTCTGGAAGACCTCATGCCCGATGAGGAGAAGATTACAACTGCCGCACAGGCCTATCTCGTAAAAGCGAATTCCAAGACCCTTACCGAACTTGAAATGGCAGTCGTTTCGCCGCGACAGGAGTTTTTTCGCAGACTCAATCTGGCACCTGGGGCGACCGGATGCATCGTTGCGATGCGGGCGGATCTGATTTCTCTACTTCCGCAAGCGCCAGAACTGGCACCGGTAGATGTGGATCTCATGCATTTGCTGGGATCATGGTTCAACCGGGGCTTTCTGGTTTTGCGTCGTATCGACTGGTCGACCTCCGCGTCTACCCTGGAAAAAATCATCGAATATGAGGCAGTCCACGAGATTATGGGCTGGGAGGATTTGCGCCGACGTCTTGACCCCGCAGATCGCCGCTGCTTCGGCTTTTTTCACCCCTCGCTCGTGGATGAACCACTGATTTTCGTGGAAGTGGCGCTCACCAGCGAGATTCCCGGATCCATACAGGAGCTTTTGTCTGCTGAGCGCGAGGCAGAAGACGCAAATGATAAAGAGACGCCAACAACGGCCGTCTTCTATTCCATTTCAAATTGCCAGAAGGGCCTGCAAGGCATTTCTTTCGGTAATTTTCTCATCAAGCAGGTGGCCGAGGATCTGGCCAAGGAAATTACGTCCCTCAAGACTTTCGTGACGCTCTCTCCTGTCCCGCGTTTTGCGGCATGGCTCGTGCGCACCATGAATGAGGAAGAGGCGGAACCAAATGGAGAGGAAGCTCTGGCTTTGCTTGAGGATTCTAGCTGGGCGGCTCATGCGCAACAGCATGAGAGATTGAAAGAGCTCCTGATGCCGCTGGCTGCAGAATATTTCCTCACTGCGAAAACCAGCTATGGCAGGCCCGTGGACCCGGTGGCACGGTTCCACCTTGGGAACGGCGCGAGGCTGGAGAGAATCAACTGGCTTGGAGACAAATCAGCAAAGGGACTGCGCCAGTCCCATGGGATCATGGTCAATTATCTCTATGACCTGAAAGATATCGAATCCAATCATGAGGCCTACATAAACCAAGGTACGATTGCGTCGTCCAAATCCGTGACTTCGCTGCTCAAGTCAACGGACAAATCCAAAAAGCAAAAGAAGCGCAGGAAGGCAGAGATGCCTGAGAATGCGACTGTGGAAGCAAATGAATAAGAATCTTTTTGAAGTGTTGAAAACCAGGTTTCCGACTGATCTCTCATCCCCCTTTTTGAAAGGTCGCCAGACGATTAGCTATCAGAACCTGCTTGACCGTACGGCTCAATATGCCAACGCGCTTGGCGAGCTTGGGGTGATGCCCGGAGACCGTGTTGCTGTTCAGATTGATAAAAGCGGCGAAGCGCTCATGCTGTATCTTGGCACCATTCGGGCAGGAGCTGCCTATCTGCCATTAAACACAGCCTATACTCCAAATGAATTGAGTTATTTCCTGGGCGATGCTGAACCCAGCCTTGTGGTGTGCGATATTGAGCGTGAAGACGCATTACGCGGTGTTTCCGGTAATGCGGAGGTAAAAACGCTCGGAGACGAAAAGGAAGGGTCAATCATTACCCATGTCGACGCCGCCTCGACCACATTTGAGGAGGTTGTGTCCGATGCGGATAGCCTGGCTGCAATTCTTTACACATCGGGCACCACCGGGCAGGCCAAGGGGGCCATGCTTTCCCATGGCAACCTTTCATCAAATGCCAAGGCACTTGCCGAGACATGGTGTTTTACCTCTGAGGACAGGTTGTTACATGCCTTGCCAGTGTATCACACGCACGGGCTGTTCACCGCGACGAACACAATCCTCTATGCCGGTGCTTCCATGCTCTTTTTGCGAAAATTTGACATAGACAAGGTAATGGATGTCATGCCTGAGGCAACGTCCATGATGGGCGTGCCGACGTTCTATTCGCGCCTGTTGCAAGATGAGCGTTTGAGCCGGGATAGTGTGAAACACATACGTGTCTTCATTTCAGGGTCGGCCCCGCTTTCACCTGAAGTTCACAGCGACTTCGAGGCCCGGACCGGCCATGCCATACTTGAACGTTACGGCATGACGGAAACGGGCATGAATACCTCCAATCCTTATGACGGGGCGAGGCGAGCCGGTACGGTCGGATTTCCATTACCCGGTGTCGAGTTGCGGATTACCGATCCCGAAACCGGGGGCGAACTCAAGCAGGGTGAAATCGGATCAATCGAGGTGCGTGGCCCGAATGTCTTTGAGGGATATTGGCGCAAACCGGAAAA
Source organism: Hyphomicrobiales bacterium (assembly GCA_021775525.1). Taxonomy (GTDB): domain Bacteria; phylum Pseudomonadota; class Alphaproteobacteria; order Rhizobiales; family Methyloligellaceae; genus UBA2767. The sequence continues at coordinate 27,737 of JAJFHQ010000014.1, forward strand.
AACACTGGAAGATTTTCGAGACGACGGATTTTTCATCACCGGCGATCTGGGCCTAATCGACGATCAGGGCTATGTGAACATTGTCGGCCGGGACAAGGATTTGATTATTTCCGGTGGTTTTAATGTCTACCCGGCCGAGATCGAGGCTGCGATAGACGCAATAGCTGAGGTGGGCGAGTCGGCGGTCATTGGTGCCCCGCACTCCGATTTTGGCGAGGGTGTTCTTGCTGTCGTGGCCTGTAAATCCGGAGAAAACCTGACCGAACAAGATGTTCTTAATTCTCTGAATGATGTTCTGGCGCGCTTCAAACAACCCAAACGGGTATTTTTCGTTGAGGCTCTGCCCCGCAACGCCATGGGTAAGGTGCAGAAAAAAGAGATGCGCGAGCAGTACGCCGAAACATTCCAATCACCAAAACAATAACTCAAGGCTCGACAGAGACATGCCTGAGACGCCTTGCATCTTGCGCCCGCGGGTCTCACATGCAGAAATATAACTGTGTGCTGGGCGTGCTGGGCAATCTGCGCTATTCGGTGCTGTTCGAGTTTGAGGCAATATAAAATAATGAGGTGTTAGATGGTTCGCTGGCGCGGTCGCAGAGAAAGCGACAATGTTGAGGATCGCCGGGGCGAGCGTGGTCCGGGCGGATTCCCTTTCCCCATGGGCCGCGGCGGTGGAATGAAGTTTCCTTTCCCCGGCGGTGGCGGTGGCCGCAAGGGTGGTGGTATCGGCATTATGGGTATTCTGGTCGTCGTCGGCCTGATGCTTCTGTTCGGTGTTGATCCAAGAGTTATCCTGCAAGGTGGCCCACAACCCTCCTCGGGTGGCGGGGATATCCAGATGCCGGATATTCAGTTGCCCGGTACCAGGACCAAGCCCGCACAGATACCCAGGAGTGGCACCGGACCGCAGACACAGGCTCCAAAAACGCAAAACAAGGATGACCTGGGCCGTTTCGTTTCCGTGGTTCTGGCGGATACAGAAGACGTGTGGAAGACTTTGTTCCGGCAGATGGGGAAGTCTTATCGAGAGCCAAAACTTGTTCTGTTTTCAGGCGGGGTTCGTTCAGCTTGTGGTGTTGGTATGGCGCAAATGGGTCCATTCTACTGCCCACTCGATCAGAAGCTCTATGTTGATTTGTCGTTCTATCGTGACATGAAAACAAAGTTCGGAGCGTCCGGTGATTTCGCCCAGGCCTACGTGATTGCCCACGAGGTCGGTCATCATGTCCAGACACTGTTCGGCATCTCGGAAAAGGTGCAACGGGCTAAATCGCGTATGAGTCAGCGTCAGGGAAATGCACTTCAAGTGCGCATGGAGCTTCAGGCTGACTGCTTCGCGGGGGTATGGGCCCGTTTGGCACAGCGAACGAAGCAGATACTAGAGCCTGGTGACATCGAGGAAGGCCTCAACGCGGCCAGTGCCATCGGTGACGATAATATCCAGCGCAAAACCCAGGGACATGTCGTTCCGGATGGGTTTACGCACGGCACTTCCAAGCAGCGAGTGCGCTGGTTTAAACGCGGTATCGATACTGGCGATATTCATCAGTGCGATACCTTCAACGCTCCAAGTCTCTAGGCTCGAACCGTGGCAAACGCAGATCAACTGTATGGCTATACGCTGTGGCATGCGTGGTTGATGGCTTAATTAAGCAGTTTCATCAGCTGGTTAACCGGTGTGTGGAATATATTTGCAAGGCGGCTCGCACTTTGCTTTATTTGCGGCAAGCCCGGTCACCTTGCTAAAGTTTGGTATGGAGCCTGGCGGGGCTAAGAAATATGAGCAAAAAAATGCTCAATTCTGAAACCAATGGAGGAAACATAATGCGCCATTTTACCAAATGGTCATTGGCTGCTGTTGCAACGGCTGCGATGATGGGAACGTCATCGCTTGCATATGCGGCTTGTGAAGATCTTACGCTCGGTTCTGCGATCTCGTTTACCGGCAAATACTCAACAAATGGCATTCATGCCAAGAACGGGTATGACCTGGCCGCGAAAAAAATCAATGAGATGGGCGGCGTCAAGGTTGGAGACAAGTGCTACAATTTCAAGATCAAATATTATGACGATGAGTCTACACCAGCTCGTACAGCACAGCTCCTTGAGCGTCTGATCAAGCAGGATGGCGTCAAATATTTCCTGGGTCCATACAGCTCTGCAACGACCAAGGCTGCTGCTCCGATTATGGAGAAGTACAAAATTCCCATGGTCGAGGCTGAAGGTGCGTCTCGCTCGTTGTTCAACAAAGGTTACAAATATCTGTTCGCGGTTCTTTCGACCTCCGAGCAGTACCTGGCCAGCTCAGTAGCTCTTGCTGCGGAAATTGCCAAAAAGAACGGCAAGAAACCTGGTGACGTGAAAGTTGCGATGGCGTTTGAGAACGATCCGTTCTCACTCGATGTTCGTGCTGGTGTTCTCGACGACGTCAAGAAGCACGGCCTGAAAGTTGTCATCGATGACAAGCTTCCGCGCGACCTGTCAGACATGTCGGCAACCTTGACCAAGGTGAAGGCGCTCAAGCCTGACCTGCTTCTTATCTCCGGTCACTCGAAAGGTGCTGCTACGGCGGGCCGCCAGATCAAGGAACTGAAGATTGACACGCCGATGATTGCTCTCACGCATTGTGAAGCAGCCAAGGTCACGGTCAAATATGGCGACTCCGCCAATGGTTTGCTCTGCCCGACCCAGTGGGCCGAAACGTTGAGCTACAAGGGCGCTGCCTTTGGTTCGGCAGCCGACTACGACAAGCTCTTCAAGGCGAGCTTTGACGGCTACAAGAATGTTCCATATCAATCAGCTCAGGCTTCTGCGGCCGTGCTGGTCTGGGCCGATGCCATCAAGCGCGCCCAGTCACTTGATACGGAAAAGATTCGCGACGCCCTTTCCAAGACCGACCTGAAAACATTCTATGGCAGCATCAAGTTCTCTGCGGCAGGCAACAATATTGCCAAGCCAATGGTGCTTCGTCAGATCCAGGACGGAAAATACAATGTGGTTGCACCATCAGAATGGGCCTCTCACAAAATCGACTTTCCGCGCAAAGCTCAGTAAGCTCAGCAGCATGGTTTTTGCCGCCGCCCCGGTTTACCCGGGGCGGCGGAACTTTCATCGCAAAGAATTATCGGCGGTTAGGGGGAGCTACTCATGCTTGATAATCTCAATCTGCTCGTGCTCGCGCCATTTTTGAATGTCCAGCTCCTGGTTGACGGGCTTTTCATCGGGGCAATCTTCGCGCTTGCGTCATTCGGCCTCGCGTTGGTTTGGGGCGTGATGAACGTCAAAAACCTGTGCCAGGGCGAGTATGTCATCATGGGCGGGTATTTTGCCTGGTACATGGGTGCGCAGGGTATCCATCCGATGTTGGCAATGCCCGTTGCGGCCGTTGGGATGTTCGCTTTCGGCTGGGTCATCTACAAGATGATTATCTCGCGTGTTGTCGAGAAGGACATGTTCACCTCTCTGTTGGCCACATTCGGCTTGGCGATCGTGATCCAGCAGGGCTTAAACCTGGCTTTTGGTCCTGAGGTTCAGGTGGCCGAGTCAGGATACAGCACCCACACCATTCCCATGTTGGGCGGCAGCATCACTGTCGCTGAAATCCGGTTTTACTCATTCCTGATCTGTTGTGCTTTCGCTGCCGCGATCATTGGCTTTATGAAAATGAGCAGAATGGGGCAGGCCATCCGCGCAACGGCACAGGATGTCCGCGCCGCGAAGGTGATGGGGATCGATACCGAACAGGTTTTTGCATTTACCTACGCGCTTAATGCCGCGGTTTGCGGTGTTGCCGGTGTTCTCATTTCGATGATCTGGGTTATTCAACCCTTCTATGGAATCACTCATTCAATTCGCTCTTTCGTGGTCGTCACCGCCGCCGGATTTGGTAATTTTCCCGGTGTAATCATGGCGGCCTTCGGGCTTGGTGTCGCGGAACAATTTGGCGGGTTCATATTTGGCGCCGAGATGCAGCAAGTGACCGTCGTTGGTGCGCTTTTGCTGGTCTTGATCTGGCGCCAGGTTCAGATGGCCCGGTATAGGCAGGCAGTACAATGACCATTGTTGCAAACGAGAGGGCCGATACGGTTGAGCCAACGGCTCGGCGTATGATCACGCCCAACGACCTGATTATGTTCGGAGCGATTGTGCTGTTTGGCATCGTTGGACCCTTATTGTTCCCGAACTACACATTCCAGATCGCCGTCCTGTGGCTCATGGTTCTGTTCGCGCAGACGTGGGACGTAATGGGCGGACAGATGGGGTACAATTCTCTGGGTAACATCTTTTTCTTCGGTGCAGGCATGTACATCTGCACCGTGACGCAGATAGGCCTGTTTACCGATGTCGGGCTATACACTTCGTCATCGGATGGAGGCTCGTTTCTTTTCACTCCCGACCAGTATTACATTGGGGTGGCTGTAGGTCTGTTGTTCGCCGCCATTGGCTCTTCGCTGCTGGCAGTGGCCTTGGGCTGGATAGTTTTCGGACTGCGGGGCCCCTATTTTGCTATCGGCACACTTGGTATTGCACTGGGCGCTGGGGAACTCGTTGGCGCATGGGAATGGGTCGGCGGCGGTGGTGGAATTCCCATTCCCGTCTATCCCGGTAGCGGTGACGGGAAATCTTTCTTCTATTATTGCCTGTGCTTCGGGGCGGCGATGGCGACCTTTGTTTTTCTGAAGTGGTTGTATTCCACTCGTTTCGGTCTTGCCATCAACGCCATCCGCGATGATGAGGAAAAGGCTGAAGCCATGGGCGTCCATACCATGCGTCACAAGACCGTGGCCTGGGCCATCTCAGCATTTTTCTTGGGTATTTCCGGTGGTCTATTCGGCAATATGACCGGGTTTATTGAGCCTTTGGAAGTTGCGTTTCCCGCGCCTACCTTCGGCCTGTTCATGGTTGCAATGGCGCTTTTGGGAGGGAAGGGGACGATTTGGGGGCCCGTAATCGGCGCCATTCTGTTCCATATCGTCAAGGAAGCCACATGGACTTATTTCCTTGGCTGGCAGTGGGTCGCTCTTGGCGTGATCATCATCGTCAACATTGTATTTTTCCAGCAGGGCATTGTCGGCTGGTTGCAGGAGAAATATCCGGCCTGGTTCGGTATAGAAGTCGAAGAGCGCCCATCTGGCGTCAAGGGGGCGGCTGAATGAGTAATCTTGTTGAAGTCCGCAATGTTTCGAAAGCGTTCGGCGGTGTTATTGCGAATGATGATATTTCCATTGATGTGCCGGAAGGACAGATCACTGGGCTTATAGGTCCCAATGGGTCTGGCAAGACCACGCTGTTCAATTCGGTTGTCGGATATCATCCAATCGATTCGGGGTCGATCAAGTTCAAGGGCAAGGAAATTTCCAAGTACCGTGTCCAGCAGATCGCGCGTCTTGGAATGCTTCGGACATTCCAGCAAACACGAATCTACGGGAACATGAACTGTATCGACAACATGTTGATATCCGTGCCGCACCGTAAGGCAGTCTTCTTCGACATGTTCAAGCCGTATCCCAACGAGCTTCGCGAAAAGGCCGAGGATCTGCTGGATTTCGTCGGATTGTATGAAAAGCGCAAGCTGAACTCGGGTGATCTCTCCTTTGGTCAGCAGAAGCTTCTGGAGTTTGCCATGGCGCTCATGAACGAGCCGGAGCTGCTGCTTCTGGACGAGCCGACGGCCGGCATCAACCCAACACTTATCAACGGTCTGATTGACAGGTTAAAGCGGGCCAATACGGAGTTCGGCATTACTTTGTTCATAATCGAACACAATATGCGCGTCATCATGAACATGGCTGACAATATCTATTGTCTGGCACATGGTGAATTATTGGCAGCTGGAAATCCTGATGATATCCAGAATGATCAAAGCGTAATTGATGCCTATTTGGGAGCGCATTAATGGCGACCAAGAAATCAACAAAAAAAACAACACGCAAAAAAACCGCACAGAAGCCGGCTGCCTCAAAAACCAGGCGTGCTGCACCAAAAGCGAAATCAACGCAGCACAGGCGTGGTAAAAACATCACCGGTTATGGGGCCGGAGGTGTAGATAACGTAATTTCGGTCGAAGAGGTGACACGTCAGGTCGAAGCGATTGCTGAAGAAGTTTCAGTCAAACAGCTTGATAGCCTGGTGAAGGGAGAGCCTTTTCTGCAGATCGATGATCTGCGAGCCGGTTACGGCAAAATGCAGATTCTGCACAACCTGAATTTGCGCGTGGGGCGTAAGCAATCCCTTTGCCTGATCGGGCCGAATGGAGCGGGAAAGTCAACCATTCTGCATGCGATTTTTGGTTTTAATGACATCTTTGATGGGCGGATCACCATAAACAATAATGGTGAAGAACGGGATGTTACCAGCCTGACGCCGAACCAGAAACTGAGCCAGGCCGGCATTGCCTATATTCTCCAGGACAAGTCGGTTTTTCCCAATATGACGGTTGAAGAAAATCTCTGGATGGGCGGGTTTCTGATGAACAAGCCTGTTGAATCCAAACGTGCAACCGAGCGGGTTTTTGATAAATATCCCCGTCTTGCCGCGCGTCGCAAACATCAGGCCAAGGTATTATCGGGTGGCGAGCGCCGCTTACTTGAAATTTCCCGTGCGCTTGTGATGGAACCGGAAATTCTGCTCGTCGATGAACCGTCTATTGGTCTTGAGCCACGCTTCATCGACATGGTGTTCGAGATCCTGCACGATCTTCAGCATGGAGAAGGCAAGACCATCGTGATGGTTGAGCAGAATGCAAAGAAGGGGCTTGAGTTTGCCGATATCGGTTACGTGCTCGTTTCTGGCGTCGTGGCCATTGCCGGTGAGGGAGACAAGCTTCTCAAGAACCCTGAAGTGGGCCGTCTATTCCTCGGCGGCTAGCGCGCAGCGACATTTCCGATAGGTTTACCGGAAAAAACAGTGCCCTCGCACTTGGAGCCGGCCGCGTTCAAGCGGGCACATAGCCGTGCAGCTGAGGCTGCGTTTTCAAATGGACCCACGATCAGCTTGTGATGGTCGCGCTTGTTTTCTTCGTCCGTCATGGATTTCACGCTGCGCGGCTGGAGCTTGCTGAGCAGCTTTGGATGACGCCGCTTGAGTGATATCCATCGCTCGTCCAGCGCCTCCGCCTTTATCCCCGTTGCCAGTTCAACCGCGAATAGCGTGCGTTTTGGCGCAGCCTGTCCGGCTATCGGGAGAGGTGCGGTGGGAAAATCCGAGGCAAAACCATCAGCGGGCATGTCCAGCATGGATATTTCAACTTTGGGTGCCGGGGTTGAACGTGCTGACGTCTCTTTTCTTGACTCCTCTTTGCTTAATTCAGTTTGTGCCGGTATTTCAGGCTCGCGTGGAAGCGCGGAAGTCGCTGGACCAAATGCGGTCTCCAGAGTCTTGATATGGGCCTTGAGCGCGGTATTTTCTTTTTTGGAAGCTTCAAGTGAACCCTTGAGGAGATCGATTTCAGACCGCATCCGCACCAGCGCTTGTGACAGCGATGGATCACTTGGCTCATGAGCCTTCTGCGGGCTGGTTTGTTTTGCAAAAAGTGAGGGTTTCATCTGCGCAGTTTTTGGGCCATCAAAAGATTGAAACAGGAAAAAAAAATAGACCAGCGCGATGGTGCCGAGCGTAAGCCAGGAAAT
>JAJFHQ010000015.1 GCA_021775525.1 Hyphomicrobiales bacterium
CACCGGAAAGAATAACGGCCTTCGGGGCAAAGCCGTCGAACACTTCCTCCGCCTTTTGAAACGGCACGATTTCGCAATAGACCCCGACTTCACGCACGCGCCGCGCGATGAGCTGGGTCACCTGCGAGCCGAAATCGATTATGAGGATGCGCTCGATCATGGGCGGTTGTTATCGGAAGTGTCTTGAGTCGGCAATGGCTCCGTTCCCCCACCGGATCGCCGTCCCATCACAGAAAAGAAAAAACCATCAGTACCGGTGGAGGTCGGTGTCAGCGTGATGGTGCAATCGTCTGACGACCAGGGCTTTGAACTCGTGTCAGGGAATAACTCCTCCCAAACCTCGCCCGCGGAGAGAAGTTCGAATTCCTCATTGTCCTCCAGGAAACCGTAGACCTGGCCTTCGTTTTCCTGAGACAGCACGGAGCAAGTAATGTAGCAGAGATACCCTCCGGGGCGGACATATTGGCTGGCTTCCTCCAGAACCTGAGCCTGTTCGACAAGCCTTCGCTCCAGAGCATCGGGCGTCAGCCGCCATTTGGCGTCCGGCCTGCGCCGCCACACGCCTGAACCTGTACAGGGGGCGTCAACCACAACGCGGTCCATCTTGCCCTCGAGATCCTCCAGGGACTCTCCCGGTGCTCGGACTTGCACATTCCTGGTACCCGCACGCTTCAGGCGCTCATAGATGGGCTTGAGGCGATTGCGGTCAGAGTCATAGGCGAATATCTGACCTTTATTTTCCATGGTCGCCGAAATGGCCAACGTCTTGCCACCAGCGCCGGCACAATAATCAAGCACCTGCTCGCCAGGGCGCGCATACACAAGAAGCGAGCACACCTGACTGCCTTCGTCCTGAACTTCGACCCAACCCTTTTGGTAGGCAGCTTCAGGTTGAAGATTAGCCGTGCGCGCAGGGCCTTGGGATGGAGCGATACGCAGGCCGTTTGGTGAGAGTTGTGTCGGCTCAAGATTGAAACGCTTTAGCGTCTTCAGCACCTTGTCACGATCAGCTTTGAGTGTGTTGATGCGGAAGTCCGTTGAAGGGCGTTGTGCAAGCCCTTGCCCTTCCGCGATAAAATCTTCGGCAAAATTGCCTTCAAACGCTTCTTCCAGCCATTCCGGTATGTCGGCCTGAACCCAGCCAGGTGCATCCGCCAGAGCGCCTGTCGTCAATGCTTTGATTTCTTCGTCACTCAGAGGCTCAGGGGCATGGGCGTCTCCCTCGAACATGTCGCCGAGGCTCTTTGGCGTTTCACCCCAATGAAACACCATGACCCCGAACGCCAGCGCCCTCGCGGCCTCGTTTCCCATCCGCCAGGCAATTGAGGCGCGATGCCTGAGCGCGTCATAGACGATATTGCCAATGGCCGCGCGGTCGCCTGACCCGGCAAAGCGGTGTCCCCTGCCCCATTCAGCCAGAGCCAGAGAGGCAGGACGATGACGCTGTTGAATATCCTCAAGAACTTCTATTGCAGCCTGAAGCCGGCCTGCGGGCTTCACGACTGTCCGGGATAATTTGGCGATTCACGCGTGATTGTCACATCGTGGGCGTGGCTTTCACGCAATGAGGCTGAAGAAATACGGACAAATTGCGCCTTTTCCTGAAGCTCTTTGAGGTTGTGTGCACCGACATAGCCCATGGAAGAGCGCACCCCGCCGACAAGCTGATGCAGCACACTTGCCAGCGGCCCTTTGTAAGGTACCTGGCCCTCGATGCCTTCGGGCACAAGTTTGAGTGCGTCCTTGATGTCCTGCTGGAAATAGCGGTCCGCGGATCCACGCGCCATGGCGCCAATCGATCCCATGCCCCGGTAGGCCTTGTAGGAGCGTCCCTGGTAAAGGAACACTTCACCGGGGCTTTCATCGGTCCCGGCAAACAGCGAGCCAATCATCGCGCAATCTGCGCCTGCCGCGAGTGCCTTGGCCACATCACCGGAATATTTTATGCCGCCGTCAGCGATTACCGGGATACCTGATTTTTGTGCCTCTTCCGCCGACTCCATCACGGCAGTGAGTTGCGGGACACCCACACCGGCCACGATGCGGGTCGTGCAGATAGAGCCCGGGCCGATGCCAACCTTGATAGCATCCGCGCCGGCATCGATCAGCGCCTTGGTACCCTCGCGCGTCGCCACATTGCCGGCCATCACCTGCACAGAATTTGACAGCTTTTTGACACGGCTGACAGCTTCCAGTACGCGGGAAGAATGTCCGTGCGCGGTATCGACCACAATAAGGTCAGCGCCTGCATCAATGAGTCGTTGGCTACGTTCATAACCAGCATCGCCCACGGTGGTCGCCGCCGCCGCCCGCAGACGCCCCTGCTCGTCCTTGGCGGCATCGGGATGCAGTCGCGCCTTCTCAATGTCTTTCACCGTGATGAGGCCAACGCAGCTATAGTCGTCGTCAACCACGAGTAATTTCTCAATCCGGTGGTGATGAAGAAGCTTCTTGGCCTCGTCCATGCCGACATTCTCTTTCACCGTTATGAGATTTTCGTGCGTCATCAACTCCGCAACCGGCTGGGCGGTATTGGTCGCGAAGCGCACATCGCGATTAGTGAGAATGCCGACCAGCTTGCCGTCCCGCGCCCCTTTTTTCGGAGGCTCCACAACCGGGATACCGGAAATCTGGTAGTTGGCCATGATTTCGAGTGCGTCCGCCAGGCTCGAAGATGGTGCAATTGTCACCGGGTTGACCACCATGCCAGATTCGAATTTCTTCACTTGTTCAACCTGTTTGGCCTGTTCTTGTGGCGTCAGGTTGCGATGGATCACGCCAATGCCGCCGGCCTGCGCCATTGCGATGGCCAGAAGCGCTTCAGTCACCGTATCCATGGCTGAGGAAACAATCGGGATATTCAGCGTCAGGCTTTTGGTCAGCCTCGCTTCAGTGTTCACTTCGTTTGGCAGGACTTCGGAGGGTCCGGGTCGCAGCAGGACATCATCGAATGTCAGCGCGGCCTGGGTGCCGAATTTCTCTAAATCTATGGACATGCGCCAACCTCCTGGATCGGGCAGTGCGCAATACACAAGAATCGATGCGCATCACTCCCGGTTGGCGCCCCTCTTTATCACCGCTCAACGAGCATGGGAAGCGGCAGATCCGCGAAAGGTTTAACGTATCAACAGGCTCTGATGCTTTATGCGGAGCTAATTGCCACTGAGTTCAGCATGAACCTCATCAAGTGACCTGCGCAACCGCACACCGATTTCGATGATTTCATCTTCCGAGATTATATATGCGGGTGCGAAGGAAATCCTGTTCCCCGCATATCGGTGCAGCAAACCGTTCCGCCTGGAGACATCGGCAACCTTCGTTCCCATATTCTTGTTCGCGGGGAATACTTCACCCGTTCCCTTGTCTTTCACCAGTTCGATGCCAGCCATAAGGCCGGTCAGATCGAGAGGACCAACGAGCGGATGATCCTGAAGTCCATCCAGCATTTCCTTAAAACAGCTGCTCAGCCTGCCGATATGCGGGATTAAATCCATCTCCTGGTATATTTTGAGTGTTTCGAGTGCTACAGCCGCGCAGGCTGGATGGCCGGCATAGGTGTGCCCGTGCGCAAAATTACCCAGGCTCTCACTTTGTGACAGCATGGCCTGGTACACTTTGTCCGAGATGAGAAGTGCTGATATCGGCAGGGCGCCTGATGAAAGTGCCTTGGCGCAACTCATAAGATCAGGCTCGATAGCAAATGTCTCGCTGCCCCACATGTTACCTGTTCGCCCAAACCCTGTAATCACTTCATCCGCGACAAACAGGATGTCGTGCTTCTTCAGAACGGCCTGCACTTTCTGAAAATACGTTTTTGGCGGTAAAATTGCACCGCTTGATCCCATCACAGGTTCGGCAAAAAAACCACCAATCGTCTCGGGACCTTCTTCCTCAATGAGGGTTTCGAGGTCATTTGCAAGACGTGTTGCATAGTCCTCTTCGCTCTCTCCTTCCTGCCCGTTGAGAAAATAATGGGGACACTCGACATGCAGGAACCCATCCAGCGGCAGGTTGAATTGGGCGTGCATATCCGGCTTGCCTGTCAGTGAGACCGCTGCAACCGTAGAGCCATGATAGGCAAATTGCCGGGAGATGATCTTGCGCTTTTCCGGCCGCCCGAAAGAATTGTGATAGTACCAAATGAGCTTTATGGCGACGTCATTGGCCTCGGAGCCAGTGGATTGAAAATGTGCCTTCGACATGGAGGGCGGCGCAATAGAAAGCAACTTTTCAGCCAGTTCGATGGCCGGCTCATGAGAGTTGTGACGATAGAGATGTGAATAGGACAGTTTGCACATCTGATCGTAGGCCGCTTTCGCCAGCCTTTCATTTGCAAACCCCAGTGAGGCACACCACAAGCCCGACACGCCGTCGAGAAGTGCATTACCGTCATCATCATAGGTCCAGACACCGTTTGCATCCTTGATTACAATCGGCCCATCCTGGAGATGGCGCTGCAGGTTCGTTTGCGGATGCACGAGATGCGCAATGTCACGTGCGCCGAGAGAGTTTGCTCCAATACTCACGATGAGTTCCCTTCAGGTTCATTGCCGCGAAAGCCCTGTGCCAGGACATACAATTCTGCTGAATCTGACCTGCTGGCCTCCGGCTTAACGTGACGCACCGTTTCAAAACCCTTTTTGAGTTTGTCCAGCAACGTCTTCTCCGTGCCACCTTGCAATACCTTGGCGAGAAATGTACCGCCAGGCACCAGCACTTCTTCGGCAAAATCTAGCGCGGTCTCGCACAGAGAAATAATGCGAATGTGATCGGTTTGTTTATGGCCCGTCGCCGACGCCGCCATATCCGAGAGCACCACATCCACCTTGCGTGACCCGAGGACACCTTCGATGAGCTTCAATGCCTCGTCCGCCATGAAATTAGCTTGCAGGAATGCGACATCGGGCAACGGGTCAATTTCGAGCAGATCCACGCCAAGCACGAAACCGGTATCTTTTCGGGTGCTAATACGCGCGGCGGCGATCTGGCTCCATCCACCGGGTGCCGCGCCCAGGTCAACAACCACGCTGCCCGGTTTGAGGAAGGCATATTTATCGTCGATCTCCATCAATTTAAATGCAGACCGTGAGCGATAACCCTCGCGCTTGGCGGCTTGTACATATGGATCGTTAAGTTGACGCTCCAGCCAGCGCTTGGAAGATATCTTGCGGCCCTTCGCGGTTTTCACCCGCACGCCTAGGGAGCGAGAACCCCTACCGGCGCCGGCGCCGCTTACAGATTTTCGCTGTGGTGGTTTGCTCATGACTTAACCGAGATCACTCACCCGAAGGTGAAGCCTGCCCTGACGGATGCCGGCGACGGCGATGACGCTGGGTATCGCGGTAGCCGTCTTCCGCCATCATCGTGGCGAGCATACCCTCGCGCAAACCGCGGTCCGCAACGCGCAACCTCTCACAGGGCCACAACCGCATAAGCGCTTCCAGGATTGCGCATCCGGCGAGCACCAGATCAGCACGATCCGCCCCGATACAGGGTTGGGAGACACGGTCCGCGAAAGACATCTCAACAAGGGCGCCGGACACATCGCGCACTTCGCTGTCTTTAAGCCAACAACCATCAACCCGTTTGCGGTCATAAGCGGGGAGTTCCAGCTTGATCCCTGCAATCGTTGTCACTGTGCCCGATGTACCGAGCAAATGGGTATTGCCTTTCGCCACTTTCTCCCGCAAGCCGTTGGCTTTCTCAAACGGGGCGAGTTGAGCGAAGACGTCGGCAACCATGGCCTCGTAGATTTTGGGCGTCACATGGCGGCCACCATATTTCTCCGCCAGGGTTACGACACCTAATGGCAATGACGTCCACGCCCCGATGCAATTCTGCGCTTCGAGCCGATCGAATATCGAAGAACGCCAATTGTGTGAGCGTTCTGACAGATCGAGCCATATAAGCTCAGATGATCCTCCGCCAATATCAAAAATCAGTGCGCCGTCGCTGGCCGGATCCAGCAGCGAAGCGCAGCCCGAGACAGCGAGCCGCGCTTCGATTTCCTGGCTGACGATTTCAAGTTCAAGTCCCGTTTCATCGAGCACCCGCGCGATAAACTCGTCACTGTTTTCTGCCGCACGGCAGGCTTCTGTAGAAATCAACCGTGATCGTTTCACCCCGCGCCGGTTCATCTTGTCACGGCATACCTTGAGGGCGCGAATGGTCCGCTCCATGGCGAGGTCGGAAAGTCGTCCGGTATGGCTCACCCCTTCACCAAGGCGGATAATTCTGGAAAAGGCATCTATGACGACAAAACCGCGCCGCGATGGGCGCGCCACGAGCAAACGGCAATTGTTGGTGCCAAGATCAAGTGCGCCATAGGCAGGAGGTTTGCCCCGCCGGCGCCTGCGCGCGGTGGTATTCTTTCCTCCGGCTGCCTTTCCCCGACCTGTGCGCTCGGGGCGCACCGGTTCGGAAGAAACCGCCTTGGTCCGATCATCGGCCTCGTGCCGATCCTCAGCACCGTCGCGCAAACCCTCAGGTCCGCGCGGTTCCCTGGCAGCCGCGCGCGCTTCGTCGCTCGGCCCAGTCACAACTCTTGCCCCTCAGCTCGCATTGCAAAGCGCCAGATGTCCGGAAGGACTTGTCGCTCGCAAGCATGTTGCCGGAAGTTAAGTTGCCCTGAGTGTATCAGCCCGGACGCAGCCACGGAAGCCAGATATGGCCCTGCGCGCCATATTGATTATGACAGAAGAGGAAACGCCAGAAATCAGGCTCTATTTATCGCCCGATGGATGTGTATTCAAAGCCAGCGGCCTTCACCGTCTCGGCGCTGTAGACATTGCGCAGATCAACGAGTGCAGTGCCCTTCATGTTTTGTTTCAGGGCATTCAGATCGAGACCGCGAAATTCATTCCACTCCGTCAAGACAAGAGCCGCATCTGCTCCCTTACTGGCCTCGAGTGCACTGTCACACCAGTCAACGTCATCCAGTATCTCTTGTGCATTCTTTTGTCCCTGTGGATCATACGCTCTCACGGTCGCGCCGCGAGACAGCAGCATGGGGATCAACACCAGGCTTGGCGCATCGCGCATATCATCGGTATTGGGCTTGAAGGTGACTCCGAAAATGGCAACGGTCTTGCCGTTCAGGTCTCCGCCAACGGCATTTTCCACTTTCTTGGCCATGGCAATCTTACGTTCCGTGTTCACTTTCTCGACCTGCTCGATCAGTGAAAGCGGCGCTTTAGCCTCGCGCGCCGTACGAATGAGCGCCGCGACATCCTTGGGAAAACACGACCCACCATAACCGGGACCGGGATGCAGAAATTTATCGCCGATACGCCCGTCTGAGCCAATGGCACTGGCCACTTCCTGCACATCCGCGCCCACATGCTCGCACAAATCGGCAATTTCGTTGATGAAACTGATTTTCATGGCGAGGAAGGCATTGGCTGCATACTTGGCCAACTCCGCCGACTCCCTGCTGGTAAACATCAGTGGGGCGTTACGCAGCGTGAGTGGTTCATAAACACGTTCCATGACCTCGCGCGCCCGTTCGTCATCGCACCCCACCAGAACGCGATCAGGATGCGTGAAATCCTGAATGGCTGACCCTTCACGCAGGAATTCAGGGTTGGAGCAGACGGCAATGTCGACTTCTTTTCGCAATTTGCGGATCCGCCGTTCGATTTCACGGCTGGTTCCCACGGGCACAGTTGACTTAGTGGTGATAACGGTAAAACCGTGGAGATGCGGGGTCAGCTCTTCCACAGCCTTGTAGACATAGCTCAAGTCGGCAAAACCATCGCCACGGCGCATCGGTGTTCCGACGGCAAGAAAAATCAGATCGGCATCCGACACGGCTGAAGCAAGATTGGTCGTAAAATTGAGGCGGCCATCTTTTTGGTTCCGCTCCAGCAGGTCATCGAGACCCGGCTCAAAAATCGGGACAATCCCGTTACGCAATTGTTCGACCTTGCTCTCGTCCTGGTCGACACACTCCACCGTCCAGCCAAATTCCGAGAAACAGGCCGCAGATACGAGGCCGACGTAACCGGCGCCGATCATTCCGATTTTCAAACCAAATCTCCTATTTGAGGGCCACCATGGAGGCGGTGCCGCACTGAGCGCATAACATTATTAGCCCTTGGCCTTGATCTTGGCCCAGCTGTCGCGCAACGCCACGACCCGATTGAAAATATGGTTGCCAGCGGAAGAGTCACGATCAAGACAGAAATAACCTAAACGCTCAAACTGGACTGGTTCACCTGACTTGGCATCCACTAGCGACGGCTCGAGTTGGCAATCTGTCAGCACCGTGAGGGAGTCCGGGTTCAATACCTCTGCAAGCGATCCCTTGATGTCGGGCTCTTCCTCAGAGAACAGGGGTTCATATTCCCTCACCTCGGCACTGATTGCATGCTCTGCCGAAACCCAGTGAATCGTGGCCTTGACCTTGCGTCCATCTGGCGCATTACCGCCCCGGGTTTCAGGGTCGTAGGTGCAGCGCAATTCCACAACCTTGCCAGCATCATCCTTGATGACATCGGTACAGGTGATAAAAAATGCGTAGCGCAGACGCACTTCGCGACCTGGAGCCAGCCGGAAGAATTTTTTCGGTGGATCCTCCATGAAATCATCCCGCTCGATATATAGCTCTCGCGAAAAGGGCACGGCGCGGCTACCGGCTGTTTCATCGCCAGGATTATTTATCGCCTGCAATTCTTCCGTCTCACCTTCCGGGTAGTTTTCAATGACCACTTTGAGGGGATTAAGAACCGCCATGCGGCGCGGCGCTTGCGTATTGAGCAGCTCGCGCACGCAGAATTCGAGCAGTGCCATCTCAATCACGTTGTCCTGCTTGGTGACACCGACTCGCGCGCAAAAATCTCGGATCGCTTCCGCCGGATAGCCACGCCGCCTGAGGCCTGAAATGGTGGGCATTCGCGGGTCGTCCCAACCACTCACATGCCCTTCGTCAACCAATTGTATCAGCGCACGTTTGGAAAGCACGGTGTGGGTCAGGTTCAGCCGCGAGAATTCATACTGTTTCGGTTGCGCCGGGACGGGAAGGTTTTCAATGAACCAGTCATACAGCGGGCGGTGGTCGGCAAATTCCAGCGTGCAGACAGAATGGGTCACACCCTCAATGGCATCAGACTGGCCATGGGCGAAATCGTAATTCGGATAGATGCACCATGCATCCCCTGTACGTGGATGCGGTGCGTGGATGATGCGGTACAGAGCCGGGTCGCGCAGGTTTATGTTTCCAGATGTCATGTCGATCTTGGCCCGCAGCACTTTCTCACCTTCCTTGAAGGTACCCGCGCGCATTTTCCGGAACAGCTCAAGATTTTCTTCCACCGACCGATCTCGATGGGGGCTGTTTTTTCCAGGTTCCGTCAGCGTGCCACGATATTCGCGCATTTCCTCCGCCGACAAATCATCCACATAAGCCAGCCCCTCACCGATAAGATGTTCCGCCCAGCCATAGAGCTGCTCGAAATAATCAGACGCAAAATAGAGATGCTCACCCCAGTCGAACCCAAGCCAGCGCACATCTTGCTGAATCGAGTCGATAAATTCCTGCTCTTCTTTAGCCGGGTTGGTATCATCGAACCGCAAATTGCAGTGCCCGCCAAACTCCTTTGCCAATCCGAAATTCAGGCAAATGGATTTTGCATGGCCGATATGGAGATAGCCGTTTGGTTCAGGCGGAAAGCGGGTAATAAGCACGCCAACACGATCGCTCTCAAGATCGTCCCGAACGATGTCTCTGATAAAATTGCTCGGGGCTTCGTTTCCCGCGTTCTCGTCCTGGCTCATCAGCAAATACTATTTCTCAAGATCTGTTTGAAGTTGCAGAACCGCTCTCTGACATAAAGATACAAAACTGCGGAATGACGGCTGGCTGGGGCGCAGGGATTCGAACCCCGATATCTTGGACCAGAACCAAGCGTAATGCCGTTATACGACGCCCCAAAGCGCGCCCGGTTTATATATCGGGCCAACTTGTATGACACCAGTGCCAGTTGGGAACAGATCCAATTGCATAAAACAGAAGTTTTTAATTAGCTTGATATACCAGCTAACTGATTTTTCTAAATAAATCCCCTTTTTTCCAAGCTGGATATCAACTCGGATACCAGCTCGTCGGGTGTGCGCTTGCCCGCTTCCAGGCGCAAATCTGCGCGCTCGGGCTGTTCATAGGCTGAGTCGATTCCCGTGAAATTCTTGATTTCACCAGCGCGGGCTTTCTTGTAGAGCCCCTTCGGATCACGCTGTTCGCACACCTCCAGCGGCGCATCGACGAAGACTTCCAGGAACTCATTTTCCTGGAACAGATCACGCGCCATGCGCCGTTCAGACCGGAACGGCGAGATGAACGACACCATGACAATAAGCCCGGCATCGACAAACAATTTGGCCGTCTCGGCCACGCGGCGGATATTTTCCACCCGATCAGCGTCGGTGAAACCCAGATCCTTGTTCAGGCCATGGCGCACATTGTCACCGTCAAGCAGATAGGTGTGCTGGCCGCGCGCATGTAGCTGCTTCTCAAGCAGGCTGGCAACGGTCGACTTGCCTGATCCTGAAAGCCCGGTGAACCAGAGCGCGCACGGTTTTTGCGCTTTCATTTGCGCGCGCACGCTTTTGTCGATGTCCAAGGCCTGCCAGTGGATATTGGTTGCCCGGCGCAATCCGAATTCGATCATGCCCGCGCCAACCGTGGCGTTGGTGAGGCGGTCGATCAGGATAAACCCGCCCATATCCCGGTCCCGGGCATAGGGATCAAAAACCAGCGCCCGGCTAATTGACAGATTGCAATATCCAACCTCGTTGAGCTCAAGCGTCGTTCCCGCCTGATGCTCCAGATTGTCCACATTGAGCTTGTATTTGAGTGTGGATATTGAAGCAGTCGCGGTCTGATTGCCCAGCTTGAGGATGTAATCCCTGCCTGGCAGCATCGGATTTTGATCCATCCAGATGACATTGGCAGCGATTTGATCGGAGACTTCGGCTTCCGCATCTGGCGCGGCAAGCACATCACCGCGTGAAATGTCGATTTCATCGGCCAGCGTCAACGTCACCGCATCCCCTGCGCACGCAACGTCAAGCTCGCCGTCATAGGTCACAATACGATTGATCGTTGTCCGCTTGCCCGCGGGAAGCACGATCACTTCATCACCAGGACGCAATTCACCGCCGCTGATGGTGCCTGCAAAACCCCGAAAATCTGAATCCGGCCTGTTGACCCACTGCACTGGCATGCGGAACGGGCGCAAGGTTCTGTCTGACGCCACATCCACCGTCTCAAGATGCACCATCAGAGTCGGCCCGTGATACCAGCGCATATGCGAACTGGGATTGAGGATGTTGTCGCCCGTCGCGGCAGCCACGGGGATGGCAACAATTTCCTCAAAGCTGAGCGTCTTGGTAAATTTTTCGAAATCAGAAACGATCTCATCAAACCGGTCGCTGGAGAAGTTAACCAGATCCATCTTGTTGACGGCCAACGCTATCTTTTTGATGCCGAGCAAATTGAGAATGCAGCAATGCCGGCGCGTCTGGGTCAGCACACCCTTGCGCGCATCCACCAGCAAAATAGCAAAGTCGCAATTGGACGCGCCTGTCGCCATGTTGCGTGTGTACTGCTCGTGACCAGGTGTATCGGCGACAATAAATTTACGTTTCGGGCTGGCGAAATAGCGGTAGGCGACATCGATCGTGATGCCCTGCTCGCGTTCGGCCTGCAATCCATCAACCAGCATGGCAAGGTCAACTTCGCCAGAAGCGCCTTTCCCCTTCTTCACATCGGATTCGAGCGCAGCGATCTGGTCGTCATAGACAAGCTGGGAATCATACAGGAGCCGGCCGATGAGTGTGCTCTTGCCATCGTCAACGCTGCCACATGTCAAAAAGCGTAGCAAATCCTTGTTTGCTTCTTCAGCAAGCATGGCTTCAAGGGCTTCTGAGTCCAGACCGGATTCGGGTTGAACAAGGGTGAGCTTGGGCATTAAAAATACCCCTCTTGTTTCTTGCGCTCCATGGAGCCTGCCTGATCGCGGTCGATCACACGCCCCTGACGCTCAGAGAGACGGGTCGCCATCAATTCACCGATGATCCCGGGCAGTGAGTTGGCCTCGGAATCAATGGCGCCCGTGAGCGGGTAGCAGCCAAGTGTGCGGAAGCGCACCTGGCGCATTTCGGGCTTTTCACCCTTATCAAGCGGCAAGCGCTCATCATCGACCATGATCAGCACGCCATCACGCTCAACCACTGGCCTGGTTGCCGCAAAATAAAGTGGAACAATCGGAATTTCTTCCAGGTGAATGTAGCTCCAGATATCGAGCTCGGTCCAGTTCGAGAGCGGAAATACCCGGATGCTTTCACCCTTTCGCACACGCGTATTGTAGTTGTGCCAGAGTTCCGGGCGCTGGTTTTTCGGGTCCCAGCCATGGGCCTCGCTGCGGAATGAAAACACACGCTCCTTGGCCCGCGAACCTTCTTCATCCCGGCGCGCACCGCCGAAGGCCGCATCGAAGCCATGCGCATCAAGCGCCTGTTTCAGCGCTTGCGTTTTCATCACGTCCGTATAAAGCGCGCTGCCATGGGTGAAGGGGCTAATTTTTTCGCGTACACCCTCTTCATTCACATGAACCATGAGATCGAGGCCGAGACGTTTGACCGTCTCGTCCCGAAAGGTGATCATTTCTCTGAATTTCCACGTCGTATCGACATGAAGCAGTGGAAATGGCGGCTTTGCAGGATGAAACGCCTTCATGGCGAGGTGCAGCATCACCGCGCTGTCCTTGCCGATTGAATAGAGCATCACCGGATTGGTGAACTCGGCCACGACCTCGCGAAGGATGTGAATACTCTCGGCCTCAAGCTGCCGGAGATAACTGGATGCAGTTGTTTTCATGAAGTGTATTGAGTGTTTGCGTCTACTCACCAAACATCCTACCGCCCGCCGCCGCACGCCCGCAGGTGTAAACTTGAAACTGCCTTAACAGGCTCGGTGTCTCTAGCACAATTAAATCGGTAAAAACGACACCCAATGTGGCGATGCGGCAAAGAGACACTATATGAACCGGAACAACACATCAGAATGCTGACAATCTGTTGCTCTTAATTTGCCCTGAAGCCGCCAGATTTCTTAAATAGAAAGCATCACCATGCGAGCCTACACCCCTGTACTTCTTGCCAGTTTGGCACTTGCCCTCCCGGCTTCATCTGCGACAGAGAAGCCTGAAATCGGGCGCGCGGAACTAATCACAAAAAATGTAACGGGCACGCTGGCGACTGCCTCCAGAAAACTCAAAACCGGCGACAATATCCATCAGAATGAAGTCATCGCCACGTCCAAGGAAAGCGAAGCCGAGATCATCCTGAATGACGATACCAAGCTGGCAGTCGGGCCAGAGTCCAGTATCGTCCTCGATTCATTCGTCTACGACCCGAAAAAAAAGGACGGCGAAGTCATCATCAATGCCGCCAAGGGCGCCTTCAGATTTATTACCGGGAAAAGCGCTAAAAGCGCCTACACCATCAAGACCCCAGCATCGACCATTGGGGTTCGGGGTACGACATTTGATGGTTTCATTGATGAAAGTGGCGAGATCGCCCTTCTCCTCGTCGATGGTGAGATTGATGTTTGCAATACAACACGGTCTTGCAAGCGGCTCAGGCGCAAGGGATACTTTTTGCACATTCGCCGTAACGGCCTGATATCCGACCCGCGCAAATGGGATGGCACATTTCTGGGCCATGTCGGTCTGGGGCGCGCCTTTCCGTTCATTGGCAGGCGGTTGCGAATTTCACCTAGGGTAAGATTCAGACGCGCCGACCTTTATGGTGGCAGATTGCTGCGACGAGGCGTTGTGCCTGGCGTGCGCAAGTTGCAGCGGCCGTTGCGCAAGGTTATCCCCCGGGGACGTATTCGCCGGCCATTTTAGTCTCGCTCAGTTGAATGACTCAGCCTTGGGTGCCAAATGCGGTGCCCAACTCCCGTTCATAGGCAAATATGGCGGGCGTGCCACCCGTGTGAATAAAGAGAAGGGTCTGTTCTTTCTTGGCCGCTTTGGCGCGCTCAAGGAATCCGCACATAGCTTTTGCAGTATAAACGGGATCGGTGATCAACCCTTCGGATTCCGCAGCCTGGCGCATGGCGTCGAGCACCTGCTCATTCATGCGGCCATAGCCCGGCCCGAGATATTCATCGCTGAGAATGATGTCGCCCTCATCAACCACCGGGTCCATTTCCAGTAGTTCGGCGATTTCCCTGCACCGGTTTGAAATGCGCATGCGCTGATCATCGGCCTTGCGCCGGACGCAGATACCGGTGACACGCACCGGACAACCCAGCGCGCGCAGCCCGAAAAGCATGCCTCCATGGGTGTGGCCGCTGCCAGACGCCAGCACCACTTCATCCAGTTCAATTCCCTCATTCTCACATTGCGAAAGCACCTCGCGCGCCGCGTCCACATAACCAAGCGCTCCAAGCGGGGCATGCCCCGGGGAGAGGTGGATAACGTAAGGCTTCTTCCCGGTTTTGCGCAGCCCATCAGCAAGTTCGCCCAGATGCGCGTCGGCGCCCGCCTCATCCTCACCATCAGGGTAGGAATACAGGGTCGCACCCAGCATTTTGTCGATCAGCACATTGCCGGAATTTTTGTAGGTCGGATCGTTTTTGGGTACGCGGTCCTCAAGCTGAACGTGGCACTCCATGCCCTTCTTGCGGGCCGAAGCGGCCGCCAGGCGCACGAAGTTGGATTGTACGGCACCGGTTATCAGGATCGTATCCGCATCCTGGGCCATGGCCTCACCCATATAATATTCAAGCTGCCTCACCTTGTTGCCGCCGAATGCAAGGCCTGTGAGATCATCACGTTTGACGAGCAGGCGCGCTGTCCCGATATGCCTCGTCAGGTTCGGCATATCTTCAAGCGGTGTTTCACCTGACATCAAACTTGTTCGCGGCATGTCGTCCAGTTTACCAACCGGCTTCATCCTGAGAGTCATTTATGCACCTTTTCGATTGATGTCCTGAGCGGCCAGTCAGGCCGTGGGCCTTTGCTCATTTTTAGTGGTACTACTTTTTCGCTTGCGCGACCCGTTCTGAGCAGTCGCGCTTTGAGCAGCTTTCGCCTCACGCTTGCGATAACTCATGAAGCTGAACGGAATGACAGCAAGATAGGCCAAAGTTCCCAAAGCAAGAGTGAGATATGGGTAAGTCAGCAGGACAGCAACGAACAAGGCGCCCAGAACAAAGACCGGCAGGACATAGACACGCGCCACCTTCTGACCGAAAAGCTTGCCCGAATAAGTAGGCACAAAACTCACCATAAGAAACGCGATAAGCAATGTGTAAGCCAGAATGATGGGCGTCAGGGAGGCTACATCCGGAATCCCGATACCATCGAGATAAAGCGGCAGCATCACGATAAGCGCGGCGGCAGGCGCTGGAACCCCGACAAAATACTCCCCCTTCCAGGCCGGTTGCTCTGAATCCAGCGCAACATTGAACCGGGCAAGCCGCAGGGAAGCGCAGATGGAAAACACCAGAACGACAATCCACCCCATGGAGCGAAGACCATCGAGTGCCCATGTGAACACGATGATACCGGGAGCGACACCAAAGTTTACGAAATCAGCTAATGAATCCAGCTCTGCCCCGAAACGTGATGTGGCCTTGAGGAGACGTGCCACCCGGCCATCCAGCGCATCAAGCACGGCTGCAAGAACAATTGCGGCGATGGCAATATCAAACCTGTGCTCAATGGCCATACGGATAGCGGTAAGTCCGGCACAGAGTGCCAACAGCGTAAACATGCTCGGTATGAGGATGCGGATAGGCACTTCGCGGCCCCTGAACCCGATGGCGCGCCGTTTTTTGGGAACTATCTTTTCCGGGTGAGCCTCTTTTTCAGGCTCAAAAGGTGGAAAAACATTGCTCATGGCTTTGCCCTAAAATTTGGACCGCGGCACTGACCGCGCACCATGCGCAGGTCAGGAATTAATCTTGCCTGCCCCGATGTCGGCAAGCACCGTTTCACCGCCGATTGCCGTCTGCCCGACCCTCACAGCCGGTTTAATTCCGGGCGGAAGGTATATATCTGTCCGGCTGCCGAACCGGATCAAACCAAACCGCTCACCGGCATCAAGGGTAACCCCCTGCTGGATAAAAGTCACGATACGCCGTGCGATGAGTCCGGCAATCTGAACGCAGCCGATCTTGGTCCCGCTGGCCATTTCGTGTGTCAGGCACTGGCGTTCATTTTCCTCGCTCGCCTTGTCCAGCTCTGCATTGAGAAACTTGCCTGGCACATAGACGATTTTCGTGATCTTGCCTGACACCGGCGCACGGTTGATGTGAACGTCAAACACGGAGAGAAATATCGATATACGCATGCGTTTCTCGCCATCAAGATCAAGCTCCTTAGGCGGCACGACCTCTTCAATAGCGCTGATGCGTCCATCGGCGGGCGCGATAACCAGATCCTTTCCTTCCGGTGGAAACCGCTCTGGATCACGGAAGAAATAGGCACACCAAAGGGTCACGGCGGCCCCAACCCAGCCAAGCGGTTCAGATGCCCAGGACAGCAACAAGGCCCCTACCGCGAAAGCGGCAACAAACTTGTAGCCGTCCTTGTGGACCGGCACGAAGAACGAAGTAATGCTGTCCAGTAGGGTGTGATTTTCCTGCAAGTCCTGCCTCCTGAATTCTACAAATCAATTTTTTCATCGTCCGCATCAGCACTTTGACGGCGTGCTGCCTGGGGGGTGCCGGCTGGCTCCGCTATAATCAAATCATCTTCGCCAACTACGCTCGCCAGCTTCTCGCGTGCCTCGTCCGCTTCGCGCTGGCGCTCCCACATGCCAGCATACAGGCCGCCCTGCTGCAAAAGCGAAGCATGGGTTCCCTGTTCGACAATCTGACCTTTCTCAAGCACGATAATATTATCAGCCTGAACTACAGTCGACAGGCGGTGTGCGATAACCAGGGTTGTTCGGTCACGGGCAACCCGTTCCAGAGATTCCTGTATTTCCTTCTCCGTATAGCTGTCCAGAGCCGAAGTCGCTTCATCCAGCATCAGGATCGGCGGGCCCTTGAGAATTGTTCGCGCTATTGCAACCCTTTGCTTTTCTCCGCCTGAGAGTTTCAAACCACGCTCACCAACCATGGTTTCATAACCCTGGGGCAAATCCATTATGAAGTCATGGATTTGGGCGAGCTTGGCCGCCTCTCGCACCTTCTGTTCCGAGGCTTCAGGTTCGCCATATTGAATATTGTAAGCAATCGTATCGTTGAACAGCACTGTATCCTGGGGGACCATGCCGATGGCACGGCGCAGGGAAGCTTGCGTCACGTCTTTGATATCCTGGCCATCTATCAGCACATTTCCGCGACTGACATCGTAAAACCGGAACAGAATGCGGGAAATCGTAGATTTGCCTGCACCAGATGGACCGACAATCGCCACCATCTCGCCGGCCGGTACCTCGAAGCTGACATTCTTGAGGATAGGACGTTCCACATCATAGGCGAAAGAAACATTCTTGAACTCGATGCGACCACTGGAAACCTTGAGCGGCTTGGCGCCAGGAGCATCGAGAATCTCCGCCTCCTGATCAAGCAGGGCAAACATCGTTTCAAGGTCAACCAGCCCCTGCTTGCTCTCGCGATAAACCAGTCCCATGAAATTCAAGGGCTGATGCAGCTGGATCAGCAATGCATGGACCATGACGAAATCCCCGATGGTCAATGTGCCGGCGACGACACCCTTTGCTGCCAGATACATGCACGCAGTCAGGCCAATGCAGAAGATTAGCGCCTGTCCGGCATTGAGGATCCCCAGGGAATAAAACGTCTTTATGGC
>JAJFHQ010000016.1 GCA_021775525.1 Hyphomicrobiales bacterium
GAATATATGAATATCTTGAAGACTATGAACAGCTTACCTCTGTTTGGGCTGAACGACTGCCGGGACTGATCATGCGAGTGAGCTATGAGGACATGGTCGCTGATCCCAAAAAGACCCTGAGGCAGATAGCCGAATTTTGTGATCTGCCTGAACCCAAGGGTAAAGTACCGGAACTTGGAGATGACCGGGGATGCGCAAAGCCTTTCCTCGACCGTCTCAAAGCAGCGAGGAACCCAGCCTAGACATGATGTCGCCCATATCCACAGATGCAGCGAACTAGCTCATGTTCAACTACTTTCATAAGACAACATGTGCGCTGCCGTGCCTCCATGCCAGCTGCTATTGAATACGCACATCAGACTGCTGTTTTAGTCTGGCCAGGGCAATGAATAGGTCTTCACGTTTGTGAAGAACTTCATTGCTTCCAACACACCTTCCTTCACCCCGTTTCCCGAGTCTTTGATGCCGCCGAATGGAGACATCTCGATCCGGTAGCCCGGGGCTTCCCAGATATTTACCGTGCCTACATCCAGCCCATCAATAAAAGCCGTAATACGGTCCAGTTTGTTGGTGCAGACACCCGCCGACAGGCCGAACGGCGTGGAATTGGAAATCTTCATCAATTCACGGTCGTCATCCGGAACGCGAACCACGGGCACAATCGGTCCAAACGTCTCGTCATGCACCAGCTCGCTGTCGTGCGGCACATGATCGACCACGATGGGTGGCAATAAGGCACCCTTGCGACCCGGGTCATAGAGAACCTTCGCACCCTGTTTCTCGGCGTCATAAACGCGGCGTTCGAAGGTGGTGGCCGCATCCTCATGAACGACGCAGCCGAGCTGTGTTTCGGGATCCTGCGGATCGCCGAATTTGATGCGCTTGGCTTTCTCCAGCACCAGAGGAACGAAGCGCTCGGCCACGCTCTCCTGCACCAAAATGCGTTTGACAGCCGTGCACCTCTGACCGGAATTTCCGGTCGCGGCAGCGACGGCGATCGCCGCAGCCCTGTCCAGGTCATCGTCATCGAGATCGTTCAAAACAATAAGCGGGTCGTTGCCGCCAAGCTCCAGTGCAGTGCGCTTGTAGCCGGCTTTGTTTGCAATCATTTTGCCCACCGGCACACCTCCGGTGAAGGTGATAATGTCGATGTTATCGTTGACAATCATTTCCTCGCCGATGTCTTGCGGCCAGCCGGTAACGATCTGGAACATCTCCGGCGGCAAACCGGCCTCGTAGAGAATATCCGCCAGGGTAATCGCCGTAAGCGGTGTCAGTTCGGTCGGTTTGCAAACGACACAGTTGTTTGTGGCGATGGCTGGTGCGATCTTGTGCGCCACCATGTTCAGTGGATGATTGAATGGCGTGATTGCCGAGATCGCGCTGACGGGCTCGCGCTTTGTGTAAATCTTGCGTGCCTTGCCATGTGGTGTCAGATCGCAAGAAAAAATCTGCCCGTCATCGAGGATCGCGAGCTGACCTGAAAGCGTAAATACATCGTAGGAGCGCCCGGTCTCGTACAGTGCATGTTGTTTGCAGATGCCGAGTTCCAACGTCAGCACATCTGCGATCGATTCCCGGCGCTCACGGATAAGCTCGGCGGCCCGGAAAAGAATTTGCTGACGCTCGTAGCGCGTGAGCTTGGGCTCATATCCGGCTGCAATCTCGAAGGCCTCGCGTGCATGTTCCGCCTTGCCGGAGGGGACGGTGCCGATAACCTCATTCGTATAGGGATAACGCACCTCGACGACATCGTCAGAGTCAACCTTGCGACCACCGATGCGCATGGACTCCTTAATGATGGAAGGACTGACCGATATCTCATTCATTGGACCGACTCCTATTCAGCGGCACGCGCGATTTCTACGACGTTGTTGAGGCCGATTGAAAAAGCGTCGAAGTTCCGTAATGTTGATTTCAGGTCCGTCGTCTTCCGGTTGACGATGATCGGGATCTGTTGTTCGGTCATTCCGCCATGTGACCTTAATGGCTCTTTCAGCGCAGTAAGATCGTGTTCGGTTTCACGCGTTCCCAACACTTTTGTATCGCGCGAGACAATGATCAGGTCGCCCATCCGATCTGGCGGCAACTCAAATTTCCGACAGCCGGTTTCGTTATCATATACAGCATGTATCCCGGGCAAACTGGCGATACGATCTGCAAGTGCCTTGATATCAACTGATGCGGGGAGATAAATGGTTGCGAATGAGCCCAGAGCGCCATGATGAACGACGTAAGGGTCAGTTATCGGCAGTATGACTTTGGCTGTATCGAGACCAATCCAGTCATCAAGGAGGTCTTGCAGATAGAGAACATCAGGCTTGCCATCAGCATCGTGCTTGTCCTTCATGCCGTGGTCGGCGGTTAGAACTATTGTTGCCCCAGCACGGTCGAGGGCACCCAAATACCCATCCATCATGGAGTAAAAGGCATCGGCCCCATCACTTCCCGGTGCATATTTGTGCTGCACATAATCCGTTGTCGAGAGGTACATCAAGTCAGGACGATCGCGTTCCAGCAACTTTGCGCCTGCCGCAAATACAAACTCGGACAACTCCGCTGAATAGACTTCAGGCACGTCCATGCCGACAAAGTCGCAGACATTCTCAATGCCATTGTTATCAATTGTTGCTTCATCCGCCTTCTCTGAAGAAAAACAGATGGCCCCATCCTCTCCGAAGGTGAGGCCATTACCCAGGAGCAACCTAAGTTTGTCTTTCGCCGTGAGCACAACGACCTTCGCTCCCTCCTTCTGGAAAGCCTCGAAAATCGTCGGGGCGCGTAGGAATTTAGGGTCGTTCATCAAAACCTCTTTACCCGAATCTGGGTCGAGGAAAAAATTCCCTGATATTCCATGCACCGCGGGAGGACATCCGGTCACGATGGACAGATTGTTAGGGTTGGTGAAGCTTGGAACGACTGACAGTCCGCGCAGGTTTTCCCCTTTTCCGACGATCAATTCCAGGTTGGGCATCAGCCCTCGCTTCATGGCGTCTTCCATATAGTCCGGCTCGCTGCCATCGCAGCAAATCACGACGACAGGTTGCTTGGGCCAATCATACGTGCGGTCATTTACGTTGACTGAATTTTTGCTTGCCACGACCAGAATCTCCTTAAAGGTCTATCAGAATCAGCTTAGTTATACTGGATTCTTTACTCGACAGTTGGTTCGAATAAATTGTGAAAATACAAAGAACAATAATCTATAAACCTGTTGGAGAAATCCAATATTACTTAAAATAAAGTACTGCATTGATAATTGTTCGAAAATCTGGCCATTTTCACTACCGGTTATATCGATTGACAGGAAGCTATCATTGATAAATATGTATAGAGAAATAGATAATCAGCTATATATCATTCAGTGTATCAATGTACCATAAATGGCTCCAGGCCTTCCATTATGTGACCAAATTGCAGAGTTTCACCGAGGCGGCGAAGTTTCTGGATGTTCAGCAGCCAACGATATCAACTCACGTTAGCAACCTTGAAAAGCACTTCGGAGTGCAGCTGCTCCATAGGAGGAAACGTAAAATTCAACTGACGCCCGAGGGAGACAATCTCTTCGGAATAACCAGCGACATTTTTGGACATCAGCAAGAAGCAATTAGCTATCTCAAAACGCTAAAAAACCTGGGAACTGGAGAACTAAAATTCTGTGCAGTGCGGCCTTATGATATTATGGAGTTGCTTGACGCATTACGCTCCAAGTGGCCCGGAATTAAATGTTCTGTCAGGCTTAGAACCAGCGAAAACATTATCAATGACCTAATCCGGTTTCGTTGCGATATCGGAATAGTCAGCAGGGAATTCAATAATCCGGACATCCACTCCCTCTTTTACCGACGTCATAAAGTCTTTGTTGTCGTCAACAAACAGCATCGGCTGGCAAATCAAGGACATATCCAGCTCACAGACCTCGATGGCGAAAAAATGATCGCCCGGACAGCGAGTTCCACGACACAAGATGTCTTCAATCATGCTGCGGCTGAGGCGGGCATTACTGTGGAGCCTGTGTTCGAAATGGAAAGCCGTGAGGGTGTCCGTGAGGCAATTATCCGAAACATGGGTATCGGAGTAATCTCCGAGACCGTCTTTGCGCCTCATGAAGACATTCGTCAGCTAACGGTAGACGATGTGGATATTTTTACTCGGGCATATATTGTTTGTCTGGCATCCCGTAAAAACCGGCCTCTGATCAAGAATGTACTGGCCCTGGCCCGCCAGCTGGTTAAGGACCGCGAGGTTTGATGCCATCCTCTATCAGTCTCGATGGAATGGATGACACTCAAAATCGCTGAATACCGCTGAAGATTATAAACACCGCAGGTAAGTAGTTTCTCGATCATTCATTCAGTGAATGATCATGTCCTTTTTTTAAATTATTCCGATCCTAGCGGCGGTGATAGCCTATAGGCCTAATAAGTGAGAGCAATGCTAGGCAGACTGAGGCGGAGATTCACATTTTTATTCCCCGCGAGGCTGCAAACGCGAACCAAACTCTCACAGGGAGGATAAAATGAATAAAACAACCACGATTTTTTCCGGATTCCTGGCAGCTTTTGCCGCTGTTTCGTTCTCAGTTGCCGCGTCAGCCCAGGCACCAAAGCAACTCCGTTTCGGCTTGTTGCCAGCGGAAGATCCAACTCTCATGGTTGAGCAGTTTTCCGGTATCGCAAAACATATTGGCAAGACGCTGGGCCTTCCCGTCGATGTGAAGGTTTCGGAAAGTTACAATGCTCTTATTGAAGGCATGCGCGCCGGTCACCTGGAAATCGTTTACGTCGGCGGTAGCCAGTACCTCAAGATGCTCGGTCTTGGCATGAAAGTGGAGCCGTTGGTCCTCAATAAGGACACCAACAAACGGACCTATTACAAATCCTGCATCATCACCAAGCCCGACAGTGGCATCAAGACGTTCGCCGATCTCAAGGGCAAGACATTCTCATTCGTATCACCAACCTCTACCTCCGGTGGTGTAGCGCCGACCTACATGTTGCTGAAAAACAAGATCGACCCTGAAAAAGACTTCAAGCGCAAGATCTTCGCGGGTAAGCATGACGCCTCCTTCCTGGCCGTCAAGAACGGCAAGGTCGACGCGGGCGCCGTCGGTGACTTCTATTTCTGGCGCTGGAAGGATCGCGGCATCCTCAAGATGGAAAAATATGATGAGCCCAATGACAAGCTGATTAATGCTGAATTGAGCATTGTCGCCTGTCAGAAGGTGCCCAACACGCCGATGGTCATTGATTCCAAACACGGCACGGATTTCATCAATAAAGTACGCAAGGCCTTCCTGTCGTTGCCCGAGAAAACGGCGAACGCCTATAAAATCTGGCCCAGCACCGGGTTTGTTCCAACATCTCACAAGGACTTTGAGGACCTTGCCGAGATGGCGGAGCTGAAGAAGAAAATCAAAGCCGCACAGAAGAAAAAGAAAAACTAGTACACTTATCCTCCTGAGATTTCAGGGTCCGAATTTGTGAAAATTCGGACCTTGATTTTCGGTGGGAGCTTTTTCCAATATCATTTCAGGATTAGGGTGTGCTGTGCGACTAGTATCGAGTATCGAGCAAAACAAATATGATGGGGGCATCAATGAGCAGTGTAGCCGACCAAAACGTGATGGTCGAAGTGAGACACCTGACCAAGGCTTACGGTCGTTCTGCCCCCGCCATTGAAGACATTTCACTACGCTTCAAAAAGGGCGAATTCATTGTCCTGCTCGGTCCTAGCGGTGTTGGAAAATCAACACTTCTGCGATGTCTGAATTTTCTTGT
>JAJFHQ010000017.1 GCA_021775525.1 Hyphomicrobiales bacterium
TCGTTGTCCCGAATAACCGGGGTTTTGGGGGGTGTACGGGGAGGTTGTAATGCGTTCCTTGGCCACCGCTGTTTTTGTACTGCTTATACTGGCTTTCTCAGTGCCCGCGCAGGCGCTCGACGCCCGGTTTTCGACACCGGACCGTCTCATGAATTGGATCACCGAATATCGGACCAAGCCGCAGCCCATGAGCGTGCCCAAGGCCGTTCATGCCATGCACCACCATGGGCTTCTTAAAAACCCTGACAAGGCCGGACTTCTCGTCGGTTTCATTGCCGGCGTTTTGGGTTCCAATCAGCCTAAGGCGGAAAAGCTGATTAAGCGCATGTTCCCGATGCCTGCCAAAGAGCAGGGAGTCATCATCAGGGCGATTGCCTATTCCGGTCTGCCGGAATGGCCCATGCTACTGACCAAGTTCGAAAAGCGGATGCCGCTGCGCAAACCGCTGATAAATGACTTTATTACCGGCAAGGAAAAAACCCTCGACGAAAAGAGCGTCGACCAGGGGCCATACGTGCTCGACACCCTGTGGGGTTATTATGCCGCCACCGGGTATCACGCACCGGTCCTGCGGATCATTTCCGCATTGCCCTGGTCGAACGATGTTCGCGGCACCTCCAGATTTTCTTGGTCCAAGCTGCGCGCCGCCTTCAATGACGAAGAAGGTCGCGACGCGGTGAACAAGATCACGGCCGGCTATATGGCGAAATGGACGCTGACCGCCAATGCCGAACGCGATCGCTCGCTTCTGGCGCTTTACAAGATGGAATTGAAATACCAGCCCCCAGAAGTGGCCGAACCTTTAAAGGAAGTCATAGAAGCGGCAGAAACCTTCCAGGCTGATCGCGTGCGCAAACATGCGCGAGCGGCCATCGAAAAAGTGAAGGCCAAGCATCCAGGCGATGCCGAGTGGACCCGCAACACCTATGCCGGCTCCATAGCAATCGCAACGGGTTGCGTCGTTGCCAGTGCTTCGGGCTTCCCGGGCTTGGCCGTGCCATGCGTAGTTGGCGGAGCGCTTTATTCAGGCGCGGTGAAGCTCTGGAACACCGCACGCTAGGGCGAGTTAATCCAGTTACGACTAACTTTCCCTTGGTTGCGGCAGTGCATCGTGCATGACGCATATTGTCTCTTTCCGTGATTTGAGTATTGTCGCGCATCGCGGGGAGGTCCTTATGACGCGCAAATTTCACACGCTTGATGTTTTCACCGAGGCTCGCTTTGCTGGCAACCCGTTGGCAATCGTGCCCGATGGAGGTGGTCTCGACGATATTCAGATGCAGGCGATTGCCCGCGAGTTCAATCTGTCGGAAACCGTCTTTCTCATGCCCCCAGAAAATGAAGCGCACAGTGCCAGGGCGCGTATTTTTACGCCGGGACGCGAACTGCCTTTCGCCGGTCATCCGACCGTGGGCGCTGCTATTTTCCTGGCCCTGCAAAAGTTCGGCGGTTCCGAGCGCGAGGAAGATGCCATTATCCTACTGGAGGAAGGTGTGGGTCCGGTTCGCGTTGGAGTCCGGTTGAAGCCGGGTGAAGCACCTTTTGCCGAGTTTGATGTCCCCGTATTGCCCGAAGGTGTAGGTGAGGCTGCACCGAATGACAGGTTGGCCGCAGCCCTTGGCCTGTCACCAAGCGATATCGGGTTTGAGAATCACAAGGCGACGCAATTTTCATCAGGTGTGGGCTTTACTTTCGTACCCGTGCGCGACCTTGAAGCCATAGGCCGTGCCGCGCCACAAATTCAGCATTGGCGGGAAGCATTTGGCGACCACGATCACCCGAACGCATTCGTGTATTGCCGGCAGACGATCCACAAGGATGCCGCATTCCATGCCCGGATGTTCGCGCCAACCATGGGCATCCCTGAAGATCCGGCAACGGGAAGTGCTGCAGCGGCCTTCGCCGGCGCCATTTTCAGGTTCGACGATCCACCCGATGGCGTGCACATGGGAATTATCGAGCAGGGCTACGAAATGGGCCGCGCCAGTAACATTTTCCAGGAACTGGAAGTTGAGGCCGGTAAGCTCACCAAGGTACGCATCGGGGGTCATGCCGTCCCGGTCATGGAAGGCGAGTTGGAAGGTTAAGTGCTCCATAGAGCTTGCGCTCTCTGCCACGGCGCATTAGGTTTTACGCCGAAGCGTTTGGTTAATGGCGCATTAAGGACTGAATGTTCTACTTTTGGAAACGGTCTAAAATACGCTGATGCCCGGATGTTCGGGCAACGAGTTCAGATGAGACAGCTGTCATGAAACAGCAAAGTGCTAAACAGCCCGGGGCGAAAGTCGCCCGATTGGACCGCCAGAACGAGGCGACGATCACGGCTGCATACATGGTACTCATCGCCGGCCTCCTTATCGGCCAGCTTCTCCTCCTTATCAGCCCCTGAGCTCCGACGGTCCTGCGATTAAGAGCAGGGCGGGATTTCAGGGGATGACATCATAGAAAAGCAAAGCCGATTAACACTCCGGAACCCGTCCATGACGGACCAGGGGAAAAGCAGGACCTGAACAATGACTTCAAAGAAGAAATCACCGAAAATGCCCAAGGATCGATCAGATTCTGATCGCGTTGTAATTTTCGACACCACATTGCGGGACGGCGAGCAATCTCCCGGAGCGTCAATGACGCTGGAGGAAAAACTCCAGGTTGCCGAAGCGCTCGATGAAATGGGTGTCGATATTATCGAGGCCGGGTTCCCGATTGCGTCAAATGGCGACTTCGAGGCGGTTTCCGAGATTGCCAAAATCGCCAAAAACGCCGTGATCGCAGGGCTGGCCCGTGCTGGCAACAAGGATATCGATAGGGCAGGCGAAGCGGTAAAACACGCCAGGCGGCCGCGTATCCATACTTTCATATCCACATCACCGGTGCATATGAAATACAAGCTCCAGATGGAGCCGTCCGAGGTGCTCGATGCGGTGACAGCCAGTGTACAGCGTTCGCGCAGCTATACCGATGACGTGGAATGGTCTGCAGAAGACGCTACGCGCACCGACCATGATTTTTTGTGCCGATGCGTTGAGGCGGCAATCAAAGCCGGGGCAACAACCATCAATATCCCCGACACGGTGGGCTATACCGTGCCGGATGAGTATTTCGACCTCATTAAAATGCTGATCGGGAAGGTGCCGGGCGCAGACGATGTGGTGTTCTCGACCCATTGCCATAATGATCTGGGGTTGGCTGTCGCCAACTCATTGGCAGGTGTGCGCGCCGGTGCGCGCCAAATCGAATGCACCATCAATGGCATGGGAGAGCGAGCTGGCAATGCCGCTCTTGAGGAAGTCGTCATGGCAATGAATGTACGCAACGACGTTATTCCATACTGGACCAATATTGACGCAGAAATGATCACCCGGGCATCCAAGCTTGTCTCCGGCGTGACAGCATTCCCGGTCCAGTACAACAAGGCGATCGTCGGCAAGAACGCATTCGCGCATGAATCCGGCATCCACCAGGACGGTATGCTGAAAAACAATCAAACCTACGAGATCATGACGCCTGAAAGCGTTGGCTTGAAAGAATCTTCGCTCGTGATGGGCAAGCATTCCGGCCGCCACGCTTTCCGTGAGAAGATCAAGGAACTGGGATACAACATTGGCGAGAATGCATTCCAGGACGCCTTTGTGCGCTTCAAGGATCTGGCCGACAAGAAGAAGCATGTATTTGACGAGGATATCGAAGCTCTGGTCGACGATGAGATGGCCCAAGCGGATGAACGCATCAAGGTCGTATCACTGACGGTCATCGCCGGTACGGGTAGTCCACAGAAGGCGAAAATCACGCTGGACGTGGACGGCACACATCACTCCAGCGAAGCAACAGGTGACGGCCCGGTTGATGCCATCTTCAATGCCATCAAGGACATCGTACCCCATGAGGCACGACTGCCGCTCTACCAGGTACATGCGGTGACCGAGGGCACAGACGCCCAGGCCGAGGTAAGTGTGCGGCTTGAAGAGGAGGGCAAGACGGTCATTGGGCGGGGTGCAGACACCGATACGATGGTCGCATCAGCCCGCGCATATGTCAGTGCGCTCAACAAATTGCGGGTGAAACGTCAGAAGACTGCCCCTGGAAGCATGCTCGCGTCCTAGGCGTAGAAAAATATTTTAAGCGCGCGTTTGCGCGACGTTCATTAACGGCCGGGGTCTGTATCCCGGCCGTTTTTTTTGCTCATTCGGACGCCTAGCCCCATGTGCTGACACGCCGTGATAACGCACATGTGACGGGTCAGGGGCTTCATCACCTATCGCGCGTCAACCTTAACAGGAATAGGGGGCGGCTAAATGTGAGTGTTGCATTGCCCGGGCCGAGAAAATGCCTCAAGATACATTTTGTACCTGAGCAACTGCGGAACCTCGAGAGGGTCTCTTTGAGCCTCTTTCGCACAACTAACTCGCAAGCGTTCAATTTTGAGTGGCGTAACGGGAGGGGCGTTTCCCGATGTTTTCTGGTATTGTCGGTGCCATATCCAACGATATGGCGATTGATCTGGGAACGGCGAATACCCTGGTATATGTACCGGGAAGGGGTATCGTTCTGGAAGAACCCTCCGTGGTCGCGTTCTCGAACGATGAGGGTGCTCAAAGAATTATCGCCGTCGGCCAGGAAGCAAAAGCAATGCTGGGCCGGACACCCGATACGGTGCGAACAGTGCAACCGATGCGCGACGGTGTAATCGCCGACTTCGTCGCAGCGGAAGAAATGATCAAGCATTTCATCCGCAAGGTGCATAACAGGCGCACGCTTACCAGCCCGAAAATCATGATTTGCGTCCCGGCCGATGCTACGCCGGTTGAACGCCGTGCCGTTCATGAAGCTGCATTGTCGGCGGGCGCACGCAAAATCTATCTCATTCAGGAACCGGTTGCAGCCGCCATTGGTATTGGCCTGCCAATATCAGAGCCGCATGGTTCGATGGTTGTTGATATTGGCGGCGGTACCACGGATATCGCGGTGATTTCACTTGGAGGCGTCATTTATTCGCGCTCGATCCGGACCGCTGGTAACGCGTTTGACGATGCGATCGTCAACCATATTCGCCACAAGTATCACCTGCTGATCGGGCAAACCAATGCCGAGAGAATCAAGATCGAGGCGGGGACCGCAATTGCCCGGGCCAATGGCAAGGTCATTGAGATTCACATCAAGGGCCGCGATCTGAAAAAGGGTATCCCAAACCAGATTACACTGGGCCCGGCTGATATCGCAGATGCATTGTCGGCACCACTGGCGCGTATTGCCGATGGCGTGAAGCTCGCCCTGGAGCAAATCGAGCCGGAACTGGCCGCGGATATTTATGAAGCAGGCATCCACCTGACTGGTGGGGGTGCATTGCTCGACAAGATCAGCACCAAGCTCTCCCGTGAGACGGGAGTGAAATATATCACGCCGGAAGACCCCTTGCGCTGCGTTGCAATCGGGACCGGGCGTGCCCTGGAACAGTTGGACGACATCAAGGATTTACTGGCCCATGTACAATGATGCCTGCAATCCTTCCCAGGACGGGAAAAGAAGCGGGCAAGATATTTATCTGAGGCGAATCTCGCGAAGTTGATTGCGCCTGGATTGGAAGCGTGGATTTGCGCTAGTCGAGTGAGTGGTTATGCGTAGCAGAAAGTCTGCAAACAAGCCGTATGGCCGGAAGAAGGCCCCCATAGGCGGGTGGCTGCTCTTCACGCTCTATTTCGTTTGCCTGATACTCCTGATTTTTTCACGCCTTGAAAACAATCATATCCGTGACGTGCGCGGACTGTTTGCGGATCTCGCATCGCCAGTCCTGCAGGCCGCTTCTCAGCCGGCCATTTATGCACGACGTTCAAAGGAGCAACTGGTCGATTATCTTGACCTGTTCCACGAACTTGATCGTCTCAAGGAAGAAAATCAGAAAATGAAGCATTACCAGTGGCAGGCGCAGCGCCTTGAGCGACGCCTGACGCAACTGCGCGCCCTGCTAAACGCTGTTGAAGAACCGGCGCTGAAATATACCACCGGACATGTGATCGCGGATGCGCGCGGGCCGTTTGCACGCTCTGTACTCATCAATATCGGTAGCACCCAGGGCAGCCGTGAAGGG
Organism: Hyphomicrobiales bacterium; assembly: GCA_021775525.1. Lineage (GTDB taxonomy): Bacteria > Pseudomonadota > Alphaproteobacteria > Rhizobiales > Methyloligellaceae > UBA2767. Next base: position 6,083 of record JAJFHQ010000017.1, read on the forward strand.
TACGCGGTCATCAATGGCGACGGGTTTGTCGGACGGGTTGTTCATTCGGGTAAGAATGCATCGCGCGCAATTCTGGTCAATGACCTGAATAGCCGGATCCCGGTTCTTGTCGGTCCGGCAGCTGTGCGTGCAGTCCTTGTTGGCGACAACAGTGCCAATCCGAGGCTGGAGTTTCTTCCCAACAGCGCCTCGGTATTCGAGGGGGACGAGGTATCCACCTCCGGCCATGGGGGCTTGTTGCCGCGTGGCTTGCGCATTGGTCTGGTCGTTCCCGGCAAGGATAAGGAATACCGGGTCCACCCGCACGCAACGCTCAGTGAGTTGGAATATGTGAGCGTGCTGTTCTTTGATTCACCTATCGTGGTTGCGCGTGAAGAATTACTTCCAGGTAAAAAGCAAGCTGTCACTGCGAGTGATGAGACTGACCAATGGAAAAACGGGCAGGGGCGTACGAAACGGCACGCCAAGGCCAAAACGCGGACGCAAGCACGCTAGCGCGTGCTGCAGTCAGGGGAGAGACCAGGTTTGACCAAAGGGATTATGCCAAGCATCTTTCTTTTGCTCGCGGTGTTCGTTGCGGCTGTGCCTTGGGCGATACCGAGCGAGGCAAGTTTCATCCTGCCTTTGCTCCTGATCATTTTCGTATTTGTACTCACCTTGCAGCGCCGGCGGGTGCTGCCGAGCCTGTCGGTTTTCATCGCCGGATTGCTGATGGATATTCTGACTGCAGGCCCGCTCGGTTACTGGGCCATCATATTCCTTCTCACCCACACGCTTGCAGCCCTTTATGCAAAGCGAAACACGCATCCGGGTTTTGGTATGCTGTGGCTCGCTTTCGCGGCTACTGCGGTGCTGGCATCCATTTCGGGCTGGGCGCTGGCGTCACTTTATTTCGTACGCCTGATCGACTGGCAACCAATGCTCATTGGCAGCGCTGTGACTGTCGCTCTTTTCCCGCTCGTGGCGTGGCCCATGCGCCGCTCGCTCGGCCTCGTACCAGCCGGCATGTTCGCAAGGTGGGGATAGGTCATGGCGGAATCTGAACATCACAAACGCCAGAAACGCAGGTTTACCCGCCGCGTCCTGATGCTGGGGGCGGGGCAACTCGGCCTGTTCGGGGTGCTCGGCTGGAGGTTGCGGCAGCTTCAGGTTGTCGAGGCGCCGAAATACACCCTGCTGGCGGAAGAGAACCGGATCAACATTCAGCTTCTGGCGCCGAGCAGGGGGCTCATCTTTGACCGCTTTGGCAAGCCTGTGGCAACCAATACCGATAGCATGCGGGTGTTCATCGTGCCCGAGCTGTCCAAGAACATCCGGGATTCTCTCGACAGGCTTGGACGTGTCATCTCTATTCCCGGCAAGGTGCGCGCCCGCGTGCTTCGCCTGGCCAGCCGTCAAAGCCCCTATGTCCCCATCGTCGTCGATGACACGCTTAGCTGGAGGCAATTCGCGCAGGTGAACGTATTGGCCCCCAGTCTACCGGGGGTACAGACAGATATCCTTTCGGTGCGCCGGTATCATGACGGCAACGATATGGCACATATCGTTGGCTATGTTGGCGCTGCAAACAAGGTGGAAGTGAACGAGCACCCAGTTACGCGGCTGCCAGGGTTTCGCGTCGGTAAAAGTGGCGTTGAGCGGGGATTTGAACCTAAATTACGCGGCAAGGCAGGTGTTATCAAGCTCGAGGTCGATGCACACGGACACGCTGTGCGAAAACTCGAGACCCTCGACAGCCAGCATGGACGCGAGCTGGTCCTGACAATCGACAAGGAAATCCAGACCAAGGCGATGGAACGGCTGAAAGATGAGCGCCGGGCCGCCATCGTGGCACTTGATGCGCGCACCGGTGAGATCATCGCCATGGCCTCCACCCCGAGTTACGACCCCAATGCCATCATTGACGGACTGAAGGAGGGTGCGTGGGAAAACATGGCCAATGCCGAGGATGATCCCTTCACCAACAAGGCTATACGGGGCCAGTATCCCCCTGGTTCGACCTTCAAGATGGTGACAGCACTTGCCGGACTTGAGGATGAGGCCATTGATCTCAAGACAAAATTCCGCTGCTATGGTGGCTATTCCTATTCGAATGCTTACTTCGGCTGCTGGCGTCGGGGTGGTCACGGTGCGGTGGATGTGCGCAGGGCGATCAAGCAGTCTTGCGACGTCTTCTTTTATAACGTGGCCCAGCGCATCGGAATCACAAAGCTTTCAGCCATGGGCCACAAGCTCGGCCTTGGCCAGACTTACGAGTTCGGCCTGCCGCTTCAAAAACCCGGGGTCATGCCAACTCCGGGGTGGAAGCGCGCCACGCTCGGAAAGCCCTGGTATGGCGGCGAAACGATCATCGCCGGTATCGGGCAGGGTTTCGTTCTCACCACGCCACTGCAACTCGCGGTGATGACAGCGCGTATTGCAACTGGTCGCGAAGTCATGCCACGCATCGTGCGCCCCTATCCGGACGAAAAAATAGAAGAGGCGAAGCCTCTGGATATCAAGCCGGAGCATCTGGCAATTGTGCGAGAGGGGATGTGGGCTGTCGTCAACGAAGGTGGCGGAACGGCTGGACGGGCACGGATCCCCATTGCCGGGGTTCAGATGTCCGGTAAGACCGGCACCTCGCAGGTGAACAGTGCCTCCAGTGGGCGCAGCAGCCGTGGGCTTAAATGGGAACAGCGAGATCATGGACTGTTTGTCGGGTTCGCTCCGGCGGATAATCCGCGCTACGCGGTGGCGGCCATCGTTGAACATGGCGGTAGCGGATCAGGTGCCGCGTCACCAGTTGTGCGCGATATCATGACGGCACTGATCGAACGCGATCCGGTTTCGAAACCGACCTATGTTGCGCGCGATGCGTACCGCCAGACGGCGGAAGACAAACGCCGCGGGGGAAAGAGCTGAAATGTTTTCCGGTCCTCTTGAAACACCAAGATTGAGTTTTGGCGAGAAGCTAATCGCCTTTAACTGGGTTTTTATCGTCCTGATAACAACGCTTGTGTGCGTTGGTGCTGCCGCGCTTTATTCGGTTGCGGGCGGGTCCCTCGACCCTTGGGCGGAAACACACGTCATTCGCTATTGCCTCGGGCTCGGGCTGTTGTTCATGGTTGCGCTCACGGACATCAAGCTCTGGATGCGGCTTGCCTACCCGGTTTACCTGGTGGCGCTGCTCATGCTGATTGCCGTTCCAATTCTGGGCGTGGGTTCAGGCGGGGCGCAACGGTGGCTGCAATTGGGCAGTTTCACGTTTCAGCCAGCAGAACTCATGAAAGTGGCCCTGGTGCTTGCGCTTGCGCGCTATTACGAATGGTTGCCGCCCAAACATATGTCCAACCCGTTGGCTCTGATTGCACCAGCAACGATGATCGGAATTCCGGTAGCGCTGGTGGTGATGCAGCCTGATCTCGGCACCGCCGTCTTGTTCGCGGCCGTGGGCGGCGGGTTGCTTTTCCTGGCCGGGGCCAGCTGGATTTATTTCGTCTTCGGGATTGCCGGTATCATGGGAGCGATCCCGTTCATCTGGCATTCCCTGCATGACTATCAAAAAGCCCGCGTCATGACTTTCATTGACCCGGACAAGGATCCGCTCGGCGCCGGTTATCACATTTTGCAGTCAAAAATCGCTCTGGGCTCGGGCGGGGTGACAGGCAAGGGTTATATGCAGGGCACACAAAGCCAGCTCAATTTCCTGCCCGAGAAGCACACAGATTTCATTTTCACAATGTTTGCCGAGGAGATGGGCTTTGTTGGTTCCCTGAGCCTTTTGGCTGTGTATCTGCTGGTGCTGCTGGCAATTATCTTCATGGCCCTGCGATGCCAAAACCAGTTTGCCCGCCTTGTCACCGCAGGGGTCGGAATCACGATGTTTGTCTACGTGTTTATTAACGTGGCGATGGTGATGGGACTGGTCCCCGTAGTCGGTGTGCCGCTGCCGCTGGTCTCTTATGGCGGGACATCCATGATTACCCTGATGTTCGGTTTTGGCCTTGTTCTGAATGCCCATGTCCACCGCAAGACCAAATTCAGACCGTATGAAACCGGGATCATCTGACGCCGCCTCTCCCCTCCGCTGGACAGCTTCACCAGTAGGGTGATATTGGAGTGGCCTCAGGAGCGCACTGGTGGCTCCTTTATGCATTACAGGCGCATAGCTCAGTTGGTAGAGCAGCTGACTCTTAATCAGCGGGTCGGGGGTTCGAATCCCTCTGCGCCTACCAATCCCTTGCCGGTCCCCGGATCCGGACATCATAAAATTGGTTTCACTTCACCAAATCACGATCAACCTGGATGTTTGAAGTGGGCGCACAGCAGGACAAACATTCACTTCCAGGCGCAAAGCAGCCGACACCAATGTGGTTGCAATTGCTGCGCATCCTGACATGGCAACGAGCGGGCGGAATGCGGAGGTACCCGTACCCGTCCTGGAAGCGAAACCCTGCCGCGATGTTACGTGACAAGGGTGTAGTGGCATTCCTCCGCCGTATCCGGTTGATGCTCATGTTAAGGCTGCATTACGCGCTTTGGGACAGCCGGTTTGAGCTCATTGAAACAGTTCCGACGAGCGGCAAACTGCAAAAGAAAGACCTGTCGCCAGATGATGCTTCCAACCTGGGTCAGGCAAGCGAATATGCGCCCTCACCGAGACTTGTTGTGCAGTGGCTCGTGGACGGCCTAGGAGAAGATTTATCTGGGTATACTTTTTTGGATTTTGGTTCCGGCAGAGGCCGCGTGTTGCTGGCCGCAGCCGAGCGTCCGTTCCGGGCCGCACGCGGCATCGAATTTTCTGGGCAATTGCACCGGGAAGCTGTGCGTAATATTTCAAATTATCCGGCTGACCGCCTGGTCTGCCCAGACGTGCAATCTGTCTGTGAAGATGCGTTGGAATATCCCCTTCCGGAGGGTGATTGTATTCTCTATTTTTACAATCCATTCGGGGTTGATCTGATGGATAAAGTGGTCTGCCGGGCCGTAGACACGGCGCACGCACGTCGCAGCCGCATCATCGTGATCTACTACAACCCGGTGCATCACAAGGTGGTGTCTTCTAAGACCAGGCTTAAACCCAGGCCGCTTTCCTTCATTCCACAACTCAAACTCACCCTTTTCAGCCCGTATCCGGTCAAGGTTTATGAGATGACCCAAGGTTGATAGGGCGTTGTATGGCGTCACTTTCTATCCTGATATGAACATAATGATCCTTCAGACATATCGCAGCTTTTCCCTTTTTGAGCGTATCTGAACATGCCTGAAAACCCGGACGATTTTTACAAAAACCTGCAGGCATTCGATAACTTCACCAGTGTCACCGATCTTACGCTTTACCGCCCATTACCAGATGATTGGGACATCGTCCTGACCGACATCACCTCTTCCACCAAGGCGATAGAAGAGGGGCGATACAAAGAAGTCAACTTGGTGGGGGCAGCGTGCATCACCGCCGTAACCAAGGCGCTTCCGGAGCATAAATTTCCCCATGTTTTCGGCGGTGATGGTGCAACCATGGCCGTTCCATCATCAGCGAGAGATGTCGTAAAACGCGTTCTCGGGGCCACGCGCAGGCTTGCCAAAACGCAATTCGACCTGGATTTACGCGCGGGCATTGTGCCGGTCGCAGATATCCGTGAAGCTGGTGCCGATGTTCTGGTGGCAAAGTTCGAACTCAGCCCGGGGAATTACATGGCCATGATGACAGGTGGCGGTATCGAACTGGTTGATTCCATGATCAAGTCCGCGGAGGGATGTGAACAATATCAGATTCCCATGCCTGATCATGAGCAATCCCCCGATCTGGAGGGGCTGTCATGTAGGTGGGATCCGTTGAAATCCTGCAATGGCACGATGATGAGCATGCTTGTCTACGCGACGGGCGGGTCTCAAGCTGAAAATATCGCGACATATCGCGAGGTGATTGACGGCGTTGCGCAAATATTCAATTCAAGTCCAGTCGATGCAAGCCCTGTCAGCAGCGAGAATATGAGTTTCACTTGGCCTCCGCCCGGTTTGAGCAATGAAATCAAGTTTATAAAAGATTTGCCAAACCGCCGCTGGAAATGGTTTTGGATTTACTTCACCAGCGTGGTCCAGTTCTTCCTGGAGAAATTTGATTTGTCCGCCGGGGGCTATAATGCGCCGGTGTACCGGGCCGAGCTGCGCGCCAACTCGGATTACAGGCGTTTCGATGACATGCTGCGTATGATCCTCGATTGCTCAATGGAAAATGCCGCGGACATCGAGGCGCATTTCAAGGACCTGCACGCGCAGGGGAAGATTGCCTACGGCATTCACCACTCGGACAGGGCCTACATGACGTGCCTGGTTTTCTCCCTGGAGAAGGGAGAGCATGTACATTTCGTCGACGGCTCGGACGGCGGCTTTACCATGGCGGCTGTTCAGCTCAAGGCGCAACTGCAGGAAGTATCAAAGAAACCCAATGCCTGAATCTGAACCCGTCTTAATCTTCCACGGTAAAAATTTTCGTGGGCGCTTCGCGTCCGCGCACGGTCACTTCGCCAGCTTGCTGAAAATTAAATTCAGAACCACATAGCTGCACCGTTTTTTCACCTGCCAGGATGTATGAGTCATATTGCTTGTTCAACGGTTCCAGCCGTGCGGCAACGTTCACCTGGTCGCCATGAACGGTAAAACTCAACCGTTCTTTTGATCCAATGGCACCAACAATAATCTCACCACTGTTGATGCCGCATCGTGTTGGCAGTGTTTCACCATGACAAAAGACTCGTGCCTGGGTGAGTGCACGAATTCCCAGCGCCGTCTTCATGGCATTTACGGCGTGATCATCGTCACGGGTCACGGCGTTGAAAGTAATCAGCATCGCGTCGCCCTGGAACTGGGTTATGACGCCGCCATATTGGTCGATAATTTTGCTGGTTACCTCGAAATATTCGTTCAACATTTCTGCCAATTGCTGAGGCGTCAGCTTTTCAGAAACTGTGGAAAATCCCTCGATGTCTGTGAACAGCACCGTGGCGGTGCGCGATTCTCCATCACCCGGCTGGACGGGGTTATCCGATGACGTTATCCGGTCCGCCACTTCACGGGAAACGAAGCGGGATAGATCACTGGCGGCAGTGGCGTCACGCACAGCGCGGTTAAGGATGCGCCGCGCCCGAACAATGGCAACGAACAGAACTAACGTGACGGCGGCGATGGATATGATCTTATCGACCTCAGCACCGATCAACACTGCGTTGGAAGTGAGATAATCCACGTAATTACGCGTAATCATTGGGTTTTCAGGGTCGGCAAAAAGGACATATCCAACCATGGCTACCCATCCAAAGATGGCTGTTACACCAGCCCACAAGATGTAGCGGGGCTCGAACCGCAGTGTGCGAAGGGCAATGAAAATAAACACGTACATCACCGTCGGAGCCTTCAGGTAAAATGAGGCAGGCTGTTCATACTGGATGTGAAAGCTCCAGATCAGGAACATCAGGAGCCCCATGTCCATTATGACAGAGGCAATCAGCAGCCATCCGGGCAAGTAGTTTTTGTATGCGGCAACAAGCCGGATAACGGTAAAAATAAAATAGAGAGAAATGGCCCATGGTACGGGTTGGAACATGGCTTGCGAGCCGGTTTTGGGTGACAGGGCATAGAGTGCGAAAAAGGTTGCAACCAGCGCAAATTGCACCCAGCCGATCAGGATTTCACTCTCCTGCTGCTGAAGCGCGATGTTTTCCTGAACCCGCCGTGGCAAATGGCCTGGCGTGCGTTCACCGAAAACGAAAGCCCTCAGTCCTGTCAGCATAATTTTGTCTCCGAACCTGGTTCAGGGGGAGGGATGCTCCTGCGCCTGATTGTGCCACTCACGATGCACCGACGGCGTCGCCACTGCCGGTTTTTTTCAGGGCGAAGGAGAAATGTCCGCTCGGCTCCAGAGTAAGATAGGCGTACTCCCAGCCCTCTTGAACGCAAAACTCGTTGCAGGCTTCGATCACGCCATATGGCACGGCCCGAACCGGGTTGCCGCTGGTAAAGTCGTGGCCGGCGATAACCCCCCCGGGTTTCACCTTTTGTGCTGAAAGCCGCAATTCGTCTCGCGTTGTCGCGTAGGAGTGATCGGTGTCGATATAAACCCAGTCAAAATAACCCTCAGAGAATTCACAAAGACGTTCAGTAGACAGGCCCTGGTTAATCTCGATCACGCCATTGGCAATCTCATCACTGAAACGGTCGCGAATTTTCGCCAGGCCCTGCTGGTAACGGTCCGAAGACCAAACATCCACCAGGTGCAGTTTTTCCGGCTTGCTGCGCTTGAGTATTTGCGTCGTGAAATCTCCGAAGGCCACTCCGACCTCTGCAACCACTCCACTGTCTGGAAGGCGCTCCAGTAAATGCATGCGCGTGGGCAGCACGCGGCAATTTTGCGTATGCATCTCGTCCAGTTTGACAGAAGGGGTGCTGTCTTTCAGCGCGCGGCGCTCTTGAATTGATGACATCGTTTCTCGCCTAACTCGCATCGAAACCGGAAAATCGACTGAAGGTGTTGAGTGTATAGCCCAATATAGTGGGCCGCGGAGCGTTTACAGCTTCTCCGGCACCATTGCATCCAAATAGTTGGTCTGCGCGTTTGCTACTAGGCCAATGTTAGTGGGACAGCCAGCCCTGCTATCGGGCCTGTCGGGGCGTGACCGAAGTCCATGAGGATGGTATCGTGCGCGTCCTTCCCAATATCATATTCAGTATCAAGCGAGACGCATTTGGAACAGACACTTGAAACTTGCGGGCTACGTCCCCTGGCCCCCGGTGTCGGCATGGAAGTGACCGGTGTCGATCTATCGAATTTGTCCGGTGAGGACAGGTATTTCATCCTGGATGCCTTCCACAACCATTCCGCATTGCTGTTTCGCGATCAGAATCTCGGCAATGATGACTTTGTCTCCTTCAGCCGCATTTTTGGCGAACTGGATAGGGCGGTGGAGGCACAACGTCACAAAGCCGTACCCGGAATGCCAGAGATCTTTGTGGTGTCCAATATCAGGGATACGGATGGTAAGGCCATTGGCAGCCTGGGTGCCGGCGAGGCCGTGTGGCATTCCGACAACTCAGACCGCGAGAACCCGCCCGACGCTATCCTGCTGTATGCGATGGAAGTGCCTCCTACGGGCGGCGATACATCTGTCTCAGGTATGTTCGCGGCTCTGGAAGATATGCCCACTGATTTGCACCGTAAAATCGAGGGCCGTTCTATCAAGCATGACGGCACCTACAACGCGGGCGGTTATGTGCGCAAGGGCGTGGTGGCCAATGACGATCCTCTCACCTGCGAGGGCCGGCTACATCCAGCCATCTGCATCCATCCCGCATCGGGCAAACCGGTGCTCTATCTGGGGCGACGCCGCAATGCCTATGTGGACGGGTTGAGCCTGGAAGAGTCCGAGACTCTTCTCGATGAGCTATGGGCGCACGCCACGAATAGAAAATATGCTTACACACATAAGTGGCGCGTTGGCGATCTGCTGATGTGGGATAATCGTTCGACCCTGCATCGGCGCGACGAGTTCAATCCCGAGCACCGCCGGCTCATGCACCGTACGCTCATTTTGGGCAAAACCGCACCCCATGCGGTCTAGGGGATCAATCTTGTAATTGATCCTGCTTCCCGAATAACTGATGATTGCGTTTCGGCTTCACTCAACAAAGAGCAGTGACCATGGATAATGGTATTTTTCAATTCATCTGGCGCCATAGCAGAAAGCAACAGATCACGATCATGCTGATGACGTTGGCGTCACTTCCATTCCTTTACCTTGTCCTAGATCTGCCGAAATACATCATCAACGATGCGATTGATGGAAAATCTTTTCCAAAGGAACTATTCGGATTTGAATTTTCACAGGTTGAATATCTGCTTTTGCTGTGCACTGGGTTGCTGGTTCTGCTCATCATCAACGCTTACTTCTCCATGAGGATCAACACCTATAAGGGCGTATCCTCGGAGCGACTGATCCGGCGCCTGAGATACCAGCTTTACGAGAATATCCTACGCTTCCCGCAGCGTCATTTCCAGAAAGTCACGCCCCCGGAACTGTCCGCAATGATAACCGCGGAAGTGGAGCCCATGGGCGATTTTATCAGCGATTCTTTCTCCATGCCGATGGTCCAGGGCGGGACCATGCTGACCATCCTCTTTTTCATGATTTCGGAGGATCCTATCCTCGGGCTGGTCGCCATTTCCATGGTTCCGGTCCAAGCCTGGGTTATTCCGAAACTTCAGACCAAGGTCAATTTGCTCGGGCGGGAACGCGTTGTCAGGGCGCGTAAACTCGCCGGGTGGGTCGGTGAATCTGTCCTCGGCATCGGGGATATCCATACCAACGATGCGTCCAAATACATGCTGGCAAGCATCTCGGAAAAACTCGGTGGAATTTTTAATGTTCGGTACCAGCTGTATCAAAAAAAGTTTTTCATGAAGGCGCTCAACGTCTTCCTGAGCCAGCTGACCCCTCTGTTTTTCTATTCGATCGGTGGCATCCTGGTCATTAACGGCTCTCTGACGCTGGGCGCGCTGGTCGCTGTCCTGGCCGCCTATAACCGGTTCACCACGCCGTGGAAGGAGCTGTTGAAATATTATCAGCGCCTGAACGACGTGAAGATTAAGTATGAGCAACTGGTCGAGCAGTTCCAGCCTGGAGAGATGCTGGACCTTAAGCAACTCAGTTATCGTCCCGAGACACTCCCTAGCCTCAATGATCGGCTGGAACTCAGCAATGTGCGATTTGTCGATGAAGGAACGAAGGTGCTGGAGGATGTCACGGTTCAAATTGAACCGGGGGACAATATTGCCATTGTTGCGGAACCGGCGACCCGGGACAAATTTGCACATTTGATCGCACGACTCATCACGCCAACCAGTGGGAATATCTCGGTCGGACAATCTAATCTTTCGGATCTTCCTGAAGCTGTGACGGGTGCTGCAATTGGCTATGCGGGACCAGAGTCCTTCATTTTCTCTGGCACAGTTGATGACAATATTCTGTATGGAACCAGGCACGTTCCGGTGGCCAATGGTGCTGAGCTCAATGAGCAGGGTACGGAGTATTTAGAAGCCGTGGCATCGGGCAACAGCGCACACAAAATTGAGGGTAACTGGATCGACTTCGAGGCTCTTGGATTGAGCGATGAGGCCTCGTTGAATGAGTGGACGCTCAAGGTCATTCATACACTTGAGCTGGATAACCTGTTGGCGGCCCGCTCTCTTGGAATGAAACTGGACGCAGAGAAAAATCCGGAACTGGCCGCCAGCATGATGCAGGCAAGACAGCTTATCGCCACAAGGCTCAGTGAAAATCCGGAAGATGCCGAACTGATCCGCCCTTACAAGTTCGACCAATTCAACGCCAACGCATCGCTCGCCGCCAATCTCATTTACGGGGTGCCGGTGAATGAAGAGTTCGAATTCAAAACCCTCGGCGGCAATCCGCATGTTCGTGCCGTGCTTGATGAGTATGAGTTGACGGACCGGTTCGTGACGATTGGTCACGAAGTGGCCGAGATGGTGATTGACCTGTTTGGCGATATGGCGGCCGACCAGCCCTTGTTTGAAAATTTCAGCTTTGTCGATGAGGACACCCTTCAACAGTTGAAAGACCTCACTTCGAATGTTGATCGCGACGAACTTGAGGTCCTGAAAGAGGAGCAAAAGACCCTTCTCGTGTCACTCACGCTGCAGCTGATCGTTGACCGGCATCGCTTTGGTTTCATCGATGGGGACATTCAAAAACGGATACTGGATGCACGGCAATTGTTTCGTGAGAAGTTACCCGAGGAGAAGCATGCCGAGATCGCCTTTTTTGATCAGGAGGAATTCAATTCTCAACTGAACAACCGCAACAACCTGTTGGTGGGGACGATCAATCACACCATCAACAATGCGGAAGAAAGACTCAATGAAATCACGTTTGACGTCCTGGAAGAGATGGGGCTCGTTGACAAAATGATCCTTCACGCAACAGGATTTGATGTTGGTGTGAGTGGTTCAAAGTTGTCGCATGCGGACAAGCAGAAAGTTGCTCTTGCCCGAAGCATCATCAAGAGACCGGACATACTTGTAAATAATGATGCGCTGAGTTCCATGGATCGTGAAGCCCAGGCGCGTATACAGCGGAATATTTTCGAGCTGTTGCCGGAGACCACATTCATCTACTTTTTCAGCGAGATGCCCGAGGGTTCGGAGTTCAAGCAAATCCTGTCCATGCGCGAAGGCCGCATCGTTGAGCGTTATGTTGATGATCACATGGAAGTAATGGAGCCGGCGGCTGCCGATTCAGAAGAAGTCAAAGTCGTTGAGCCGGAAGATGGCGCATCTTCCGTGATTGTGAATAAGGAAGCCGCGGCTCTTGCAAGTATTCCACTCTTTTCCTCGATCAGCACAAAGCACCTGAAGCTGCTGGCTTTCAGCAGCAAGCGCATTAATTTCGAGCAGGGCCAGAATTTGATTGACGAGGGCGTACTCGGCAAATTCGCGTTTGTCATTCTCGAGGGCGAGGTCGACATCGTGATCGGGACCGGGAAAAAAGAACAGATCATCAATCATTATACGGAAAATGAACTTATCGGTGAGCTCAGCCTCCTTTCAAACGCCATGACCACGGCAACGGTCAGGGCATCAACCCCGGTGACGGCGCTGCGCATCGAAAAAGACGTATTCCTGCAATTGATGAAAGGCGATGGACAGGTGGCCACGCAAGTAGCCGGCTGGGTCAGCGACAGGCTGGTCAGATCGATGAAGCTGGTCAGCAAGGCAGCGTGAACATAACCACATGAGTGAAACAGAAAGTATGTACCTGGATATTCTGAAGGGGCTGGCGGTCCATTTTGACAGCCGGTTCATCACCGATATCCGGGAAACGGCTTTGCAGCACCCGGATATCAGACTGGGGCATGCACTCAACCATAACCAGTCCGCTTCAAAGAAATGGCTGATCGATTCACTCTTTGAGGCAACGAGCGGAAAGCTTGGACGCATATGCATTCTGGGCGGCTGGTATGGCGTGCTCGGCGCCAAGCTGCTGCATGATCCGCGTTTCGACGTCGAGCATGCGGCGAGCGTCGATATAGATGCATCCTGCGAGGAGATAGCGCTCTGCCTGAACAGGACCCATGTCGATACAGGTAAGTTTACGTTCCTTGTGGCGGACATGTACAACATGGATTTTGAGGATCATGGCTTCGACATGATCGTGAACACCAGTTGCGAACACCTGGATACAATCGGCAGGTGGTTTGAGCGTATTCCGGCGGGAACTTTGCTCACGCTGCAATCGAACAATTACTTCGGCATCGACGGTCATGTGAATTGCGTTGAGACACTGGATCAGTTCAAGCAGCAGGTGCCGCTTGAAGAGGTGTTGTTCGAGGGTGAACTGGAGTTGAAAAAATATACCCGCTTCATGCTTGTCGGGCGTCGCTGACGCTCATTCCTTCAGCCATTGCGATACCAGTGATGCGCTCTTTTCAGCGCCTCGAAGATCGATGCCCGGCAGCTCAGGCGGTTGAGTCTTTAACGCGGTATCAATTGCCAGGGCGAGACTGCGCGGACTCAAGTCTTCATCCTCAACCAGTTGTACCAAACCCATCTTCTTGAGGCGGCGGGCGCGAAACAATTGTTCCGTCTCCCCGCGTGCGGAATAGGGTACAATCACTGCCCGGCATCCAGTCCGCAGCAGATCGATCACCGTGTTGTAGCCGGCCTGTGACACGGAGACGGCACACTGTGCAAGAAGGTGTGGAAAGTCTCCCCGGTTTGGTTCCAGTGTGATGCCAGTTGGCAGGTCGGCGGCCAGTTTTTCGAATTCTTCTGCGGGAAGGTTCGGCCCGGCCAGCAATCTCCATGGCAGGTCTTTTGCGCTCGACAAAGCCCGCGCCTTGATGGCGGTTCCCAGAAGCTTTTCACTTTTCGTCCCGCCACCACCCGCCGAGACGAGAACTTCCCCGCCTGATGTCTTGGCACCAACACATGCATCAGCAGGTTTGGCAACCAGTCCTGTGTAATGAATTTTGTTAGAAAAATTTTCCGTGCAGGGAAATGTTTCATCAAAGCTCACAAATTCCGGATCGCCATGGACCAGGACGCGGTCAAAATACTGGCTGATATAGTCGACGGTCTGACGGGCACGTTCTGGTTTGTCGCTGATTTGCAGAACATCCCGGACCGAGCTGATGATGACCGGTATCGGGGAGGCAGATTGCGCCTGATCGAGAAGCGGCAGCAACTCGAAACGCATTTGCCGGCGGCCAAATGGAAAAGCCTCGACGACTATAGCGGCTGGCTGCAGACGGACGTATAGGGACAAGAGTTCATCGCGACGCCGATCTTTGAAAGGGCCGTTCAGAGATTGCCCGTGCTCATCAATCAGATCACTGAAGTCACCATCACGGCATTTGATAGGCGTGAGCTGGTGGAAATTGATACCTGCCACGTCAAGGCCGGGAATGGGCATGCCGCCCGATACCAGGTCAACGCACAGCCCGGCGTCAGTCATCGCCCGGGCAATGTGAAGGGCCCGGTACAGGTGTCCGACGCCCTGAAGGTACTGCACGTAGAAGAATATCCGGGGTCCGGTCATTTCTGCGCAATGTTGATGTTGATGCGTTCCACGCTCACATGTCCCGTTTCAGCAACGATGAAGCTATGCATCGCGCTTCGTTGAAACTTTTCCGGTGGGGCTGCCACCATGCTCCAGCCGGTGGCCAATGAATAGAGGGCGCGCAGGACCCCGTGATGCGCTACGGCAAGGGTTGGCCGGCCGCGCCTCGCAATATCCATGAACCATGGCTTCAAACGATCCTGCACCTCTCGTGGCGTCTCACCGCTATCGGGTCGAAAATCGATCCCGCGGGCTTCGTTTGCGGCCATCTCATCTCCAAAATCCCTGCGCAGGTCCTGAAGCCGGCTGCCTTCCCAATTGCCGTAATCCATCTCCATGAGACGTGGCTCAACTTGCAGGTTTTCAGCGCCTAGCAATTCAGCCGTTTCCCTGGCACGACGGAGCGGGCTGCATACCCACTGGTACCGGTTGACCGGGGAGGGCACCTTCCAGAGGGACACGAGTTTGCGGCCCGCATCGCTGAGGGGAATATCCTGGTGACCCTGGAGGCGCTTTTCTTCGTTCCATGTTGTTGGGCCGTGTCGGATCATGACCAAAGGCGTCATGGGATATCGCTCCTTTGCCCGCGTCAGGCACGCATTCGTCTTCGGGTCGTGGCAAGGCCGAATTTTGCCGCCAGTTGTTCCACGCCTTGGTGATGCGAGAATTTCTCGCGAACCCGGCCCAATCCGGCTTTCCCCAATTGTGCACGCAACGAGGGATTGCTGATCACCCGCGCGAGTGCGGACGAGAGAGCGTATTCATCGTCTGGCGGCACCAGTACACCGGTGATGCCATCCTCAATCAATTCCGGTATCGCCGAAAGCTCGGTAGAAACACATGCCAGTCCCTGGCTTTGCGCTTCCATCATCACGTTGGGTAAACCATCCATATCGCCATCTTGGGCAACACAATTGGCGAGCACGAACATGTCGGCGGCGCGATAACTCTCGATCACCCTGTCTTGTGGTTGGGCCCCCATCCATGTGATGCGGTCATCAATTGCAAGCTTTTTGGCCTGGGATTTGAGAGCTGGCAGCAAAGCCCCATCACCGATATGGGTGAAGTGCCAGTGAAGATGCTTTGGCAATCGCGCCAGCGCATCCAGCAGACATCCATACCCTTTTTTTTCGACCGCGCGGCCTACAGATATAAGGCTAACAGTCTTGTTCTTGCTGCTGCCATCACTTGTGCCCTGTTTGTTGCCGGCGAGGGGAAAGCGGCCAAAATCCAGGCCATGGTAGACCAGTTCCACCCGTCGCGGGTCGCCAGCCAGGGTGGTCAGGTGTTTTTCCCCAACTGCGGTGCACGTCACGAGCCAATCAAGATCATCAAGCTTTTCTTTCTTGTCCCAGTCGGGTGCGGTCCAAATGTCGCGGGCATGGGCTGAACAACTCCAGGGCACATCAAGCACCATGGCGGCATATCGGGTGACGGAAGCAGGCGTATGTATGTAGTGGGCATGGAGGCGGGTGAGTTGTGCGGGGGCTTCATGGGCCAGCACCAGTGACTGGGCAAAACTGCGGGTGCGGGCAAGGGACCAGTCGCGCCGTAAATCCCTGAGCCACTGATTTCGTGCGACACGGTAATTGGGCTGCCTGCGGGCCCACGACCATGCCTTCTGAACTCTACTCGGTTCACGGGCTGGAAACTCAGGCAGGTACAGGATCCCGGCCCGGATCTCTTTATGGATGGGATGACGACTGCGGTCCGTTGGCTGGCGCAGAGAGACGATCAGGATATCCAGACCCCGTTGCTCAAGGGCAAGGATTTCCTGGGCGATGAAGGTCTCTGATAATCGGGGAT
Organism: Hyphomicrobiales bacterium; assembly: GCA_021775525.1. Taxonomy (GTDB): domain Bacteria; phylum Pseudomonadota; class Alphaproteobacteria; order Rhizobiales; family Methyloligellaceae; genus UBA2767. The sequence continues at coordinate 22,501 of JAJFHQ010000017.1, forward strand.
AACCCTTGAGAACGAATGCGACCGTTGAGTGCACCGCGGTCTCGTCAGATGTCTGCAAGTTGCAGCTCTTCCGCTTCAATACCATTGCCGAGAATCCGGCGCGACATCTCGCCAATGGACTCCAGGCCCCCGAGCATGCCGGGCCGGAGTGCTGCTGAGGGCTTTGGCTGATTTGGAAGGTTTCTCAAAGCCTCGGCCATGACACTTGTTTCAAGGCCACCATCGGGCATCAGCACCTTGAGGAGGCCCAGATCCTGCGCCCTGAGAGCGCGTATCAATTGTTCTTTACGCGGTTCAACACGCGGAACAACCAGCGCCGGTTTATCGTACGATAATATCTCGCAGAACGTGTTGTAGCCAGCCATTGAAACCACACAGGCGGATCTTGCCATCAGCACTTCCAATCTGGAGTCGAAGGTGATGACGTCCACCCGGTCAAGGTTTTTGCAGCGGTCGATAAATTCGTCACGCGCTTCATGAGGCATGAACGGTCCGAGAACGATCAGCGCCGCAAGGGGAAGCTGGGCATCGCTTTCATAGGCGCGAAGCAACCAATCGATCATGGCGATCCCGTCACCGCCGCCACCAGTGGTCACCAGCATGTATGGCTCTTGGACATCCAGTGATTTGGGCAACTCGGTTCCCTTGGGCAACTGGCGAGGCAGGTATCCGGTGTACATCATCTTGTTTCTGATGCCCGGAGACAGGTCCATGTTATCCAGTGGATCGACAAAATCCTCGCGGCCATAGACCCAGATTTCGTCATACAGGTTTTCCATCGCCTCGATGGCGTGACCGTTGCTCCATTCTCTTTTGAGGAGCATCGGTTCATCCATAACGTCCCGCAAACCGAGCACCAGCCGCGTGTCGGTGGATTTCAGCATTTCCAGGGTTTCAGTCATCTCGCCTTTCAGGCCGAGAGGCTCCTTGTCTACAAGCAGCAAGTCAGGCGCAAATGTCCTGGCGGTATGGCGGATAATGGATTCACGTATGGAGAGGGTGTCCTTGAGGTCAATATGCAGGCCGAGGGAGGTGTAGTCGCCATTGTATAATTTGATCACGCCAGGTATGCGGATGAAGTCCACACGGGCGCGAAAATCAAAATTCCCGATAATCGGAGATCCGGACAGGATCAGTACCGTTAAGCCCTTGAAGCGTTCCACAAGCGAATGCGCAATCGTTCTGCAACGGCGAAGATGCCCCAGACCGAAAGTGTCATGGCTGTAAATGAGTATACGCTTGGACCTTAAAGCCTCTACCATAATCAGGTCCTACTGAAATCGATCAGCTACCCGCCGACCCACAAAATAACCCGCAATTTGCGCTACGGTAGTTGGTAGTAACGCTCAATACAATCCTTAACGCTTATCAGCGCCCGATGGATGCAGGAGGGCCTCGCTTACGGTTTTTTCGATATTGGCTCGTGGTTTACAGCTATCGCTTTATTCCCCGTATGCGTTAACCCTATTTTCCTGAATATCACTGGAATTCCATATTTGGAGACCGGAAATGGATGTGGCACGGATTTCGTTCAGCGTACTGAAATCCTACTGGATCGAAGTTGATCACTTCAAAGACCCTCACAAGAAAATCCGCGAGGTCGTTCGAAGGCTCGGACCCTACGAATCCGTGACGCTTGATCCTCGCCGATTTTCATATGGACTGTATGACAATGAGGAGCTGGTGGGTGTGACCCACCTGGTACAATGGAGCGACCATCTGGTGCGATACAGAACTCTGAATGTCAGGCATTCCCACCGTGGCAGGGATTTGGGCGCCTTTCTTCTAAAGTCGGCAATCAAGTTGGATTGGCTGCCATCGGATCATGATCTGTTCGGCTGGATAAGACGGGAGCACCAACCCTGGGCGATCAATCATGGTTTCAAGCCGCTCGATGGGACCTGGCATGATGACCATATCGCCATGATCAAGCCCCTGAGAGATTTTTAAAGCCCGATGGGTTCTACATTTGAGGGTGCCAATGAATTGTTCCCCCCATGGGGCCATGATAGGGTCTCGTTCGAATGAGTTCGCTTGATTTGAAGAGTGCCCTTCCTTGGATGACCTCATAAGGATTAACGACCTGAGGGTCGAATTTTCCCTGCTTGGCGGCACGATCGAGGCCGTGAAGGGCGTATCCTTGCGCATCCGGCCTGGCTCGACCGTGGCCCTAGTTGGGGAATCAGGTTCCGGAAAGTCAGTGATCGCGCAATCAATCATGGGAATACTCCCGAAGGTGGGGCGGATCACGGCGGGTGAAATACTCTTCGCAGATCCTGATAGGGACGGTGAAGTCATCGATATTGTCTCCCTCGCGCCCGACAGCCAGGACATGCGTGACATTCGCGGTGGAAGCATTTCCATCATTTTCCAGGAACCCATGACCTCGCTTTCACAGTTCCACACCGTGGGAGACCAGATAGGTGAAGCCCTGCACCTGCATCGCGACATCGGACCCAGGGAAGGGCGTGAGCTTGTTGAAAAGATGTTGGAGCTGGTTGGCTTTCCTGATCCTGCTGCCGCCATTGATACCTATGCGTTTGAGCTTTCAGGCGGCCTGAGACAGCGGGCCATGATTGCGATGGCGCTCGTGTGCCGGCCGGCTTTGCTGATCGCAGATGAACCAACGACCGCTCTCGATGTTTCCATCCAGGCCACGATCTTGAAACTGATCAAGGAGCTGCAGGTTGAACTTGGGATGGCGGTTCTGATGATTACCCATGATCTGGGTGTGGTCGCCAATGTTGCTGATGAGGTTGTCGTTCTCTATCACGGCCAGGTTATGGAAAGCGGCTCGGTTGAAGATATCTTTGGCAATCCTGGCCATAAATATCTTCAGGCGCTGATTAAAGCGGTGCCGCATTTCGATATGAAAACTGGCGAACGCCTGACCCCGGTCCATGAGATCGACTACGAGTCCGGGCCGCTGATGAGCGCTAAGGAACCGTGGCCAAGCGGCCTCGATGAGGATGCCACGCTGCTGAGCGTGAGCGGGCTTACGAAACACTACACAACACGGAAGCAATCCTGGTTTGGCTCGGGCGAAGCCACAAAGATCACGGCGGTTGACGGCGTGAATTTCGATATCAAGCGCGGCGAGTGCCTTGGGCTGGTTGGTGAAAGCGGGTGTGGCAAGTCGAGCGTCAGCAAGCTAATCATGCGCGCTATCTCGCCCAATGAAGGGAGCGTCACGTTTAACGACCGTGGTAATATGGTCGATCTCTTTTCGGTTGAAGACGAGGAGATGATGCAGCTGAGACGCAAGATCCAGATGATCTTCCAGGACCCGGTCGGCTCGCTGAATCCGCGCATGACGGTATTTGACATTATCCGCGAGCCGCTGGTGATCCATGAAATTGGCAGCGCGCGCGAGCAGGCGGACATGGTTCGGGAGCTGGTGCGGCTGGTTGGGCTTGATCCACGCTTCCTCAATCGTTACCCGCACAGTTTTTCTGGCGGTCAGCGCCAGCGTATCGGACTTGCAAGGGCGCTCGCCTTGAAGCCTGATTTGCTGATTTGCGATGAACCGGTCTCGGCCCTTGATGTGTCAATCCAGGCGCAGGTTCTCAACCTGTTCAAGGATCTGCAAAAAGATTTGAACCTCACCTATCTTTTCATTTCGCATAATTTGGCGGTCGTCGATTACATCGCCGACCGCATTGCGGTGATGTGCCGTGGCCGCATTGTCGAGATTGCACCGCGTGAAATCCTGTTCCGCAATCCTGTGCATCATTATACGCGCCGGCTGATGGCCGCCGTTCCCTATCCTGATCTTAAGCGTAAACTCGATTTCTCGACCTTTGACAAGTCGGGGAGTGATGAGCCCGAAAGCTGGCCCAAGCCCTTCGCGATTGGGCCTGATCTGCCATCGGCGATGTTTGATCTTGGCGATGAACATTACGTCCTTGCAGCAGAAGGCACATCGCCTCGGGAGCTTGCATCATGAGGACCGTGTGTTTGGCGTGGTTGCTGGGACTGGTTTTATTGGCGTGTCCAGCGTTGGCGAAGGACTTGGTCGAGATCCCAAGCCTGGTCACAGAGGTTGAAAGCGGTGAGTTGCCACCCATCGGAAAACGCGTTCCACAGGAGCCCTCAATCGTCGATCTCGATGCGATGGGAAAAGTGCCAGGCAATTATGGTGGCGAACTACGGATACTGATGGGCAAGCAGAAGGATACGCGCATGATGAGCGTGTATGGCTATGCGCGGCTTATCGCGATTGACGACAAGCTCCAATTCAGCCCTGACATCCTGAAAAGTTTCGAAGTGAAGGAGGGCCGCGAGTTTACATTTCATCTGCGTAAGGGGCACAGATGGTCTGATGGGCATCCCTTCACGTCAGAGGATTTCCGCTATTTCTGGGAAGACATCGCAACCAATTTGAAAATGTCACCCCGTGGTTTGCCAACAGCTCTGCTCGTTGAGAAAAAACCGCCCAGTTTCGAGGTGATTGACACGACCACGGTGCGATACACCTGGCACAAGCCAAACAGGCAGTTCATCCCTTGGATTGCGGGGCCGCGACCGCTGCAGCTCTATCGCCCGGCGCATTATCACAAGCGGTTCCACATCGATCATGGTGACAAGCAGGAAATTGAAGGGCTGATCAAGACGGAACGCAAGCGTGACTGGGTTGATCTCCACTCTACCCGCGACCGGTGGTACCGCATGGACAATATTAAGCAGCCCACGCTGCAGCCATGGATGAATACAACAAAACCGCCTGCAGTCCGCTTCGTTTTCTTGCGCAATCCATTTTACCACCGGATTGACACCAAGGGGCATCAGCTGCCCTACATTGACCGAGTGCTCATGTCGCTTGGCGAGACAAAGGTGATCCCGGCCAAGTCAGGCTCCGGTGATACTGATTTGCAGGGCCGGTATTTGCGTCTCGATCATTATACGTTTCTGAAGGATGGTGAGGCCCGCTACGACTACTCGGTAAAATTGTGGAAGCGGGCGCAGGGCGCCCACATGGCGTTATATCCGAATCTGAATGCTGCAGATCTGCAATGGCGCGAATTGTTGCGGGACGCGCGTTTCCGTCGTGCCCTGTCGCTGGCCATCAACCGGCATGAAATCAACCAAGTGGTTTATTACGGTCTTGCGAGTGAGGGGAATAACACGGTTCTGCCTATAAGCCCGCTCTATCGTCCGAAACTGCAGAAAGCCTGGGCTGAATTTGACCTCAAACAGGCCAATGAACTTCTGGATGCAATTGGCCTGACCAAGAGAAACGATAAAGGTCTCCGGCTGATGCGTAATGGCGCGCCAATGATTATACCAGTGGACACCGCCGGGGAGAGCACCGAGCAGGTCGATGTGCTCGAACTTATTCATGACAGTTGGCTCAAGGTTGGCATCAAGCTTTTCACAAGGCCCTCGCAACGCGAAGTATTTCGCAGGCGCATCGTTGCAGGACAGACGATTATGTCGGTCTGGTCAGGAATTTCGAATGGAATACCGACCGCCTCGATGAACCCGGAAGAGTTGGCGCCCTCAAATAAATATCAGTTGCAATGGCCGCAATGGGGGCTGTGGAGCCAGACAAGCGGCAAAATGGGTGAAGCACCGGCATTGCCGGAAGTCCGCCGCCTGGGCGAGCTTCACAGTGACTGGCTTCAGGCAGCCAGCACTGAAGACCAGGAAAAAATCTGGAAAGAGATGCTGGACATTCATGCAGACCAGATATTTTCCATCGGAATCGTCAACAGCACTTTGCAGCCCATTCTGGTGAATAACAGGTTGCGCAATGTGCCGACGAATGGGTTCTATAACTGGAGCCCTGGTGCCTATTTCGGTGTCTACAAGCCAGATACTTTCTGGTACGCAAACCGATGATCCGCGCTTGGCTGAAATACGATCCTGAGAGTTTGGACGGGCAATGATTAGCTATATTATTCAGCGTTGTCTGATCATGATCCCGACTCTTCTCGCGATCTCCATGATCGTATTTTTCATCATAGAACTGCCACCGGGTGATTACCTCGAAAGCTATGTCGCGGAATTGCAAGCTCAGGGTGAGAATATCGATCCCGATCATATTGAATTCCTGAGAGAAAATTACGGATTTGGAGATCCACCAGTTCAGCGTTACCTGAGTTGGGTAGGTGGAATGCTGCAGGGGGATTTCGGCTATTCGTTCGAATATAAATTGCCTGTATCCGAGGTCGTGGGCGACCGGCTGTTCCTGACCATCCTGGTGTCGATGGCCACGATTCTATTCACCTGGCTGATTGCTTTTCCGATTGGTATCTACTCGGCAACGCACCAGTATAGCTGGGGTGACTATGGACTGACATTCATTGGCCTTCTTGGTCTCGCAACGCCCAACTTCCTGCTTGCCCTTATCCTTCTATATTTCGCCAACGTGGTGTTCGGCACGTCAATTGGCGGACTGATGGATGCGGAGTTCATCGGCAAACCCTGGAGCCTGGCCAAGGCGCAATCGGTGCTGGAACATCTGTGGATTCCCGTTGTTGTCATCGGCACCTCGGGCACGGCGGGCATGATCCGGCGCCTGCGCGCCAACCTTCTGGATGAGCTGCAAAAGCAATATGTCACTACCGCCAAGGCCAAGGGCCTCTCGCCCTTCAAGGCGCTGGTCAAATATCCGTTGCGCGCAGCCATGAATTTCTTCATTTCCGATATAGGAAATCTTCTGCCCAGCATCATCTCCGGAGCTGAATTGGTTGCGGTGGTCATGTCCCTGCCGACGACAGGACCAATTCTGATTTCCGCCCTGCAAAGCCAGGACATGTATCTCGCCGGTTCCTTTTTGATGTTCCTGGCCACCTTGACCGTGGTTGGTGTCCTGATTTCAGATCTGCTGCTGGCATGGCTAGATCCGCGTATCCGCCTCCAGGGAGCAAACGCGAAATGAGTGCTGCTTCCCGTAAAGGCGCAAAGCTCGAGCATTTTGTCTCAAGCGAGCCGTTTAACCCCCAGATGGTTGACCATGCGGTCTCACCGGAGCAGGAGAAATATTACCTCGCTTCACAGTGGCAGCTTATGTGGTGGAAATTCACCCGCCACAGGCTCGCGGTGGTCTCAGGCGCATTTCTGCTGGTGACTTATTTTTCTATCCTGATCTCTGAGTTTCTTGCGCCTTACGCTCTTCAGACACGCAATGTGGATTTCATTTTCTCTCCCCCTCAGAGTGTGCATGTGATCCATGAGGGTTCTTTCGTCGGACCGTTTGTTTACGGAACGAATTACAAGCTCAACATGGATAACCTTCAGCGGGTCTATACCGAGGACAAGAGTAAAATTTACCGCCTGCGCTATTTCTGCAGCGGGGACGAGTATGATTTCTGGGGGATCGGTACCAGCAACAAGCATCTTGTTTGCGTCGAGAAGGGTGGAACGCTATTTTTGCTCGGCACCGACCGGCTGGGCCGGGACATCCTCTCGCGCGTCATTTATGGCGCGCGTATCTCGCTGACCATCGGGCTTATCGGTATCACCTTGAGCTTTTCACTGGCTCTGTTGATCGGTGGTCTCGCGGGATATTATGGCGGGCTTGTCGACCTCATTACCCAGCGGGTGATAGAGGTAATCCAGTCTTTCCCCCAGATACCACTATGGATGGCGCTCTCGGCGGTACTGCCGGTGACATGGAGCCCCTTGTGGATTTACTTCGCGATCACGGTCATCCTGGCGATGCTGGACTGGACCGGGCTGGCGCGCGCTGTGCGCTCAAAGCTCCTGTCGTTGCGTGAAGAGGAATACTGTCTGGCGGCACAGCTCATGGGTGCAAGGCCAAAGCGCATTATTGGCCGTCATTTGCTGCCCGGTTTTATGAGCCATCTCATCGCCTCCGCCACGTTATCGATCCCCACGATCATTCTTGGCGAGACGGCGCTTTCATTTCTTGGACTGGGCTTGCGCCCGCCAATTACAAGTTGGGGCGTTTTGTTGAACGAGGCCCAGAATATTTCTGTAATCGCGCTCTACCCCTGGCTGATTTTTCCAGTCGTTCCGGTGGTGTTTGTGATCATCGCTTTTAATTTTCTTGGCGACGGGCTTCGCGACGCTGCTGATCCGTACAAGTGAGGAAATAGGCGTCAGGCATCATGAGCAAAGTGACCTTCAGACCTGCCCGTAAAAGTGATCTGAACAAAATTATTGCCTTGTTGGCGGACGACAAGCTGGGCATGAATCGTGAATCGGCGAAAGGCAATGAAGGTGTCTATGAGCAAGCCTTTGCCGAGATCGATGCTGATCCCAACAACATGATCTACGTTGCTGAGGATGAGGGGAGCGTCGTTGGCACCCTGCAGGTTACTTTCATCGCAAACCTGACCTTCATCGGCGCGCGGCGTGCGCTGGTCGAGGCCGTGCGCATTGCCGACAGCCATCAGGGGCAGGGGCTGGGCGGCCTCATGATGCAGTATGTGATTGATTGCGCCCGTGAGCGTGGATGCAAGATCGTTCAACTCACCAGCAATAAAGAACGCCCTGATGCAATACGGTTCTACGAGCAGATGGGATTTCTTCCCTCTCATGTGGGCTTCAAGAAATATCTTTAAATCCAAACTGACATGCCAAAAAAATATGGTCCGGTGCTGGGGGGCACCGGACCAATTTGCAGTCGTAACGTATCAGGGGGGTCATGTATCTCGGGTGCCGAAGCATTCCGATGAGTAGTATTCATACATGGGTAAGGTTAACAAAAGGTTCCGGATTGTGCGGAATAAACTCAACTTTTACGCGCCTCGGTTAAATAGAGTTCGCGTAATTTCCGGGTGACGGGACCGGGCTGTCCTCCACCGATCATTTTGCCATCAATCTCGATGATGGGCATGACAAGCGTGGATGCACTTGTCAGGAAGGCTTCCGTTGCAGACTTGGCCTCATCAACCGTGAAGGGGCGCTCTTCCACTGTGATCACTCCGGTTTCGGCAAGCTTGAGGATCGTGCGCCGTGTGATTCCAGCCAGGATTGAATTTGACAGGGGACGGGTCACCAGGCGGTTTTCATCAAGTACAATAAAGGCGGTGTTCGAGGTGCCCTCGGTCACATAGCCGTCTTCGACCATCCATGCGTCTCCAACACCGGCTTCCTTAGCCGCTTGCTTGCCCATGGCCTGAGCCAGCATACCGGTGGTTTTAATATCCCGGCGCTGCCATCGGATATCGGGAATTGTGATGATGCTGATGCCTGTTTTTACCGCTGGGGGATCGATCAGATCCTTGAGCTGCGTGAAAGCGATCAATGTCTGCTCAGCGGTCTCTGGGTAGGAAAAATCCCGTTCCGCAACGCCGCGCGTGATCTGCATGTAGATCAGCCCCTCGCCGATATTGTTGCGCTTAACCAGTTGCTCATGCATCTCCCTGAGTTCTGCATCGGTGATTGGCTGCGCCATGTTGAGTTCTCTCAGTGAGCGTTTCAGGCGTTCCATATGCGGCTCATAGTCCACCAGCTTGCCATCAATGACCGCGGTCACTTCATAGATACCGTCGGCAAACAGGAAGGCCCGGTCGAAAATGGATATCTTCGCTTCTTCCTCGGGTACGTATTTGCCGTTCACATAGACGATGCGTGGCATGGGATTATCCTTCGTTTGCGCTTGATGCCAAAACCTGCAGGCCCGCCTCTCGGATCATTGCAATGTCCTGTTCCGTATCCGGGTTGGAAGTGGTCAGAAGTTTTTCGCCGTAAAATATCGAATTGGCGCCAGCCAAAAGACACAGGATCTGCGTTTCCTTGGACATTTCCTGACGTCCGGCTGAGAGCCGTACCCTCGATTTCGGCATGACGATGCGCGTCGTGGCGATCATCCGCACCATCTCCATCGGCTCGACAGGCTCTCGTGATTCAAGCGGTGTGCCGGGAACGGGCACCAGTGAATTGATCGGCACACTTTCAGGATGCGGGTCCATGGCCGCCAGCACCTGCAACATGCTGGCGCGGTCGCGATCACTCTCTCCCATGCCGATAATGCCGCCGCAACACACGGTGATGCCGGCCTCGCGGACATGGGCAATCGTGTCTATACGGTCCTGGTAAGTGCGGGTTGAAATGATCTCGTTGTAAAATTCGGGCGAAGTATCGAGATTGTGGTTGTAGGCCGTCAACCCGGCATCGGCCAGCCTGTCGGCCTGTGTTTGATTGAGCATTCCCAGAGTAACACAGGCTTCCATGCCCATCTCGCGCACACCTGAAACCATCTTGAGCACCTGGTCGAATTCAGCCCCGTCGCGTACCTCGCGCCAGGCCGCGCCCATGCAGAACCGCGTTGCTCCGGCGTCTTTTGCCGTTTTTGCAGATGCCAAAACGGTGTCCACGTCCATCAGAAGTTCTTTTTCAAGGCCGGTGTCCTTGGCGTAGTGGGCGGATTGGGGACAATATTTGCAGTCCTCGGGGCAGGAGCCGGTTTTGATCGATAACAAGCTCGCAAGCTGGACCGTGCCCTCCTCGTGCCATTGACGATGCACACTTTGCGCCGTGTGGACCAGCTCTAGGAGGGGGCTTTGCAGGATCGTCAGAATTTCGTCCACGCTCCAGTTGTGGTGTGGATCTGACGAGGCCGTGCTTGTTTTTTGTTCGGGGAGTTTTTGACCGTTTGTGGACATGGGCGTTGTCTTGCTGCCTTCCTTGCGATTGCCGCTTTCCCGGCGCTCCGGTAATACAAGAACATGAATGGAAGCGAAAGTCGCTATCGTGCCTGGCTGGAGGCGCGCGAAGGCTCCGGGTTGCTGCGAGAACTCAAGCCGGTACAACCGGACGAGCCCGGATGCGTGAGCTATGGCGGGGAAAGTTATGTCAATTTTTCTGGAAACGATTATCTCGGGCTTGCACGCCACCAGATGCTTATTGAGCGGTCAAGCTCATGGGCTAAGAGATATGGGGCGGGTGCAGGTGCTTCGCGGTTGGTAACGGGCAACCTGGAATTGTTCGAGGGGATCGAGAGCAAGGTCGCGGCCCTCAAAGGCCACGAGTCAGCCATTGTCATGGCATCGGGTTTTCAAACCAATGCAGCGGTGCTTCAGGCCATTCTGGACAAGAAGGTCCTTGGAGCGGAGCCTCTTGTATTCTCCGACCGGTTAAACCATGCCAGCATGCATTTTGGCTGCCAGGCAGCTGGCTTGCGCCAGAATCGCTACCGCCATTGCGATATGGATCATCTCGCAACCTTGCTGGCCAAACACGAACACACCACCGCGCCGAAATTCATCCTCACCGAAAGTGTGTTCTCCATGGATGGCGATGTCGCCCCGATGGAAGAGATTACCAGGCTCGCAAGTGCCTATGGTGCGACACTCATCTGTGATGATGCCCATGCCACCGGGGTGCTGGGCGAGGGGGGCAAGGGGTTGAGCGTGGGCGCGGATATTGTCATCGGCACCTTCTCGAAGGCGCTTGGCAGCTATGGCGCCTATGTGGCGTGCTCGAATCTCATACAGGATTACCTGATCAACCGTTGCAGCGGGTTGATTTATTCAACAGCTTTGCCGCCGCCGGTGCTCGGTGCTATTGATGCCAGTCTGGATTTGCTTCCCGGACTGGACTCGGAACGCGCCCATGTGGCCTTGCTCGCGGCACATTTTCGCAAGCAAGCCAACGACCTGGGGTTTGATACCGGGGCATCGGTCACGCAAATCGTCCCGGTGATAGTAGGTGATACAGATACAGCACTTTCCATGAGTGCAAAGCTCAAGGCGTCTGGCTTTTGGGCCACCGCGATCCGGCCGCCGACGGTTCCCGATGGTACGGCAAGATTACGCCTTGCTTTCTCCGCTGCGCACACTCTCAGGCAGGTGGATGATCTTCTCGAGGTCCTTTCGCGGACTTCAGCAAAAGAGCGCGTGAACACCGCATGAAACTGGTTTTGGTACATGGCTGGGGATTTCATTCCGGCGTCTGGGAGAAACTCATACCGCTTCTCGACGGTCATGAAATCCATTGCATCGATCTGGGCTTCGTGCGCGGTGGCCCCAGGGCCTCCAATGACATGCCCGCAGACTCACTCTGCATCGGCCATTCCTTCGGCGTCATGTGGTTGCTCAAGCATGGCCCCAGGCCCATACGCGGGCTGGTGAGCATTGCCGGTTTTGATTGCCTGCATAAGCATGTGCCCGGCAATGTATTAGAGACAATGCGTGAAGGGATGCTCTCCGACCCGCAGACACAAATGAACAGTTTTGCGGAAAAAGGAGGCTTTGCAGGGCTTCAGCCTGAAGGTGAACTCGACAAGGGCGGCTTGCGTGGCGGGCTGGACTGGATTGCCACGTGGGATGAAGCGGAAGCGTTGAAAACCATCGGAGCGCCGGTTCTGGCTCTTGCCGCCAGGAACGACCGAGTTGTCCGCGTTGAGGCGAGTGAAGCTATCTGGGGCAATGGCGTGGCCGAATTGCATTGGCATGAAGATGCCGGCCATATCATGCCACTCACGTCTCCAGAGTGGTGCGCTGTGCATATCAATACATTTGCCGATGACCTTGAGTCCTAACCAGAGAGTTGCCCGGGCGTTTGCGGCTCATGCCGCGGACTACGAGCATCATGCGTGCCTGCAGGCGAGGATCGCGGCGCAATTGGCTTCCCTGCTGCCCCAGATTGATCAAGCCAAGATTCTCGAAATCGGATGTGGAACAGGTTTTCTCACGCGCCATCTGGTGGATCACTACAACCATTGTGATTTTCTCATCACCGACCTGGCGCCGGAGATGGTGGAACGGTGTCGTACGCGCTATCAAAGCATAAATGGCCGGGCAATCCGTTTTGCTGTGATGGACGGGGAAGCGCCGGAGTGTAAGGCGGATTTCGGCCTCATCGCCATGTCGATGACCCTGCAATGGTTCACTGATCCGGTTAGTGGCCTGCAACGCTTGAAAGATTTGCTGAAGCCTGGAGGGTTTTTGCTATATGCAACACTTGCACCGGATTCCTGTCCCGAGTGGAGCAGGGCACTTGATGTCTGTGGCCTGCGCCACGGGATGATCTCGATGCCGGAACTGCCCGGCGTGATTGAGCGGGAATCGTGTGAGATCAATTATGGCAACGCCATTGCGTTCCTGAGGGCGCTCAGGTCAATCGGGGCAAACACGCCAAGGCCCGGTTATGCCCCTCTGCCACCAGGCAATTTGCGTGCCGCCTTGCGGCGGCTTGAAAAGGACCATGGTGCACGGGTCACTTGGCGGATCGTCTATGGTTTGATTTCCGCGTAATTGGATATTTGCCCTTGAAATCAGCCATCTTGACCCCCTTATTTCATATGGTGCCGCACACAATCCACCCTTTTCAAATGGGTTCCAGGCCGTGAAACACACTTATGCATTGCTGCTGCTGTCCGCATTGTCCGCCATTTCACCCAGCGCGGCTTATGCGTGCAATCATGACATCGAGTGCCCAGTCAAATGGGTCTGGTCGGATGCTGAAGGCACATGCGTCGAGGACACCAAAGGAACATCATAATGCTGATCAGCCGCAGAAAGTTTACCCAGGGCGCGGCAGCACTATCGAGTGCAGCCGCCATGCCGCCGGTACCACTATCCATGCGCAGCGGTGGCGAGGATGCCTATTCTGCGATCGTCAGCGAGTTGGCCCGAGTCGAGGAAGCAGCCCATGCCGCAGGCAGCAATCTGCCGGGCGGTGGAGCCGTGAGTTTCACTGGGCGCCGGCTTGAATCGTTTCTTGGTCACATGGATATGCAGGTGAAGCCTTTTGAGAGCGCCTCGCAGGTTTATCGCGAGATGCGCGGTTATTTGCGTGAGCAGGCCAAGAGGGCCGCTGAGCAGATGCAGGACGAAGTGAGGCGGGCGGGCGAAAATGCCGTTTCACATGATGAATCATTTTCCCGGGCAGAAGATACCGCTGACACCGAGGTTCACGGCGAGGACTGATCTGCCAATTCTCGAAGCACTACCAGTACATCCGGGCTTTTTTAACGTCCTTGATATTCGGCTTTCGCAATGAGTCCTTGGGACTGATGCTGATTGTGCCGGTTTCGCGCCCGGGGCCGGGCGGAAAATAGATGCCGTCATGGGGCATGAAATAAGTTTCGATGAGATCGAATTTCTTTTGATCGAGCCTGGTGCGCTCGCGCATGCGCAATGAATAGACGAGAATCATAGTTGGAAATGCACCCGCCATGACCAGAACCACCAGGTCATCCAGCTGGCCGTGGCCTCCGCTGTAAAGGCTGTAGCCGCCCAGGGCCATAAAGGTGGCGACAAGGGCAAGGACACCAGCAACCGTGAATGCAATGACATAGTGCCGGTCGGATTCACCTATACGCTGTGCCGCATGTTCCAACTCGTCAATGCGTGCTGCAGCTGCGCGTGCATTGGCCGCCGCTTCTGTCGGCAGACTTTCAAGAAAAGTCTCCAAATCCATGGTTTGACGCTGCATCGATTCTTTATCCCGGTGTGGGGAGTGCACAAGCGGGCGATCTTAGTTCAAGCCCCGGACATGGGAAAGGCATCGTGGCGCGAAGGAGATGAGGCCAATCGTTAGCTTGCATTAACCATAATCCGCCACCATTGCCCGAGGGACCTATGTTTGTCCCGCCCAGATCATCGAGGCATAGGGCACATGGCGATTTCTCTACCATCCATCGCGGCACAACCGCATCCGCAAACAGCCGTACAGGCTGAAGCCTTGGCTTTGCGCGCCGGGCAGGTGGTCGAGGCACGCGTGGTTGGCTCAAGTGCAAGCGGCACCACGCAGCTTTCCATTGGTGGCCAGCTTGTCGATGCAGCTCTGGCGGTACGCCTGAAACCCGACACGCTCATCCAGTTGCTGGTGCAGGGGTCGGGATCCAATACAAGGCTCACGGTATTACCGCAGCCATCGCAAGCACCTTCCAGCCCACAGCCCCAACCGCAAAATGTTAAAGTTGCCACTCAGCCAGCAACAGGTCCTGCACTGGTAAAAGAACCATCAAGCACACCCGCTCAAACGCAACCCGGCGCAACTTCGCAGGGTACGGTTCAAACGAGCGCATCGAGCGCGCGGCCGAATCTCGTTCCCGCACCCGTTTCTAATGCGCCAGCATTGACACCCGTGCCCCAATCTCAGGCAGGAACTGTGGGTTCACAACAGGCCCCTTCTCTAGTTCAAACAGGTCAGCCTGCTCAGCTTGAAGCCGGGACGGTGTTGCGTGTTCAGGTTCAAGGGGCCGGAGTGGCTGGGAGGCCGGTACTGGTACCAGTTGTCAATCCGAAACCCTCTACCGCTGCTACATCCTCGTCGACTCAAAATGCCGTGCCTGTCGCAAACCCGTTGCAGCAGGCCGTAACGCAGACTGTACAGAGTGCCGTTACACGCCAGGACAGCATCGCAACCTTGCTGACGAGCCTTGCAGGGCTTGGAACGAAACTGGCCAACCTGCCGAAGCCTGTCGCGAAAGGCAGTGCCGAGGTGTTGTCGGGCAGGTTTAACCTGGATGCAAAGCCGCTTGACGGTGCAGGTCTCAAACAGGCGTTAGCCCGCTCCGGAGTTGTTTTTGAGAATACGTTGCAGAGGAGCGGTGGAATGCCTTTGCCTCAAGGCGATCTGAAAAGTGCGCTGCTTGGCCTGCGAAATGAATTGCGACTCTGGCTTGGTGGTGAACCCCAAACAAAATCTCCTTCGCAGCAACCACCGCCACCGCCCACACATGGTGCGCAGCCGCGTGCGGGAAAACCCATCATCCTTCCAATGCCTGCGAATTTATCAAGTGCGGAAACCGGGGCGAGACTGCTTGGGCAAACAGAAGCGGCGCTGGCACGTATGCAACTCACGCAACTCACCTCCTTGCCTGATGGCGCCATGCGGGCGGCGCAGGGCCCAACAGGCTCTGCAGGGGAGTTGAACATGGAGCTTCCCATGCTGTTCGGCGGTGAATTAAGCGTCGGACAGTTCCAGATTCTCAAGGACGGGCGTAAAGGGGCGGGCGGAAAGGGTGAGGAGGGGTGGAAGATGCGATTTTCCATCAATTTCAGCCAGACCGGCGAGGTGGGTGCAACTGTCTCGCTGTATGGTGGCAAGACGGCCGTCATGTTGTGGGCAGAGCGTGAAGAGACCGCCGAAGTGTTGAAGGAGAGCCAGGGAGAGCTGGAAGACGCTCTTGCCGCGCGTGGCCTTGAGCCCGGCACCATTCGTTGCCGGCACGGTATTCCACCTCAGGCGCTAAAGCCGGTAGGCGCATATATGGATGATTGCTCATGAGCGTTGAACTTGAAACGGACGAACATCCCCTTGCGGTAGCGTTGGAATATGAGATTGGCACACGCGAAGCGCCGCGCGTCACGGCAAAGGGCTATGGCGCCATTGCCGAACAGATCATTGCCGTGGCGGAAGAGCATGGTGTGGTTATCGAGGCAAACCCGCATCTGGCCGAAGTGCTGAGCGGGGTGGAGCTTGATGAGAGTATTCCGATGGAGCTCTACGAAGCGGTGGCAGAAGTCATCGGCTTCGTGCTGCGCGCAAACGGGAAAATCAACTAGGCGTATTCTCAAAAGCGGGAACCGGTATTCCGAGGCAAATCGAGATCATCATAAGACCTAAAGCGCATCCAGTCCCTCGAATAATCCGTCATAGGCGCGGGTCAGCTCATCATCGGTGATGCAGTAGGGCGGCATCAGGTAAACGCTTGGTCCCAGCGGGCGGATGTTGAGACCGTTCGTCAGGTACCAGTCGCGCAAACGCTCCCCATCCTGTGTTTTGTAATGTCCCTCTGATTCGGCAAGTTCAAACGCCAGCATGCAGCCCATGGCCCGAGGCTGTTCCGCCCTCGCGTGATCCTGCAACCGTGCCAGTTGATCGCGGTTTCGCGTCTCGATATGGGCGACCCGATCGAGCGCTTTTTCCTCATGGAAGAGTTCAAGCGATTTCAGGGCGACCGCACAAGCCAGAGGGTTGGCTGTAAAGGTGTGACCGTGAGCTAGGGCCAAATCGAATGTCTCGCCCAGGAAAGCTTCGAACACGTCATCTCGCGCCACAGTGACGGCCATCGGCAGCACACCCGCTGTCAGGCCTTTCGAGAGGCAAATGATGTCGGGAACAAACCCGACCTGATCACAGGCGAACAGCGTGCCAGTGCGCCCGAAGCCGGTGGCCACTTCGTCATAAATAACCAGCAAACCTGCTTCGCGCGCCATCTCGCTTACGCGGCGTACAAATTCTGGCCGCGCAAAGCGAAAACCGCTTGCACCCTGCATGAGAGGCTCCAGGATAATCGCGGCGGCTTTTTCACCATCGCTATCCAGCCGGCTGGCAAAAGCGTTCAGGGCATCGTCTTCCCGCTCTGCAATGGCGTTATCCCCCTCCCATGTGTGGGCGTAGGGAATAGGGTGCACGGTGCACATCAGTTCCTGGAACAATTTGAAAAAGTCCGAGCCGCGGCCAACCGACATAGCACCCAGCGTATCGCCGTGATAACCGCCCTCGAAGGCAATGAATTCTGTTCGTCCCGGATCGCCCTTGTTGCGCTGATACTGGTAGGCGAGCTTCAGTGCCACTTCGACCGAAGTGGAACCGTTATCGGAAAAGAACACGCGGTTGAGGTCACCCGGTAACACGTCTGTCAGGGCTTTCGACAAGTTCGCCGCCGGTGGGTGGGTGAAGCCCGCGAACATGACATGTTCCAGCGTTTCGGCTTGTTTACCGATGGTATCGATGAGTGCGGGATGGGCGTGGCCGTGAATACAGGTCCACCAGGAGGAAATCAGATCAAGAATTTCTCGGCCGTCTTCGTCAAACAGGGATGCGCCTTTCGCCCGCGTGATGACAAGCGGATCGCGCTCGCTCGCATGCTGTGTAAAGGGGTGCCATATATGGCGTCTGTCGATCTTGAGAATGTTGCTCAACGAAAAAACCTTTCACAGGGACGCAAGATCGAGTTCAGGTAGAATGGCTTCCAAAGCCTCTCCCGTCACCGGGTCGAGATGCGGGATATGGCCTACCACGCGCGTCTTGCCATAGTCCTCTATGGCCGCTCGGTTATGCGGGACATCGGGGCCGGACAGGATGACACCGGCAACGGGTATTTTACGCGCGCGCAATGCTTCCAGCGAGAGCAGGGAATGGTTGATTGTCCCCAGTGCCGTTCGGCAGACGAGGAGTACTGGAAGGCCTAATATCTGAATGAGATCAACGACTAAGTTGTCTTCATTTAGTGGTACCATAAGGCCGCCTGCGCCCTCGACGATGAGTGGTTCCTGGTCGTCGGGAAGCCTGAAATTTTCCATCTTGATCTGCACCCCCGCGCGCTTGGCGGCCTCATGGGGCGAGAGCGGTTCGGGCAGGGAATAGGTCGTTGGAACAATGCGCTCATCGCCCGCTCCCGTCAGGGCGCGGATCGTGGCTTCGTCGGTCTCATCCAGCCCCGCCTGCACCGGTTTCCAGTAGCGAACGGGCGTGTGCAGCATAACCCACGCACAGGCGATGGTCTTGCCGACGTCGGTATCAGTTCCGGTCAGAAAAAAGCGCATGGCAGCGACTCATAAGTGATTGGCGGTCAAGAGCAAGGGGGCTCTGCACCACAGGCTTTTACACAGGGGCAGCAGCGAGACATCACATCCCCTTGACCTGTGCAGTCGGTACGGTTTTGTTTGCGCCCAAACGAGCGGCAAGTGAGTCTCGGCAATTCCCCATTGCCAAGGCATTTAATCGTGGATGAAAAGACCGAAAATGGCGCAACCCAAACAAGCCCAGCAAGACCTCGTATATGCTTTGCGCCGGGTCACGGAGAGTGCGGCCTGCGCCGCGTTCGACTGGATTGGCCGGGGCAAATCCAACGAGGGTGACGAAGCGGCGGTAGATGCCATGCGCGCCGCCCTTGAGGAGATCGATCTTGACGGAACGGTCGTCATCGGTGAGGGCGAAAAGGACGAAGCCCCGCAACTCTATAACGGAGAGCGCGTTGGCCGACCGGATGCGGCTTTCAAGGCCGACATCGCCGTCGACCCGGTTGAAGGCACCAGCTACCTGGCAAAGGGACTGACTAACGCACTAGCCGTGATCGCGGTCGCACCGGCAGGAAGTCTAATGAGCCCGGGGCCGGCCTTTTACATGGAGAAGATGGCCCTCCCGCCTAAGGCCAAGGGCAAGATTGATCCTGCTTGGCCAACACAGAAACGTTTGCAGGAATTGGCGAAGGTGCTGGGAAAGAATATTTCCCAGATCACCGTGTTTGTTCTGGAGAAGCCGCGCCATCGCCAGCTCGTCGATGATATCTACGAGGCGGGCGCGCGCGTGGCGCTCTACCCGGCGGGAGACGTGGCAGGTGCACTGCTTGCCGCGATGCCAGACTCGGGCATAGATGCGCTAATGGGCACGGGCGGGACGCCGGAAGGTATCATGTCTGCCTGCGCCATCCGTGGACTGGGCGGTGAGTTCATCGGCCGCCTTGACCCGCAGTTGCAAACGGAGAAGCAGGCGGTGGAAGCCGCCGGGCTTGATACGCAGCGCTGGCATAAGCTTGAGGAGCTTGCGTCCTCGCAGGATGTCTTCTTCTGTGCGACGGGTATCACAACCGGACTCATGCTGGAGGGCGTTGAACGCCTCGATGGGCAAGCCAGGGTACAGACATTGATGATTACCGGGGCCACCCGGGAAAGGCAGATACTCACGAGTTATCAGCCTGCTTGAATCTCAGGCCGCTGTTACGGCGGCTGGAAAGTTTAGGGTACGGAGACATGCCGAAGACACTCAATCGTCCGATCATTCTCGGTATTGTCGGAGACTCGGCAACCGGCAAGACCACGCTGTCTTCGGGCGTTGCCAAAATCCTGTCCGAAGAGCGTTGCACCACGATCTGCACAGATGATTATCACCGCTACAGCCGTGAAGAACGCCGTGAAATGGGAGTTTCCGCACTCGATCCACGCGCAAACTACGTGGAAATCCTTGAGCAGCATTTGCAGCAGCTGCGTCGTGGTGAGCCAATTCTCAAACCAATTTACGACCATACTACCGGGTCAAGGTTTCCCTCGGAGCAGGTATCGCCAAAGGATTTCGTGATTGTGGAGGGGCTGTTGGGTTACACGACACGCGCCATGCGCAATTGCTACGACGTCAAAATCTATCTTGAGCCCGAAGAAGACTTGAGAATCAAATGGAAGATTTACCGTGATACGAGCAGGCGTGGTTACACCCGGGAAGAGGTGTTGAACTCGCTGGAACTGCGCTCTGAAGACAGTCCGACATATATTCATCCCCAGCGTACCTTCGCCGACATCGTAATCCGGTTCCAGAAAGCCCATGGGGCGAACGGCTCCGACGCTCATCTTGATGTGAAGCATATTTTGCGCCCGACATTGCCGCACCCTGATTTCTCGCCGCTGTTTGACGGGGGCGGGGGAAGCGGGTTGCACCTGGAAATGGCGCGTGACAGTGATGGCAAGCCGGTGGATATGCTCCAGATCGAGGGCAACATCAGCGACGAAAGAGCAGAGCGAATTGAAGATCTGCTCTGGACTCTGCTGCCGGAAGCTGGCCATTTGCGCGATCAGGTGGGCCGGTATGACGCGGCGGCAGGTGAGAGCGTCTCTCATCCGCTGGCACTGACGCAGCTCATTGTTGCATTTCACATGGTCAAGGCGGCCATGGGGGTCCATGCGATATAGCGTTTAAATTGATTTTTTCAGACGAAGAACAAACAGGAGGAGTGAATGGGGGAAGCTTTGGCGAAGGACAGTACCGCACAGGAAGTGGCGCTGCGCGACCTTTCCAATGCAATCCGTGCCTTGTCTATGGACGCGGTGCAGCAGGCCAATTCAGGTCATCCCGGCATGCCCATGGGCATGGCGGATGTGGCCAGCGTTCTGTTCACGAAATTTCTGAAATTCGACGCCACCGCGCCGGACTGGCCGGATCGTGACCGGTTCGTCCTTTCCGCCGGGCACGGCTCCATGCTGCTCTATTCGCTGCTCTACCTGACGGGCTATCCGGGCATGGATATCGATCAGATCAGGAATTTCCGCCAGCTTGGCTCCAAGACCGCAGGCCATCCTGAATATGGTCATGCGCCGGGCATCGAAACCACCACAGGCCCGCTGGGCCAAGGCCTTGGCAATGCGGTTGGCATGGCTATGGCCGAACGGTTTCTGAACGCCAGTCATGGCGACGACATCGTCGACCACTTTACCTTTGCCATTGCCGGTGACGGTTGCCTCATGGAAGGCATCAGTCAGGAAGCCATATCACTGGCCGGGCATCTGCAACTTTCAAAACTCATCGTGCTGTTTGACGACAACTCCATCTCTATTGACGGAGCGACCGACCTCACAGTGTCCGACGATCAGTTGAAACGCTTCGAGGCCTCCGGGTGGGAAACTTCCTCCGTCGATGGTCATGATTCGGATGCGGTTGGTGCTGCGATCCAGGCGGCAAAGGGCTCTGACAAGCCATCGCTCATTGCCTGCAAAACGATCATCGGCTATGGCGCGCCCAACAAGGAGGGCACAGCTTCAACCCATGGTGCGCCGCTCGGCGATGATGAAATTGCCGCCACGCGCGAAAAGATTGGCTGGCCGCATGGCCCCTTTGAAGTGCCCGACCATATTCTGAATGCATGGCGTGCTGCGGGGAGCCGGGGAGCTGGCGAACGCGCGGCGTGGGAGAAGCGTGCGGAAAAGCTTGGAGCACAGGACAAGGCCCGCTTGTCGGAACCGGTTGATGCAGATGCTAGAAAGGCAATCGGGGAAGCGGTTGCGGCGGTGAAAGCAGAGTTTTCATCCGAGGCGCCAAAGCTCGCAACACGGGTTTCGTCGCAACAGATCCTGGAGAAACTGGTACCTGTCGTGCCGGGCATCGTTGGAGGGTCGGCTGATCTCACGGGGTCGGTTGGAACGCACACAAGCCACCATAGCGACATGAAACCAAACGACTATTCCGGTTCCTATATTCGCTATGGCGTGCGCGAGCATGGGATGGCGGCGGCCATGAACGGCATGGCGCTCCATGGCGGCATCGTGCCTTACGGCGCGACATTCCTCGTCTTTACCGACTATTGCCGGCCATCAATCCGCCTGTCAGCGCTGATGGAGCAGCGGATCATTTACGTCATGACCCACGACTCCATCGGGCTTGGCGAAGACGGTCCGACGCATCAGCCGGTCGAGCATTTGGCGGCCCTGCGCGCCATGCCCAATCTCAACGTGTTCCGTCCCGCGGATGCGGTCGAGTGCGCCGAGTGCTGGGATATCGCCCTGACGTCACCGGACACGCCCTCAATCCTCGTGCTGACACGGCAAGGGCTCCCGACCATGCGAACCGACCACGAGACAGACAATCTCTGCTCCAGGGGTGCATACGTGCTGCGCGAAGCTGATGGGGAACGCGATGTAACCCTGCTTGCCACTGGCTCGGAAATCGAGATCGCGAACAGTGCGGCTGAGACACTTGGCAAGGACGGCATCAAGGCCGCTATCGTATCCATGCCCTGCTGGGAATTGTTTGAAGCCCAGCATGAGAGCTATCGCTCGCAGGTTCTGGGCAGCGCCCCGCGCGTCGGCGTGGAAGCCGCTTGCGGCTTTGGCTGGGACAAGTGGACCGGCTCGAATGGCGCCTTTATCGGCATGTCTAGCTTTGGCGCATCAGCGCCCGCCGGACAGCTCTTCGAGCATTTCGGAATCACGGCAGAGGCCGTGGCTGCTGCTGCAAAGCGCGTCTCCGGCAAATAGCGTATCGGGGCGCAAGCTTATGGGCCAATACACGTTTCGCTCCATCGAGCAGGCCGAGGTCGAGGGCAAGCGCGTTCTCGTACGCGTGGATATGAATGTGCCCATGCGTGACGGCGTTATCACAGACACCAACCGAATTGATCGCGTTCTACCTTCTATTCGATCACTCGCCGCGCGTGGCGCGAGGGTTGTCATTCTGTCTCATTTCGGCAGGCCGAAGGGTAAGCCCGTGCCGGAAATGTCTCTCAGGCCGGTCGCGAAAAAGATGGACAAGTTGCTGGAAAGCGCGCCCGTTCACTTTATCGCAGACTGCATCGGACCGGAGGTTGAAGCGGCGGTGAATTCGCTCGAGAATGGTCAAATCCTGTTTCTCGAAAATCTGCGTTTTTACCCGGGTGAGGAAGCCAGCGATCCTGAGTTTGTGAAAGCACTCGCCGCGCTGGGGGATATATACGTGAATGAGGCCTTCTCCTCGTCCCACCGGGCGCACGCCTCAATCTACGCAATCACGCAAGCACTGCCGTCCTATGCCGGGTTTTTGGTCGCCGCTGAAATCAATGCGCTTTCAACCGCGCTCGAACACCCCCAGCGTCCTGTCGCCGCAGTGGTCGGCGGTGCGAAAGTCTCCAGCAAGATTTCCGTCCTCAACAATCTGGCGCAAAAGTTTGATTGCATCATCATTGGTGGCGGCATGGCCAATACTTTCCTTTATGCCCAGGGAATCGATGTGGGCAACTCGCTGTGCGAGACCGATCTGTCCGATACCGCGCACGAGATTTTGAGAACAGCCGAAGATGCGGGATGCGAAATCCTGCTACCTCTTGATGTTGTTGTGGCAAAGGAGTTCAAGGCGGGAGCACCAAGCGAAGTGTGTGCGCTTCATGCCGTGCCGGGAGACGGCATGATCCTCGATGTAGGTCCTGAAACGGTGAAGGCACTCAATGCAATGCTCACCACGTGCAGGACCTTGCTGTGGAACGGACCGATGGGAGCCTTTGAAATCGAACCCTTTGGTGAGGGCACCTTCGCCTTGGCGCGCGAGGCCGCCCGCCTCACGAAAGACGGATCGCTCGTCACGGTTGCAGGTGGCGGGGATACGGTCGCCGCCCTCAACGCCGCAGGTGTTGGCAAGGACTTTACCTATGTCTCAACGGCGGGCGGTGCTTTCCTCGAATGGCTGGAAGGCAAGGAGTTGCCGGGGGTCGCGGCGTTACACGTCAGCTGAGGCGCTTGGTCCAGATATAGAATTCCTGAACAAATTGGACCTGTTGGCGCAGGTGGCTTTGCTCTTAGAATGTGGGATCAATAGCGCACATCGAAGAGTGCCTCTCCATGCTACAGCTTCGGCCAAACTGCGAATATTGTGACAAGGATCTGCCGCCCCGGGCTGCAGATGCCTGCATTTGCAGCTATGAGTGCACCTTCTGCGTCGATTGCGTGGAAAATGTTCTGCATAATGTTTGCCCGAATTGCGGTGGCGGATTTGTTCCCCGGCCCATCCGGCCGGTCGCAGAGCGACGGGGGGGTGTCTGTCTCGGGAAACACCCTGCTTCTGACAAGCGTGTTCACCTGAAACATGATCGGGCGGAAGTTGCTGAGTTTGTGACGGGTGTGCGTGATATCGATCCTGGAGATCGCTGAGAATCCTAGACCGGTGTCAGCAGGGGTTTGCCGGCAAAATGCGCGGCCAGGTTATCCACCACGAGCTGGGACATGGCGCCACGCGTTTCGACCGTGGCGCTCGCGCAATGCGGTTGCAGGACAACATTGTCGAGGTTGAAGAAGGTTTCATCGATTTTCGGCTCGTTTTCGAACACATCAAGGGCAGCCCCGGCGATTTTTTCTTGTTGCAGGAACTCCAGCAGGACGGGTTCATCGACGACCGAACCGCGTGAGATATTCACCAGATAACCGTCCGGTCCAAGGGCTTCGAGAACTTCCCTCGAGACGAGGTTGCGCGTTTCATCGCCACCCGGACAGGCCAGCATCAGTACGTCGCTTTCCCTGGCTAGCGCGATGGGATCATCATAATACGGAGATGAGACACCGTCCTGCTTGCGTCGGCCATGGTAGGAAACCGTCATCTCAAAAGCTTCGGCGCGAGCCGCGATTGCCTTGCCGATGCGGCCAAAACCGATAATGCCCATCTTCTTGCCCGTCACCGTCGTGGTTAGCGCCATCGGGCCCTCGTCTCTCCACCGGCACTCGCGCACATAGCGTTCACCGCGCGAAAGGCCGCGCAATGTGTCGAAGGTGAGCGCCATGGCGAGATCGGCAACGTCGCTGGTCAGCACGTCCGGGGTGTTGGTGACTGGTACGCCGCGTTCCCGGCAACTATCAACGTCGATGGCGTCATACCCCACGCTGCCCACTCCGACGATCTCCAGATTCGGCATTTTCTCCAGCATCTCCCCGGTAAAGCCTCTGAAACCCATCGTAACCACGGCACGGATTTTTGATCCCACGTCATCGAGCATGGCATCCCGGTCGTCAGCCTCGTCGTAACGGTGCAGCGTGTAGGTCTCTTCGAGAATTTTCATCTGCGCGGGTCGTGTAGGCACGACCACAAGGACATCGGGTTTCGTCGCCATATTTAAAATTTCCATTGTTGGGTTGGATCAGAGTGGGGCGGTGATTGCGTTCGCCATGAAGAACAGCGCGGGCATGTAAGCATACAGATTCTGACGCGGCATAAAAATTATTTCCGTGGATTGTTTCCAAAACCTAATCATTTATCCTCAACGCTGCTTGTAACCGGCCCCGCAGCGCAGTAGGAGAGAGGCGATCCGTCAAGGAGGACATACATGTCAGGAAATATCCTGATAGCCCCATCAATTCTATCAGCCGATTTTGCCAGGCTCGGCGAGGAAGTGCGCGCCATCGACGAAGCCGGATGCGACTGGGTGCATGTGGATGTCATGGACGGGCATTTCGTGCCTAATCTCACTTTCGGCCCCTGCGTGGTGGAAGCTATTCGCCCACACACCAAAAAGGTGATTGATGTGCACCTGATGATCGACCCGGCAGCCCCCTATCTCGAAGCCTTTGCCAAGGCCGGCTCTGACATCATTACGGTGCATGCGGAAGCAGACAAACACCTCGACCGTTCATTACAGGTGATCAGGGGACTGGGTAAAAAAAGCGGTGTGTCCCTCAACCCTGCAACCAGCGAGAGCGTTATCGAACATGTACTCGACAAGCTTGACCTCATTCTGGTCATGACGGTCAATCCTGGTTTTGGCGGACAGAAATTCATTGAATCCCAGTGTGAAAAAATTGCACGCCTGAAATCCATGATCGGGGACCGTCCCATCGATCTGGAAGTCGATGGCGGTGTGAACACCCAAACAGCCGCGCTCGTCGCCAAGGCGGGCGCCAATGTGCTTGTGGCCGGGTCAGCGGTATTTGGTGGCAAGGGCGACTACGGCGCCAATATTTCAGCCATACGCGACCAGGCAGTGGCGGCCCTTTAACTTATTCCATGTGCATCAGATGACCTGGCCGAAGGCTATTCTCTTTGATCTGGACGGAACGCTTGCCGACAGTGCGCCGGATATTGCCGACGCGCTCAACCTTGTCCTGCGTGAGCAGGGGCTGAAAGAATTCTCGCTGAAAGCCGTGACAAGCATGGTCGGCGGCGGTGTGCCGCTCCTGATCGAGCGGGCGCTCAAGACGCTGGGGGAAAGCGCCGGGAATGACCGCATTGGTTCACTCGTAAATCGCTTTCTTGAAATTTACACGCCCAGAGCTGCGGAAAAAACAATGCTGTTTCCAGGTGCCAGGGAGGTGCTTGAGGCTTATCACGGTGAGGGCGTGCGGTTGGGTGTGTGCACCAACAAGCCCGAGGCGGTTTCAAACATGATTCTTGAGGCGCTTGATGTGGCGCATCTGTTCGGCGTTGTCATTGGCGGGGATACATTGCCGGTTAAAAAACCTGATCCAGCTCCGCTAATCGCTGCGTTCGGGGTGCTGGAATGCGATGTTGCTCAATGCCTGATGGTCGGAGACAGCGGCGTTGATGCCCAAGCGGCAAGGGCTGCGGGTATCGCTGTCCTCCTCGTGACCTTCGGCTACACACAAACACCGGTGCATGAACTGGACAGTGACGGACTTGTCGACTCTTTCTCCGCGCTCCCCGGCGCGATCAAGTCTTTGAGAAATGAGCGGTTGCGGTCTTGATCTCGCCTTCTCTTTCCTGTTTTTAAGGACCAGACACGATCAGGCGGGGAAGAGATGAGAACTGTCATCCGGACATTTTGCGTAAGCGTCGTTGCCAGTGCTCTGTTGCTGGGGTTGGCGTCTGAAACTTTTGCTGAACACGAAAATAAGAAGAAAGTGCGCAAGGTACGTGCCGCTTCCGCGTGCAGTGCCGGGTCAAGTTCTTCAGTTGCGCGTTTCAAGATCGAAAAAGGCGAGGCGCTTCCGGCATCAATTCCCAAGGCTTTGACGAAAAAACCCGGAAATGCGGAACGTGGATTGGAAGCTGCCGTCAATCCGGGCAAGGGCAATTGCCTAGCCTGCCACCACATCGCCAAGGTGCTGGCAAAAGCTGACGAAAGCGATCCGGAAAGCGTGAAGCTCTATGGAAATCATGGCGAGGTTGGCCCACCGCTCAATGGCGTTGGCGCACGGTTCTCGAAAGCAGAATTGCGAATGATTGTGGTCGATCCGAAAAAAGCATTTCCAGACGCGGATACGGTCATGCCTGCCTATCACGCCCGGACAGCAAGCAAGGACGTGAAGCGGGCGTGCCGGGGGCGGGTAATGCTCTCGGCGCAGAGCGTGGAAGACATTGTGACATTCCTGGAGGAGTTGAAATGAGACGGCTTCTTTTGGGTCTGCTGCTGGGTCTGGCCCTTTATCCTGTCCAGTCACTCGCTGCGGGAGATGGAAAAACAACGGCTGTCAAACCGGAGTCGAAAGACCATCCCCTGAAAGAACTTTGGTCCGGCACGCATTATTCCTCGCCCGAGGTCCGCAAATTACAGGACAGCGATAGCGATAACCCGGCGATGAAACTTTTTGGCAAAGGTGAAACGCTTTGGAAAAAGGCTGAGGGCAGGGCGAAGAAATCCTGTTCGTCCTGTCATGGTGATACGGCAACATCCATGAAAGGGGCCGCAACCCGTTTCCCCGCTTTTTTCAAACTGTCCAAGAAGCCGGTCAACATCGAGACACGAATTAATTTGTGCCGGACAAAATTCATGCAGGCGCGGGCCTTGCCCGCTGACTCAGAACCCTTGATGGCACTTTCAATCTATGTGAAACGCCAATCAAAGGGCATGGCCATAAGCGTGGCAGGCGATGGCCCGCTCCAGCCTTTCCTGGAAAAGGGCAAGGACTATTTTACCACCAGGCGGGGTCAGCTCGATATGTCCTGTGCCGCGTGCCACGATAAATATGCGGGCCAACGCTACCGGGCTGTAAAAATGAGCCAGGGCCATGCCAACGGTTTTCCAGCCTATTCACTAAGTGCTAAAAAAACCGGATCGCTACTGCGACAGGTTAACCAGTGTCTTGCCCGGGTACGCGCATTACCGCTCAAGCAGGGCTCAGACCAGCTGACCAATCTGGAACTGTACCTGGCCTGGCGTGCCGGCGGGCTAGGGGTCGAGACGCCCGCAGTCCGGGAATAGAACCGAAAGTCACACAGGCCACTGGCGCAAATGTGATTGCATCTTTTATTGATTGGCAAGCGTTACAGGATCACTCTGCGGGTCAATAAAACCAGAGAGTCAAAGAACCCATGGAAATTACCTATATCGGTGCTCTGCTTGCCGGGCTGATCAGCTTCCTGTCCCCATGTGTGCTCCCTCTCGTGCCCCCCTATCTGTGTTTCCTGGGCGGCACAACGTTTGAGCAATTAAGTGGCGAGGATGAAGCGGCGCAGGGTGTCAATCTGCGCGTGGTATTTGCCTCTGTCGCCTTCGTCCTGGGGTTTACGACCGTGTTCGTAGCGCTCGGAGCAACAGCAACCTTTATCGGTCAACTGGTAGCGGAGAATCTTAACCTTCTGGCCAAGGTCGGCGGCGTTGCCATCATTGTGGTTGGCCTGCATTTCCTGGGAATTATCAAAATTCCGATCCTCTATCGCGAGGTCCGCAGCCAATCCACCGTGGCGCCGGCCGGGATGGTAGGGGCCTACCTGGTTGGAATTGCCTTTGCCTTCGGCTGGACACCGTGCATCGGCCCGGTGCTGGCGGCAATCCTGGCTGTGGCGGCGGCGGAAGAGAGCGTCGCGGAAGGCATTCGCCTGCTCTTTATTTATTCTCTCGGACTGGGAATCCCGTTCGTCATGGCGGCGTTTGCATTTCGTCCTTT
>JAJFHQ010000018.1 GCA_021775525.1 Hyphomicrobiales bacterium
TTCTTTCCAAGCTTACGGCGGATCCCTTCTTCAAGAAGGTCGTCGACAGCCAGAAGGCCTGGTCACATCGGGTTGCCTACTATGACCTGAACAACGCGGCTAACTACAAGCTGGCGTTCAAGCACTACTTCCCGGGCGAGATTAAATTCTAATCTAGTCGGATCTGACGAAACTCGGGACGGCGCCTCAGGGCGCCGTCCCTTCCGCGTTCAGGAGTTACCGCTCGCGCGGCTTGGGGGGATACATTGACCAATTTTATCAATTTTATTGATCAGATCACTTCCTGGGCCGGCAAGGCCTTTTCGTGGTGCATCATGATCATGACATTCGGCATGGCCTACGAGGTGTTCGTGCGCTATTTGCTGGGCGACCCGACATCATGGGCGTTCGATTTCAGCTACATGATGTATGGCACGTTGTTCATGATGGCCGGCGCCTACACGCTTTCGCGCGACGGCCATGTGCGCGGTGACGTTCTGTACCGGCTGTGGAAGCCAAGAACACAGGCCAAGGTCGAGATGGTCCTGTATTTCCTGTTCTTCTTCCCCGGCATCCTGGCGCTCATCTTCGCCGGCGCCGATTACGCCGGTGAATCCTGGTTCTACAAGGAAGTGAGTGTGATGAGCCCGGCCAACGTGCCGATCTTCCAGTTCAAAATGATAATTCCTGCCGCTGGAGCGCTCTGTTTCATACAGGGCATCGCGCAGGTTTGCCGCTGCATCATCTGCATCAAGACAGGCGAATGGCCGGCCCACCTCGAGGACGTTGAAGAGATGGAAACCATGCTGCTCCACCAGGCAGAAGAAGAAGCCGGGGGCAAAAATAATGACTGATCCACAAATTGCCGTAGCCATGCTCGGGATCTTCATCTTTACGATCCTGTTCGGTTTCCCCATCTGTTTCACACTTGTCGCCATGGGCGTGGCATTTGGCTATTACGCCTACTGGGATCCCGAGCGCATGGGCCTGTTGAAGGCTGATGGCTTTGGAGAAACCTTCGAGGCTCTACTAAACAACCGAATATTCGACTTACTCGTGAACCAGACCTACTCGGTCATGGCCAATGACGTGCTAACCGCCGTGCCACTGTTCCTGTTCATGGGCTACATCGTGGAACGCGCCAACATCGTCGACCGGCTGTTCCAGACGCTCTATATCGCCACCCGGAAACTACCCGGCTCCATGGCGATTGCCGCACTGGCCACTTGCGCCATGTTTGCCACCGCCACCGGTATCATCGGCGCTGTTGTGACCCTCATGGGCCTGCTGGCGTTCCCGGCCATGCTCAAGGCGCGTTATGATGTCAGTTTTGCATCCGGCGTGATCTGCGCCGGCGGCTGCCTCGGCATCCTCATTCCGCCGAGCATCATGCTGATCGTCTACTCGGCAACCTCGAACGTGTCAGTTGTGAAGCTGTATGCAGGGGCAATTTTTCCCGGCTTCATGCTGGCAGGACTTTATATTGTCTACGTGATGGGGCGTGCGTTGCTGAATCCCAAGATCGCGCCAAAACCGCGCCCCGAAGACATTCCAGATGTGACGCGCGGCCAGGTCGCGATCATGATGGCGACCTCGTTCTTCCCGCTGGCGTTCCTTATCTTCTCGGTTCTGGGCGCCATCCTGATGGGCCTGGCCACGCCTTCTGAAGCCGCCTCCATGGGCGCTCTCGGCGGCATGGTGCTGGCGATCGGCTACCGCCTGGGCAACATGGTGCAAGGCAAGACCGAGCCGGAATGGACCCACGCACCAGACCATCTCTATGAGGATTGGCTGTTGGCGCTTGGCCGCGGCGGTATCGCAACCCTCGCAGGCACTGCGCTTTATATTCTGATCAGCAGGACCGGGATCACATTCTTCGGCGCAAAGCTGCCCGATGAACCGGGTTTCCTGCTTATCCCGGGCGCCTCCCTGGCGATCACGTTCATTATCGCAATTATGAGCCGCAGCACACCTGACCTCATCAGGAAAATTCTCGGCTTTATATTTGCCTTCGGCTCGGCAGGCATCGTTATGGCTGTCCTGATGATCGGCTTCACCATCGTGAAGGGTTTGATCAATGTCATTACCGGGCTGAGCATCCCCAGTCTTTATGAACTGAGCGCCGGACCGTTCATCTACCCTGTATTGCTTGTTGGGGTGTTTGGTTACCTGCTGAACCGGTTTGGGCCCCTGGCCTTCTCTGAATGGCTGTGGCCTTCGCAAAAATCAGTCAACCGCGCCTACGCTTTTGCGGGCAAGGGAGTGCTGTGGGGTCTTGTTGGCGGACTTATTTACACTGCGATGTTCACCGTGCTGGGGATGAACGAAACCTTCGCCGAGCATGAGTTCAATCCGCTTGGTCTTGATATCGGCCTGCTGGTCGGACTTGCTGCCTATTTCTGCTGGAAGGTCAACGACCAGGAGAGATTGAGGGAATCGATATACCTGGCCGTGCGCACATCGGCCATGGTGTGCTGGCTGTTTGTCGGCTCATGGACCTTTGCTTCTGTGTTCTCCTATCTCGGCGGCGAAAAACTCATCGAGCATTTCGTCCTGTCCATGGACCTGTCGCCAACCATGTTCCTGATCCTGGCACAGGCCATCATCTTCCTGCTGGGCTGGCCGCTGGAATGGTCGGAGATCATCATCATCTTCGTGCCGATCTTCCTGCCCATGCTGCCGCATTTCGGGGTTGATCCGCTGTTCTTCGGTATCTTGGTGGCGATGAACCTGCAGACCTCGTTCCTGACCCCGCCAATGGCCATGGCCGCCTATTATCTCAAGGGGGTCGCGCCCCCGCATGTTCAGCTGATCGACATCTTCAAGGGCGTCTTACCCTTCCTGTCGATGATCTTCCTTTCAATGATCATGCTGTATGTGTTCCCGGGGATTGCCCTGTGGCTGCCCGACGCCATTTACGGGCGTTAGATGTAGCAGGAGCTTGAAACGATGGATGCCCAGATTTCTGACCTCACCAGGCTGACCGCGGCCGATGCCGCGGCCAAGATTGCGTCTGGTGAGATCACTTCCGTAATGCTCGTCGAGGCTTATCTTGAGCGAATCAGGGAGCGCGACGGGGACGTTATGGCGTGGGAGCATCTGAGCCCTGAGTTCGCACTTGAGCAGGCTCGTGCCGCCGACGAGCGGCGCGCCTTTGACCAGTCGACAGGGCCGCTACACGGAGTTCCCGTCGGCATCAAGGATATCATCGATACCAATGAGTTCCCGACCGAGAACGGCACGCCTGCGCACAAGGGGCGCCAGCCTGGAGACGATGCGGCAATTGTGAGCGCGCTCAAGGATGCGGGCGCCATTATCATGGGCAAAACCGTGACAACGGAATTGGCTGTCCTGCACCCCAACCGGACGAGAAACCCGCACAATCTTGAACATACACCCGGCGGGTCATCCAGCGGCTCGGCGGCTGGCGTTGCAGATCATATGATCCCGCTCGCCATCGGCACTCAGACAGGTGGATCGGTCATCCGGCCGGCGTCATTTTGCGGGGTCTACGGGTTCAAACCGACCCACGGGTTGAT
Source organism: Hyphomicrobiales bacterium (assembly GCA_021775525.1). Lineage (GTDB taxonomy): Bacteria > Pseudomonadota > Alphaproteobacteria > Rhizobiales > Methyloligellaceae > UBA2767. The sequence continues at coordinate 3,519 of JAJFHQ010000018.1, forward strand.
CTCGCGCACCGGTGTTCTCATGCAGGCCCCACCCCTTGATACGATTGGCGTGTTCGCGCATTCGGTTGAGGATCTGGGCCTGATCGCAGACTGTCTCACTGCCTATGATGCACGCGACAGCTGGATGAGACCACGTAGCCGCACTCAGCTTCGCGACATGGCCTTGTCCGATCCGCCGGTCGACCCCCTCTTTGCGTTCGTGAAATCTCCGGCCTGGGATGAGTATGCCGAAGACTCCACTCGCGATGCATTTCCTGAACTCGTAACTGCACTCGGCGAATATTGCGATGAAGTCGAACTCCCTTCTGTCTTCGCGGAAGGCCTGAAAATGCAGAAACTGATCCAGAATGCCGACATCGCGAGGTTTTATGGACCGATCGCGGAGAAATCTCCCGGCGTCCTGAGCGACAGCCTGGTAGAGCGGATCGAAGTGGGTAAGAGCGTCAGCGCAGTTAAATACAATAACGCGCTGGATGTGCGCGAGGCGCTTAACGCTGGTCTCGAGGAGGTCTTCGAGCGCTATGACGCGATCATAACCCCCGCTTCACCTGGACCCGCACCAAAGGGGCTAAGCACAACCGGCGATGCAGCCTTCAACGCAATGTGGACATATCTCGGTGTGCCCTGCACAACCCTCCCGCTGCTGGAAGCTGACGGCCTGCCTTTCGGGGTTCAACTCGTCGGCGCGCGCCATGACGATGGACGTTTGCTGAGAAATTCACACTGGCTGGTTGAACATCTGAACACCAGCGGCGACAATGACTAAGATTTAGAACAGGAACGGTCCGATGCTCGACAAGATACTGGTATTCTTTTCGCTGGTTGCGCTGATTGCGTTTCTTGGCGTTGTCCTCGGTTTTGTGGCCGAGCCCGATCTGATTATCGTCACCACCCTCATAATCGCACTGGCGACACATGATTTCTGGATTTCCGTATTCAGCCGCAAGGATGGCGCCGCATCGAAGTCCTCGCCTATTCCCCTTGAATCTCTTCCCACCGGCGTATCGGGCAAGCCCGCGACCAGGAAGAAGAAGGCCCCGGCCAAGCGAAAGACCAGCAGGGCCAAAACGAGCAATAGAAAGAAATAGTAGCCCCGACCCTGGCAACCTGCCGGCTGTCTGAGAAGTTATTTCGGCGCTCCCTCACGGATGACGGGAGCGTGGCCTTTCGCCCCCATGAACACGACCAGCACCCGGACCGGCTTGGCCGTCTCGTTGGACCCGTTGTGCCACCAGTCCATCGCCTCCATGAACGCTTCTCCGGCCTTGTAAACCCGCTTGCCCTTTTCCCCGTAATCAACACTCAAGTCTCCGGAGAGGATATAGCCGTATGTTGGCACGCCATGCTTGTGCCAGCCCGTCTTCTCACCAGGCTTGAGGGACACGATCAGCGACCGGATGTTGACCGGGTCGCCATTCGGATAGCGGATCGTCTCCCCGACGATGCTCTGATCTCCGGAATAGAGCTTTTCGACCTTCTTGTACTCAGGGGTTTCAGGTGGACGGGCAGAGACCGGTCCCACTGAAACCGCCAACGCAAGAAGAGAAATTGCAGTGACACGCATGACGACCCCCTTCCATGAACCGGAACAAGGACGATACCGCACGCACGTGGGAACAGGCGAGTGCAATCAGCCTGCCGGTTTTACATGAACGGGAATGCGCAAATCCGCGGTCTCGGGTTCAAGGCAAATCTTGTCGGAGCAGGCCTGAATACGCAGCTTTGCGGTGACAGCATCATCTGGCGCTTTTGGCAGTTTCGCCTTCAACTCCACCGCCCCTTCAAACAGCGCCAACTCCTTGTCATGAAACCCGAGTTTCATCTTTTTGTGTTCGGGGTATGTGATATTTGCTTTTTCAGACCCCTCCACAGAAAGCTCTGTCGCGATGAAAAAGTCTTCCAGCGGAGTATTGGAGTTGATGTGCCAGCCATCGGCGACCTTGACGCTGACCGTGACCTCGCCGGATGACGGGTCGAGCGAGGCACGTGCATCGACGACGCCCTTTGACATGAACTGGCGTACGCCCGCACCGCCGCGCAATTGCAGGTCGGCGGCCAGCAGCGAATAGGCATTAGACTGAGGACTGTTGACCGCGAGACCCGAAAGGGCTGCGAGCAGCGCTTCACCGTTGATGCGATGCTCCGGGTTGGCGGAACGGTGAGTGAGCTTGGCAAACGCTTCCAGCGCGGCGGCATTGCCGGACGGCGTGCCAGCGTCCGTGCGCGCCTTGGCCTTGCCGAAGGTGTTGAGCGAGGCGGTCATGTAATAATCGCCGGCCTTCTCGTCGCGGAAGTCTTTCACCATTTCGGCAATGAACGTCTCGGCACGTTCCAGCCACGCCTTGTCGCCCGTGAGATCATGGAGCGCGATAAAGCCGAGCGCCGCAAAAGCGTAATCTTCCTGCTGGGCATCCAGCTCCGCCTTGCCTTCGAAAAAGGCGCGTTGCAACCTGCCGTCCACACGCATCTTCTCCCACATGAATGTGCCCGCATCGATGGCCGCCTTTTCGTAACGCTTGTCGCTCAGCACTTCAGCGGCCTCGGCAAATGTCACGATCATCATGCCGTTCCAGGCTGTAACCACTTTCTCGTCCCGGATCGGCGCTTCGCGCTTGGCGCGCGCCTTGGTCAGTTTTGCCCTGATCTTTTCAATGCGCGCGTTAAACGTGGCTTCGTCCACGCCAAGCTGCTTGGCAAGCTGGTCCGACATCTTCGGGTGATGAAGCACCGTGGTGCCGTTTTCAAAATTGCCTTCAAAACTCACGCCGAAGGCCGTCTTGGCAAATTCTCCGTCTTCCTTGCCGAGCGCCTCTTCAATCTGCTCTTCGGTCCAGACATAAAACGTGCCCTCCTCGCCTTCGCTGTCGGCATCTCGCGCGGAATAGAACCCTCCTTGAGGCGAGGTCATGTCGTCGAGCACGTAGTCAAGCGCGCGCCGTGCGCCAGACGCCAGGCGTTCATTGCCATTCAGAGCGTATGTGCGCACCAGCGCAGTCGTGATGAGCGCCTGGTTGTAGAGCATCTTCTCGAAATGCGGCACGAGCCATTTCGCATCGGTCGAATAACGGTGGAACCCGCCTGCCGCCTGATCGGTGATACCGCCATTGAGCAGGGATTCAAGCGTATAGGAGACCGCATCGAGCGCCTCCTTGTTTCCATCCTTCTCCGCCAGCCGCAGCAGGAAAAGCAGGCCCGACTCCTGCGGAAATTTCGGCGCGCCGCCGAAACCGCCATAGACCAGGTCGTAATTCTGCAACAGGGTGTCGGCGGCGGCCTTCAGCACCTGCGGCGTAATCTCTTCTGCTTCCACCCGCCGTGTCATGATGGTGTCGATGGTCCCGGCCAGCTTCTCCGCGTCTTCGCGCAGCCTGTCACCCTCGCGCAACCAGAAGCCCGAAACCTGTGACAGGAGTGAGCGGAACGGATCTGGCGGGAAATAGGTGCCGGCATAAAACGGCTTGCGGTCCGGCGTCAGGAACACGGAGTTGGGCCAGCCGCCGCCGCCGGTGATGAGCTGGGTGGCGAGCATGTAGGTTTCATCCACGTCCGGGCGGCGCTCGCGGTCGACCTTGATGGCGATGAAATTCGAGTTCAGCACCTCGGCAATCTTGTCGTTCTCGAAACTCTCGCGCGCCATGACGTGGCACCAGTGGCAGGTGGAATAGCCTACCGACAGGAAGATCGGCTTGTTTTCCTTCTTTGCCTTGGCGAAGGCTTCCTCGCCCCATGTGTACCAGTCGATAGGGTTGTAGGCGTGCTGGCGCAGGTAGGGCGAGGCCACGTTCAGCAGACGGTTCGCCTTGCGCCCCTCGCCTGCGCCCTTGCTCACGGCAAAGGCTTCCGGCAGGCCGAGCAGAAGAACGAAAATGGCGGCGAGTACATGGATCATGACCTTGAGGGCTTTCTTACGCTGGATTTGGTTATAGCGCGGAAACCCTAGGCGCGGCAGGCCTCACGGGCGAATAAAAGATGTGTGATGGGTGAGTGTGACCATTATCGATCTAAGTTTCTCATTATGTCACGCAGACTCATTAGTTCAATCGCGCATTCGACAAGGCTTCACGAAGCTGAAGGAATTGTGTTCTCGGTAAAGCGCCTGTCTGCCGTTGAGCAGACACAGCAGCTACGCCACGGATTATCTCTGCGCGAGCTTGCTCGACTGAGCGTAGTTTTCTGCTCAGATCACTCTGATAAGTGCTTTCTCTTTTTAGTGCATTCTCAACTTTCTCATTCAAACTTGAAGCAATCATTATCTCACGGGGGATTGTAGACCCGCCTTTTGAGTGCTCATATTCGTTGATTTTCTCTATGGCATCGTCAATGGCAAATGCCAAGGCCGGAGTGCTTTCACGCGTCAGATTCTGCGGACTAATATTTTTTTGCATAGCTAACTCTGTCTCCCGCTTCGTTCTGTTGAGTGCGGAGAGTATGGCCTTAAGTAGCTCGATATCCTTGTTGTCATTCGCAAGCTCGTTTATCGCAGCGAGGATATTTTCTAGCAACCCCGGGACCTGATCAATTGTTTGCGTATCCTTAGCAAAGGTGAGGACCAAAAGATGTGTCTTCTCCTTGCTGCCTGACAATTTGAGATTACCGATAAAGTTTTCGCCAGTCGGATTCGTTATATTGATTCCAGGCGCCACACTTCCATTCGCTGTTAATACGAACTCAACACGATACGTCATGCCGGTTGAGTCAACACCAGTTCGATCATATGCATCAATACTATGGCTCAACCATTCATTAATGCCGAGATCGCCTGAAAGCAGGCGACGGCGGCGCTTACCGGCTAGGTGCGGGTCCAGCATCTCACAAGACTCAATGTTGGGATTCTTGTACTGAGATAGTTTGATACTAAAATCTGAAACTGATTTAGTCGTGGCTACTTTTTTTAAGCCCGACACGAGCGAAATTGAATAAGTTCCGCGGGTGATTGGCACAGTCAGTTTGCCGTCGCCGTCCAAACCACCCGTGCGCTCCACCTGAAGGGTAAGCTCAACATCAGCTTTCCAACCCAGCATCCATGGCGTCGTGTAACGGTTTTCTTCACCATACCACCCACCCCATACAGCCTCGTACAACTCGCACCGAATGTTGCGTATTATGTCCTCAATATCTACTCGTGGAGGAAATTTCGCTGGCTTAGAACAGCTCACAAGCAAGCCTACTAGCGCAAACGCAGTTAACTTGGAAAACAAAGAAAAAGCCGACCTATTCGGCAAAAAATCACGCAACATAACACCCCCCAGCGTTACGCATACATAAAGCGTCACCTGAAACGGGTCGCTTCAAGTATAATTTATATTGTCAATTATTATTATTGACCGTTATACGACCATAAATTCATCTAAGTGTCTATACAGTTGCTTTATTTATTTGTTTTTCATCACGGTAATGTGTTTTTTCAACGCGTTTAATCATCACTTGCTTACCTTTCTGCGCTTTCTTTATCAGGGTTTACCTCTTAAACTTGCCGCACGGCCCGGCTTCCCTCCTGCCCGCTTTGCTCTATTCTCCCGCCCCATGATCCTGCTTTACACATTCATCGCTGTCGTCTGGCTCGCGCTGGCCCCGCTACCTGCCTTAGCTCAAGGGAGCTCCCAACCCTCCCGCGCCCAGCCGGAAGCCGCCACGGGTTGGCAGGCCAAGCCCCCCGTGCGCGCCAAGGCCCAAATGGTCGTGGCCGCCCATCCTCTCGCCACCCATGCCGCTCAGCTGGCGCTTCGAAAAGGCGGCAGCGCGGTGGATGCCGCCATTGCCGCGCAGTTGGTACTGGGTCTCGTGGAACCGCAATCCTCCGGGCTTGGCGGTGGCGGCTTTCTGGTGCATTGGGACGCTGGGGCGAAAAAGCTCACATCCTATGACGGGCGCGAGACGGCCCCCAAAGCGGCAAAGCCCGACCGGTTCCTGCGGAACGGACGCGTACTTGATTTCTATTCAGCCGCCAAGAGCGCTCGCTCGGTTGGTGTTCCGGGTCTTGCGCGCATGCTGGAGCTGGCCCATGAAAAGCATGGGCGCCTGAAATGGTCGGAGTTGTTCCAACCCGCCATCAATCTGGCGGAAGAAGGTTTCCCGGTTGGGGAACGGCTGCACAAGCTGCTGCGCAGTGCGCGCGGCAGTGCCTTCTCCGCGACAGCGCGTGCCTATTTCTTCGATGAGAGCGGCGCCCCCTGGCCCGTCGGGCACAGGCTGAAAAACCCGGCTCTGGCCAAAACTCTGCGCGCGCTGGCGGGCAAAGGTGCCGATGCCTTTTACAACGGCCCGGTTGCCGAGGCCATCAAAGTCGCGACCAATGCCGGGCGCGAGAGCCTGGATGACATGACGCTTCAAGATATCAGCTCGTACCGCCCCAAGGTGCGCGCTCCCGTCTGCGCGCCGTACCGCGCGTATAAAGTCTGCGGCATGGGCCCGCCCTCCTCGGGCGCGCTGAGCGTCGCCTACGTGCTGCAGCTGCTTGAGCCGTTTGAGCTGGGGCGCGAAGCGCTCAACCCCAATGCCATACATCTCATCGTTGAAGCCCAGAAGCTCGCCTATGCAGACCGCGGGCGCTACATGGCGGATGCCGATTTCGTGCCCGTGCCAGGGAGCCTGCTGGCGCCCTCCTATCTCTCCAGCCGGCGCAACCTCATCAACCCCCAAACCACTATGCGCCGCGCACAGCCGGGCATACCACCGGGCGTGCGCCATGGCGCGTTCGGTGCGGATGGCACAATCGAAAATTCCGGCACCACCCATGTCTCCATCATTGACGCCCAGGGCAACGCGGTCTCCATGACGACGACGATCGAGTCCGGCTTCGGCTCGGGGCTCATGGCTGCCGGGTTCCTGCTCAATAACGAGCTGACGGATTTCTCGTTTTTGCCCCGCGACAAGGACGGGCGCCC
>JAJFHQ010000019.1 GCA_021775525.1 Hyphomicrobiales bacterium
AGCTCGGTATTCATTCGGACTGAAGTCAATCCTTTCCCACCCTGGTAACCATTGATTGACGGTCAGTGTTGGAATGCGCCGATGCTTCCCAACGCTCATGTTATTCCCTCCCGCATTCAAGAAGCTCGAGACCGGTTTTGGTCGTACTTTTTCAACTTCAGAGTAGCAAGTTCAAATAGAGTAGCAAGGTTTACAATCCCTAAAACACTACAGCTTGCGCAATCCATAATCGAGAGCATGTACTCCAAATATCCGCTACTAGGACTTTGCGGCTGCTCATCGACCACAATCGGAACTACAGCTTTGGTGAGCTTAGAGGGATTTCAGCGCAATGGTCCAGCCGATGTCCAATTATGAGTACGCGGCTTAGAGAAGATATGGAGTTTCGTTACACCGCCTGCGTAACCGAAATTGAACTCATGCAATGTCTTGATCACGGGGAACCCTGCCACGCGTGTCAGTTATGTTCGATGACACGTAGAGGGTATTGATCGACGCTTCCACCCAAATCAAACCGGAGGCTCAAGACGTTTGGCCGATCTGCACTACTTTGCGATCTGCCTTCTCTAAATTCAAAAATGTCGCCCAAGCCCCCATCATCTTCCTGCGTTTCTCAAACAGATCGCCACGCCTGTAAGCGGCCTCGACTTTGTTTTCGATAACATGCGCCAGCGCCATTTCGGCAACGTCACGGGGGAAACTTGACACTTCGCCCGACCAATCGCGGAAGCTTGAGCGAAAACCGTGCGGCACATAATCACCACGAGTACCATTAACGCCATACTCCATGCCGCGCATCAGTTGAAGCAAGGCCATATTCGACAAGGGCTTGCCATAGCGTGCGCCGGGAAACAGATAAGGGTTGCTCTCAATGCGCGGCAGGGCTTTCAACTCGACTATTGCCACATCAGACAACGGTACTCTGTGTTCTTGCTTAGTTTTCATCCGTGTGGCTGGAATGCTCCATACTTTGGCCTCAAGGTCGATTTCCGACCATCGAGCTTGCAGTACCTCACTGGTGCGTGTGGCCGTCAAAATGAGAAATCGAAGCGCCAGCGCAGATACACTGCCGTTTTCCGACAACTCGGTCATGAAAGAGGAAACTTCAGTGTATGGCATAGCGGGGTGATGCTTGACGGTCTTCACCCGGGATGGTTTCGGAAGCAACATATCTAGGTGGCCGCGCCACCGGGCTGGGTTTATGGCATCGCGGTATTTGTGGGCTGCCGCAAAGTCCAAAATATTTTCGATGCGCCCTTGTACCCGCTTGGCCGTTTCGGTCTTGGTCGTCCAGATTGGGGAAAGGATTTCCAGGACATCTTCCGTGTCGATAGCATCAACTGGCTTAGAGCCAATTGAGGGCTTTGCGTAGGTCTTCATAGTGCTCACCCATTGGCGTGCGTGTTTGGCGTTTTTCCAACCTCGCCGATGTGCGCGGATGAAACGCGCGACACAGGTGCTGAAGGTAGGGATGGCCTCTGGTTCAACACGGCGAGCCTCTATGGGGTCAATGCCCGCCGCTGCCTGTTGTCGGCACGCAGAGGCTTTGGAGCGGACATCGGCAAGCCCGACATCGGGATAGCTCCCCAGTCCCATTTCCCGACGTTTGCCGTTGATCGAAAAGCGCAACACCCATTTTCTAGCGCCAGCATTCGAAACCACCAACCGCAGCCCCCCGCCATCCTCATATTTGCCGGAGGCTGCACTCGCTACCTTGCGCGGGGAGAGTTTATGAATCGCCATACCAAAATCCCTATATTTGCATCAAGGGAAGGAAGCAGTCCCCCAATCAGCCCCCCAATGATATTGGATTATAGCACATCATCCTGGATGGAGCGGGACGAAAAACGTTATAAATGTTGGGTTTTTTAGGTGTATTTGGATGGAATAAAAAGATATATCGGCGGACTCTCTCTCCGCCAAACCACATTGATTTAAAACGAATATTTAGAACATCACCTCATTGGCCTACAACTAGACCCACAAACCAACTTACCTATGGCTCGCCATTCACAATATCAGATTCATATTGTGACGACCGCACATGCTCAAAAAGCAGACGTTCAGAAACCTCGCGCTTTATGTCTGCTTTCGGGGGTAACGCGGACATACCAAGGTGAGTGGTTTTATGTCTGCTTATGACCCAATGCGGACATTCCAGCTTGGTCTGATGGGACCGAGCGTGAGCAGCCTTTATGTGGACTACTCCAAACTACTGCCGATCATGCTCCTGATCATAGACCCCGCCGATTTCAATCCAGCAACAGATAATTCGATTTGGGTGTCATTCGTTTCCTGCGAAATGACAGGGGATGGGCAACTGTGACAGCTGGCCCATGACTCGTTCATCTAATTTTCTTCAAAGGGGCTTGCAAGACGCCGCGCATCGTTGGATACTAGTTGTACTAATAATAGAACAACCATATCAATTATGCGTGCCGCTTCTTGGCTTTAGGGTAAGGCACGAATGGCGCAGACAAGAATAGGGAACGACCGGTAAAACACCATGGGGCCATTCGATTTTCCAACAGAGATAGACGACAAAAGCGTTTATCGCCGCAATGTGGCTTTGCTTGGCGAGAAGGGCGTGTCCTTGCCCACATTCAGTGAGCTGGCAAACCCTTTTTCCATTCCCGAACCCCTGCGGGCAAGCCTTTCCTCTATTGACCCAGATGAGGCCGATCCCGCGAACCTGTATCGTGTTCACTGGTATAATGCGCCGGACCGAAAAGGCTTCTGCGAAACGCCAGCTCATATTGTTCTGCCTGAGAGTCTAACAGGCGTGCCGGCAAAAATCGTGGTGGCGCTTGGTGCGCATTTCCCGATGATCGGCGCCCATAAGGTGCTCGCGGCTTATTCATGCCTGGCCCCGCGGCTTGTAACCGGCCGGTTTGATCCAGTCCGTCAGCGAGCCATCTGGCCTTCAACAGGAAATTACTGCCGGGGCGGTGTCGCCATCTCTCGCATTCTCGGCTGCCGTGGTGTGGCTGTTCTGCCCGAGGGTATGAGCAAGGAACGCTTCGATTGGCTTCAGTCCTGGGTTGGTGATGAAAGCGATATCATCCGCACACCCGGTACCGAGAGCAACGTCAAAGAGATTTACGACAAGTGCGCCGAGCTTGAGCGCGACCCTGACAATGAGATCGTCAACCAGTTTTCCGAGTTCGGAAATTATCTGGGCCATTTCTCCTGTACGGGGCCTGCACTTGAGCGGGTGTATGATGCGCTACGCGAGGATGAACCTGATCTTGAGCTCACAGGGTTCGTGGCAGCAAGCGGATCGGCCGGGACTTTAGGCGCAGGCGACTATCTAAAGGACAAGACTGGCGCGCGTATCGCTGTCGTCGAGCCGACTGAATGCCCGACGCTTCTCTATAACGGCTATGGCGAGCACAATATCCAGGGAATTGGCGACAAGCACATTCCGCTCATACACAACGCCATGAATACAGACTTTGTAATTGGCGTCTCAGACGCCGCAACAGATGGCCTCAACGTGTTGTTCAACACTGATGTGGGGCAGCGCCATCTGGCGCAACGGATTGGCGTGCCGGCCGGGACCATCGCTGACCTGCGCTATTTCGGTCTCTCCAGTATCTGCAACATTCTGGCTTCCATTAAGCTCGCCAAGCATCTCGATCTTGGCGAAAAATCTGTCATCGTGACAGTCGCCACGGACGCTGCCAGCATGTATGAGACAGAGAAACACGGGACTCTCAAGACATATGGTTGGGACGGTGTTGATTCTGACGGCGCCGCGCAGCTTTACGGCACATATCTAAAAGCCATTGCGACCGATCACGTCCACGAAACGACTCAAGTGGACCGCAACAGGATGTTCAATCTGGGCTACTACACCTGGGTCGAGCAACAGG
>JAJFHQ010000020.1 GCA_021775525.1 Hyphomicrobiales bacterium
CACAAGCGTTGGCCTTGGTCAATAGCGATGGTGAAGTCGCGTTGCAGTGCCATGACGACGACTGCATCGCATCGCTCAGCGCCTATTGCCTGCAAAAAGCACGGTCGGTGCCGTCCACGGGAACGACCTATGATTTTGCCGATGCTAAACAGGTGCGGCTCGTTGGCATCAAAAAGGATGGCAGCCGTGTCCTGCTGGACGCGGCGAGCGAACTCCGCGTTGCCGCGTTGCGCCGTCAGGTCGCGGTTAGCGTCGCCGTACCCAAATCGCGCCTTGAAGAACTCGGCCTGCGCGCGGTTACCGTCGAAGTCGGGCCGAATGTCACACTTTTACCGCGCGCCGTTGCCGGTGATATGACCCCATTGAGCGAGAGCGAAATCGCCTTGGCGACCGGCCCGCTGCGTAAACTCGGTACGCGCGTGGTCGAAAGCGACCCGAACCGGATTGGTGCCGCCCGCTGGATCTTGCGCATGAGCGACTCGCTACCGCCGACGGTCACGTTGGATTCCAAGTCTCGCGCCGCGTTTCTCAAACGTGCCCGAAGCGACAGTGGGAATTCGGGTCTGACCGAGGTCGCGCGCGACAAGGCTCAGGGATTAGTCACCGTCTGCGACGTCCACACCGGACTGGGTGCCTATGGCAGTCTGCGGAATTGTTTCGAGCAACGGCACGATACGCTGCTCTGGGAATTAAATGTTGGTTTTTGGCTCGCCGATAGTTACGGCAGCTGAGCAGCGCGCCACTCGTCGAGAGCGCGCTCGTACTTCGGGAGGGAAGAACGAAATACAATAATAGCAAGTAACAGCAAGTTACAGTGGCACTGGCTTCCGGAGTTCAAATTGAAAGGAAAGTAACGCAAGAATTTGAAAAACTAGGAAACAACTCTGAGGGAGGCAAGGCACAACATGTCCAAGAAAACCAAAGGACGTACCACCAAAACTCTTGCAACGCCCAGCAGCCGGCGAAAGTTTCTGACTAAATCCGCTGCCGTGGCAACTGGTGGTCTCGCAGGCATACTGGCGACAGGGATCGCCCCCGCGATAGCGCAAACACGCGAGTTAAAGGTGTTGGTCAACTCGCACTTTGTACCTTCCTCCGACGAAGAACTGAGACGCCAGCTAGAAGAATTCGGCAAGGCAGAAGGCATCAAGACCCGTCTCGACCGTGTCGCCCACCTGCAATTGCCAGCGGTTTTGGCCGGTGAGGTTCAAGGCCAGAAGGGGCACGACGTCGTTGTCATGCGTAACGCGGACCCGGGCCTTTATTCCAAGCATCTGGTGAATCTGGACGGTCTGTACGAAAAAATAGGCAAGGCCGGCGGCGGCTGGACCAACAATGATTTTGGTAAGGGCCGCGACGGGCGCCAGAAAGCCATACCGTGGTTTTTCATCTCGTTCCCGATCGCGATCCGTACCGATCTGGTCGCCGAAATCGGTGAAAACCTTCCCGACACCTGGGATGACGTACTGCGGATCGGCACGAAGCTGAAGAAAAAGGGCCATCCGGTCGGCATTCAGCTCTCGCACGGTGCGGATTCCAACTGGATCCTGCGCGGTTTGCTCTGGTCCTATGGCAGTAAGCTGGTCGAGGCTGACAGCAAGACGGTCGCCGTCAACAGCAAGGAAACGGTCGAGGCCTTCAAATACATCAAGGCCCTGTACAACGATGCGATGGAGTCGGAAGTCCTCGCTTGGGACGATCGAAACAACAATGTCTGCCTTGCCTCGGGCAAGTGCAGCATGATCCTCAATCCGGTCAGCGCCTATCGTTCCGCGGTCCGGGACAAGGCTCTGATCCAGGGTACCCAAAGGCCGGTGCATCAGGTGATCAACCACATCATGCCGCCAAAGGGCCCGGCGGGCCGGCACATGGCCGCCTCGCATCAGGGTGTCGGCATCTGGAAATTCTCCAAGAACATAGAACCAGGAAAGAAGTTCCTGGACTTCCATTTCCAGGCGAACAATGCCGATAAACATCTGCACGCGAGCGCTGGATACAACCAGCCTCTGCTGAAGACCCACGCTCTGCACCCGCTTTATGCATCGAACGCGAAATACTATTTCGCACCGTTCATTGGCTGGTACACGCACGCAATCGGTTGGCCCGGCGTACCCACGGCGGCCAGTGCGACGATCTACGACCAATACCTGCTGCCCGACGCGGCTGCGGCTGCGGCGACGGGTAAAGCCACGCCCGAGGAAGCGGTCAAGAAACTCGAGTCGCAGATGAAGCGCCTCTATCGGCGTTTCAACAGATAGGACCTTGAGCGTGACCACGCGCGTCACACAACACGGATCGTAACACCTCATGGTAACAGCAACAGAAGTCGGGGGGGCGGCGGCAATGCCGCCCCTCACACTTAAGTCGCGCTTGCGGCGCACCGTTGGCCCCGATACGGACGGGTATCTCTTCGTATTGCCGACTGTGATCATCGTATTTTGCCTGATCATCTATCCGTTCGGTTTGGCGGTGTGGTACAGCGTGAGCAACGCGTTCATTGGCGAAGAGACAAAATTCATCGGACTGGAAAACTTCCAGTATATTCTGTTCGAAGACGACATCTTTTTACTGACGGTGCGCAATACGCTGCTGTTCGCGGCTATTTCGGTCGTCGTAAAGGTCGTGCTGGGTTTGCTTTGCGCCATGCTGCTGCTGCGCATTCTGAAATTGCGGCGGTTTCTCCGGGGCGCGATGCTTCTGCCCTTCGTGGCGCCGACGGCGCTGACCACCTTGGCGTGGTGGCTGATCCTGGATCCGACCTACAGCCACATCAACTGGTTATTTGAGCACGCTTGGCCGTTCAGTCTATTCGATCTTGGACCGTATAATTTTCTGGGAGATCCGACCCTAGCACTATCCTCGGTCATCTTCGTCAATATCTGGCGTGGGCTGCCGTTCTTCATCATCACGATTCTTGCTGGCCTCGTTGCGATTCCCGACCACCTCTACGAGGCAGCCGATATTGATGGCGCTTCGACCATGGACAAGTTCTGGAAAATCACGTTGCCGCTGTTACGGCCGGTTCTCGCGGTCATCATCCTATTCTCGACGATATTCACGCTGGCCGACTTCAACATTGTCTACGTGCTGACACGCGGCGGGCCGATGAACGAGACCCACCTCTTCGCGACCTATTCATTCACCGCTGGTGTTCTCAATCATGAGATCGGACTGGGTGCGGCAATCGCGCTGTTCTTGTTCCCGATCCTGGTGGCGACGGTGATCTTCCTATTGAGACTCGTAAGACGGGACAGCGAATATGAGCTCTAACGAAACGACGACGATGTCGACGATGACAACCAGCAG
>JAJFHQ010000003.1 GCA_021775525.1 Hyphomicrobiales bacterium
CCGACAGCCGCGTCCTTTGCAGAATTGACTTCACGCATGCCAGTGAGCGCGGGTGAGGCGGCCTATGTGCGAGAAGGATTGCGTTCACGCGGCCTCGCACTGACGGTCGGTTTGCTCGTTGTGACGGCAGGCTCCGTATCAGCCGCGGCTGTCGCAATTGGCGCGGCCGGGTATATCGCCGTCTTTATCCAGGCACCCGAAATCCTGGTCATCACACTGGTGGTCCTCGCCATGGGGATTGCAGCAGCATGGGGCATTCTGGAATCGGTATCTCTTGCCGCAGTGCTTACGCTTATCGAGATAGGCGGTCTCGCCCTGATCGTTGTGACCGGCATCGGGCATGACCCTTCTATCCTGGCGCGTCTGGGAGAGGTGGTGCCGGGCAGCTTCGATCCCGTGATCTGGAGTGGTGTATTTTCGGCCGGTCTGCTGGCCTTCTTTGCGTTTATCGGATTTGAGGATCTGGTCAATATTGCAGAAGAGGTGAAGCATCCGCTCAAGGTGCTACCCTGGGCCATCTTCCTGACGCTGGTCCTTGCTACGCTCATTTATGTAGCGGTGATATCGGTTGCCGTCCTGTCTGTGCCGTTGGAAGGCCTCGCGGCCTCCAAGGCTCCACTTGGATTTGTCTATCAGAGCGTGACGGGAGGCTCGCCGCTGGTCATCAGCGCCATCGCCATCGTGGCGACACTCAATGGCATCATAGTGCAGATGATCATGGCATCGCGGGTGCTCTACGGGTTGTCGTCCCAGGGCGAGCTTCCGGAAATTCTCTCGCGTGTCAGCCCCCTGACGCGGACACCGCTCATAGCCACGGCGCTGGTTGTTGCCATTATTCTCATCCTCGCTCTTTTATTACCTATCGAAAGCCTGGCCGAGATGACCTCGCGGGTAACATTGACCATTTTCACTCTGGTCAATCTGGCACTTCTCAGAATAAAGCTGCGTGAAGAGGTTTCCCCTGAGGGCATTTTCACCGTCGGGTTATGGGTGCCGGTGACGGGTTTGGCGCTAAGTCTTTTGTTGCTGGTCCATGACGTCATCTAGAGCAGGACGCGTTGATGAGTAGTGCTGATAAACGCAAGGGCTTCTGGTTCAGTTTCGGCATTGAGAGACTTGGTCTTGTTGCCCTCAAGGCGCCGCTGGTATCTGCCCTGCTGATCGTTCTGGTTTCTATCGCCGCCGTACCGGGCATGATGTCCATGTCAGTGGATGATTCACTGAGCGAGTTGTTCCGGACCGATACGGAAGAATTCCAGCGCTACGAGCAGGTTTCCAGGCGCTTTCCATCGAGCGAGTTCGACGTGCTGGTCGTCATTGAGGATGACAGGCTGCTCACACCGGAAAACCTGCATGCAGTTCGAAAAGTCATTCTCGACCTGCAACTGATAGACGGGCTGAAGGGGCAGATTTCCATGTTTTCGGTCCGGGAACTGCCGGACGAAACGGGATTCCCGCGCGCACTTTTTCCAGTTGAAATGCCTACGGGTGAGGCCTTTGAAGCGCTGATGAACCGCGTGCGGTCAAACGAGATTATCCGTGGAAAACTCCTTTCAGAAGATGGCACGCTGGCATTGGTAGTTTTGTCGCTCGACAAGAACAAGGTGCTTGATATTGGTCTCAAGAAGACCATTCGAGAAATTGAAACCACAGTGGAAGAAGCGCTCGCTTCAACGAAATTGCGCGCCCAGCTTGCAGGTGCACCGGTCATGCAGCTGGAAATCCGCAATGCGGTTCAGCGCGACCGCCTTGTCTATAATGGACTGGGCTTTGCACTTGGCGGAGTTATCGCCTTCATCTTTTTCGGCTCCTTCCGGCATATGCTCATTGCCGTGGCAGGTCCGGCTGCCGGGGTACTGTGGTCGCTCGGCGCTGTTGGTTATCTCGGCTTTAAGCTCAACCTGTTCGTCAATGTGATTACCCCGCTCATCATCGTGAACGGTTTTTCCGATTCCATGCATCTGGTGTTCAATGTCCGCCGAGAATTGATGAGTGGAACTGATCGCCTGGAAGCCGCACGCATCGCGATCCTGAATGTGGCGCCAGCCTGTTTTCTTACAGCACTTACAGCAGCGATTGCACTGGCCTCTTTCATATTTGCAGAGTCCGCACTCATCAGGACCTTCGGCGGGGCTTCGACAATTGCCGTGCTTTTGTCTTACGTAGCTGTAGTGGTTGTCGTGCCCACAATGTCGGCCCTGCTGCTGCCGCGTGAAAGCGCAATACAGAAACCGGGGGTGGGTCGCGACAAGGCAATGGACACGCTAGGCAAGTGGTCGGAAAGCCTTTTCCGGCATCTGGCTCGAAATCCGACGGGTTATGTCGTGACCGGGATACTCCTCGTGGGTCTCATGGGGGCGGCCTATGTCAATCTCCAGCCGCATTACCGTCTGGCCGACCAGGTGCCCGACCAGGAACAGGCGCTTGCGGCCACCAGCCGGCTCGATGAAAAGCTCACCGGGGCCAACCCCGTCCACGTCATGATCGAGTGGAAAAACGGCCAGTCAATCTACTCACCTGACGTGCTGGCGGCTGTGACTACCGTCCATGAGATGGTTGAAAGACAGGCCGGGCTTGGCAATGTCTGGTCGGTTGAAACGCTGCGGCGCTGGCTGGAGAAGGCGGGAGACCCGAGCGTCGAGGCTTTGAAGAAATACATCGGCCTGCTGCCCGAGCATCTGGTGCGCCGTTTTATCGCCGTGGACGAGAATGCCGTGATTGTGTCGGGAAGGCTGCCGGATGTGGATGCCAGTGAAATTCTTCCCGTTGTGGATCAGCTCGATGAAAACCTGGCACCGCTGCGAAAGCAATATCCGGCATTTGAGTTTTCAGTGACGGGGCTGCCAGCCATTGCCGCGCGCAATTCGGCGAAAATGATCTGGGAACTCAATGTGGGGCTGGTGAGCGACATTGCGGTCGTGATTATTTTTCTCGGGCTGGCATTCCGCTCCGTGTTTGCGAGCATTGTCAGCATTCTGCCCAGCACGTTGCCGATCTTTGCCACGGGTGCGCTTTTATGGCTGACAGGGGATGGCCTGCATTTCGCCAGCATCATTGCACTGACGGTGGCGTTCGGGCTGGCGCTCGACAGCACCATACATTTCCTCAACCGTTACGATATCGAGGAGCGGGACGAAAAAGGGAACCCGCGTGAGACTGGAGATGCGCTTGCCCGCACGGCCCGCATGATCGGACCTGTCCTGACTCTCACCACAATCGTTCTGGCGCTTGGTCTCGGGGTGACAATCTTCTCGGATTTGCCGTCCCTGCGGGTGTTCGGGCAGTTGAGCGGCGCGACCTTGTTCGCCGCGCTGGTGGCACAGCTGTTCGTCCTGCCGGCCTCTATTGCCCTTTTGCGCCGCTACTGGAAGCGGGCTTAGCTTTCAGGGACCGGATATAGGCAACAAGATCCGCAATTGCCTGCCGTGACAGGTTGAAATCGGGCATTTGCGTTGCCGGTTTCGAATGCGCCGGGTTGGCGAGGAATAAGGGCAATCGCTGCAATTCCTCCTCAGCTCGATTGGCAATGGTCATGAAGGGCGGAACATCCGCTTTTGCCTCTTTTTGCTCCGGCGTCGCCAGATGACATGAGGCGCACCATTGATTGGCGAGGCGTTTGCCGTTGGCCACGTCGTCAAGCGCATGAGATGGGGCAGGGGATATAAGCGCGAGAACCATAACGGTGATCGTCAATTGCATTTCAATTTTCATGTTGTGATCTCCAACGCGAGTCGGTGGATGTGACGAAGTTCAGTCTGGCGAATGCGCCATTGAAATAATTTGACGCAGATCAATGAGCTTACGCTGAGTTCATGCGAATTCTCGTTCCGGTGAAATTGGGATAGTCCGTCTCATGACCTGGGCAGCGCGTGACCGTCTTCTGGCATTACGCAATGCACTTTTCGTGGCTGTCATTCAACGGGTTTGAGAGGTGGCGTGGTTATTCAGAACTGCTGCGAAATGAACCAAAAAGACGAACGACAATATTTGGAGCCGGATGAATTGCTTGCCAGCATCGAGAAAGAGCACAGTGCGGAACAAAACCTCTGCGATATGCTGGAGAGGATGGCGGATAATTTGCTGGAACCACTTGATATGGAGTCAGCAAGAACGGTCATCCTCACATTGCGCAGATCTCTCAAGCGGCACGTGACGCTCGAAGAACAGTATCTCTACCCAGTGTTGACAAAGCGCCTGTGCCCCGGGGATCTCGCGGACAACATGCTGGAGCATATCAGGCGTGAGCATGCGGCCGATGAAAGCCTCGCGCACGATACCGCAGACCAGCTTGAACTGGCGCTTGAGCGCGGACGGGTAGAGAATCCGGAAATGCTGGGCTACATGCTGCGCGGATTTTTCGAATGCCGCCGCCGCCATATCGCCTGGGAAGATGCTGTCGTGCTTCCTCTCGCACGACTAAGGCTGTCGGCGAAGGATTTCCGCACCTTCTCACTCAAAGAATTTGAAGCCACTGTCGCATGAGTGCTTGGCCTTAATTGCCGGCGATATCCTCAAGTGTATCGATGTTGGGGACAACAATTTCCCGGTTGTCGATGAGTTCGATGATGCCTGCTGTTTTTAGTTTTGTAATCTGTCGGCTCACGGTTTCCAGAGTCAGGCCGAGAAAATCTGCCAGGTCGGCACGGGTCAGAGTCAGGGAAAATTGTGCAAAGTTCGTTTCCGGTGTGTGGCTGCAGCCGATATTCGGTGCGCGTTTGGCTATCATCAAAAGAAGGCTGGCAACCTTTTCCTGGGCAGTCTTGCGTCCCAGCAAGAGCATCCAGTCGCGGGCGCTGTCCAGCTCATTCAGCGAGTTCTCAAACAGCCGGTGCTCAAGATTCGGATAGCGTTTCAGCATCGTTTCGAACCCGTCCCTGGGGAAGGCGCAGAGTTCCACATTTGTGGCGGCTTCGGCGAAGTAGGTGGTTTCTTCCGCATATATGCGGCCGAGAAAATCAGGCGGGAACTGGAGGCCCACAATCTGCTGGCGCCCATCGGCCAGGGTCTTGGTGAGTTTAATCACGCCTTCCATGATGTTGGCAAAAACTACATCTTTCTCTGCCGCGATCACCTGGCCTGCCGGAATAAGGCGCTGCCGCGCAATTTTGTTGAAGTCTTTCAGTTCGTCTTCGGACAATACCGCACATATGGCTTTATGCCGTACGACGCATGTATCGCACTTGACCGGAACCTGCACTGGTGACCGATGTTCCATATCAACCCTGGTACTTTAACTTCACACTTGAATCATTAGCATCAGGCGGCCTGTTGCGCTAGGGCGCTTGCCGAGACCAGTCTCGCAAATACCTCTCGCAAATACCTCTCGCAAATACCGGCCCGTTAACCCGCTGCCGGGTCACCTATAGCTTGGGATGACGGGACATGATAAGAGCATCGCGCCAGCTTCAGACTTGGCGTTTCCGGACATGAATATGCCGCTTCCAACACTTGAAAAAATCCGCATCGGCATTATCGGCCTGGGCTATGTCGGCCTGCCGCTTGGTGTCTACATGGCGCGGCACTTCCCGGTGCTGGGTTTCGATATTGATGAACGGCGGATTGAGGAGCTGATCCGGAAAATTGACCGCACTCATGAGGTGAGCGAGCAGGAATTCACCGCGGCGCAGGGATTGAAATTTGCAAGTGATGAAGAAGCTCTGAAACACTGCAACTTCCTCATCGTGACCGTGCCGACGCCCATTGATGACAGCCACAAACCTGATTTGAGCGCCCTGTTGGATGCGAGCCGTCTGGCCGGAAGAACCTTGCAGGCAGGAGATATCATCGTTTTTGAATCAACCGTCTATCCCGGCGCCACGGAAGAAGTGTGCATCCCTGAAATCGAAAAAGTCTCAGGGCTTGCCTTCAACAGAGATTTTTTTGCGGGCTATTCTCCCGAACGCATCAACCCGGGAGATGAGACCCGCCGTCCGCCTGACATCGTCAAGGTCACGTCCGGCTCCACACCCGAGGTGGCGGATCTGGTGGATGCGGTCTACGCGAAGGTGATTACCGCCGGGACCCACAAGACGAGTTCGATCCGCGTTGCTGAAGCCGCTAAGGTCATTGAGAATATCCAGCGGGATGTGAATATCGCCCTGGTGAACGAGCTGTCGATGCTGTTCAAGGAGCTTGATCTCGATACATCGGAAGTGCTCGCGGCTGCGGGCACGAAATGGAATTTCCACCCCTAACGACCGGGCCTTGTCGGGGGACACTGCATTGGCGTTGATCCGTATTATCTGACCCACAAGGCGGAATCCATCGGCTTCCATCCCGAAATGATACTCGCCGGGCGCAGGATCAATGATGCGATGTCCTCGTTCGTGGCCCAGGATATCATCAAGATGATGGTGAAACGAAAGCTGCGGGTCGATGACGCGCGCATACTGGTGATGGGTTTTACCTTTAAGGAGAATTGTCCAGATATACGCAATACCAAGGTGGCGGATCTTGTGCGTGAGTTGGACGATTATACCAAGGAAGTCGTGCTCTATGATCCACAGGCCAACCCCGAAGAGGTGAAACAGGCATATGGTCTAGGCGTTATGAACGACCTTCCTGACGGGCCGTTCGACGCCGTCATTCTCGCCGTGCCACATGCGGAGATCGTGTCTTTGGGGGTGGAGCGTATCGAAGCGCTTCTATGCGAAGGCGGGCTGCTCTACGATCTCAAAAGCGTGCTTCCACCCCAAGCCGGCAGGGTCAGGATTTAAAATATGAAAATCCTCGTGACAGGCGCGGCCGGGTTCATCGGGTTTCACACCGCGAAAGCGCTTCTCGACAGGGGCGACCAGGTTATCGGCCTCGACAATCTCAACGACTATTACGACGTCTCGTTAAAGCAGGCGCGCTTGGCGCAACTGGAGGGACGCAACGGGTACTCATTCGAGAAGATTGATCTGGCCGACAATGCGTCCATGGAAGACTTGTTCCGCCGCGAAAAATTTGAGCGCGTTATCCATCTCGCGGCGCAAGCCGGGGTCAGATACTCCATTGAGAATCCGCACGCCTACGTGTCTTCCAACCTCGTCGGCTACATGAATATTCTCGAGGGTTGCAGGCACAATGATGTCGAGCACTTGGTCTATGCCTCATCCAGCTCGGTCTATGGCGCCAATACCGCCAAGCCGTTCAGCATCCATCAGAATGTCGACCATCCGCTGAGCCTCTACGCGGCGACCAAGAAATCCAACGAGTTGATGGCGCACACTTATGCGCACCTTTACGGGCTCCCGGTAACCGGCTTGCGCTTCTTTACGGTCTACGGACCGTGGGGGCGGCCCGACATGGCGCTGTTCCTGTTCACACGGAAGATACTCGCCGGTGAGCCGATAGATGTTTTCAACAATGGCGAACACGCCCGCGATTTCACTTATATTGACGATATCGTTGAGGGAGTCGTGCGCTCGGTTGATCGCGTGGCTGAACCCAATGCGGACTGGGAGGGGGCCAATCCTGATCCTGGCACTTCGGCAGCGCCTTACAGGCTTTATAATATCGGCAACAATAAACCTGTTCGGCTGATGGATTATATTGCCTGTCTTGAGAGAGCGCTGGGAAAGACGGCGGAGAAGAATTTTCTTCCCCTTCAGCCAGGTGACGTACCGGAAACCTATGCTGATATCGACGACCTGACGCGTGATATCGGCTATCAGCCGGCGACCGAAATCGAGGACGGTATCGCTAAATTTGTTGCGTGGTACCGGGACTATTACGGGGCGTGATTGCTCGAAAGTTTTGGGTCGTTAGTCCGTTTGAACCAGTTTTTTTGCAAACCTATACCGCCACCTCATGTCGCACTTTGCATGATCGCGTGCCTCTAGTAATACCCTCACTCAACAACCATTTTAGATGACAGCATCTATAAGCGATCCTCTGGTCGCCGCGTTGTTTCGCGTGCCCGAGTCTGAGTTAGGACCACTTCAACGAGATATTGATTTGAAGTGAAATATGAGGAGAGCGACGATGACTTCATCCAAACAGTTCGAGGCCAATCGGCGCAATGCTAAAAATAGCAGTGGGCCGAAGACAGCAACTGGAAAGGCATCATCAAAAATGAACGCACTTAAACATGGCTTGACTGCTGAAACCGTGGTGATCCGCGGTGAAGATCCAGAAGAGTTCGAGGCGATGCGTCAGGAACTGGCGCACGAGTTTGCCCCAGCTACAACATACACCCAATTTGTGGTCGATCGGTTGGCTGCAAATCTATGGCGCTTGAGGCGTGTTCCAATTCTCGAAGCTGCAATTCTTGAATATGAATGCCTGGGTGCCGAGCAGGAAGATGCACGCGAAACTGTGCTACAACATTCTACTTTTATGATAGATAAAGTGCCAGAATCAGAGGACTTTCCTGACAACTCGGATGAATGCATCTCCGCGCAACAGCAACTTGCCAGGACCGAAGCAGAGCGGAAAGTTCCGGCAGCGATATTGGCTCGTGCATTTATAAATGCGAGCAGCAATGCTGATGTCTTGGGCAAGCTTTCGAAATACGAAATTTCGCTTATGAGAATGGTTGAGGCGGCCATAATGACCCTGGAACGCGTAAAGACGCAGACGCAAATTGATCAAAAAACTGATTCGAAGGTCATAACTCTAAGAGCCAACGCTGAAGACACCTGATCTTATTGCGGCGCAGCAATTGGGTTCGTTTCGGAATCCTTCCTGTTACTGCTAAATTTTGACACTCAGGTCATTTTTGGCGTCATTAATCTGACCCCAGGCCCGGCCTCGTCGTCGGCATCCAGAAAGCGCACACCAGCTTTCTCTAGGGCGGTTTGAATTTTCCAAAGCGTTTCGGCGTTACCTCTAATCTCTCCTCGAGCAGCCTCAAATCTTCTCAGTGTTGCAACTCCAATAGATGCTGATCGAGCAAGGTCCTCTTGGCTAAAGCCAAGCAGGGCTCGGGCCGCTCTAATTTGCTCAGAAATAATCATTTATGATTAAATTACGATCGAAAAAGATCGAAAAAAGATTGACATTATAACTCCTAAATGATATTAATACGATCAATAGTGAGTGAAAGTAGGGGTGTGAGACAAAAGATGACCTCAAAATTCCTGTTGAATTGCCAAGCAGCTGAGTATCTGCGTCTAAGAGATCGAATGTTAGAGGAATGGCCTGAATTAGATGACGAGACACTGGTAGACACCCTCGAAGGAATCACTGACCTCCACGAGATGATAGCCGAAGTGATCCGCTCTGCGCTAGCAGATCAAGCCATGGCTGCCGGGCTTAAGCTCCGACTGGAAGATATGAAGTCCCGTCTTGCCAGGCTTGAGGAGCGGGGCCGCAAAAAGCGTCAGTTGGCATTAGATGCCCTGGTTGAAGCAGATATCAAGAAACTTATGCAGCCGGATATTACCGTTTCGGTGCGTACGGGCACACAGGCACTTGTTGTCACTTCAGAAGAAGAGATCCCTGAAGACTTCTGGATCCCGCAGCCGCCAAAGCTTGATCGCAATGGGGTTCTTGCCGCGCTCAAATCTGGGAAAATGATCGATGGCGCTGCGCTCAACAATCCCGCACCCACTATTTCAGTAAGGACCAAGTGATGGCGTTCACCGAGCAGCAATCTAGAAAACTCAGCTCCAAGCTCAGTCCCAAATATATCAAGACCCGTGAGTCTAACGGGACAGCGCTTGCCTATATTGAAGGCTGGTATGCGGTTTCCGAGGCCAACCGCATCTTTGGCTATGATGCCTGGGATCGTGAAACCGTCTCTGAGAAATGTGTCTGGTCAGGAAAAAGCGCGCAATATTTTGCCTGCGCCTATACGGCCAAGGTGCGGATCAGTGTCCGCGCTGGAGATATTGTGATTACCAGAGAGGGAAGCGGGAGCGGTGAGGCGAAGGGGCTAACGCCTGGTCAGGCGCACGATATGTCCTTGAAAGCGGCAGAAACCGATGCCACCAAGCGCGCGCTCTCAACCTTTGGAAATCCGTTCGGGTTGGCCCTCTACGACAAGGAGTTTGCAGGTGTAAGAGGAGGGCACAGTTTTATTGATGAACCGGGCCATAAGACGTGGGATTCCTGGCCACTCCATTGCGAACGCGGCAAAGTGATAGAAACGCTTCCCAACGACAAGGCGTTTGCTGACGCGCTGAGCGATCAGATTCGGGCTGCTGTTTCAATTGAAGGCTTGTTTGGACTCTGGGAGCACAATGTCAGCATGCTGGTTACTCTTGCCCAGGGAGACAAAACAAATGGCCGGAGTGCAGCAGGTCTTGTCACCCTCCTGAAATCGAGGGCGAAAGAGCTGGCAGGGCTTGCACCGGAAAGTTCGGCAAAACAAGTAGGCTCCGAGGCTTCAGAGCGCGAGAAGGGTGCGCCATGCGCCAATAGCCATGAAACAAAGATAGACAAGAATGGCTTGTGGATCGGTGAGCCAAAACGGATCCGGTCAAAAGAGCATCTCAAATTTGTGTCCAAGCAGCCTTGTCTGATTTGTGGTCGCAAGCCATCCCATGCCCATCACATTCGCTTTGCGCAGCCACGAGCGCTCTCCAGCAAGGTCAGCGACGAATTCACCGTGCCGCTTTGCGCCATCCATCACGATACCCTTCACAGGGTCGGCGATGAGAAGGCATGGTGGAATAAGCATTCTATTGATCCATTGGTTGTCGCAGCGGGTCTGTGGGCCGCACACTCAGTTAGCTCAAACTGAAATCTGTTCCAAATTATCTGATGACGCACAGTGGAAGGGTAGGGGGCCTTGCCTCAATAGAGCAAATGGGGTGCGCGAATTTCAGCCCAGTCCCGTTCGTCCTTTTTCAGGCGATTGTCGAAATCTCCCACCTCAGAAGCGGGATCATCCACCCAGTCCCGCAGAAAGGTGCCCCCGCTCAACAGATCGACCGCCAGCCGGTCTGTTTCATATTCGTAAGCGAAATCCCGCCAGATTTCATAGTCGGGATATTCTAGTCTGATCGCTTTCAGCAGAAGGGCGACAAGCCGGTAGGGCCGGAAGCGTTCGTGGCCGTAAGCCGCGTTATCGGTATGTATTTGAAGGCCCGAACACAGTTTGCCGCTATGTTTGTGAAAGGTTGGCTCAAAATAACATGGGCGGATGAGACACCCGGCGAGCCATTCGCTTTGCAGGGAATTCATTCGTCCGAGCACCGTATCGAAATCGATATCCGGTGCGCCAACAACTTCAAGTGACGTTGTCGTGCCCCGTCCTTCCGACAGGGTGGTCCCCTCAATCAGAACCGTCCCCGGAAAGCATCGGGCCATGTTGAGGCTGGATGCATTGGGGCTGGGGTTTACCCATGACAGCTCATGGAGAGGCCATCCATAACCGGGCGCTGCGTCAGGGTCGTAGTCAAGCATCGGGACGACATTCAAATCCAGATCCAGTTTCTCCTGCGCGAGGTACCATTGGCCAAGTTCTGCGAATGTGAGCCCATGTCTCATGATAAGTGGTCCGGCGCCGACAAAGCTTTCCCACCCCTCTTCCAGAAGTGTGCCTTCGATCGGCCGCCCTGCCGGGTTCGGGCGATCAAGGATCCAGACGCCTTTCCCGTGCTTGCTGCAGGCCTCCAGGAAATAGAACAGCGTCGTCACATAGGTGTAAATCCGCGTTCCTATATCCTGAATATCTACTAGCAGGACATCGAAGGTTTGCATCATTTCGTCGCTCGGGCGCCGAACCTCGCCATACAGGCTGCACACCGGTATTCCGTGCCGGGGATCGGCGTAGTCGCCGGACTCAACCATATTGTCCTGCTTGTCGCCCCGCATACCATGCTGGGGACCGAAAGCGGATGAGAGAGAAATCTCAGGGCAGGCAGCGAGCGCATCCATCGTGTGAGTCGGGGTTCTTGTGACCGAGGGCGGGTGTCCCAGCAGCGCAACACGGCGCCCCTCGAGCGGGTTTCGCAGCGCCGGGTTTGCTAGAAGGTTTTCAATCCCCAGTTTCATGCGCGCTTTCATCCGTTGAACGGTAGGTATGGATTCGAAAAAACCACATCTAAAATTTATTTTTCATTGTTATCTCAATCTTAGATTGGTTGCTCGTCCCCGAAGAGTGTATCCATGAAAAGCAGGAAAAATACAGGGAATAGATTTTCTTGAATTTGTGGCAGGTGGTTATTAATCTGCCCGAAAATCACAGGATTCAGGCGATTTTTGCGTATACAAATTCGTTTCTGATTTACGTGGCAATGAATTATAAGCGAGATAACGCCGCAACCTATTGACGTACTCATCACAACTGAGCATGGCTGGATGAAGATAATACCGACGTGTCCGGCCGTCCGTTTGTCAGTGGGGCTGATGCGAAGTCCTGCTAACATCAATGCGCCCATAATGAATATGGATTACTGGGTCGGGGCTGAAAACTCTCACAAAGATTCATTTAGGAATACATCATGCACGAGCAGCAGCGAAACACCCGAGAATGGTTCAGGGAGCAGGCAAAAAGCTGGCAGGATCAGGTCAAGGATACAAATCCTGACGTTCTGAACACGCTTCAGCAACGATACGAATATGTTATGTCATGCGTCGACACGGGAACCGCGCTTGACCTTGGATGTGGTAGTGGCGACCTTCCAGTGTTGCTTTCAGGGAAAGGCATGAAGGCATACGGGATAGATTTCTCGCCGGAAATGATCGCCCTGGCAAAAGCTGAAGACAGCTTGGCAGAGTTTGAAGTGGGATCAGCCCTCACTCCCCCGGAGCACTGGCGGGATTGCGATCTGACAACGGCCCTTGGACTGATAGAATATTTTTCTAAGGAAGAAATCGCACAACTGTTTTCCGTTATGGCCGAGAGAACACGGCCCGGTGGGCAGATCATTGTCGAGTCCCGGAACCGGCTGTTCAACCTTGTTTCCATGAACGCCTATACTGAGCGGGAACTGGATAGCGGGAGCTATAAATTTCTTTTGCAGGAAGCAAAGTC
>JAJFHQ010000021.1 GCA_021775525.1 Hyphomicrobiales bacterium
GCGGACAAGGCGTCAGATCAAAAGCCATCCAAATCAGCATCCTCCTCTCCGCCAGTCCACGAATGCGACCGGTTGGCGGCACATATCTTTGACCCCGATAAAAAAGTAGAGGGCGTAGACTGGTGGGGTCTCTTTCCGGCCAAGGCTATTGCGGCTTGCAAGAGCGCAATTGAGGAATATCCGGATACACCGCGTTTCCAATTTCAGCTTGGCCGAGCCTTCCAGAAGAGCAATTCCTATGCTGAAGCACTCAAATTATACCGTGCCAGTGCTGAAAAAGGATACGCATCGGCGATGGCCAATCTCGGCATTATGTATGCCGAAGGCCTAGGCGTCGCCAAAGACAATCGGGAGGCCGAGCGCTGGTTCCGCAAATCGGCGGAGAACGGCATTGCGCGGGGAATGTACAATCTTGGTATGGCTTACTATCAAGGACTGGGCGTGGCTGAGGACTTAAAGGAGGCCATGAAATGGGTACGCAAGGCTGCGGTAGCGGGTTATGTACCTGCCTTGCCCCGACTTGGCCATGTGTATGCCAATGGCCTGGGCGTCACCAAGAACGAAGACGAAGCCAA
Organism: Hyphomicrobiales bacterium; assembly: GCA_021775525.1. Taxonomy (GTDB): domain Bacteria; phylum Pseudomonadota; class Alphaproteobacteria; order Rhizobiales; family Methyloligellaceae; genus UBA2767. Next base: position 576 of record JAJFHQ010000021.1, read on the forward strand.
CAAATGGTTTCGCAAAGCTCTTTCAGCAGTTCGTAAAGAAGCGGAAAAGGGCCACAGTAGCGGCATGTTTATCCTTGGTCTCTTGTACGAGTTCGGCCGAGGAGTTCCCAAAGACAAGGCGGAGGCCATGAAATGGTACCGAAAGGCCGCTGAAATGGGTAATGGCGACGTGATGCTCCGGCTCGGAGAACTGCTCAAGAAAAGCAAAAATGGGCAGGCCTCACCCGAAGCAGTCGAATGGTATCGCAAGGCCGCCGAATTAAACGTCGTGCAAGCCATGAGCGCGTTGGGTGGGATGTATGACGATCCCAACGGCGTTACCCAGGACTATAAAGAAGCCGTGAAATGGTACCGAAAAGCAGCGGAAAAGGGCCATGCCAAGAGCATGTATGATCTCGGGACTATGTACGATCGGGGACTTGGTGTGGCGAAAAATTATACCGAAGCAGACCGTTGGTTCCGCAAGGCGGCTGAGGGGGGACACGAGCCGGCCAAGAGTAGACTGCTCCGCTTTGAGAAGTCTCCTGATAATACGGAACGCTCTAAGCCCTCTGCACCGGGCAGGCTTGGCGATATTAAAAATCTCGACAAGCTGGATTGAGTGCCCTCGTCTGTGATCTGGCAGTCAGGGAACGAGGATTTGATCACTCCAGGGGGCGACCGCGCCTGCTGCCTCCGCCACGCCGTGGAGATTTTGAGCGCTGATAGGCATCGATCCCCTGGAATATCAGGCCAGTGATTGCCGCGGCTGCGGCCGGGTCAAAGCCGGGTTGCTGCGTTTGCCGGCGGCTTGGAGTTTGGCGCCGGGCGACCGGCGTATTTTTGCGATAGCAACCAAAGCTGCCGTCTGATTTGATCTTCCCGGCATAATGGCCCGAGCCTTTGTTGTGTGTATTGCACCAGCGGTTTGCCGTTTTTCTGGTCGGCAAGCAGCGGTAAACGCCTTTTTTGTTTATGGGGCCGGCATAATAACCTGCACCCTGGTTTTTACGGCACCAGGCGTTGTTCTCAGCTTGCGAAGCACGATTGGCCTCAGCAGCAGGAATACACTCACGCGCTGAGCCGGTCGCGTTTGGCTTCCAGCTATAGCCCGACTGGCAGACGCAGGAATACTCATCTCCCGTACTGCCCGCCAGATCAACTCTTGCACGTACACCGAAGTCACTCTTGCAAGCAGCATTCCCTAGTTCCCGCTTGCATTTGTTGGGAATAATTTCCAGTCGGCGAATAATCTTGATCAGGAACTTGTTCGTCTTTCCATCAAGCTGCCCCTTGAGTGTTTCTATGCGCTCCATATCACAGCCTGAAAGAGCGGTGTTTGCTGCCTGCGACAAGTCATCAAGCGTGTCAATACGATCAAGATTGTTGCCGATACGGGCGTCGATATTTTCGCATGTCGGTTTCGCTATTTTCCGGGCATGGCTCAGCGCCTGACGAAACAGAGACTTTGATTTCTTGATGTCGCCGGAGTGGTATGCGTCCTTGGCTTGTGTGTATTTCACTGCAACCGGTTTAGAGCGAACGATACGGTTGAACAAAACCACCAGTTTCTTGTTCTTGCTCTTTTTCAAGAGATTTTCCTGATTGCTGAGAGTGCTCGGATTGCAGGAGGTAAACCCTTCTTCGATCATTTCGATGACTTCTGTGATGCGGTTGATTTTCTCAATATTGGTAGCCGTGCGCGTTCGTATATCCGGGCAACTTGAGAGGTCACTGATTTTCCCAAGTGTTTCCAATACAGCGTTGAGGGTAACCCCTGCCGCTCTTATCAGGCCATCGGAGTATTGTGATCCGGCCGTATTAATGCGCTCTGCAAGAGCAACACACCGGCTCTCATCCCTTGCAATTTGCGGCTTCAGGTTTGCAACGTCGTATGTTTTCTTGACCGGCCCAAAGGGTTGGCAATCTCCACTTTGGTCATAATTGGGTCCTTCAACTGCTGTCTTCTGCGCAATGAAGCCTGGATCCAGTGCGGTTCGTCTGGAGGCAGGTCCGGGTTTGCAATTCGGTTTGTTCTTTGCCACTTTTGACACAGGCTTCTGGGGCTTCTTTTCTTTTTCCTTTTTCTCGGCTTCTTTTCTGGCTGCTTCCTTATCTGCTGCTACCTTCTCGAAACTTGGCAACGCTCTGTCTATGAAACCTTCATTTCTTATTGCCTGTAGAAGAGAGTCCACCCAATCCGCCGGCTTGTATCCTTGCTTGGCAAAAATGTCCCGCGCGAGCAGCCCGATAGTATTACCCCTGAGCTGATCAGGCGGAGCATAGTCACCCCATTTGTCATAAATGTTCCACCAGGTGGGAAAGCGCCAGCTAGTTTTTGCAAATCCGCCAGTGTACGGGGACGGGTACCATACATCGATCAAATCATACATGCCCGGCATCAGAACATGCTGCGCCCAATCACCGGCATGTGTATTCATCCGGGCAAGTGCTTCCGCGTTTGCAGGATCAACGAGCACATCCGGGCCGCCTAAAATGCCCCACTTCGGCACTTTTTCCCGGTTGATATCGCTGCGCAGGCCGGCATAAATATGACTCACATCGATGCGCCGCCCATTTTCATCGACCACGTATTTGGGCGTATTTGGCCATAACTTGCCCTTTATTGGTTCTTTGGCATGGCAGCCAACATCCACCTTATGAGAGCCAGCATTTTCCGGACCTTTTGGAAACGTGATTCCGAAGCCAGGTACCCATAAGTTTTCATCTCCCCCTTGATGATCCCTATGAAGTTTAGTGATGATTTGCTGCCATGTCATAGTTGGGTTGCGGCGCTGAACATCGCGCAACCAGGCGACGTATTCCGGCATCGTTGCCGTTACTATTTGACGTGGTACTTTTGTCCGATTGCCAGCTTTCCCCCTGATACCGCTGTACTTTTCCCAATCGGCGCATTTCTTTTGAAGACTGGAGAGCGGAGATTCAAAACCTTGTGCTTGAACAGAGGAGGAAATGGCTGCGGAAAACAGGAGGAACACCGGCAACAAGATGCGGAAGATATATTGCTCTTTCGACATATCCCTCTGCTCACGAAGCTTAGTAATAGGAAGAGCCTACCAAGGAATTTCCGCGGAGTCTTTATCTGGGGCTCACAGACGCGTGATCCGTCTAGGCTCGATGAGGTAAAACTGATCGTCATCTGCCAAACACAGAAGCGCTGTGGGATGTCCGCTTTGGGTCATAAGCAGACTTTCTGAGGGGCAGCATTTTATGTCTGCTTTACAGCAGAAAGCGGACGTTTTCCGAGAGTGCTCAGAACGTCCGCTAAGTGCCAATAGCGGACATTCACATAGTGCTATTTGGCATTCACTGCAGGCTGGAGGAACAGCCTCACAGCGAGTAGAGTCCTTGTTGATATCACACAACATAGAGTTAACTATGAGCGAACCAACGGTAGCATTAGCGTTAGGCGCAGGTGGTGCCCGCGGCATTGCTCATGTCCATGCACTAGCGGCATTTGACGATCTCGGGCTCAGGCCGGTCGCGATAGCAGGAACGTCCATCGGCGCCATCATGGGCGCAGCCTACGCGTCTGGCATGAGTGCAGGCGAGATACACTCCTATGTGCATGAACGCTTCCAAAACCGTTTAGAACTGCTGGCAGATATGTGGAAACTGAGGCCTGAACGCGTGAGTCAGTTTCTTGAAGAAGGAGGTCCTAGACTCGGTGAGATCAATATCGAGCGGGTGGTCGATCAGTTTCTGCCATCTCAGATCGTGACCGATTTCTCTCAACTCCAAATCCCCCTGCAAGTGATTGCAACAGATTATTATGCCCATTGCGATCACGTTTTTGGATCCGGTTCTCTGCATCTCGCGCTGGCGGCATCTGCTGCGATACCGGCCGTATTTCTGCCAGTCAAAATCGAAGGCGATGTCTTCATTGACGGCGGCATGACAAATCCTGTTCCATTCGATAAACTTGCAGGCTCCGCCGATATCATTGTTGCAGTTGATGTCTCGGGAGGCCCGCAGGGCGAACGCGGCAAGCGGCCGGGCAAGGTGGATGTCGTGTATGCTGCTAGCCAATTGATGCAACTGTCGATTGTCCGGGCGAAGACTGAACACTATCAACTCGACATTTGCATGCGGCCCAATATAGCCCGTTTTCGCGCACTCGATTTCCTCAAAACGGATCGCATTTTGAACGGTTCACTTCCGCTGAGAGAAGACCTTAAACGCGAACTTGGCGCAGCAATGGACGACTTCATGAAGCGCCGGAACAGTTAGGTCTCATCAACCTGACAGTCCACGATTGATGCTGAAATTCACTTACTTTCCGTGAAGTTGCTGAAGGCCTGAAACGAAACAGACCATCAACAATTCGGTCATCTCATGAACGTTCTGATTGGAGATGATTTGCAACTTGCCTGATTCAGATAACGAACATATGCCATGCAGACTCGCCCAGAGCACTCTCGCTGAACTGGCAAGGGCATCTCGATCGTCGGGAGAAAATAGTGGAGACAAAGCGTTCTCAATGAGGCCAAGAAGTCTCGCAATTTTCTCCATATACCAGTCCGGAAGAGATTGACCTTCCGGCAACCGGTACTCGAACAGAGCTTCCCAAAGGTTCCTGTGATCTTTGAGATATTCGAGATATCCCTTTAGAAGTTGCCTCAGGTCATGGGGCACTTCGCTGGTGTTGGTTGCCGATGACAAATACCCGTAGAGCTCATTCAGCGTTTGACCATTCAGGTGAACGATCATGTCGTTCCGGTCATTGAAAACATTGTAAAGCGTTCCTGGGGAATAGCCCATTGCTTCGGCAACCCCGCGAGCAGTCAATGCTTGTAAGCCATTTTTTTCAACGATCTTACGCGCGGCCTTCATGGCTATGTCATAGAGCTCCTCGCGAGAGTGATCTGATCTGCGCGCCATGGATCGTAGTCCTCCTTTAACCAAGAGATGAAGTCTGCACTATATATATTGAACAATGTTCAATAACAACCATATGAATTGAACGACGTTCAATAGAATGGACTGTTTCATGAGGCAATTGTGACTCTGTACAAGCTCAAAACTCGTTTTCAAGCAGTGATACGCCCCATTGGATACCGCCTTGCTTGGAAGGGCGTTACGGCCAATCAAGTGACCCTGCTGGCGGCTTTTGGATCTGTTGCCGTTGGGGGCTTCATTGCAGCAAATGCTGACATCAACTCCTTGTTCTTCGCAATTCCGATCTGGTTTCTTATCCGGATGGCGTTAAACGCGTTCGACGGCATGCTCGCACGCGAACTCAAGCAACGAAGTTCGCTCGGCGCGTATCTCAATGAGATTTCAGATGTCGTGTCAGATGCAGCGCTCTATCTGCCCTTTGCGTTTATCGCACCGTTCAATCCGCTTTGGGTTGGCGCGATCATTTTTCTGTCCAGTCTCAGCGAATTCGCTGGCACTCTTGGCCCCATGATCGGAGCATCGCGCCGTTACGAGGGTCCGATGGGAAAGAGCGACCGGGCACTTGTCTTTGGCGGGCTTGGGCTTGCGGTCGGTTTCATTCCAGTTTTCCCGCAATGGACCGCCTGGATCATGCCGGGTCTGGCTTTGCTTCTCTGTCTGACAATTTTCAATCGCGTTCGTGGCGGGCTTCAGGAGGCTGGTACGCCTCAACAGCAAGAACAGTGATGCCTTTCCGCGCCGACCGATCCGAAAAAGGAGTGACATGAAATGAAATCAAGATCTGCTGATGGAAAGACCTTTACGACGCATGATGGGCAAGAGTTGCACTACCGTGCCTGGCCCTCACTTTCCAGCACGTGTAAAGGTGCCATCATTCTCCTTCACCGGGGACATGAACATTCCGGCCGAATGGCCCATCTGGTCCATGACCTTAATCTGCCGGACTATGCTTTTTTTGCATGGGATGCGCGTGGTCATGGCAACTCACCCGGTGATCGCGGTTTCAGTCCAGGCATTGGAACGTCGATCCGCGATGTTCAAACTTTCATCGATCATATTGCTGAAACTTACAGAGTTCCGGTTGAGGACATGGTGGTCGTTGGCCAAAGCGTCGGGGCCGTCCTCGCGGCGGGCTGGGCTCACGATTATGCACCCACAATCCGCGGCATGGTGCTCGCATCTCCAGCATTCAAGGTGAAGCTGTATGTGCCCTTCGCCAGGACCGCTTTGCGGCTGGCCCAATCCGTTCGAGGGAACTTCTTCGTCAACAGTTACGTCAAGGCGAAACTTCTGACCCACGACTGTGAACGGATTGCATCATTTTCCAGCGACCCTCTGATTACGCGGGCAATCTCGGTCAACATGCTACTTGGGCTGTATGATTTATCAGAGCGCATCATCAAGGATGCGTCTGCCATAACCATCCCGACCCAGCTTCTCATTTCAGGAAACGACTGGGTCGTCCATGAAGGCCCGCAACACCGCTTCTATGAGCGGCTTGGCGCATCGACGAAAGAACGACACGTCTTTGAGGGTTTCTATCATGACACCTTCGGAGAGAAGGACCGCAAGATCGTAGTGGACAAGGCGCGCGCGTTTATTCTTGAGCGTTTCAACGAGCCATTGCAGCGCCCCTGCCTACGCGATGCTGACAAGCACGGCTTTACACGGCGAGAAGCTGACGAGCTGGCAAGCCCGCTGCCAGCATTCTTGCCGCGCAGTGTGTACTGGCGGGCAACGCGCCTTGGTCTGAAAGTCGGCGGGTGGCTTTCAAAAGGAATC
>JAJFHQ010000022.1 GCA_021775525.1 Hyphomicrobiales bacterium
GCAGCCGCGATCTGCACGGCTGGAACCGCCAGGGCCAGCGCGCATGGGCAGGTGATGATAAGCACGGCAATGGCATTTGTGAGTGAGATCTCCCAGCCGGCCCCCATCACCATCCAGCCAATGAAGGTCACTGCACCCAGGATATGAACTGCGGGCGCATAGATGGCAGCCGCCCGGTCCGCAAGACGCCGATAGGATGCCCGGCCTTGTTCCGCGTTGGCCATGAGCCGCCCGATTTCGGCGAGCAGGGTCATGTCATCCGCCGCCGTAACACGTAGCGTGAGCGCGCATGAAAGATTCAACGTACCGGCGTAAATCTGATCATCCTTGACGGCTGTCACCGGATCGCTCTCGCCCGTTATCAGGCTTTGATCGATGTCACCGCCGCCTGAAACCAGCACACCATCAGCGGACACCCGTTCCCCGGCGGCGACGAGGATGGTGTCCCCGGGCTCAAGCGCATGCGCCGGGACGCTGCTGTGTTCTCCGTGCGCTCCAATCAGCGTGGCCATGCCGCCTTGCAGCGAGAGGAGGTTTTGCGCTTCTCCTAGTGCGTGGGTGCGCAGGCGCTGATCCAGCCAGCGTCCGATCAGCAGGAAAAACAACAGCGTAATGGCGGCGTCAAAATAGACCTGATCGGACCCGTTGAGCATCTGGAAGGCACTCATGGCGGTGGCAAGAATGACCGCGAGCGAGATCGGCACATCCATGTTCAGGCGTCGCGCTTTAAGCGCGGAGAGGGCAGAGTAGAAAAAAGGCTGGCCCGCGTAAGCTATCGCTGGCAGGGCGATCAGCGCGGAAAGTCGGTGCAGGAAGGCGCGCGTAACTTCGTCCATTTCGCCAGTGCCGGACCAGATGGCCACTGACAGCAACATGATATTGGCCGCGGCAAATCCGGCGACGCCCACACGGCGAAGATAGCCGTGGTCCCGGAGGTTTGTATCTCCGGTCTGCATGGGGGCAGCCCGGAAGCCCGTATTCGCCAGCGCCGTGATTAAATCATCAACCGTGCACAGCGCTGGATCAAACCGTACCGAAACGCGCTTTGCTGACAGGTTGGCCCGTGCATGGTTCACACCCGGTACGGCGTTAAGCGCATTTTCTACCGAGCGCAGACAGCCTCCGCAGTGCATGTTTTCGATGGCCAGAGATGAGGTTTCTTCTTCCGGAGACGCATGCGCTGTGTCCTGCTGATCAACCAGCTCCGGCATCACGCTTTGAACACTCATGGGCTGACCTTCACCCACAGCCGCTGCTTGAAGCGAAAGGCGGTCCCGCCGGGCCTGGTTGCTTTTCCGGCAAATATCCATTGTCCGGGCGGGAGTTCAAGAGGGGCCGAGTATCGCGCTGGCGCGATCTCGTGAAACTTAACTTCATGGTCCTGCTTGTCCGTCACGGGATGGCGAACGAGACCCGAGATGGCGAGGCCTGTAACACCCTTGCCCTGCTTGTCATGCACATGGACGTTGAGCGTCTGTGCTTTTGCCTCGTAGTGCACTTGTGGCTTCCAGCCACGCACGGTCTGCGCGGCCTCTGATGCTATACGCTCATTATAGGTCAGGCCCCTGCGGTAGGCATCACGGGTCTCAAAGCCGTTGAAGGTCCCGACCGCATAATAGAGAAAGATGCCATTGACGATGAACATCAGCCCGAAAAAAGCGAACAGCGCGAACAATACGTGCCGCCCTTCAATGCGCGCCGGGAAAAATCTGGCCGCACTCATCTGACCGGGCTCCTGAAGGTGGTGTCATTGCGCACTGTGGACGTATCTCCAAGATCGGTGACGATAAAATCAAACTCGCTCACGCCATCCTTCAACTTCTGCAAGGAGGCTTCGGGCAGTGTTACATATATACGCAACGCCCGCAGGTCGTCCGGCACCACGGTGATGGTCGGGTCGGCGTCCTTCTCAAATCCAACGATGCGCAGTGTCGCCCCCAGTAGCCCCTTTGTGCCGACGCGAAAGGCGCGCTCTTCGTGGCGTTTGTTGAGAATCTTGAGGGTGTATCCATTGCGGATGCTGCCGTCTGACAGGGCAACGAATAGCGGGTTGCGATCACGAAGTACGTTCACTTCGAGGATGGTACGGTTCCAGAGCGCCACCAGCATGATGATACCCACCAGTGTGATCGTTGCCGAGTAAAGCAGAATGCGTGGGCGCAGCAGCTTGACCGGTGACGTCTTACCCTTGGCCGCGGCTTCCAGATTGTCGATGGTGTCATAGGCTATCAGGCCGCGCGGTCGGTCGATCTTGTCCATGATGGAATTGCAGGCATCGATGCACAGCGCGCACTGGATGCATTCAAGCTGGCCACCGTCACGGATGTCGATCCCCGCGGGACATACGGCGACGCATTGCTTGCAGTCTATACAGTCGCCGCGCCCTTCCCAGCTTTCATCTTTCTTGTGCGGCCCGCGCTCCTCGCCCCGCCAGCCGCGGTAAGAGACCAGCAGGGAATGCTGATCGAACATGGCCCCCTGGATGCGTGGCCATGGGCACATGAAGGTGCAGACCTGTTCACGGGCAATACCGCCTAGCAGATAGGTAGTGGCTGTAAAGATGGCGAGAAAGATGTAGGCGATGGGGGGCGCCTCGAAACGCATAAACTCGCCTAAAAGTGTCGGTGCATCTCTGAAGAAGAACACGAATGCGCCGCCGGTGGAGATGCTGACCAGAAGCCAGCTCAGATGCGTGCCGCCCTTGCGCCAGACCTTGTTGAGCGTCCACGGGGCTTTGTCGAGACGCATCCGTGCATTGCGGTCGCCCTGCCAAAGGCGTTCAACCGCGATCATGAGATCGGTCCAGACGGTCTGCGGGCAGGTGTAGCCGCACCACACTCGCCCGGCCAGGGCGGTGGCAAGGAACAGGGCGAGAGCTGAGATGACCAGCAGGCCGGTGATGAAATAAAACTCCTGCGGCCAAATTTCCAGAAAGAAGAAAAAGAACCGCCGGTTCGGAAAATCAATCAGCACCGCCTGGTTGGAGAGATGTTCCCCCCGATCCCATCGCAGCCAGGGCAGCAGGTAATAGATGCCAAGCGTAATCGCCATCACGCCCCATTTGAGGGTGCGGAACTTGCCATAGGCGCGCTTGGGGTAGACCTTCTCGCGCACTGTGTAGAGCGAGCGTACTTCGGGTGCGTTGACGGCTTCAGCATCACTGCGCTCGACACCGGGCGCCGCTTCACTCAAGCGTTTTTTTGGGCGTTCTTCTGCGGTTACGGCCATGCTTATTCCGAATCCGGTTCAAGCCCACCTTAAAGCGATACAGCGCGGAAAAGTGCGTCTATTGTCCTCCACCAAGCGAGTGCACATAGACGGCAAGCTGCTTGAGGGTTTCGGGAGACAGGCGGCCTTCCCATGCCGGCATCACACCAGCACGCGAATTACGGATCGTCTGGGTAATGGCGGCCTTGTCACCGCCGTAGAGCCAAATCCGGTCCGTCAGGTTGGGTGCGCCCAACTCCATATTGCCCTTGCCCCCCTCGCCGTGACAGGCGGAGCATTGTTCTGCGAATATCGCCTTGCCGCGTGTCGCGGCTTCCGCGGTTGCTTCACTGCCGGAAATTGAAAGTACAAATTCCGTAACATCTGAAATCTGCGCCGGCTCGAGAATCTTATCGCGACCGAATGCTGGCATCGGGTTAACCCGCGTGTCTTCATGGGTTGAGCGGATGCCTACTTTCAGAGTTTGGTGAATGTCCTCCAGCGTGCCGCCCCACAGCCAATTGTCATCATTCAGGTTGGGATAGCCAGTTGATCCTTGCGCGCCGCGACCATGACAGGGTGCGCAATTATCGCCAAAGGCGGCTTCACCGCCGGCAAGTGAGAAGCGTAGCAATTCCGGGTCGGCCTTGATCGCGGCCGGGTCGGCGGCAGCAATTTTTTCAAGGTATACGGATTGTGCCTGCTTGGCGTCTTCGAGGGAGCGGGCGACTACCAGGCGCTGGCTGTAGCCAATCACGCCCTTGGTGTGGCTGGAGATCAGCGGCCAGGCCGGCATGACAATCCAGTAGCCGATGGACCAGATGATGCTGACATAGAGAACCCACAGCCACCAGCGCGGCAGCGGGTTGTTCAACTCCTTGATGCCGTCCCATTCATGGTCCGTGGTCTCGACACCCGTGATTTCATCAATTTCCGGTTTGGTCATGGCTCAGACCTCCCGTTTTTGGTTGGTTCCGCCCTGTTCAAAGGGCAGCCGGGAGGCACGCTCGAACTTGGCCTTGTTGCCGGGCCAGAAAACGTAACCCAACACGAGGATGAACAGGGCGACGAAGAACAGCAGCGCCAGGCTCTGGGTGATGACAACCATTGTTTCATAATCCATGGCTCATGCCCCCTATCTCAAATTCGGCCCGGAGGCATCGAAAGAGGTGAAATCCACAAGCGTCCCCAGCATTTGCAAATAAGCCACCAGCGCATCCATCTCCGAGACGAATTCGGGATTCCCGTCAAACTGCCGGACTTGCGCCTTGGGGTAACGTTTTTGCAGCGCCTCGGCACCGTCCCCGTCGGGATCGACCTGTGCCAAGAGATCTGCTCCGGCCTGCTTTACCATCTCGTCCGTGTAAGGTACGCCGACAGCTTTCAACGCGGCGATATTGGCCGTGACGTCCTTGCCATCAAGTTTGCGTTTTGCAAGCCACGCATAGCCCGGCATCACTGACTCCGGCACCACTGCGCGCGGGTTGCTCATATGCAGCGTGTGCCACTCGTCGGAATATTTCCCGCCAACCCGGGCAAGGTCCGGCCCGGTGCGTTTAGAGCCCCACTGGAAGGGGTGGTCATACATGCTTTCAGCGGCAAGTGAATAATGTCCGTAACGTTCCACTTCATCTCGCAAGGAGCGAATCATCTGGCTGTGGCACAGGTAACACCCTTCGCGCACATAGATGTCACGGCCAACCTGCTCCAGCGGTGTATAGGGGCGCATGCCCTTTACCTTCTCGATGGTCGATGAGAGCCAGAACAAAGGTGCGATCTCAACAATCCCGCCAATTGAGACGACAATCAGAATACCGATCAGCAAGACAATCGAGTTGGTTTCAAAAATTTTGTGTTTTGACCAATCCATGAAACCGCCTCCTATTCCGCTGCCGCAGGGCGTGCCATTGCAGGCGATTCCCTGAACTCTGGCGCGGCCGCGACCCTTGGCTGATCGCGCAAGTCAGCCGGTTCTTCTCCATATACCGTCTTCCACAGGTTCCAGGCCATCAGCAGGGAACCGACGACAAACATGAGGCCCCCTACGGCGCGGATAACGTAGAAGGGATGCATGGCTTCCACCGTTTCGACGAAGGAATATTCAAGGAACCCGAGCTGGTCGTAAGCCCGCCACATCAGGCCCTGTAATATGCCGGAAACCCACATCGAGGTGATGTACAGCAGGATGCCAAGCGTCGAGACCCAGAAATGCCATTCTACGAGCTTCATGGAATATAGCCCCTTGCGGCCCCACAACCAGGGCACCAGGCAATAGACCGCGCCGAAGGATACGAAACCGACCCAGCCGAGAGCGCCGGAATGTACATGACCGATGGTCCAGTCGGTGTAATGCGAAAGCGAATTGACCGCCTTGACGCTCATCAAGGGGCCTTCAAATGTGGACATGCCGTAAAACGCGACCGACACCACCAGCATGCGGATAACGGGATCGGTGCGCAGTTTGTCCCAGGCGCCAGACAGCGTCATCAGCCCGTTGATCATGCCGCCCCATGAGGGCATCCACAGCATGATGGAAAATGTCATACCGAGGGTCTGCGCCCAGTCGGGCAGGGCGGTGTAATGCAGATGATGCGGCCCGGCCCAGATGTAGAGGAAAATAATCGACCAGAAATGGACGATTGAAAGCCGGTAGGAATAGACCGGGCGTTCGGCACGCTTGGGCACGAAGTAGTACATCATGCCGAGGAAGCCAGCGGTAAGGAAAAAGCCGACCGCGTTATGGCCATACCACCATTGGGTCATGGCGTCCTGTACGCCGGAATAGATGATGTAGCTTTTTGAGCCGAGGAACGAGACGGGCAAGGCTGCATTATTGACCAGATGCAGCATTGCCACGGTGACGATAAAGGACAGGAAGAACCAGTTGGCGACGTAAATATGCGGTTCCTTGCGCCGCATCAGCGTCCCCATGAACACCAGCAGGTATACGACCCAGACGAGGGTCAGCCAGATATCAACGTACCATTCAGGTTCTGCATATTCTTTCGACTGGGTGACGCCAAGAATATAGCCCGTTGCCGCAAGGACAATGAAAAGCTGGTAACCCCAAACCAAAAACCAGGGTGACCAGCGTCCGACCATGCGCGCCCGGCAGGTGCGCTGCACCACGTAGAGCGAAGTTGCAATCAGGGCGTTGCCGCCAAACGCAAATACCACGCCGGAAGTATGGAGCGGCCTCAACCGCCCGAAGCTGGTCCAGGGCAGATCGAGATTGAGCACCGGAAACGCTAGCTGCCAGGCAATGATATCGCCAACGAGAAAGCCGACCACGCCCCAGAATATGGTTGCGACCGTCGCCACACGTACGGGGCCATCGAAATAGCCGGTATCGTCGACGTTCTCCTCGTCATCGAACATGCGCATTAAAAGGATGAGGCATGCCACGGAACAGGCCGCGGCAAACAACCAGCCATGGAATTTGATCATGTCATCCCGGCCGGCCAGCGCGAACACCAGCCCGAGGATGATGCCTCCAATCGATCCGGCCACTGCCATGGCATCGGAAAAGGCATTCCAGGCAATTTTTTGAGTATTCGAAGTCATGATAACCAGCCCCCAAAAACGCCATGTTACACCGATGCGAGAGACACGCAACGCCTGCAAAATAGAGAAGCGCCACCCATGCGGGAGTAACGCGAACTGCTTGAAGCAATCTGCTCCGTCCGGCCTTGATCTGTATCAAGCAGACTGAGGGAATGGCGGATTTTGAACGGGGGTTCTGACCCGGAACGAGATAGGGCGGGCCCCGGTTGCGAGGCCCGCCCTGTTGGTGTTTTCAGCTTTCAGCTTACCGGAGCGTGCGTCCGGCACCTGAGAGTTTGAACCTGGTGGACTGGTTCAGCCGGGTCACAGGCTTGGTGTCGAGCTTCAGTTTCAGCTTTGTCTTCGGTTTGTACTGAAGCGTGGGCTTCGGCTTGATCTGGAGCCGGGGCGGCTTGCAGACACCATTCACTCTGCTCCAGTATTTCGGACAAGGCTTAAGCGTCGGCGTCGTCTGGGACGAAGGCGGTTTGCACACGCCCTTCACCCGTGTCCAGTATTTCGGACAAGGCTTGATCCCGGACGGACCGGTTTGGGTCAGGGGCCGCTTGCACGTACCCTTCACATTGCTCCAGTTGCTCGGGCATTTGCAGATCCAGCGCGGGGGCAAGGTCTTCAGCATGACGAGCTTGCCACCAACACATTTCGGCTTTGGTGTGCCAGGCGTCGAAGTGCCTGGCGTGTACGAGCCGGGTTTGGCGCAGTAGATCTTGCGCTTGCCAACCACGATCGAACGCCACTTCCAGCCCTTGGGGATTTGCCGCGCGCTATTGTATGCGGTTTCACCCTTGTAGCAGGTCGGCTGCGGGATCGTGAGGCCGGGCTTGGCGCAATAGATCTTGCGCTTGCCAACCACGATCGAACGCCGGGTCCAACCTTTGGGAATCTGCCGCACGCTGTTGTATGCGGTTTCATCCTTGTTACAGGTCGGCAGTGGGACCGTGAAGGTTTGCTTGGCACAGTAGATCGTGCGGTTGCCGAGAGTGACCTTCCGCGAGGTCCAGCCCTTGGGCACAAGGCGAAGGCTCTGATACGTGCTTTCACCTGGCTTGCAGGTCGGGTACAGCTGGCCAACCGGCTTGGGCTTCATGCACATCAGGCCCCACTTGGTGCCATCCGGGTTTATGCCGTCGACGGCGATCACCTGGTAGCCTACGGGCGCACCTGAAACCGGAACCTTGGTCCATCCAGCCGGACATTTGTGGACCGGCTGTTTGGGCTTGGGCTTCATGCACATCAGACCCCACTTGGTGCCATCAGGATTGATGCCGTCAATGACGATCGCCTGATAACCAGCGGGGAGACCCGAAGCCGGAACCTTGGTCCATCCGGCCGGGCATTTGTGCTCCACCGGGTTCTTCTTTTTTTGCGGATTGTCTCCTTGTGCAGGAGACGTGAAGGGCTCACAGAAATTGTTTACGCCAGGAACAACAGGGTCTCCAGCGTTTGCAGCACCGAGTGCAACACAGTTCTCCATGTCACCACCCTGACCAGCGGGCACGATGACACTGATAAGCACCTGCTCGGCGCTACCAGGGATCAGCGAGACACCCGGGGGGTTGGGGAGTGTGCAACTTGTCGGATTGCCACCAATGCAGCCCCAGCCAGCGGTGCTGCTGTCATGGAGCCCACCGAAGATCGTTCCGGCAGGAATGGTTTCCTCGAAGCTGAGCGGACCATTATAGGTCGCACCACCGACATTCTGCAGCGTGATCACGAAGTAGCAGCGCTGGGCCGCACCTTCAGGCTCACAGCCGAAGAAGGCTTTGTCGATGTCGAGGTCCGGACGCGGCAGAACGTTGTCGGCACAGTCCTCGTTTTCACCGAAGAAATCAGGATCATCACCGTGATGGTCCTCATCCAGAATGGCGCAGTTGTGGACGTGGTTCTCACCGACCGGGGGTGTTACCTGGATGGTGATCTCAAGCGTCTCGGATTCGCCCGGATGCAGTGTCTCGACATTTGCCGAGGCGCAGTTGATGGGCGCACCTGCACCACCTGGCTGGGCGCAATTCCACGGAATTGAACCTCCCGGGGGTGGGACAAAAACAGCCGTTGCCGGCGGGTTATCGACGACATTCAGATGGCCGACAAAATCAGCAGCGCCGAAATTGGTGACGACGATCGTGTAGTCACACCGATAGTCGTTGAGACTAAATGGCACGCGTGTGCACTGGCCGGCAATTTTCTCCAGCTCGAGGTCCGGATAACGCGGCCACCAGACAGGCGGAACCCACCCTTCAGGGGGATACCATTCGGGGATCGGATACCAGCCGGGATAGCTTTCCGCGTGTCCGCCGGCGCAATTGCGGTAAACCTCGACGTCGCCGACATGGCCGGCTTCGTTTTCGTCCACCGAGTTGCCTTTATAGTCGACGAACCAGCTGGCGCGCGGCGGCACGTTGAAGGGTCTGACAAGCGAAATGTCATTGCCCTGCAGGCCGTGAACGACCAGCGGACCGCCGGCAAGCAGGCTTGCAGCCTGTGCGGGATCGTTGCGCAGGGCGTCGCCCGTGTTCCACAGGGTTCCATCACACGCAAGTCCGACACCGCCGGATGCGTTCTTGTGATCGATCGGGAAACCGATTGCATATTCTTCAGGAACCTGCACCCAGTTGCCGGCTTCGTCACGGGTGTAACGCAGAACGGCGTTCTGCCTGGGCGTGTGATAGCGGGTGTAGTCGTTGGACCCCATGATGCCGCCTCGGTGGGCAAGCACCATCTGTCCCTTGGGCGTGAACAGGATATCCGAAACGGCTTTGCCGCCCGGAACGGACGGAATGTCGACACGGGCGTCATTGGCGAAGCTGCCATCGGTGTTGATGCCGACGGACCAGATTTTCGAGCCTTCAGCGACCGAGTAATAGAGCCGGCCGCTGAAATAGGCCAGGCCCCAGACGCGGCGGCGCTCGTCCGCGAGACCCCAGGTATCGGAGTTGATCGCATCGAAAGCCGGGCTCTGGATGTTCATGCGTTTTGCAGGGTCATTCGCAACAGCGGCAAGACCCGAGGCGGTTCTGCCCTGGAGGCCGTGATCGAAGGTGGCGAGTTCATTGCCCGACAAATCGAAGCTGTGAACGACTCCCGTATCCAGATCGGACACGTAGAACTGGTAGTGGGCCCGGTCGAAGGCGATGTTGCCAAGACCCGGACCGCTGTTATGGACGCCGCCAAGCGCGATATCGGCAAAGCGTGTGATTTCACCGCTGGTGCCGTCAATGCGCCAGACCGTTCCGGGTCCGCCACCAAGGGCTGAACCGAACTGGCCGTCCATGAACATTGCGCCGGCCCTACCGGTGGTGGTGCGCTCCGGCACTCCATCGCCATTCTCGTCGGGAACGACGATCTGAAGACCATGCACGCTCGTGGATGTGGCGTAGATATTCGGGTTGGGCGCATCATCGAGTGCCACGCCGAACACCTGTCCGATATCGCGGGCAAAAGCCTGGAATTTTACGGGCGCATTCAGAACCTGCGCACGGGGCTCTCCCTTGCCTGACACGTCGAGAACTTTAAGCGAGGCGCCATCGGTATCGATGAAGGTCTGGCCACCAAGCTGTTTGGTGCCGGAAAAGCCGGTCACGGCGAGGTCGCCATTGGCCATGATCCCGGGCTGCCCGTCTTGCGCCCGCGCACCCGTAAAGGGCGCGAGGATAGTAAAAATGACGGTGAGCAAAACGGCAAGAGCCGACGTAAAGGCCCGGGTTAGGGGGCCTTTTCTACATATTTGCCGCGGCGAGCCTGGCCCGCACGTGTTCCGCCACAACGCTGTGGCGGGTGAAATATGCGCCCGGCCAGACGATCCGGCGGGCGTTATCTGGGGGTGAAACATTTTACGATCTCCTTGATTGGCTAGTGAGCTTGGGCCGGTTCAAGGCCAAAGCTTCTGAGCATTGGTCGCTCCAGAGCCAAAAAAGGTTCAAATGGGGATGGAGATGGCGCGGTGACGGAACACCGAACCGTTTTGTGATCAGATCACTTTGCAGTGTCGTGTGGCCTCGGGAACACCGGATACCCTTACGAAGGAAAGAAGGAGTGCCGGGAGGGCATATGGTGGAAAACAGGCACGCCACTTCATTATGCCCGCTTTACCCTCAATAGCGGACATAAACCGGCATAGGCGCTAATGCCTGCTTTGTGCCAATAGCGGACATTCACATCACTATAAACCGCTACCGAAATGCTGAGTACCTGTTTGGGTTTGACTGGGTTGAGCCGAAAGCCATCGCTTACCCGATACTCGCTATCCCCTTGAAGAAGGGCCAACGTAGCGAACGGCAAGAACGCAGCCAGTAACAAAAACTTGAGCAGGTGATTGATAGCCAATCTGGTAAGTGGGTCAAAACCCGAGTTTCGAAGCCGGAATTTTGAGCGAAGTGATCGTGTTATCCGCTTTGGATCGAAATCGATAGGTAGAATGAGAGCATATGCACTGGACCATTTTCGCCAGACTCTCTGCTGTCATAGTGCTCATGGTGATTCCGGTCCGGTCATCCTTGGCCAGCCCCGCGGCGGTAAAGCAATATCATGTTCTGCGCCTGACTGATTACGAGGCAATCACCGGTTGTGCGGGACTGGGCTGGTCCGACTATGCATGGCCTCTTCAGTCATCCCTCCATTTCCTCGTCTTTGCCGATCTGGAGGGCGAAAAGCCGAACACTGATCTGCACTATGCGCGCAGGCATACCCTTCCGTTGTTGCGAAATTTGCGGACCGGCTACGCCGGACCTGACGGGGCGGTTGCCAGGCGGTGCGTTCCCCCGGCGCTGCGCCGGATCCTGTTCGCGTTGAAGCTGCTGGACGCAAACGGCGATTTTGGCGTTACGCCGACGCCCGGGGTCGATTTTGTCTACGACCCGGCGGTTCTTGAAATTGATCGCGTCAGCCCAAAAGCGTTTCCCGTGCTGTCGCGGCAAGATTACATGGCGAAATCTGGCTGCAAGGCCTCGCGGAAGAATTACGCACGATACCACCTGGCCTTCGAATGGGTTGTTTTCAAAGCGGGGTATCCGGACAGGGCCCGCGCGGCCATGGCCAAGTTTCTCGATGTTCTTTACGCGCAGACGCCCACCCATGACGGCTATGTCGATCAGCGGTGCCTGATACCCGCCATTGGCCGGATCGCCTCGGAACTGGACCTTCTCGATGAGAAGGGGCGCTACCGCGTGAAGAAATAACCAACAGGGAGTTTAATCTCGATGATCAAATCCATCCTCGCGGGCGCCATGGCCCTGAGCCTGACTATGGTCGGCACTGCATTCGCCGACAAGCTGGACCCGAAATGGGCTGAGGCTCGAAAACAAGCCAACAGCCTTGGCGATGCCGCGAAAGCTGGGACAGAAGGCGCGTTTCAGCTCCTGGTGAACAAAGCGGCCGTTGGTGACGCCCCGGCGATGCACAACATCGGCTGGCTCAATAAATCCGGATACCCGGGTATGGCGGCGGATCTGAAAAAATCCTGCATCATGTTCGGCAAAGCGGCGAAGCGCGGCTATCCGCCATCGATGCATGAGCATGCCCTGTGCCTCTTCGCGTCAGCGAACAAAACGAAAGACGCGGCAGCTGTTAAGAAGCTGGAGCAAAGCGCCTATGAGACATTATTCGGTGCCGCAAAAGCCGGCTGGATAAAGTCCGCGATATATTTCAGCGAAAAAATTATGAACCATCCTTTTTTCAATCCGAAAGAAGCGTCACTGGTCAATATCGCCGTCGTTTCCGCGCTGGCCAGCAACCCAAACAAATCGGAAACCGTTACGTTGAAATATCTGAAAGGGATGGCCGTAATTCACGGCCCAGGCGGGTCGAGCCAACACTACCAGGCCGGTCGCGATGCGCTGCAGTTTGCTGACAAGAATGGACATCCACACGCGGGAAAAGCCTTGCCGCAACTGTATTCCAAATGGGTGCCCTCGCACATCAAATCGATGTCCCGCTGGTCTCCGCCCAAACCTACAGGGCTCGAATGCTACAAGAAGAAAGAAGCGAGCGCCCCGAGCAAATCTCGAGCCGCGCTGGAATGCACCATCCACGACGCCATTCAGAAGAAAAAACTGCGAAACCTGAAAAGTGTGTCGGCGAGCCTGCAGCTTCACGTAAACCCCAAGGACAAGGCGGATCTGAAGGCGGCAATGAGTGATCTTGACAAGCGCTCCGCACCATTTCAAGCGGGCGTAACCGAGTTGTCTAAAATATTCATCGGGGAACTCCCGAAATGAGTTTTCGGGGCCGGAAGCGAAAGGTCGTTTTGAAATTCAGGATCCTGAACTTGGTATCACAGGCAATTATCATTTCCGCAGCCTCGGAACTTTATTCGTCGATGATTGCTGGCTTTGTCAGGAACTTCGTACCCGGAAAAGGATACGACACGCCTGAAGACTGCAACTGAGTTTTATGTGTGAGGGAAAATAGCGCCATGGATGAAGGGAAGCTTGCTATATCGTCGAGCATATTATGAACGATCGAAGAACCCTGGCTGAGTCAAAGAGCTACATTCTCACCCACGATAGCGAATATGCCAGGTTGCAGCATAAAAAGACCGGAGAGGAAACAGCTGTTGGCGATCATTACGGCGATCCGGGCTGCGGCGTCATTGCGCCGGACGAGTCATGGTGTATCACCGGCGGCGAAGGACTGGTCCTGTGGTTCCAACAGGGAAGTATGTGGACTGGATTCAGGACACCCGACCCTGGCGCGAAAATGAGCCAACTGGGGTTCACAAACCCGGAAGATGTGCGCTGGCTAAAGTCTTTCACCGAAGATGCATGCCATTTTGTTCAGGACATGAAATTGGCTGGCCCCGACAACGTGCGAATTCTTTTGTCCCCGTGGTCCGGTTACGCGTCGACCTGGCTCCTCGACGTCAAAGTGAAGATCCTGACTAAAATTGCCGATGGTCCAAGCATGCAGGATCAGCCATGGACGGAGGACAAAATCGAATTCTGACGATGCGAGTTTGGCTTCGCGCTCGCGAACAGGGATCGATTTTACGTTGAGGCTTACACCAACAGCGGCGTGGATCGCGAGAAGCTGGTGCGGTGTGCCTTTGCGCAAGGAGATAAAAAATGACACCCAGGGGTAAGACTGAGCGATGACCGGCCCGGGCAAAGAACGCAAACTTGATACGGCCGAACAGATGCATGCCGCCATCAACAAGTTTGTCGAAAATCATGCCATTGAAGCCAGCGAGAGCGCCTATGACCGCAAGGTATGTATTCTAGCAGTCAGCGCTGCCGGAGACACGATCAGGCGCGTGCCCGTTGAGGGAACGGCAATCGAATATGGCCAGGCCGTGGCTGCGGTCCTCGGCGAACTCCAGGACTCCTATAGCGATCCCGACGGTGAATACACCTCCGGCAAGGGCCCAATCGGCGGTGTCTACTATGACGTCCTGGGGCTAGTCGGCACGCAGATTTCATTCGAGCACGGCGATGTGGACACAAAGGAAGCCCGCGGGATCATCATAAGGCAAATGGCTGAACTGGCGCATTCGATTTCTGGCCCACCGCGTGAAGCGGGCGCTGCACCTATCGAGATCGAAGTGCAGGGAGCAAGTGGGGTCCGCTATATTCTGGAGATTACTTTCGAGAAAACTTCAGACCGGGAGTTCACCATGCTGGGTAAGATCTATGGCGAAGCCTCGCGTCAATACCCGCTCATGGAAGAGCAGCTTGATCTGATTGCCGATGATGATAATTGAACAATCGACAACGCCCGTCGGCAATATCCATTTTAACATCAGGATTCATGTCGAGGACTGGATGCGGCCAACACTTGAATGAAAATCGCCGGAGAACGGAATGGGTACGGATATCAATTTCTTTGTCGAGCGGCGCGAAAAGGGGCGCTGGGTTTCGTGTGACCAGTGGGGAAAGCCAAAACCTAGCGTCAATGGGGAAATGATCAGCTACGTGTTGCAAGAGGCCCAGTTCTACAGTGACCGGAATTATGACCTGTTTGCAATTCTCGCGAATTTTAACGACGGGTACGGTCTGGGCGGGCGTGACTCTGGCAAACGCTTTAACATCATCTCCGAACCGCGGGGTTTGCCGAATGATCTATGCAGCGAAGTGGAGGCAATTGTCGGACGGTCCGACATGACGAACTATTCCCCGTCCTGGCTGCTCCTTGCCGAGATCCTGGCATTTGACTGGGATCAGACGAAGGTCAAGCACGGCTTTCTCAACGGGAGCGAATATGAAGAGTGGACCAATGCGGGACGTCCGCATGGGGAATATCCGGCAGGGTTTTGCGCAAGCATCGGGCAAACCAATCTAGCCATTACGGAGCGGGAAATGCAGCAAGTGCTGAATGAGATCAAAGGAGGTCACCCGCCCGAGGTCCGGAACTCAAAAATCACGGAGCAGCTTGATGACGTGTATTGTCCAATGACGTGGGCGGTAACTTACCGGAATGCAGGGCGGACGTTTTGTACCAAAACATTGCCGAAAATGGCAGCGTTGGGCGACCCGGATGACGTGCGTTGCGTGTTCTGGTTCAGCTAGGTCGCGAATACAAAAGGAATGTCTCGATGGACGAATTGGCGCGATTTATGAAAGCGGTCTCGATCCATGCGTCCGGTGATGACTATGAGGATATCGCATATGTGGACCTATATCGTGAGGATGATGACGACGAGTTCCTTGGCATGGATGCAATTGACGATTGGGTGCTTTGGGTTGTCTGGTTTCAGCAAGAAGAAGGGATCGTCAAGCAACTGGCGGAGAAGTTGCTCATCTCCAACAAGCTGACCGCGGAGTGGGTAGTTGACAAGCTTCAGGTCCGCTGGAATGACGAAGAGCACATTCTGCCGCTCAGCAGCGATAATCATAACAGCTACATCACACTTTCATCCTTGGCGTGTCTCCTCAGGGAAAGCCACGATTTTTGGCTTCTGAAACACCTCATGGGCGATAATGATCGCCACGCCATACTGGTGACCACGAAGGCGCAATCGGACGAACTGACTGCAAACTATCCCGGTCCGGCTTCCAGATGGTTCGTTCCCCTAAAACTCGGACATGACTATTTCTGCGGCATTGATGTACCTTATCTGGATCACGAGGACCACAATCCGCTGTTCGACACCCAACGCGAGGCGGTCGCACCGATAGTCAGGCAAATTCGTGAGCAGTTCGCGAAAAGAGATGCAGAACTGAGTGCAGAGCATCGAGAGAGCGAGGCCTGGCAAAATGAGCTCCGGGGTGTTGGAAGCACGTCAAAGCTTAACGTCTCAAAAATTATGCAAATGAGCACTGACGCTGGGAAAAAGCGCGCCTCTGCACTTGAAGCGCATACCCACAAGCTGACGCAGCTGCGTCAGGAGATCGCTCAAATTGTCCGGCAGACCGGCAGGTGATCGCACGGACGTTTCAGATCTTCTCGAAAATCAAGTATCCAATGATGCATGAATCTCCACTACTTCCGTACTAGCTAAGAATCCAGACAATCGTCTCTTGGCATAAATTCGCGCAAAACTGCAGTGTGCGGTCTTCGCGTATAGTTCCGCATTAGGTCAGAAGCAGACATCAGCAACCACTGCTAACAATGTCCGCTTCACCCCCGGTAGCGGACATTGAAACCACGGTATCCTGGCATACGGATTGGTCCAATCTCATTGTGAGCGCATTGATAGGCACCGGTCCGATGAGACGGCCCACTAGGTAGCTACCCAAAAAATGAGGCGGTGGGCATGTGGCAGGAGATTTCGGCGTATTAGTTGCGGGCATCGGCAAGGATAAAGCCCCGCCACCCCCGTTATTCCTGCGGGCTTTCGCTTTCTGCTGCTGCCCCGCCTTCACCAGCGGCTTCTGCCTTTCTGGCTTCGGATTTTTCAGCTTTCAGGCGAAGGCGTTCGGCCTTTTTTGCTGCCTTGTTTTTCTCGCGTTGCGAGCGTTCGAAATTATAGTTGGGCTTGCGTGGCATCTTTGTCCTTTCCTTGGAATCTGTGGATGGTCTCAGGCGCTTAAGCTGCGCGGCGCTGTGAGCGCCGCCGGCGTCCTTTGCCGGAACCGGGTCTGTGGGGCCGGCCTTTGCGCTTCTCGACCGAGTCGACTTCGGGACCTACCGGTCCCTCTCCGACAACGATAAGCGAGCGCTTGATCAGCCGCTCGATGGAGCGCAAATGGCTGCGTTCGCTCGCGTCGCAGAATGAAATGGCGACGCCTTCCGCCCCGGCGCGCGCCGTGCGCCCGATACGGTGAACGTAACTCTCAGGCACATTCGGCAGCTCGTAATTGATGACATGAGTCACGTCGTCAATGTCGATGCCGCGTGAAGCGATGTCGGTGGCGACGAGTACGCGGATGCGGCCCTCACGGAAATTGTCGAGTGCGCGCTGGCGTGCACCTTGAGACTTGTTGCCGTGAATGGCTTCAGCACTGACGCCGTCGCGTTCAAGATGTTTCACCACCTTGTTGGCGCCATGCTTGGTGCGGGTGAAAACCATCACCCGGTCAAAGTCCGGTTCGGCAAGCAACTCGGCCAGCCGGGACTGCTTGGCTTTCGTGTCAAGATGGTGGACGCGCTGGTCGATGCGGTCGACGGCGATGCTTTTGGCTGCAATCTCGACGCGTTCGGGTTGATACAGGATGTCGCGTGAGAGCTTGGCCACTTCCGATGGCATGGTCGCGGAAAACAGCAGCGTCTGGCGTTCCTCCGGGAGCGTGGCGATAATCTTGCGCACGTCGCGAATGAAGCCCATGTCGAGCATCCGGTCCGCTTCATCGAGGATCAGATACTCGGTCTGGCCCAGGTCGACATGACCCTGGCTGATGAGGTCGAGCAGCCTGCCGGGTGTTGCAACCAGGATATCGACACCGCGCCGCAGCGCATCCACTTGGGGGCGCTGGCCGACACCGCCCATGACGACGGCGGAGCGCATGCGCATGTGCCGCCCATAGGTCTTGATGCTGTCGGCAATCTGGATCACCAGTTCGCGGGTGGGAGCGAGGATCAGCGCGCGCGCGCATTTATGGCCGGCGCGCTCATTATCCTCATCCAGGTTGTGCAGCAGCGGCAGCGTGAAGGCGGCTGTCTTGCCGGTGCCCGTCTGGGCGATTCCAAGCAGGTCCAGCCCATCGAGAAGCAACGGGATGGCCTTGGATTGAATAGGGGTGGGTGTCTGGTAGTCTGCGTCTGCAAGAGCGCGCAGGAGCGGCTCGGTGATGCCGAGCTCGGTAAAACTTGTAACTGTCACGTATAAATATTCCTTTTGCACCGGGTGAACGCATGCGTAACGGCGTGCGACAGGCCGGGGCCATGTCGTCGTCCACGCGCACCTGGAACTGACGGATTTTGATTGATTGGTTTTATCTGGTCTCGGGACAATAGCGCACCAAATTAGGGTGCGAATCGCGCGATCACGAGACGTTGTGCGTCACAGATGGCCCTTAAGGCCTTGAAAGTCAAGCGGTCCGGAACGGAAACGCGCTTAATGGCTAACGCCACGGGAGGCCGCGAGCGTGCGAAACTACCATTTCATGTTGATGTTCTTAACCCGTGTGTAGCTCAGCAGCTCCTCGTAGGATTCTTCCTTGCCGATGCCGCTCTGCTTCCAGCCGCCATAGGGTGCGCCGAGATATCGGCCATAGGAGTTGATCCAGACATAACCCGCCTCGACCTTTTCCGCGGTGCGCATGGCGGCCCTGAAGTCATTGGTCACGATGGACGCGGTGAGCCCGTACATCACGCCATTGGCGACTTCGATCATCTCGTCTTCTTCCGACCAGCTCATGATCGACATGACGGGACCAAAGATTTCTTCCGAACCAATGCGCATTTCGGGTTTTACGCCGTCGAACACCGTGGGCGAGACGAAGTAGCCGTTCTGCAAGTCCTTGTCCTCGGGCGGCCCACCGCCGGTTAGCAGCTTGGCGCCTTCATCATTGCCATAGCCGATATAATTCATCACACGCTCGAATTGCGCTTGGGAGATAATCGGCCCCATTTCAGCGCCCTCCAGCCACGGGAATCCGATGGGAATGGATGCCGCCGCCTTCGCCAGTTCTCCCGCAACCTCGTCATGCAGGGACTCGTGTACCAGCACGCGCGACGTGGACGAGCAGGACTGGCCCTGACGGTTCATGTTCATTGCCCGGATGACGGCGCTCGCCGCTTTTTTAGGATCGGCATCGGGGAAAATAATAATCGGGTTCTTGCCGCCGAGCTCGAGTGTTACTTCCTTCATGCCCTCAGCCGCCTCGCGCGCAATGATGCGCCCGGTCTCAACCGATCCAACGAAACCGATGCGGTGGATATCCTTGTGGCGCACCATGGCAGAACCGGTCTTGCCATCGCCGGTGACGATGTTGATGACGCCGGGCGGGAAGATTTTTTCAACCAGTTCCCCGAATTTCAGTGAGGAGAGCGGCGCCTGTTCCGGCCCCTTGATGACGACGGTGTTGCCGGCGGCAAGTGCCGATGCCGCTTTTTCCGCACAGAAGCGGAACGGGTGGTTGAACGGGTTGATTTTGGCCACAACGCCATAGGGCTGGCGCAGCGTCACGTTAAGATGGCCCGGCTCGCGCGACATGGTTTCACCCTTCATCTCCGTGACGAAGCCGGCGAAGTAGCGATAGGTGTCTGAGGTCCATTTCATGTCGCCGAGCATGCCGGACTTGGCATTGCCGCTGTCGACCGCATCCATGAGCGCCAGCGAGTCTGCATTCTCGTCGATGGCATCGGCGAGTTTGACCAGGTACTCCGCGCGCTTGGTGACGGGTAGGGCTGCCCAAGCGGGAAAAGCATCCTTCGCGGAGGCGACCGCCTTGTCCACGTCGGCTTCACTGGCTAGGGGAACCTCTCCCAGCGCGTCCTTGTTGGACGGGTTCAGTGTGGTGATGGTTTTACCCGAACTCGCCTTGACCCATTTGCCGCCTATAAACAAACCTTTCGGCTCGAAACCGAGGTCCGGTGTCTTGACTGTCATTTAATTTTCTCCGACTAGGGAATTACTGCTGCGCGCAGCACAGAGCGTTCAGATGCTTTTGCGAACGCCTCATTGAGATCGTCGAGCTTGAACGTGGAATCGACGATGTCCTTGAACGGGAAACGGTCCCTGTTGGCAACGACGAAATCCAGGGCCTGGATCAGATGCCTGGGGTGATAATTGTGGATGCCTCTAAGCGTGATCCATTTTTTGACAAACATGTTGGCGTCAACGGTGACATTGGCATCAGGCGTGACGATGCCGCCCAGCGTATAGCGTCCACCGACGCGGAGCATCTTCAATCCGGCCGTGACCACATCGGGGACGCCGCACACTTCAATCACCACATCGACACCGTCAGGCGGCGCAAGTGCGCGCACCTGTTCAACGATGTCATCTTCGCTGCGGTTAGATATGTCGATGACGACGTCGGCGCCGAATTTTTTTGCAGCCTCAAGCCGGTCCCCAACAGAATCGAGGCCAATCACGCGGCGTGCTCCGCGTGCCTTGGCCATCGCGCAGCCATACAGGCCGAGCAAGCCAAGACCCTGTATGGCTACCACGTCACCCATTCCAATCTCTGAGGCTTCCGTGACGGAAATCATCGTGGCCACGCCGCAGTTGAGCGGTGTTGCTTCCTCGTCGCTCAGAATATCAGGAAGTTTCAGGATCCCTGTGCCGGGCACCACGTAACAATATTCTGCAAAACCTCCAAGAAGATGGGGGTCGGTCTCCACGAGGTCGTGACCATATTTTCGGACGCCATTGGATTTTTGCGGCATGTCATGGACATCGCGGTAATAGGATTCGCCATGATGAAAATATTCCGTCCAGGTGATCCGGTCCCCAACGGCCAGTGTGTCGCCGCGCATGTCGTGTTTCATATCTTCGCCGAGTTGATCGATGACGCCAATGATCTCATGGCCCAATATGCCGGGGCACGGATTGGGACGCCGGCCCTCCCACGAATGGATATCGGACCGGCAAATCGTGGACATGGATATCCGCACCAGCACCTCGTCACTGTGGACGTCACGCAAAGGGATGTTCTTCACGACAAATGGCGTGTTCGGGGCATCGTAGACAGCAGCACGCGAGGATCGATTGGACACAGAGATTACTCCTGGTTGATCAGGCGGTGCCGTTAATGGCGTAGTCGAAGATCTGATAGTTTTTCAGCTGTTCCGACTGGGCTCTGGCACTGTAGTCGGAGTTCAAGGGACTGCTGATGACGAAAGGCACATCGCGCTCTGAAATGCCGCCATGTGTGCGCAGCCGCTCACCATTCAGCCCCGCGATGTCGTGGTCATCGCGGCCCATGCCGAGACAGTAATTCTCATTCGAGATCACCACGATATCGGCCTCGACATCTATCGGCAGGTCAAATGTCCTAGCCGCATTTTCACGATCCAGAACTTCCTCGACGCCTTTGATCGGACGGATGAAGTCCATGGCTTCCTTCACGTTCACGTCGTTGAAGCAATGGACTCGGACAAACCCGCCGAATGACCCGTGATGGCCGACAAAGGCATCGGTGATTGGGCAAATGACCTTCGTGTTGCCGGTGCCAAAACGCTCGTCCAGCAGGTCCTGAAGGTAGATAATGTTGTAATTGCCGTCCTTGTCGCACTTGTCCTTCATTCCGTGATCTGCGACCAGGCCTACGACCGCGCCAAGCTCCTCGAGTCGGGCGAAGCGGTCGTCCAGCGCTTTGTAGAATTCAAGAGCCTTGGGATGATCCGGTGCGTATTTGTGCTGTACGTAATCTGTGAGTGACAGATACAGAAGTTTCGGCGGGTCATTCTGCTCAAGGGCCTTGATGCCGGCATCCAGAACGAACAGGGAGAGTTCTTCTGAATACATGTCGGGCAAGGGCTGTCCAACAAATGCAAGCGCATCCTCGATGCCGTTTTCCTCCATGGTCGTCTGGTCGGCATGCTGGGTTGAAAAACAGACATTGCCATTCGAGACATCCAGGTCCTTACCCAGCTGTTTGCGCAACTTGTCCTTGGCTGTGACAACCATGGTTTTTACGCCCGCCTTGGAGAGGACATCAAAGATGGTGCGCGAACGCATCAGTTCCGGTCCTGTCATAACGACGGCCTCACCGGTTTCGCGGTCGAGATAAAAATTGCCTGAAATGCCATGCACCTTCGGCGGGCTGCCCGTCGCGATCGACATATTGTTGGGACAGGTAAAGCTCGGGACAACGCAATGAGCCGTCGCTGCGAACCCTTCGCGCATATAGCGTTCGATATTGGGAATGACACCCGCCTTGCTGGCGGCGGTAAAATATTCCGGATCGCTTCCGTCAATGCACACGACCGCTACCGGCGCGGAAGGAATCTTGTAAGTGACACCGTTCAGTTCTGTTTCGTTTGTTGCCATGATCTACAGTCTCTAATCGCTCGTTGGATCTGTCAGGATTTACCAGTTGCTTGGCGTTTCACAAAAACTAGCATTTTTCCTGTTATTTGGTAAAATTGGAAAAGACCAACAATTCATCGATCCAGTCAATGTATCAAAAGTGGCTTGAAGCGTTTCATCAGGTGGCGACCGAAGGCAGTTTTACCGGAGCCGCAAGAAAACTGAATGTCGGCCAGCCGACGATCTCTTCCCACGTCTCCAATCTGGAAGGACGCTTCGGCGTTGAGTTATTCCATCGCAAGGGCCGGACCATCCTGCTGACGCCTGCAGGCAAGATGCTCTACGACATCACTCTTGATCTTTATGGCCATGAGCAGGAAGCTATTGCCTTCCTCAATGCCGTAAAAAATCTGGAATTCGGAGAGATGAATTTCAGCGCCGTTGGCCCCCATGATATCATGGAGCTTCTGGCAGCCTTACGGGAAAAACGCCCCGGCATTAAATGTACCGTACGTCTTGCCCTGATAGAAGAGGTGCAGGCGGATCTTGAAGGTTTTCGTGCTGATATTGGTATTGTCGGCCGCGATTGCGCAAGCCAGACCATTCACTCGATCTTCTACAACCAGCACAGAATATTTGTGGTTGTGAACCGCGCCCACCGGCTGGCGGCGCGAAAAAATATAAAATTGGAAGACCTGGCTGGTGAGCCCATGATCATCCGCTCACCCTCCTCGACGACACAGGAAGCGTTCGACAAGGCTGCGTCAGATGCAGGGATCTTGATTGATCCCGTATTCGAGATCGAAAGCCGGGAAGGTTTGCGCGAGGCAATTGTTCGTGGGCTGGGGATCGGGGTGATTTCAGAGACGGAGTTTGCACCACATCCCGAGTTGCACGCCCTAAATGTCACCGATGCAGAAATGTACACGCGTGCCTATATTGCTTGCCTGAAAGCACGCCGGAACAGACCCTTGATCCAGGAATTTATCACTCTTGCGACGTCGATCGTGGCAGCAAGAAAGAGTTAGCGGGTTAGGTATTTCCACCCTGCCCGCTAGTTCGCAATAAATGATTGCGGCCAATATTCAGCCGCCAATCACAAAGTTGCCCTTCATGCCGTCGTCGTAGTGGCCGGGGACATTGCAACCAAACTCGAGTGTTGCTCCCTTGTGAAACATCCAGATGACTTCACCTGTCTTGCCGGGCTCAACAAGTGCGCTGTTGCCGTGGCTGTGGTCCATCTTGCCCATCACCTTGTCCGCCATCAGGTGACCGGCATCCATCATCTTCATCATTTCTGACTGATGCGCTTTTTGCATTTCCGGCGTGCCGATGGTCATTTCATGTACCAGCGTGCCCTTGTTCTTGATAACGAAACGGACCGTTTCGCCGTCCTTGACCTGAATTTTTTTCAGGTTGAACTTGTTGTCCTTGGCGATGATCACGACAGTCCGGCTCACATTGGCCATATCGCCCGGCATACCGCCCGGCATGTCGTGGTTCATCTGCGCCCCACCATGACTCCCGCGCGTTTCCTGCGCCTCGCCATGGGCCGGGCCATGACCATGACCTTTATCTCCGGGGCCTGCTTGAGCAGCTACCGTCATCAGGGCGATGGCGCCAATGGCGGCATTGAAGGTGAGAATGCCTTTCAGAGAATTTTTTAATATCGACATTGGTTTTGATCCTTTTCCATTGGTTACAGTTTGATTGAGTGCCTAAATGACAAAAATTCCGTCATCGTCCATTTCATCCTGCGTTGCCGGGCGCACGAGCGTGCCTTTGGGTGGGTAGTACCAGCCGGGATCGTCATAGTTCTCAAGTTTTTCACGGACCTTGAGCACCGTGAACATTCCGCCCATGCCGATATATTCATGAGGACCATCTGCTCCGACCATTGGGATGGAGTTTTCCGGCATATCCATATGGGAGGCCATTTGCCCCATCCCGATCATGCCGTTGGTACCCATGGTCATGTAGCCGGGGACAAGGTTGCCGATTGCCTTGTCCAGCAATCCCGGATCGGCTCCGACCATATTCGGCAAACCATGGCCCATCTGGTTCATGACATGGTGCGTCATATGGCAGTGCAGAGCCCAGTCGCCGGGATTGTCGGCGACGAACTCGATATTTCTTGTCTGGCCGACCGCAACCAGAACAGTGGTCTCCGGTCGCCATGAGGCTTCAGGAATCTCACCGCCGTCGGTTTCGGTTTCGCGGAAGGCATATCCGTGCAGATGGATCGGATGGTGGTCCATTGCCGATAGATTCCCGATGCGGATGCGCATCTTGTCATTCAGCCTGGCGACAAGAGGGTCGGTGCCGGGGAACACCTTGCCGTTGATGGTCAGGGTATTGAACCCGCTGGAGACACTGGTATCCGGCCGGTAGGTGCCCGGCTTGATGTCCCATTCATGGAGCATCAGGGCAAAGTCACGATGAGGTCTCTCGCGTTTGGGTTTGCGTGGATGGATCACCATCATGCCTGTCAGGCCCATGCCCTCCTGGGTCATGGTGTCCTTGTGCGAGTGATACATGAAGGTGCCATGCTGGACGGCCTTGAACTCGTAGCGGAAGGTCTCGCCTGGCTTGATGGTGCGCTGGGTCAGGCCCGACACACCATCCATACCCATGGGCAGGATGATGCCGTGCCAATGTACTGTTGTGGATACGGCAAGTTTGTTGGTGACGTAAATGCGTATCTGGTCGCCCTCGACGGCCTCGATTACAGGACCCGGTGTGTGACCGTTATATCCCCAGCATATGGCCTTGAAGCCCGGGGCGAACTCGTGGCTAATCTCTTCTGCAATGAGGTGGAAGACCTTGGCGTCATCCACGACGTTGAACGGAAGTGTCGCGCCGTTTGGCACAACGACCGGCGTGTAGTCTTTGCCGGGTTCTCCGGGCGGGAAACTTTCATCCGGGTCCACGGTACGCGCATACCAGGAATTACCCTTCGGTGTGCGATAGACCTCGTTCGATTCCATGACCATCGGCTGTTTCTTCGCCGGCATGTTATGTCCTGCATGCGGGTCCGGCTTGGCCGGCATCTGGTGACCGGCATGCGGATTGGAGGCCTGGGAGAACGCTTCCTTGCCAACGATAGCTGCCCCGGCAAGGGCAACACCTGAACCTGCCAATGCCTGTCTGCGTGTGATCTTTTTCATCAATGTCCTCCTTCACCACCGCCACTTGCCGCAGAGGAAGCCACTTCCATGCTTCCTGAGTCTGCGCCATCCGGTAGGGTTCCGCTCATGAGTTGTTGGAACCGGACAAAGGCAATCCAGTAAGCGCGTTGCGCCTGAATGGATTGCCGTCCGGCAAGTATCTGCTGACGCCTGGCGGAGATCAGCTGAAAGATGCTCTCCTGCATGGCGTTGTAGTCACGCTGGGTGCCAAGCAATATGCGCTGGCTCTGCGGCAGGACGGCTTTGTTGTAATAATTCACCGTTTTGCTTGCTGTCAGCACGCGTGCCCGTGATAGCCTTGCGGCAGAGCGAACCCTGACTGCCAAAGCCCACAAGGCATCTTCGGCTTGCTGGATTTGCAGGAGAACACCGGCCTTGCGCGCCTGGCCGCGGTCGAAGATCGGGATTTCGATCTCAAAAACCGGCCCCCAGGCCTCGCGGCTGGATTTCTCCTTCTCACCCGTATCTTCATTTTTTTCGACCTCGATCTCGCGCTCGAACTCGGCACCGGATTCAACATCCTGCAACAGGGACTCCCTGCGCACCTGACGGAACCGGCGCCCCAGCGTGGTGAGCTTCTGCGTGGCCATGGCAATCTCCAGGCTGGCTTGCAAAGCCCTGCGTTCGGCGTTCCGAGTGTCCACCATGCCTCGCGGCAGGTCCGGGAGTTTATGCGGGGCTGACCAAAAGGTTTGACCGCCAGTCAGTCCCATCAGGACATTCTGCTTTTCACGTGCCTCGTCGGCCCGGGCCTCGGCCTGCGCAAGGTCGAGCTTGGCGTTCGTGAGGAAACTCTGGTTCTGCTCGAACTGCAACGCGGTGATGTTACCGGCTTTTCGAAGTGCCGCAGCTGCGTTGACTGTTGCCCGAGCTGAGTCATTGACCGTTTTGAACAGATCGACCTCCTGCATTGTGGCGACATAGTCCACAAAGGCGGCGTGTGTATCGGCCGCATGTTCGATGACCCGCCGGGCTACGCCGAGTTTCGCTTCTTCAAGCGCAGAACGGGCAACCGCTTTTCGTCTTGGGCGTTTCAGCAGATCGATGAAACTCCAGGCGACGCCGAAAGCCAGGTTTGGGGTGCCACCCGCGTCGGCGAACCATGTCACGGCACCATCTGCCACCGGGTTCTTGAGAAGACCGGCCTGCACCAGGTTGGCCTGGGCAATGCCCACATCGGCGTATGCCGCCTGTAAATCCCGGTTGTTCAACAGGGCGATCTGGACGGCGCTGGAAGGCGTCAGTTGTCGTGAGAGCATACCCTTGACGGCAGAGTGCGCTTCCATGTCGGCGCGTGTACCCGCGTCCCATTGAATACGCTTGTTGATACGCTCTCCGACGTCATAGGCCACATCGTCAAAGGCTTCCTGAGGTGCAAGCCGGGCACACCCACTCACAGCAAGCAGAAGCATCGCTGCCAGTACGCTTGTTTTGTTAATTCTGGTCATAATCTGCCCCTCAGTGCTTGTGCTGGTGAGCGCCGGAAGACGGAGCAGGTTTGGCGGTTGAGGGAGTGATACCGGGTTTGATGGATTGCAGTTCCGGTTCAAGAGCCCCTGAACTGATAAGAACCGCGCCTGCCCTGCCGTCAGGATCGGCCGGGTGGCCGAGCGGCACCACAAAATTATCCTCTGTGCGCACGCACGCACCTGCAGCCAATGTCAATAAGGCAAGAAGCCCAAGTCTGAAATACGCCACGATATTCCCCCGAAATTCCTATTCGTTCACAACAATCCAGCCCATGCTCTCGAAGTGGAGGCATTGAGGGCTGACCGGTCTTGAGACCGGCTAGCAATCAGAAATTGTGAAAGAAATTTTAGAGGCGGTAGCGATTTGTGAGTGCAAATGTCCGCGCGTAAACAGGCTCGCCACCTGACCGCCAGACATGTCCCGGACTTCGAAGTCTTCGAGTAGATTGGTAATATCCAACATCGGCTCCGATCAGGTCGGAAACAACGTCTTCATAATCCGGGGATGGATCAGGTGAACTATCTGAAGTTGAAAATCTCTGGCTTTTGTTGACGCCCCAACCTTCACACATTTCCTCACAGCTGATCGGAGAATTAGCCGGATTTGGGTGATGACCGCTGTCATAGCTTCCATGGTTGGAAACGCCGGATACATGCTGTGCATGTATGTGACTTGAAGGACCGCTATGCGAATCGACTTGTGATATCTGGGTATGGGCATGGGCAGACCCAGCCCCCACGAAACCCGATAGGGACAGACATGGCCCGACCATCAAAGTGAGAGCCAGCACCACGGCCAGAAGCGGTCGCAATTTTAAAGAAACAAAGTGCAATGCCCGAACCCTTGAGTTTGAATCACATTGCATTCAACGAATTTGACATCGCTGAGTCAATTTAAGAACGGCTCAATCACAAAAATGTTTGTTTCAATAAAGCCAGGGGAGAAATAGTTACTTGGCTTTCGCTACCCGCGCCCTTGCCCAGGCGGAAATACCTTCAGCGATCAATACCAGGACGACGATCGAAACCAGGATGGCCGAGACTCGGAGGGTTTCGATCTGAAGGACGTTGCGCTTGAGATACCAGCCCATGCCGCCAGCGCCGAAAAAGCCAACGACCGTGGCAGCGCGAAATGCAACATCCCAGGTGTAGATACCAATGCCGGTGAAAGCCACGCGCACCTGCGGGAACACGCCATAGACCATGACGCTCAGCTCGCTGGCGCCCGTGGCCCGGATGGCTTCAACCGGCCCCATGTCTATGGCCTCGATTTCCTCCGCGAACAATTTGCCCGCAAAGCCGATACAGAACATGGTCAACGCCAGTACGCCGGCCATCATGCCGAAACCTAAGATGGTGACAAACAGGATCGCCCAGATGGTTTCATGTACGGAACGTGTGCTCATCGTCACAAACCGGGCGAGCGGATAGACGAAGTGTCTGTGCGGCGTCATGTTGTAGGAGCCGAACCAGCCGAGCGGGACCGCCATGGCCATGCCAAACATTCCGCCAAGATAGGCCATTTGGATGGTTTCCCAGACGGAAGCCAGATACTCAGGCTGCGTGACATAGTCGATTTCAGGCGGGTAATAGCGATCTGTTATCAGGGCGCCGACGCGGCCGAACATGGTGAAGAAGCGCTCAAGCGGGATGTTCAGGTAGATGATGGAGTAGCTCAGAAAAACGAGGCCCAGTAACACTCCGGCCCAACGGTATAGAGACTCGGGAAACTTGAACCGCCGCCACTCGCGGGGGCTTTCGCGTCTGGTTTGGGAATGACGGTGTGTTGTCGCACTGCTGGCCATGACTAGATGATCGCCTTTCGCACGTAATAGGACACAAATTCGCCGAACAGGATCAGAACCAGGATGGCGAGTATGACGGTAGAGACACCCGGATGGTTGAACGTGTTGAGTTGCCGGAAGAACACCAGC
>JAJFHQ010000023.1 GCA_021775525.1 Hyphomicrobiales bacterium
CTTGATCGTGACTACGGCGCGGCCTTTGCGGATCGAGGCTATTTCGATGGCGGGCAAAAACGCAGGCGGGGCAATGGCTTTAATTTCTCTGTGGATATGAACCAGCTTGCCAATACGGCAGCGAACGACAATGAGACAGGCTCACTTGCGTACGGCACTGGCTCCAAGGATGCATCCATCCAGCCTCGCTCCCGCATCACCTCCTTCATCAAGGGCGAGTATGTCGATTTCGACAATGGCGAGACCAATGCGGACCGCGACGGCCATCTGTGGGTAGTCACAAGCGGGCTGGGTTTGCGCGTCTCGCCCTCGACCACCGTCGGCATACTCTCGCGCTACCGCTCGGGCGAAGCAGATTCATCAGCTTTAAGCGCCGAACTGGACAGTGACTTCTGGGGCGGCGGGGCGTTCCTCACCACCACGATTGGTGGAGGGCTGAATGTGGCGCTGGCTGGTCTCTATGAGACAGGCGACAATGACATTCGCATCGGCACCGCGACGGGCAGCTTTGACAGCGAGCATGTGACGCTGGAGGGGCGCATCGACAAGCGCTTCGAGCGGGGAGCTTTCTGGATCGAGCCGGGTGTCGGCATCCGCTATATCGACAGTACCCAAGACAATTACACCGATAGCGCGGGCACGCTGGTCACCAACCAGGATTTGACGCTCGGCCGTCTGACCTATGGTCCGACCATCGGCACGACGATTATCCGCGGCAATGCCACCATCAAGCCCTTCGCCAAACTCAATGGCGTGTGGGACTTTGAGAATGACGGCACCTTTGCCACCTCGACGGCGGGCACCTATACGAGCGCTGACTCCGGGATAAACCTCGGCGGCGGCATCGAGGTGACGTACCTCTCCGGCCTCTCCATCCGACTTGCAGGCGACTGGACCGGCTACGACACCGACCTCGAGGTCTGGTCGATCTCCGGCGGCATAGGATCGCCGCTCTCCGCTCTCGGGCTCGGGCAGGTCGGCCTCGTTTCTCTCGATCTCTCTGCTACCGCTGAAGATGCACAAGCCACCGCCAGATTGAGAATCCCGCTGGGCGGGGCGGA
Source organism: Hyphomicrobiales bacterium (assembly GCA_021775525.1). GTDB lineage: Bacteria > Pseudomonadota > Alphaproteobacteria > Rhizobiales > Methyloligellaceae > UBA2767. The sequence continues at coordinate 1,062 of JAJFHQ010000023.1, forward strand.
GTAACGGGTTCAATCTTCTTTTTCATTCGTCGCCCGGGTTTGTCCCGGGGTCTATCCAATTGCCACTATATAGTCCCGCCAACTGCCGTGGTCCGAGATATCCTTGTGGCGGCTCTCGGCCAGTTCTTGTGGATAGAGAATACCTTCGACCACGCGCCCGTCTTCAAGTGTTACGGGTCCGCAATAGAGGTCGGGTGGTTCGCCGGCCTCAACGCGGGCCCAGACGCAATCGCTCATCTCGTAATATTCTCCCTCAACGGCGACGCCCCCAGCCTCAACCTCGAACATGCCGGGATGGATGTCATCAATCGAATAGAGCCGGTACCGGGGCGCGGTTTGGTATTCACCTAAAAAAACCGCACCCTCAAGGTTACCGTGCAGCGCCAGCCCGCGCATCAAGGTTCCGTTCACGAAGAGCCGTTTGGTCATTTTCTCAAATCTCGTTCACAATCAATGTAATTCCATATGCTTTACGTTAAAGCGCCGAGCAATGGGAACAGAGATATCAGCAAGAAAATAACGCACAGCATATGCACCTTCCCCCATTGTTTAAAATAGGCCACCCAAAGAAACACGCATGCGAACGCGACGAGGACCGGCCCTGAGAGAGTGGCTAGGAAAAGTGCCCATACGCGCCAGTGATCACCGCCGTCGAAAAACATGGGCGCGAACATGGCACTGAACAGCCACGTTCCAAACGACACGAAACCAATCAATTGTACGATAATCGAAAGTAGCAGGTTTGGCCGCCCGGTATCTCCCGGCTTAACGCCCGTGTTCAAAACCGAGCCTGCATCTTGCGGACTTTCACCTGCTCGCTGGAAACTTTCAGCGCATCGCCGAGCGTGACCACGCCACGTTCCGCCAACGGGTCCAGCATGGCCAGGAGAATTGTTGCCGTCGTCATCGCATCCCCGAGTGCTGTGTGCCTGCCCGAAACACTGATGCCGAGCCGCTCCGCGGTCGCGTTCAGCGAATGGTCAACCGTATGATCATGCAGGAATGCGGACAGTAACAGTATGTCCAGTACCGGGTTCTGGAATGACACGCCCGATGTCTTCTCCTTCAGTTCCAGAAACTTCATATCGAATGCGGCGTTATGCGCCACCAGAACGGCGCGCCCGCAAAAGCGGTGGAACATGGGCAAGACGCTACCTGCTTTCAGTTTTCCTTTCACATCCTTGTCGGCAATGCCGTGAAACTTGATCGAGGCTTTCGGGATTTTTTTGCCCGGATTGATAAGCTGGTAGAAGGTTTCACCCCGCACGGTCCGGCCATTGACGACGCGTACGGCGCCAATGGAGATCAACTCATCGCCCTTAGAAGGTTCAAGGCCAGTGGTCTCGGTATCAAAAACGACACAGCGTAACTCATTCAGAGGAATGTCCGTGATCTCCCGGTCGGGCACGCACTTGAACAGATCAAAATCATAAAATTCAGGGCGGGGGGGCAGGTCTTCCGATACCTCTGCCATATCAAGCGCTGGTGTGAAGGTCAGTACATAGCCTTCGGTCTCGATCTCGTCGGAACAAATGAGTGCAACATGCGCATCGATATCGGCAACGCCGTCAAGGCGTTCGCATTTCACCAGCTGCCGGGTGCGCAGTTTGCGGGTCTTGTCGCCACGCTGGTCAGAGGTCAACTCATCCAGCGCCTTGAGGATGGGGTCTCTTTCGAACATGGCAAACAGTCGGCGCCCCAGCCCTAATGCTTCGGGCCGCTGCAAAATGCGCATGGCCGCCTGGTTGTAGAGGAGCACGCGGTTGTCCAGGTTGCAGACGATAACGCCTTCGCTCAAATCCAGCAGGATGGTCTCAAGCCGGCGTTTATAGGTTTCGGCACTTTCAACCGCCTCATCGATGGCCTGAAGCCGCTTGCTCCGGGCATCGATGACATGCTCGATCAATTGCTGGACAGCTTCGGACAATCCCCCCGTGAGATGGCCGTCGGGCACCTCGATGGGGCGTATTTTTTGGGCATGTGCAAGGGTTTCGATCTCACGGGTGATCGTATCAATGGGCCGTATCAGCCGCAGATGCAGCATCGCCCAGACGCCAAAGAGAAGGAACAGAAACAGAATGGCGCCCGCACCACCCAGAAATACGGTTTGCTGTAATGGCTCCACACCATTCGCATGGAGCACCGCCCAACCAAACGCGGCCGTGAGGCTAATCGCGACAAGCCCGATTATAGCGAACAGGGCAGCGATGAAAACGGCAGGGCGCATAAAGCGTTCTCCGGTTCATGAGTGCAGGCCGTGGAATTCCACGCCCCGCACCCTTACTCAAAGAGGCTAGCGTCCAGGGGGCAAACTGTCACCGCGACGTTTTTGCCCCGGAGCCTAGTGAATAAGGCGTGAGGCTTGTACCCATTCGGAGTCTGCGCCTGCCTCGAGGTCGGGCATTTTCTGACCCGCTGTATATCCTTCCACCGTGCGCTTCAGGATTGCCTCGATTTCATCGCTATCATAATCCTCGATGGCCTGCTCCAGGGCTTGCAATTCATCGCACAGCTTGGACCATTTCAGGTGAGGTTCAGAATTCTTCATGATGCGTGGATGTTTCGTGCCTGTCGTGCTTTCCCCGATCAGCAACTCCTCATACAGCTTTTCCCCCTGGCGTAAGCCAACATACTCGATGGAGATGTCGCCTTCCGGGTGCTCGTCATCCTGAATTTCAAGTCCGGAAAGATGGATCATGGTTCGAGCCAGGTCATCGATTTTCACCGGACTTCCCATGTCGAGAACGAAAACCTCCCCACCGGTGGCCATGGACCCCGCCTGCAAGACGAGTTCTGCGGCTTCGGGGATCGACATGAAATATCGAATGATATCGGGATGGGTGACCGTGACCGGCCCACCCTCCCGGATTTGTTTGCGGAAGCGGCGAACCACTGACCCCGATGAGTCAAGCACATTGCCGAACCGCACCATTGAGAAAACCGTGTCAGATGCGTTCTCGGCTGAAATACCCTGCAGCACCAATTCAGCAAGCCTCTTGCTGGCTCCCATAATGTTTGTGGGCCGTACGGCCTTGTCGGTCGAAATCAGGATCACCCGTTCCACGCCTGCATCCATTGCCGCTTGCGATAGGATTAGGGTGCCAAAGGTATTGTTGCGCAGACCGGAGATGGGGTTCTGCTCGACAATGGGCACATGCTTGTAAGCAGCGGCGTGATAGATGGTTTCCACTGCGTGGGTGACCAGGGCGTGGGAGAGGATTTCATCATCGAGAACCGACCCCAGCACCACGGTAATTTCAGTCCTGGGTGCAGGTTTACCAGAGGCCTTGGCTTCGATTTTGAGATTCTTCAGCAATTGTGAGGCCTGCTCTTCAATTTCATAGAGGGCCACTTCGGACATATCGAAAAGGACCAGGCGTTTGGGTGCAAGCCCGACAATCTGCCGTGTCAGCTCTGACCCGATTGATCCGCCGGCACCGGTGATCATGACGCATTTTCCGCGGATATGCCGACCAAGCAACTTGGCGTCTGGGGGCACGGGATCGCGGCCAAGCAAATCCTCCACATCGATGGGGCGCAGATCGGATACCTCAACCTTGCCTGACGCGATATCTTCAAGGGCAGGAAGGGTTTTCACCGTCACCGGATAACCTTCGAGTGAGCGGATTACGGCGCGTCGCTGCAATCGCGAAGCCGACGCGATGGCCAGGAATATCTCTTTCACGCCGTCGCGCTGTATGAGCTTGGCGATTTTTTCCGGCCGGTAAACCTTGAGCTTGTGGATACGTTGTCCCCACAGAGACTTGTTCTCATCAACAAAGGCGATTGGCCGGTACTCCTTAGAGTCATTCAGGGCGCGCAGCAATTCCATGCCGGCTGCACCCGCACCGTAGATCACGACTTTCTGGCGCGGGTCGAGGCTGGCGAGAGTGACGTTGGGGACGGAGGCCAGCAACCAGCCTGCGAATTGTCGCGACAGCCTGGTGAGCCCGGCTGCAAAAAATCCATAAATGATCACCACTGAACGCGGCACACCGGGAAGACCGATCAGAAACAGCGTGAGCGCCCAAACCAGTACGGCGAGAAAAATGGTGATGTAGATGCGTCCGGCAGCTTCATCATGAAAATACCGCGTCACAAGGCGGTAAAGTCCCCGATAATAGAATGTGAGGATGCCGATGGTCGGTGCGAGGAGAACAAGAATCAGCGTAACCCGGTCTTGAGGGATAAACAGCGTGTTCAATCTCAAGGAGTAGGCAGCCCAGAGCGCGAAGCTTAACAGTAGGAAATCATTGGATATCAGCAGGGTGCTTTTTGCCCACCGTGGTAGTGAGATCAAACGCTCGCGAAAGGTCTTTGAAATTTCGGACACGTTACGCCCACCCTTGCTCTTCAACTCGTCATTCGCAATCGGCAAGCTTATCTGATGCCCATCGGCATGGAAACCGGTCAGGCAACCGGATCAAATTTCAAACCATCCCAGCGAATTTTATTTCTTTACCCGACAATAATGACATGCAGACGCCGGGGTCCATGCGCGCCCATAACAATAATCTGCTCTATGTCCGCTGTACGCGAGGGACCGGAAACGAGGTTAACGGCGCGCGGCAGCGTACGCGGACCGTAAACCTGCCTGAGTGCGTTCCAGGCATCTTCATAGGAGCCGAGAATGTCTTTTCTTGAGATCACCATGATATGTGTATCGGGCAGGAAATTGAGAGTGGTCGGGTTTTCCGCACCCGAGGTCAGGAATAATGTTCCCGTTTCAGCAGCAGCTGTCCGCGCCCGGCTCATGGTCACAGCATCACTACCTTGGCCGCGGCCCTGATGACGGGTTAGGGTCGGGGCCGTTTCCCAGGGGATCCGCTCAAACAGCTCATCGCTGCCAGTTCTAAACTCAGCGGGCAAATTGTTCTCGCGTAAGTAGGCGGCGACAATTTCCGGGATATCGCTCGTGGATACGGCACGGCTTACACTGGCGCTTTGCCCCTCCAGTTTTTCGATAAAGAGTTCGAGGTTTGCGTCTCCGGATGATTTAGCGTGTTCGGGAACGAGGTTGGAAGGGTGCGCCTTCAACCGCTTTTGCACCGTGGCTTTCCGGACCGTGTCATCGCTCTTGATATCAAGAGCCCCGCGGATCGCGTCGAGGACGAACTGGCGGGATTGTGCAGTGTTCATGACTTCGCCTCCTTCTCGCGCCAGAGCTGCTGGAAGGTTTTGCCCTGGGGCGCCGGCAGGTCTCTGTGACGCGTCCATCCTCCCGCCAGAGGGAAGGTGCGGAACCGGCCGGAGCGTTTCCCCAATCTCGCCATCAGTGGAATGGCCAGCCCTGTGAGAGCCTGATAAAGCCGATGGCGTTTGGCCGCAAAGGCCCATAACTTCATGCCGAGTTTGTAGAGGGGAGGCGTATTGCCTTTTTCATATTCGCGTTCGCGGTATTGCCGCATCATTTTGGGAAGCGGTATACGCATCGGGCAGACGGCTTCGCAGCGCCCGCAGAAGGTGGATGCGTTGGGCAAGTGCCCGGCCTCATCGATGCCGATGAGCGATGGAGTCAGGACCGCCCCCATGGGCCCCGGATACACCCAGCCATAGGCATGACCGCCCACCGCGCCATAGACCGGGCAATGGTTCATGCAGGCGCCGCAGCGGATACAGCGCAGCATATCGTGAAATTCACTGCCCAGCATTTCAGTGCGGCCATTGTCGAGCAGCACCACGTGATACTCCTCCGGTCCGTCCGGGTCGCCGGGGCGTTTGGGGCCGGTGGTGTAAGTGGTGTAAGTGGAACATTCCTGGCCCGTTGCGGAGCGCGCCAGTACGCGCAATATCGTATTCGCGTCCTCCAGCGTCGGCACCGTCTTTTCGATAGAGGCGATGACAATATGGACGCGCGGCAGGCATTGGGTCAGGTCGCCATTGCCTTCATTGGTCACGATCACCGATGTACCGGTCTCGGCTATGAGCAGGTTTGCGCCTGTGATGCCGACATCGGCGGCAAGGAAGCGCTCACGCAACACCTTGCGAGCCTCGGCAACCAGTTGGCCCGGCTCATCCAGAACGCGGTCTATTGGTAGATCTGTGTGGAGTTGGCGAAAATCACTCTCAACTTGTGCCTTGGTGAGGTGAATCGCCGGGGCGATGATGTGACTCGGAGGTTCATCGCGGATCTGGACCAGATATTCGCCGAGGTCTGTTTCGACAGGCGTGATATCGGCTTTGGCGAGATGCTCGTTAATGGCGATTTCCTCGCCGATCATGGTCTTGCCCTTGGTGACGGTTTTCGCGTCTGCCTCGCGGCAAATATTCAAAATGATGTCGCGTGCGTTCTGTGCACTTGGCGCCCAGTGAACATGACCACCGGCTTCGCTTACCTTGGCTTCATATTCCTCCAGGTAGAGATCCAGGTGTGCGAGCGTGTGTTCCTTGACGGCCTTGGCCTCGTCACGCAGTTCTTCAAATTCGGGCAGGTTGGTACGCGCCTTGGCCCGGTTGGCGACAAATCCATGCTTGATGCCCCCCAGTGCTTTCTTCAGCGGCTCGTTGGTCAGCGCTTGTGCTACGTTTGCCTTGAAGGCGTGGGATTGCGGCTTCACCTAACTGTCTCCGCCTTTGGTGCCGATCGCGGGCTCATCCGTCATTCCGGCCAGGACTTCAGCCACGTGACGCACTTCCATCTGCCGGCCTTCCCGTGAGAGCTTGCCGGCCATGTTCATCAGGCAGCCCAGATCTCCTGCTAGCAGGCAATCCGTTTTGCTGGCCGTGATATTGGCTGTTTTTTTCTCGACAATGGCATTGGAGATATCTGGATACTTGATGCAGAAAGTGCCGCCGAACCCGCAGCAGATTTCCGCCTCTTCCATCTCATCCAGTTTCAGTCCCTGAACGCTGGCGAGAAGTTTACGCGGCTGGTCCTTGATGCCGAGTTCGCGCAAACCGGCACAAGAGTCGTGATATGTGACTTGTCCCATATACTCTGCGTCTACCTCTTTCATGCCCCTCACATCCACAAGGAACGACACCAGCTCATACGCTTTGTCCGCGAACGCCCGCGCGCGCGCTGCCGTATCAGGGTTGTCGCCGAGCAATTCGGGATAGTGATGGGAGAGCATCCCCGCACACGAGCCGGAGGGCGCCACCACATAGTCATAACCCTCAAAGGCGGCGACGGTGTTGAGCGCCAGTTCGCGGGCATCTGCCTTGTCGCCGGAATTGTAGGCCGGCTGCCCGCAGCATGTCTGTGCGAGCGGCACCTCGACATTACAGTCTGCATCTTCCAGCAGCTTGACCGCCGCGAACCCAACTGACGGGCGGATGAGATCGACGAGGCAGGTGACGAACAGGCCAACGGTGGGACTGTCTTCGGGTGTTTTAATTTTTGCCATGGTGGCAGGAGATTAACGCGGCATTTGCGCAATCACCAGCGAATGCGTGAGGAAAAAGTCACCCCACATTGGGCAGGGCGAGACCCTCGTCCCAATACGGCTCTGGTCCATATAGTCCGCCGAGATAGTCGATGAAGACCCGCAGCTTGGCAGGGATGAACTGCCGACAGGGGTAGACCGCGTAGACGGCGACCCTGGAAGACTCATGATATTCCGGCAGAACGATTTTCAGCTTGCCCGATTTCAACTCGTGACCCACATCCCAAGTGGAGCGCAGGGCTATGCCAAGCCCGGCAATAACCGATTCACGAACGACTTCTGTCGAATTGGTACGGATGTTCCCGTTTACCCGGATGCTGGTCGGCCCTTCGGGACCCTGCAGCCGCCACACTTCTTGAGCGGCAGCCGTCAAGCAATTGAATTTGGCCAAGTCGGCTAGGGTTTCGGGCTTGCCCATCTTCGAGAGGTAACTGGGCGACGCGCAAATGACTCGGTGGCTGGGTGCGAGTTTGCGGGCAACGAGGCTGGAATCCTCAAGTTCGGCGATGCGTATCGCCGCGTCGTACCCCTCACCGACGATGTCGACAAAATTGTCAGACAATTCCAGATCAAGCCGCATATCGGGATATTGTTCCAGAAATTCGCCCATATAAGGAGCAATATGCATACGTCCAAATGCGGTGGGAAGAGTGAGCTTAAGCGTGCCGCGCGGGATGGTGTTGCGGCGGGTGACGTAGGCTTCGGCCTCTTCGATGCCGGCAAGAATGTTGACCACGCGGTCATAGAAGCCTTGCCCGGCTTCGGTCAGAGTAAGCTGCCGTGTGGTGCGTTGGAACAGCCGGGCGCCCAGGCGCTCCTCAAGATGGCTGATGCGTTTGCTGACCACAGCGGGGGACAAGCCCATTTCCCGTCCCGCGGCCGACATGTTGCCAGCCGTGACAACACGCGCAAAGATTTCCAGATCGCCAGTTGGCATGTGAGGAGTCCCAATTGTTGCTATTTTCAATATTTTTGAAAAAATCAATAGTGTTATTTTACAATATCGCAGGTATCGCGGCAATGGCTATATAATGAGGACAACTTCGGTCCGGTTGGAAACATTGTATGGTTCCGTGCATTGAAATCCGAAACTGACGTAAGGAGGCATGTGCCGGGACAACCGGTATGTGCGGATAAGATGAGCAGTCTTGCATTTCTGGAACCGGACAGCGGGGTCATCAACCGCCGCGAAGACCTGATACGTGGCCTGAAAGACATCCTGCCTGTCGGTTCCGTCATTTCCGATGAGGATGGCCGGCGCGCATTCGAGACCGATGCGTTGACGGCATACAAACAGATGCCACTCGCTGCCGTGCTGCCGACGAGCACGGAGCAAGTTTCCCGGGTGCTCAGTTATTGCAAGGCCAACGCCATCAAGGTCATCGCACGCGGTGCAGGTACATCGCTGTGCGGTGGTGCCTTGCCATCAGCAGACTCCATTGTTTTGGGAATTTCCAAGATGAACGCAGTGCTGGATATCGATTACGATAACCGCACAGCTCGGGTTCAGACGGGTATCACCAATATCGACATCTCTAACGCGGTCTCACCAAACAAGTTTTTTTATGCACCCGACCCGTCCAGCCAACTTGCCTGCACGCTGGCGGGCAACATTGGTATGAACTCGGGTGGTGCGCATTGCCTGAAATACGGCGTTACAATCAACAATGTGCTCGGACTGAAGATTGTTCTGATGGACGGTGAGATCATTGAAATCGGCGGCGATGAACTTGATGCGGCAGGCTATGACCTACTTGGTCTCATCATTGGTTCAGAAGGTCAGTTTGGCGTGGTGACTGAAGCTACGGTCCGCTTCCTGCGCTCGGCGGAGGGGGCCAGGCCCATGCTGATGGGGTTTGGCAGCGTGGAGGCCGCCGGGGAATGTGTCTCAGCGATCATCGCATCCGGCATCATACCCGTTGCCATTGAGTTCATGGATAAGCCCGCCATCCAGGTGTGCGAGGACTTTGCCAAAGCGGGGTACCCACGAGACGCCGAAGCCCTGCTGATCATCGAAGTCGAAGGTTCCGATGATGAGATAGAAGAACGCCTGGGGCAAATTCAGCAGATTGCCGATCCCTTCAAACCCACGACGATCAAGGTCTCCCAGAGTGCATCAGAAAGTGCGGCCATCTGGCTCGGCCGCAAATCGGCTTTTGGAGCAGTGGGAAGGATTGCCGACTATTACTGCATGGACGGCACTATACCTCTGGGCAAACTTTCTGAAGTGCTTATAGAGATCGGCGCCATATGCAATCGTTACAAGTTGCGCGTGGCCAATATTTTCCATGCCGGAGACGGTAACCTGCATCCACTCATTCTTTATGATGCGAACGACGCAGATGAAATGGAGCGGGCAGAGAAGTGCGGCGCGGAGTTACTTGAATTGTGCGTTAGGGCGGGAGGCTGCCTGACGGGCGAACACGGGGTCGGTGTTGAGAAGCGAGAATTGATGCTGTCCCAGTTTACCCGCACGGATCTCGAGCACCAGATGCGGATCAAGACCATGTTCGATCCCGACTGGCTGCTGAATCCGGACAAGGTATTCCCGCTCGAGGTGCGTGCGTCATGAACACTGAGAGGCTGATAGTATTGTGTCAGATCTAATCCGCCCCAAGGATGAGGAAGCCCTCGCGGTGGCCGTTGCCGAGGCGAAATCGTCGCAAACTCCAGTTGAAGTTTGTGGCGCGGGGTCAAAGCGGGATATTGGACGCCCCCTTCAGACAGCGGCCCGCCTCACAACTGAAAAACTGAAAGGCGTAACTCTTTACGAACCGAGCGAGATGGTGCTTTCCGCGCGCGCCGGAACACCCGTGGCCGAGATAGAGAAGACGCTGGCAAAACATGATCAGCAGCTTGCATTTGAACCTGTCGATTTGGGACCGATGCTGGGCGCACAAGCCGGGCTAGGGACCATTGGCGCGGTTTTCGCTGCCAACCTGTCAGGCTCTCGTCGTATTCAGTTGGGTGCTGCGCGGGACCATTTGCTTGGAATTCGCGCCGTAAGTGGGCGCGGTGAAACATTCAAGTCCGGTGGACGGGTGATGAAGAACGTAACCGGTGTCGACCTTGCCCGCGGCATTGCCGGGTCCTGGGGTACGCTGGCGGTCATGAGCGAAGTGACGATGAAGGTGCTTCCAAGAGCACAAGCAACACGCACATTGCTGTTCATTGGATTGACGGACCAGGTGGCTGTCGATGCCATGTGTGCTGCACTTGTTACTCCTTTTGAGGTTTCCGGAACCGTGCATTTGCATGACGATTTTGCAGCCCGGCTGGTCGATTCTGAATATCTGCGCCGTCCATCGCCGGTTACCGCTCTCCGGTTAGAGAATTTCGACTCGTCCCTTGCCTACCGTTCGGGACAACTCGCAGAGAGCCTCGCGGCCTTCGGCACGACTATAGAGCTTGATGATGGCGCCTCTCATGATTTCTGGGACGGCATGCGCACGCTTACCTTCCTTCAGGACTCACAAGACCCGGTCTGGCGCATTTCCACAGCCCCGACACAAGGGGCGCGCCTGGTTGCCGCACTTTCCAAGCGGCTCGATTGCCGTGCTGCCTATGACTGGTCGGGTGGCCTCATCTGGCTGCAATGCACGCCAACGGCCGATGCAGGTGCTACCGAAGTGCGCCGCGTCGTGGCGGAGATTGGCGGTCACGCGACACTCATACGTGCTGATGCGGCGTTGCGTGCCTCAATCGATGTTTTCCAACCGCTCAGTCCAGGTGTTTCTGCCCTGACCACCAAGCTCAAACAGAGCTTTGACCCGGCAGGTATTCTCAATCCGGGCCGTATGTACCGGGGGGTGTAGGAGCCATGCAGACAAATTTTAGCGAAGAGCAGTTGCAGAATCCGCGCTCGGCAGAGGCCGAGAGTATTATTCGCAAATGTGTCCATTGCGGCCTGTGCACTGCGACTTGCTCCACCTATGTCTTGCTCGGCGATGAACGCGATTCCCCTCGCGGGCGCATCTATCTGATGAAGGACATGTTCGAGGGTGGGCGTGATGCCAGCAACGAGGTGGCCCATCATGTGGACCGCTGCCTTTCATGCTTGTCCTGCATGACGACCTGCCCGAGCGGCGTGGACTATATGCACCTGGTCGATCTTGCGCGTGCCCATATCGAGGAAACCCACACGCGCCCACTCAAGGAAAGGCTGATCCGGCGTATGCTGGAGGCCGTGGTCCCAGATCCGAAACGCTTTTCATATGCCCTGAGGCTCTCGGCCCTGGGTAAGCCGTTCAAGGGGCTTTTCAGTTTCATCGGGCTGAAGGAACTGGGGGCCATGCTGGAGTTGGCAGACACCGCCGGCAGGGTTGGCAAAGTACTGGAGCCCAGTGTCATACCGGCCCAGGGACAACGCAAAAAGCGCGTCGCTCTGCTGACCGGATGCGCGCAGCAAGCGCTGAGGCCTTCGATCAACGAAGCCACCATAAACCTGCTCACGAGCCATGGTGTGGAGGTGGTGATTGCGCAAGATCAGGGTTGCTGTGGCGCGCTGGTGCATCACATGGGTAAGGAAGAGCAGGCGATTGAGGCGGCTAGGCGAAATGTGGATGCCTGGTCCGCTGCCATGCGCCACGAGCCGCTCGACGCCGTGATCATCAATGCATCGGGCTGTGGTACCATGGTCAAAGACTATGGTCATCTGCTTGCCCGTGACGAGGGCTATCGTGAACGTGCCGAGAAAATCGTCGAGCTCACCGTTGATATCACTGAATTCATGACGGAACTCGGCCTCAGGGCACCAGAACGGTGGTCGGATTTGAAGGTGGCCTATCACTCAGCCTGTTCAATGCAGCATGGTCAGCGCCTGACAATTCAGCCCAAGGCGCTTCTGGAGCAAGCCGGCTTTACGGTTGTCGATATACCCGAAGGTCATATTTGCTGTGGCTCCGCGGGAACGTACAACATCCTTCAACCGGAACTTGCAGGTGAGCTGCGGGACAGGAAAGCCCGCAATATCGAGAGTGTTGCACCTGATCTGGTGGCAGCAGGAAATATTGGCTGTATCACCCAGCTTCAGGGTGCGAGCCAGGTTCCAATGGTTCATACGGTTGAACTTCTGGACTGGGCCCTTGGAGGGCCTTGCCCAAAAGAGTTGTCGGCCCTCGAAGGTCGGGTGAAGAGTGTGAGAGATTTGCTGAAAGAACCCGTAACCGCGAGCGGTTGAGGGGCTGGGAGAACAAGAATGAACAGCGCAGGACAAGGTGCCATTGAGGCACCAGTGGGCATGGATGTCTCTGGCGAAATCAAGCCGGACTATAACCGTGTCTTGACGAAAGAAGCGCTCCAGTTCGTTGCCGATATCGCAAACAAGTTTGAACAAACACGCCAGGAATTGCTGGCGATGCGCGAAACACGGCAGGCGAAATGGGATGCAGGCGCATTGCCGGATTTTCTGCCCGAGACCAAAGAGATCCGTGAGGGTGACTGGAAAATTGCCGGTGTACCGGGTGATTTGCAAAAGCGTTGGGTTGAGCTGACCGGCCCGACTGAACGCAAGATGGTGATCAACGCGCTTAACTCCGGCGCGGACGTGTTCATGACCGATTTCGAGGATGCGCTTTCACCCACATGGGCAAATATCGTGGAAGGGCACATCGCTCTGCTCGATTATTGGAGTGGTGAGCTATCGTTCACAGATCCCAAGTCCCGCAAGAATTACGAAGTTGGCCCGAACCCGGCAATGCTGCTGGTGCGCCCGCGCGGCTGGCATCTGGATGAAGACCATATTTTGCTGGATGGCAAGCCTGTTGCAGGTTCCTTCGTGGATTTCGGCCTCTATTTCTACCATTGCGCAAAGAAGATACTGAACCGGGGCACCGGACCTTATTTTTATCTGCCAAAGCTTGAAAGCCACCAGGAAGCGAAGCTGTGGAATGATATTTTTGTCCATGCTCAGGAAGTGATCGGGCTGCCAGTCGGCACGATCAAAGCTACAATTCTGATCGAGACGCTTCCAGTTGCCTTTGAGATGGATGAAATTCTTTATGTCATGAGGGACCATATTGTCGGACTGAATGTCGGACGCTGGGACTATATTTTCTCTTACATCAAGGTGCTCAGAAACAAGCCTGAATACACGCTTCCAGACCGCCAGCAGGTGGTCATGGGGCAGGCATTTCTGGGTGCTTATGCCCGGCTTCTTGTGCAGACCTGTCACAAGCGCGGGGCCTTCGCCATGGGCGGCATGGCGGCGCAGATCCCCAACCGTCGCGAACCCGAAACCAACGAGTTGGCCATGGCGGCGGTCAAGAAAGACAAGGAACGCGAGGTCAATGAAGGCTGCGATGGCAGCTGGGTGGCCCATCCTGACCTGGTACCAGTGGCACGCGAAGTGTTTGAGCGCCTGATGCAGGGGGACAACCAGATGGACACGATTCCCGGCGGTGAGGCTGTCACCCGAGATGACTTGTTGGAAATCCATCAGGGAACCCGGACCGAGGAAGGACTGCGCACCAATATCCGTGTGGGTATCCAATATATCGAGGCGTGGTTGCGGGGGAACGGGGCGGTACCGCTCTACAATCTCATGGAAGATGCTGCGACTGCCGAAATTTCCCGCACGCAGCTATGGCAATGGCAAAAGCACGGAGCTGCCCTGGAAGACGGGCGCAAGGTGACCACGGAAATGGTCGACGAGCTTCTAAACGATGAGATGTCCAAACTCAGAGATGTGCTTGGAACCGAACTTTACGATTCCGGTCGTTTTCCAGAAGCGATTGAGATTTTCAAGTCGTTGTCGGAGTCGGCCGAACTTGCCCCGTTCCTCACTTTGTCGGCGTACAAACTCCTGTCTTGAACGTTAACGCCAGACCTCGGAAAACCTTGATTGACTGTGGTTGCTTGTCCCGTGGCGGGCAGGTTTCCGTGCGTTTAGCGACTCTACGACCCACCCTTTCTCATGTGAGAATGAACACATTGTTAGGGATTTTGACCCAACTTAAGGTTGTAACAGTTGGGGGTATGACATGCGTTCCGCGAACAACCGAAAATTCCGTATAGAGCGTGGAAGAAACGAGGGTGAAAGCACCCTTGCCGTGGTCTCAGACAACTCTGCGCTGGCGCGGCACGAAGAGATTATGATTGCGCTGGGAGATATCCGCGAACGCATGCCTCCGCAAGAAGGGGCGTCGCCGGTCGAAGGCGTCTCACAACAGGTAATCGAAACCTGCCAGCGGGACCTGCGAGAAGCGCAGAAAATCAAGGATGAGCTACAGGAGATTCACGAAGCCATCTCCCGCACAAAGCAGGAAATCGCGACCCTGCATCGCGGCGAGTATCAGGGCATCGAAGTTTCACGCATGACCAACGAACTGGGCGCGATTGTAGAAGGCACTGAAAAGGCCACGGAAAATATCCTCGAATCTGCCGAGAACATTGATAACTATGCTGGCGACCTTGTTGCGGCCTTGAAAGACAGCGTTCATCAGGCTCAGGCGTCAGACATCCAGGATCAGGTCATCAAGATATTTGAAGAGTGCAACTTCCAGGACCTCACCGGTCAGCGAATATCCAAGGTGGTGACGGCTTTCAGCTTTATTGAAGAGCGTGTTCACCGGATGATGGAAATCTGGGGTGGAATGGAAAGCTTCAAGGACATGGAGCTTGAAGCCTCCTGCACGCGCGACGATGAAGAAGCGCTTCTCAATGGTCCGTCGCTGGATGATGACGAGGACATTGCTTCTCAAGGCGATATCGACGCCCTGTTCGACTAGGATTTCACCACACTAAAAGGCTTAAGCCTTGCTTCTGGCGGCCTTGTTTTTTCCGACAGGTTTTTTCCGGGTTTGCTTTGCCTTCTCGCGGAGATTCTGAAATACCACGTAGAGAACTGGAATAAACACGACCCCGAAGATGGTCGCCGCCACCATGCCGCCAAACACTGTCATGCCCACTGATACCCGGCTTGCTGCTCCAGCGCCTGAGGCAAGGACCAGCGGCGCTACGCCCAGAACGAATGACAGGGCGGTCATGAGCACCGCTCTGAACCGCAAACGTGCCGCCGTCTCCGCCGCGTCGACTATGCTGTTGCCTTCCTCACGCAGTTGTTTTGCAAATTCGACAATGAGAATCGCACTTTTGGCAGCGAGACCAATCAACAACACCAGCCCCACCTGTGCATAGACGTTGAGTGCCAGGCCGGTTACCAGCAGCAGCCCCAGGGCGCCGAACATCGCGAAAATGACCGACAGCATGACCGGGAAGGGAATGGTCCAGCTTTCATACTGGGCGACGAGGAACAGGTAGGCGAAGACAATGGACAAGATGAAAACGAATGAGCCGGCTTCCGCCGCCTTGATTTCCTCCAGTGCCATGCCGGTCCACTCATAGGTATACCCATCCGGCAGGCTGTTATCGCCCAGCTGTTTCATGGCCTCGATTGCCTGGCCCGATGCGAAGCCAGCAGCCGGGTTGCCATTAACCACCGCGGAGCGGAACAGATTGTATCGCTCAATGCTTTCCGGTCCCAGGATTGGTTTGACCGTCAGGAAGGTTTGCAGCGGGATCATCTGACCTTCATTGTTGCGAACATAGGTCTTTCCAATGTCCGTTGGCGTTGCGCGGCGATCACCCTCGGCTTGGACATATACTCGGTAAACCCTGCCGAACTTGTTGAAGTCATTGACATAATAGGAACCGAAATTGGCGCTCAGAACCTGGAATATCTCGCCAATATCGACGCCTTTGGTCTTGGCAAGCTGACGGTTCACATCAACGAAGAGCTGCGGTGCATTTGCCCGGAATGTAGAGAACACACTTGCCAGCTC
>JAJFHQ010000024.1 GCA_021775525.1 Hyphomicrobiales bacterium
TTCGGCGCCCGCCCCGGAAAATGCCGCACGCGCACCCAGATATCCCGGCTCCTCCAGCCATACCGCAACGCCCGGGCCGACAAGACCCCGGGCCAGCAGATCGAGTGCCGCCTGGGCTGAAGACATGATGACGATCTGGTCAGGGTCCGCCTGAATGCCCCGCATCTCTCGCAAATGCGCACACAGCACCTCCCTTAGCCGCGGATGACCTGATGTCCATCCGTAAGCCTGGGCTTCGGGCTGCAATCGCTGGGTTTCACGTCGCAACAGCCGGGCCCAGATCGTGGCCGGGAAAGCTCCGATGTCGGGAATACCCGGAAGAAACGGTTTCGGGTGCTCTCCTCCATCGCTGGTGCGGATGATGCCGGATAAACGTTTCCCGGCATCTGACAGAGTGTAGATGGGGCGCTTGCCCGTCGTGCGTTTGCGCGCGGACCGGGTTAATTCCGCGGAGAGCTGCGCTGATACAACCGTACCCGAGCCCTGCCGGGCTTCCAGATAACCCTCGGCTGCAAGTTGCTCCACGGCCGAAAGAACCGTATTGCGCGCCACACCAAGCTGCCCGGCCATGGCCCTGCTGGAGGGCACGCGCGTCCCCGCAGGTAACCGCCCATCAAGGATCGCGCCGCGCAACTGTTCATAGAGTTGCCGGTAGAGTGACGGGTGTGAGCCACGCTCCAGGTCGACAATGCCTGAAAATAGATCAAGCATAATTGGTTCCACCTATTTTGTTATAATGGACCTTTATACTGGACCTGTTACGACGCTATCACATCGCAGGCAAGGTACAATTTGCAGGTGACGAGGGTCCCATGGACACATATGCAAAGACGAAATTAAACAAGGTGCGGGTGAGCAAACGAGCTGCCTATGACCGGGAAACCGTGCACGCCATCCTCGACGATGGCCTGGTCGCCCATGTGGGTTTTGAAGACAAGGATTGGCCCATGGTCATTCCGATGATCTACGCCCGGATCGGCGAAACCCTGTATCTGCACGGTGCGAAGGCGGCCCGCTTTGCCAAAGCACTCGGCAAAGGCGTGCCCGTGTGTATCACGGTCACCCTTCTGGACGGGCTTGTGCTCGCCCGCTCCGCGTTTCATTCATCGGTCAACTACCGCTCGGTGGTTGTTCATGGGTTCGCCCATACAGTGACGGACCCGGATGAGAAGGCCAAAGCCCTGACCGAAGTGACCGATCGCATCGCGCCGGGCCGCTGGGATGAGGCGCGGGAGATGAACGACAAGGAATTGAAAAGCACCGGCGTTATCTCTGTGTCGATAGAACACGCCGCCGCCAAGGTCAGAACTGGCGGGCCTATCGATGACGACGAAGACTATGACCTGCCCATCTGGGGCGGCGTCGTCCCCGTCCGGCAGGTGTTCGATGCGCCCGAGGACGATGGGCGGCTAGTGGAGGGTGTGGATATACCGGAGTCAGTCAGCCAGATACTGCGCCGCAGTACCGGCTGACCCGTCGCGTACCTATTTTTGTTCTGCCACGACTGCCCTTGGACCGGGGGCGGCCCCGGCTTCTCCAAGGCGAAACTGACCTGCGGCATCGAGTGGTTTGGTCATGAACCCATCAAGATGCTTCAGCAATGAAATATGCGACTGCTGCATCTGGATCTCGAGACTCTTGGTCTTGATATCCTCTTCAGCACGCGAAATCAGATGGGTGATATGCCTGCGTGCGTCTTCCCCGTTGCCGGAGTGATTGCAGATCTGTTCAGCAAAACCGACGAACGCCTTCAGACGATCAAGTTCAATGGTGGACATGTGTTGCTCTCCCTCACGCTATACAATCCCACCAGCCCGAATTGAATATTACGCCGGACTGCGGCGAAACTTGGGAGGGAACCTTTATCCGGCCTTATTCAAGCCCCTGGAGATACCTGCAATCACGTTGGCGACAATCCTGTAAGCTGTATGGGCTGACACGCCATCGGCATCTTTTGAGGGCATGAGTTCAACCAGATCAAACCCGGCCAGTGTTCCCCGGCGTGCAAGTCCGGCAATGAGGGAGATCGCCTGGGTATAGCTTAATCCGCCCGGCACCCGGCTCAGCACACCGGGCATAAAGGACGGGTCGATGGCATCGCAGTCAAATGTAATTATTACGCGAGCACCTTCCGGCACCAGAGCTATTGCAGCCTCAATTCCGTGTTCATGAATATCCGCCGCCGTGACCAGCTGTGAACCCCATTCACGCGCGTCATGCACCTCCTGCTGGCGGGCTGAACCAATACCCCGCAATCCGACCTGAACCATGCCTTCGACATGGGCCATCTCGGACATGCGCCGCATGGGGCTCGACCAGCCGAGGCGCTCGCCTTCTCGCTCATCCCGCCAGTCGAGATGGGCGTCGACCTGAACAATCCAGAACGGTCCATGCATGGTGAAGGCTTCCAGAAATGGAATCGGTACCGAGTCATCACCGCCCAGCAGGATGGGAACGGCGCCGGCTTCGAGGATTTGCTCAGTGGCTGTTCGGATCGCATTGCGGTTGCCTTCCGGATCGGAAGGATCGCCTGGCACATCCCCGCAATCCACGACCCGGAAATGCGGATCGGTGAGCATCTTGCCCATGACATCGAAGTCGTAATGGTCCTGCCTCGGGATATCGCGCCCACTGGCCGCTCGAATCGCCGCTGGTGCATCGGCGCTGTGGCTCAACGCCCCGGCCTCGTAGGGGGTGCCATGGGGTGCTCCCAGAATGGCAATATCCGCTTCGAGGCCCGGTCCGGCATCTCCAAAGGGAAAACCCAGAAAAGTTAGCTCTTTTTGCCCGTTCATCGCTTTTCCTCCACAGCCAGTCAGAACATGCAATGACATTTTGACGAGTCCGATCCCGTGACGGATACTCGGCGCATGCGTGCCTTGCTAACACTTTTGGCGGTCAGTTTGGCCCCCATCGCACTCAATGCAAAGGAGCCGCCGGCTGCCCAGATGCCTCCGCCTCCCGACCCGATGATCGTCGCCATGGCGCAGCATTTCGTGCAGGACCGGCTGATGCTGAAACAAGGCACGGAGCATTATCACATCGAGTTCGACAGAACGTTCCTCTATTCCCAGCCGCGCAAGACGCTGTGGGTGGTGATCGGCGGGTACATGGCGGACCAGAACACGCCCAATTCATTCACCGCCGCCGTGACGCTCGATTGTCCGGACCACTCCAAGGTTTCATGCTGGTCGCTGGAGAAGCTTTCCATCAATGGCAAGATCGTCCTCGACCGCAAACGGATCTGACGGAATTCAGCTTGTCCCGACGGGAGCACCCTGCAACGTGCCAAGCGTGATGCGGGTGGAGTCGTCCACCAGTCCATCCACTCTCGCAGGTCGGAAATGGCGCTGGAAGGCGGTGACAACCTGGCTGGTTTCCTCGTCATACTTTCCGGTTGTTTCGAGGCCATAGCCATAGGCCTGTAGCAAAGCCTGCACACCCCGCACGCCATCTCCTTCATCCCCCGGCTTCATGACCGAGCCGCCATCCTTCAATGGTTCCGGCTCAACCCATATGCCGACGCCTGACTCCGCCAGTCGCTTCCAGTCAAATTTCTCGCCCGGATCCGCCTTGCGCGCGGGAGCTACATCGGAATGCGCCAACACCCTTTGTGGCGCAATATGGTGGCGCGAAATGATATCGAGACACAGGGCCTCGACCGCCTTCATCTGACATTCAGGGAATTCGGGATAGCCAAACTCGTGTCCGGCATTATGGATCTCAATGCCGATTGAGCATGAATTGATGTCATGCTCGCCGGCCCAGCTCGCAACGCCCGCATGCCATGCGCGCATCTCTTCGGCCACCATCTGGGTGATACTCCCCGCTTCATCGATCAGGTAGTGGCAGGAGACTTTTGAGTCAGGATTATTCAGCCACTTGAGTGCACCTTCGGCACTCTCCATGCCAGTATAATGCAGCAGAAGCAGATCAGGCTCCCGGCCGTCCCGGCGTGGCTCGATATTGGGCGAAGGACAGAAGCGCGTGACCAGCGGGGAATCAGGCTCTGGCGTCAAATACCGCGTTCCTTGGCAATCTGGTCATAAGCTTCGTTGATGGCGGCAATCTTCTCTGTGGCCAGCGCTATGAACTCTTCCGGAACGCCGCGTGCCAGCAGCTTGTCAGGATGATTCTCGGCAACCAGCTTGCGGTAATGCGACTTTAGCTCGTCATTGCCAATCTCCGGCGTGACTTCCAACACGTCGTAGGGGTTGCGCTTGTCCGACGCAACATGGCGCGCCTGGATATATTTGAACTCGGTCTCGGAAAAACCAAACCGGGTCGCGACTTCACTCAGGTAGGCCTCTTCGGCTGGATGCATCACTTCATCCGCACCGGCGATGTGGAACAAACCGTCGATAATGTCTTCAAGAAGCTTCTTGTTGTCCTTGAACATATTGGCCAGCTGATCCGCATATGCCTCATAGCCGGCGACATCCTGCTTTGCCAAGTTGAACACACGGGCGACATTCTTCATCTCGCCATCAGGCACCTTAAAGACATCCTTGAAGGCATTGACCTCATCCGGTGTCACAACGCCATCAGCCTTGGCCATCTTCGCACCGAGCGCAATTACACCCACGGTGAACGCAACCTGGTTTTCACCACCACCGGCCTCATTACCGTCCTTGTCGCGATCAATCGCGAAATGTCCGGCAAATCCACCCAGAAGAGCGCCTATCGGACCGCCTACAGCCAGCCCAGCGGCGGCACCCGCCATTTTTCCCCAAATCGACATGGAGCGCAGCATACTCATTTTTTTGAAAAATGCATGAGAAGAATTGCATTTGCGAAAATAACATTTTTACCCATTGAGTGTAGCCATTAGCATCTCACCTCGGGTCTCGATGACGAGAGCCAGCAATCGCAATCGGCAGTCGGGCCTTTTCATGGAAAATTCAGAACGCACCGGGTTGCTGCTCGGCCTGGCTGGTGTCGTCATTTTCGGACTGACCCTGCCCGCCACGCGCATGGCGCTCGTTGATCTTAACCCATGGTTTATCGTCTATGGCCGCGGCCTTGTGGCCGGCATCGCTGCGGCAATTGCGCTGACCCTAACAGGTCAGAAACTGCCTCAGAGGTCGACATGGGCAAGGCTTGCCGCCACCTCGGCAGGTGTTGTTGTCGGCTTCCCGCTGTTTGCAACTTTTGCCATGCAATATGTTCCCGCATCTCATGGCGGCGTCATTCTTGCCATTCTGCCCCTTGCCACGGCATTGGCCGGTGTCCTGTTTGCCGGTGAACGCCCATCTGCCGGATTCTGGCTATGCGGGATCGCGGGATCGCTCGCAGTGCTCGTGTTTGCACTGATAGAAGGCGATAACAATGATGGGGTCCATCTGGCCGACGTGTTGCTCATCCTGGCGGTTGCAAGTGCCGCGATCGGTTACGCCATCGGCGGAGAGCTCTCACGGACCATGGGAGGATGGCAAGTCATTTGCTGGTCATTGGTCATCGCGGCTCCGATATTGCTGCTGCTGATGGTCTTGCAAGACACGCCAATTAACTGGAAAGCCGCATACCCGGCATGGGCGGGCTTCTTTTATTTAGCGCTTTTCAGCCAGTTTTTCGGATTTTTTGCGTGGTATCAGGGCCTGGCGCTCGGCGGTGTCGCCAAGGTTGGTCAAATCCAGCTGTTGCAGTCCTTTATCACCCTCATTGCCTCGGCCTTGCTGCTCGGGGAAAACATCACCTGGATGCAAATCGGTTTTGCCTGCCTGGTCGTGGGAATTGTGGCCATCGGGCGCAGGATGCGGGTTGAACGGCGACCGTGATTTAACTCCACCAGCAGCAGGCTTTCACTCTAATTTTTTGTATTCAGCGCCACCATTTCAATTTCGACGTCAGCCCCCAAAGGCAGTGAAGCAACGCCAATCGTCGTCCTAGCCGGAAAAGGCTCACTGAAATACCCGGCATAAACCTCGTTCATGCCGATGAAATCATCCATATCCGTGAGGAATACGTTGACCTTCACAACATCATCGAAGGTCAAACCGCCAGCTTCCAGCACCGCGCCAAGGTTTCGAAAGCATTGCTCCGTCTGCGTACCGATTGAGCCTTCAGCAAGTTTACCTGTATCGGAATTCAAAGGTGTTTGCCCTGACAGGAAAACGAGCTCTCCCGAGATGATGGCGTGAGAATATGGTCCGACCGACACGGCCCTCTCGGCAGTGATGTTTTTACGGGTCATTTCTTTTCCCTCAATATTGGTCAACCAGATCAGTTACACCTTCGCCTTCATCGACATGAAAGCTTCCGGTGGCGTCCACGTCCCCTCGATATAGCTGTTTGCCCAGCGGCTCATTTCCTGCAGAACCGGCAGAAGCGCCCGACCGGCAGGGGTCAGCGTATAGGCATATCGCACGGGCCGCGTCTGGTAGGGCTCTTTCAGAATGATCCCCTGTGCCTCCAGCTTGCGAAGGCGCGCTGCCAGCAAATTTGTAGGCACACCCTCGGGAGATGAGCAGAACTGGTTGTAGCGCTGCTTGCCCGTCAGCAAATCGCGCACGAGGATCAGTGACCATTTGTCCCCCAGGATATCGAGGGTGCTGGCGATTGGGCAGGAGGAGCGTTCGTGGCCGCCCTTCACCAAATTTTCCGCACTGGTCATGACAAAACCCCTTGTTCGATATGATTCGTCACTTGAATATCACAAGTTACTCTGGTATTGACAGGCACTCAGTAACTTTAATTTATAAAGTTACTAGCTTGGTATTGGGTATTTCAGGAGGGAAGTATGACAACAGAGTTCACCGGAGGCTGCCTGTGCGGCGCAGTCACTTACAAGGCCAGCGCGGCCCCACAACTGGGTGGCCATTGCCATTGTGTCGACTGCCGCAAATCCAGCGGGACGGGGCACGGTTCCCATGTGGTCATGAAAGGCGATGACGTCACAATCGCGGGTGAGCCGGTAAAGTTCGACAAACCGGCAGATAGCGGCAACATGGTCAGCCGCTTTTTCTGCGGCACCTGCGGCGGCCCTGTCTATTCGCTGAATTCAGGGATGCCGGGAATGACTTTCCTGCGCGCGTCAAGTCTTGATGACCCGGAAGTCTTTACCGCCAATCTGATCGTTTACACAGAATCTGCACCGAGCTGGGATGTCATGGACCCTGAACTACAAAGTTTCGAGGGCATGCCGCCGCAAATGCCTGAGGGTATGTAACAGAATCGAATTGCATGACGGTGTGGGCTACTCCTATCCTCTCACGCAAACAGCAGAGGACTATACCGATGATGAAAATCCTGTTCTGGCTCCTGACCGCTGCCATCATCGGCTGCGGCATTTACCTCATCATGTATATGCAGAATGCACCGGGGGCCTGATCCAGTACGGCACCACCCATGACTGACGCCGGAAAATGGCATTTCTGGATCGACCGTGGCGGTACGTTTACCGACGTGGTGGCGCGTGCGCCCTCTGGCGAAATCAGCGCATCGAAGCTGCTTTCGGAAAACCCTGAAAGCTACGACGATGCAGCCCTGCACGGCATTCGGGATTTTCTTGAGATCTCTTCAAATGATCCGATTCCCCCAGACAGGATCGCTTCCGTCAAGATGGGCACCACTGTGGCAACCAATGCGTTACTTGAGCGTGAGGGGGAGCGGGCGCTGCTTCTCACCACTCAAGGCTTCCGTGATGCACTGAAGATAGGGTACCAGGCCCGGCCGGATATTTTCGCCCGCCATATCGTAAAGCCGGAGATGCTGTACGATACTGTTGCGGAAATCCCTGAGCGTCTGCGCGCAGACGGCACGATTGAAACCCCTCTTGACGAAGAGGCGGCACGAAAGGCCCTGCAGTCGGCCTATGAGGACGGTATCCGCGCGGTCGCAATCGTCTTCATGCACGCTTACGCCTTTCCAGACCACGAGAAATGTGTGGCGCAGCTGGCCCGGGATGTGGGGTTTTCACAAGTTTCACCCAGCCATGAAGCCAGCCCGCTCATAAAATTTGTCGGACGTGGCGACACTGCCGTTGTTGATGCCTATCTCTCGCCCATCCTTCGGCGCTACGTGGACAAGGTTTCCAAGGAACTGCAATCCGCCGCCGCCGGCCCGAAACTCATGTTCATGGCAAGCTCCGGCGGGCTGACGTCAGCCAATTTGTTTCAAGGCAAGGATGCCATTCTGTCAGGCCCCGCAGGTGGGGTGGTCGGGGCAGTAGGGACAGCGAAAATTGCGGGTCTCAGCAAGATCATTGGATTCGACATGGGCGGCACGTCCACGGATGTTTCCCACTTCGGTGGGGGCTATGAGCGTAGCTTCGAGACCGAAGTCGCCGGCGTGCGTATGCGCGCGCCGATGATGCGCATTCACACAGTTGCCGCGGGCGGAGGGTCGATCCTGCACTATGACGGCGCGCGTTTTCGGGTCGGACCAGACTCGGCCGGCGCCAATCCCGGACCGTGTTGTTACCGACGTGAAGGTCCCCTCACCGTCACCGACGCCAACGTGATGACAGGCAAACTGAACCCGGAATTTTTCCCGGCGATTTTCGGTCCCGGGCAAGATCAGCCGCTTGATGCCGATGCCGTCAGAGCCGCGTTTACCGACCTCTCCCGCGAGATTGGTGATGACCGCAGCCTTGAAATCGTGGCCGACGGGTTCCTGCGCATCGCCGTGGAAAACATGGCCAATGCCATCAAGAAGATATCCATTCAGCGCGGCTATGACGTGACTGAATATGCGCTTGTCTCCTTTGGCGGTGCGGGAGGGCAGCATGCCTGCATGATCGCCGACGTGCTGGGTATGAAAACCATCCATATGCACCCCCTGTCCGGCGTGCTCTCGGCCTATGGAATGGGACTTGCCGACATCAGCGCCACACGCCAGCGTGCCATCGAGAAGCCGCTCGAGCCCGCCACGCTGGAAGATGTGACGAGAATTGCCGTCGAACTCACATCGCAAAATTCTGCTGAACTCTCCGCTCAGGACGTCGTCGATGAGGACATGTCTACGCTGGTGCGCGTCCATACGCGGTATCAGGGAACCGATACTGCATTGCCTGTTGCGATCGGCGCCCTCAAGGATATGCGAACTGCCTTTGAAACCACGCACAAGCAGCGTTTCGGCTTCATCGACCCGGAACGCGCCATCGTTATCGAGGCGATTGAAGTTGAGACCGGCGGCGGCGGGGCAGATGCTCAGGAACCTGCGCGTGCACTTTCCCAAACGCCTGCCCCTCGTCCTGCTTCCAACACGCGTTTCTTTTCGAACGGAGCCTGGCATGACGCAGATGTTTACCTGCGGCAACAGTTAGAGCCCGGCCACACGGTCTCCGGGCCTGCCCTCGTGATCGAGGACAACCAGACTGTCGTCGTGGAGTCGGGATGGAGCGCCAAGGTAACAGTACATGCTCATCTGTTGCTCAACCGAACCACACCGCGCCCGAAACAGGACGCGATCGGCACGCATGCTGACCCGGTTATGCTGGAGGTGTTCAACAACCTGTTCATGTCGATTGCCGAACAGATGGGTGTGGCGCTGCAGAACACCGCCCATTCAGTCAATATCAAGGAGCGGCTCGATTTCTCCTGCGCACTGTTCGATGGTGAGGGGCAACTTATCGCCAACGCGCCACACATGCCGGTACATCTGGGCTCCATGGACCGAAGCGTTGAAACCATCATTCGCGAGAATGAGGGGAAAATCCGCCCCGGCAACGTCTACATGCTCAACGCACCCTATAATGGCGGAACACATCTCCCCGACATCACCGTTGTCACGCCTGTGTTCGATGAGAGGGACGAGACAATACTGTTTTACGTGGCGAGCCGCGGTCATCATGCGGATGTTGGCGGCATCACACCGGGTTCCATGAGTCCCAATGCGAAAAATATCGAAGAAGAAGGCGTCTATATCGATAATTTCCTGCTGGTTGAAGCGGGACGGTTCCGGGAAGCAGAAACACGCGCTCTGCTGGAAGGCGCCAAATATCCCGCACGTAACCCTGGCAACAATATCGCGGATTTGAAGGCACAAGTGGCCGCCAACGAAAAAGGCGTAACTGAATTCCGGGGCATGATTGACCATTTCGGCCTTGAAACGGTGCAAGCCTATATGGGGCATGTTCAGGACAATGCGGAAGAGAGTGTGCGGCGCGTTATCGACGTGCTGAAGGACTCAAACTTCGAAGTGGAGATGGATCAAGGCACACATATCCGCGTTGCCATCCGGGTGAACAAAAAAGCGCGCACGGCAATTGTCGATTTCACTGGCACCAGCCCTTGCCAGGACAATAATTTCAACGCGCCCGAGCCGGTCACCCGCGCCGCGGTGCTCTACGTGTTCCGCGTCATGGTGGATGACCGTATTCCGATGAATGCCGGATGCCTGAAGCCGATTGAAATTATACTACCTGAAAATTCCATGCTCTCGCCCACCTACCCAGCAGCCGTTGTGGCCGGAAATGTGGATACGAGCCAGGTGGTGACGAACTGCCTGTTTGCAGCTCTGGGTTCCCTGGGGTCCGCGCAAGGCACCATGAACAACCTCACATTTGGCAATGATCGATACCAGTATTACGAGACAATATGCTCCGGCGCCCCCGCCGGTCCTGGCTTTGATGGGGTGGACGCGGTCCACACCCACATGACCAATACGCGCCTGACCGACCCGGAAATACTGGAGCTACGCTACCCCGTATTGCTGGAAGATTTCCATATTCGAGAAGGTTCGGGCGGCAGAGGCAAATGGAGCGCCGGTGATGGCATATCCCGCACAATACGGTTTCTGGAACGTATGGACTGCGCGATCCTCTCTGGATTCCGCGAAGTCCGACCCTATGGCCTGGAAGACGGGGAGCCAGGTGAATGCGGCGCAAACGCGGTTCGCCGGGCCGATGGAACAATTGATCCTCTCCTGGGTTGCGATCACACGGTGCTGGAGCCGGGTGAAGCCATCATCATCAAGACCCCGACCGGCGGAGGGTTCGGCAAACCAAACAATTAGGGCGCGGGTTTAAACCCCCACGCCCTTTGTTTCGGCAAGGATATGTTCATTATACCTTCAGCCCGTCTGAGGAACCGTTCCGGCAGCATCATCGTGCTTACCTGCGTTGTCGGTACGCTCGGACATGAACTGATCGAACTCAGACTTGTCTCTTGCCGCGCGAAGACGATCAAGAAAAGTATGAAACT
The DNA here is from genome assembly GCA_021775525.1 of Hyphomicrobiales bacterium. Classification (GTDB taxonomy): domain Bacteria; phylum Pseudomonadota; class Alphaproteobacteria; order Rhizobiales; family Methyloligellaceae; genus UBA2767. Next base: position 11,145 of record JAJFHQ010000024.1, read on the forward strand.
CCTGCGCTTCGTCCTCCAGCCGTTTGAGTGTCTCCTCACGATAATCGTCGAAGGCAGTGTTGCCCGTGGAGTGAAAAGCCGTGCGGGCACGGTTCCATTTTTTCTCAGCCCTATTCTTCCAATTGCTTGATCTGCATCCCATGCGTCCACTCCATATCAGATATGCCAAGACGCCCAGTCCGATGGGCCAAAAAACGATGAAACTCACCACCATCAAGGTGATCCAGGCAGGTTTGCCATAGTCGTCCAGTGTTTGAACAAACTCCATTTATGACCTCGTCTTGTTAATGTAATTAACATTAACATAAATAGCATCAGATATGGCGTTTTCAAGACCCTAAGCCAAAAAAGGCACCGGATGCGGCCAAATGGCTCAGATGACCAGACAGCAAGACTATTGCTATTGGTCGGCTGGAATAACACCGAGCCCTTTCAGGTAAAGCAGGATACCGGTCTCCAGTATTTCCTCATTCGACAAGGGCGCTTTTCCGCATCCGGGCTTACCTTTGGAGAACAGTGTGGCGACGCCGTGACTCATCGACCAAATATGTAAGCTCATCAGATCTCCTGGCGGACGGGTAGCTGATTTCGGGGCCGTTTCGATGACCATTTGGCTGGCGCTTCTCAGCGCGGCAAAAGCGCGGTCCGCAGCCACCTTCAATTCAGGGGAATCCTCAACGGATAACCCAGCCTCGAACATCGCGGAATAGCTTGCCGGCTCGGCTCCCGCAAACGTGAGATATGCGCGACCAACATTGGTGAATGCCTTGATTGGAGATGGCCGGCCGCCATCCCACGCCATCTCAAGCTGGCTAGCGAAATGCTCGAACCCCGTTCTTGCAACCTCCGTAAGAAGTGCCTCGCGATCGCGAAAATGGCGATAGGGGGCAGCCGCACTCACACCAGCAAGACGCGCGGCTTCAGTCAGGGAGAAGCCTTCGGGTCCGCGTTGCTCAATGAGTTGACGTGCAGCCTCAACAAGTACCTCTTTGAGGTTGCCATGATGATAGCCGCGGCGGCGGCGCCAATTGTGCGGTTTGGAATCCTTCATGTTAACAGTTCTTACTTCATACAGATCAACTCCGCCATGCTCTGCTTCCCGGACACACGAAAAGCGCAACTGCTCCCGTAGAGCCAAAACCTGTTCGGTAAAATCAAGTGGTAAAATTTTAACTGTTCCGCGATGCGAGACTGGCCCCTGCTTCAGCTGTTACAGCCCTGAAACATTATTTTTTGACGGGCATGGAGTTCGCAACTTGCAGTGCACGAACCATCTCCCACATGCCATGCAACATTCAAGGGAAGACGCATTGCCACTCTTCATCTCAAGGCTTTGCGCATGGAGCACATCATGAGCATGGCAGAAGCTGAGAATGAAAATACAGAATTTGTGGATTTCTGGAACGAAATCCTGGTACCGAAATTCACCAAATACCGTTACATCCTCGTTGGCGGCCTCACCCACCACAGCGAGAAGATATTCCCCACGCTCGACGTCAAGGAAGGCGACAAGGTTGTCGATGTCGGCTGCGGGTTTGGCGATACGGCCATTGCGTTTGGAAAAATCGTCGGAGATACAGGGTCGGTACAAGCCATAGATTGCTGCGACGCGTTTCTGGGATATGGACGCAAAGACGCCCAAGCAGAAGGCGTGGAGAACGTCACTTTCACCGAAGCTGACGTTCAGAGCTATCCGTTCAAACCTGAGCATGATTTCTGTTTTTCGCGCTTCGGTACCCAGTTTTTCGAAAACCCTGTTGCCGGTCTGCGTGCCATGCGCTCGTCGCTGAAACCCGGCGGCATCATGACAATGATCGTGTGGCGCAGCATTGACGACAATCCATGGCTCGGCATGCCGAAAGACGTGGTGATGAATATCCTGCCTCCCCCCGGCGAAGATGGCCGGACCTGCGGCCCCGGCCCATTTTCCATGGCCAACCAGGAAATGGTCACCCAGCAACTCGAGATTGCCGGTTACACCGACATCAAATTCGAGCGCGTGGATGCACCGCTTATGGTCGGCAACACCTTGGAAGATGCGGTGAATTTCCAGATTGCACTGGGACCCGCCGGCGAAGTGTACCGGGAGGCCGGCGACTTGGCACTGGAGAAGCATGACGAGATCGAAGCGGCCCTCAAGGCTGAGCTCAAGAAGCATGAGACGCCCGATGGTGTCTATCTAGACTCAAGCTCCTGGGTCATCAGCGCCCGTAATCCGGGCTAGCGGGTGAGTACATCACCCCCTCTTAATCTCCACACTGCGCCTTTTGGGTATATGATGATGTGACGCCCGGCGAACGGGGTGTGACGGATCATAGGGGCTTTTGGATGAACCGACCACGCGTCGCGATCATTGGTGTTATTCTGGAGAGCAACAGGCAATCCGTGCCTGCGGGCAAAGATGACTTTCGTAGCCTTTACTGGCTTGAAGGACAGGAGATCATCGACCAGGCAAGGACCGGCAAGACAGCCATGGCGACGGAAGCATGCGCCTTCGTCAAGACCATGGATGCGACGGGTCCATGGGAGCCAGTGCCCATCCTCCTCGCCGGCTGCCACCCCGCGGGGCCGATAGAAGGAAGTCTGATCGATCTTTTCATTGACCGCATCACTTCAGGCTTGCGTGATGCCGGAAAAATTGATGCCGTCTATGTGGCAAACCACGGTGGCATGACTGCCACAGACCGGGAAGATCCCGATGGCGAAATTATTGCTGGTGCGAGATTGGTGGTCGGCACGGGCAAACCCATTGTTGTCACACTCGACCTTCATGCAAATATTTCAGAACTCATGGTGGACGCGTCCGATCTCATAGTCGGCTATCGTACCAATCCTCATGTAGACATGATTGAACGCGGTGAAGAGGCGGCGCTGGCTTTGCGCATGATGTTGGCCGGAACCTGGCAACCCAAATCTGCATTCATACGCCTGCCCCTAGCCCCTGCCTCGGTATCTCTACTGACTGAATCGGGGCCCTACTCAGAGCTGATCGACTATGGCCAGCGCCGCCAGGCAGAACATGCGGGCGGCATCGTCAACGTTTCGATCTTTGGCGGTTTCGTTTTCTCCGATACATCGAAGAACGGACTTGCCATTGTCGTCACGGCCCGCAGTGAAACCGCACTGGCCGAGACGCTCGCGGAAGAAATCGCGGTGAAAGCCTGGGCCATGCGTGCGCGGTTCAAGAAGGATCTGACATCGGTTTCAGAAGCCGTCAGCTTGGCTCTCGAAACTGACAGGATCCCGGTCATTTTCTCTGATTCCGGTGACAATCCCGGTGGGGGTGGCACGGGCCGTACAACTGAACTTTTAACAGCGCTGGTAGCGGCAAAGGCAGAAAATGTCCTTATCGGCTGTTTTTTTGATCCCCCCCTGGCAGAGTGTGCTCATGAGACCGGGCTTGGGAGCCGGTTTCGAGCTGAATTCAACTCTCATCCTGGCGTCAGTTGCGACAAACCCTTCGAGGCGGATGCCATCGTTACCGGTTTGCGAGAAGGTGACATCACGGGACGACTTGGTCTTTATGCCGGCCTGAATTTGCATCTTGGGAAATGCGCCGCTCTGCAGATCGGTGGCGTTACCGCCATCGTGATTTCCAACCGGTATCAAACGGCCGACCCGATACTCTTCGAGATGTTCGACATAGACATCGGCAAAGCGCACACGGTTGCTGTAAAGTCTCGAGGTCATTTCCGTGCCGGATTCAGACCCTGGTTCGAACCCGGACAAGTCCTTGAGATCGATACTGAGGGACTAACATCGCCAGTGCTTGAGCGGATTCAATGGCATGGCCTCCCACGGCCCGTATACCCCCTCGATGAAGAGACTGTCTGGGAACGTCCCGGAGCCTGATCTCACTTACTGGTCAGGCTCAAACCAGTCATAAAATCAAGAGCCCTGACCTTAATCCTGGTACCCCAACCACTCATTCCAGAGTTTCTCGCCGATCTGGCAGTCAATGCGTGGCGGTGCGTTCCAGGGCCGGGGCGCCTGTGCGTGAAATACTCTCGGCGGTGCACCTGAAATCTCCCGGATCAGTTTGCGGCGAATAGCACTTGCGAAATTCTTCTCGTCCTGGACCTGAACTATGAAGGCCCCGGGGCCGCCAATGACGCAATCCTCGTAATAGACATCGAGATTTTTCAGATCGAAAAACCCCGGCGCCTGCCCCGCTCGCAGCATCACCGGCAGTCCGTTGATGGTGATGCCCTTCTCCACGACTGCATCGCGCGCAGCGGTGACAATGACGCCCTGGTTGTTCGGCCCGTCTCCGGAAATATCGATCACCTGGCGGGTTCCTTCAAATCCATTTTTCTCAAAAAGCGTTGCTGAAAACAGTGCGGCGGTTGAGATAGACGTGAGAGGCAAGGCCGTCAGTCTCCTTTGCCCGAGCAAGTCGGCAAATTTCCGCGCGGACGCTTCCCCATCGATCAGTGCCCATGGAACCTTTATGTTTTGGAACTCAACTCCGCCCCATTCGACGAAGATCACCGCAATCCTCTTACGGGGTCCGGTTGCAATGGCGCGCAGCACCTGGGGGTCGCGAAAGGCCGCCACGTAACCCTGCAACTGCATTTTCTGCTCATAGCTGTCCATGGAGAGTGACACGTCGACCGCCAGGACAAGCTCCACATCGACTTTCAGATCCGCTGATACAGCTGGCTGTTGCCAGCACACCAATGCGAATAAAAACAGCAGGGCCTGTGTCAAGGATGGGCGGATCATACTCACAAGCCTAGTCCAGAGCGCTAAGCAGCGAAATTGAATTGTGGCACTTCACGAAATTCTCATAACCAAAAATTCACGCACAATTGCTTCAGGGTATTGACCCGGCGGGTTGTGCACAGCACCCTTGCCCACGGGGCATAGTGACTTGGCACAGAAAGGAAAAATGCGGTGAAACTTGCCACGGTCATCGGACCCGATGGTCTGCCGCAGATCGGTGCGCTGATCAACGAGGACAAGGCCATCGCCCTGCTGCAAGCAGGGCTCGTGGCCCTTGAGGGTGCGCCCAGCCCGAACTTCACCAGCATGCTTGCATTCCTGCAGGACGGGGCGGAAGCACAGTACAAGGCCTATGTGGTTCAGGATTTCGTGGCGAGTCAACAAGCCCAAGGCACTGTCATGCCTGTGACCGGCACGACTTTTCTAAGCCCTGTACCGATTCCTGAATCCATTCGCGATGCCATGGCATTCGAGCAACATATCATTAATTCCATTCGCACCGTCGGCCTCGGTCGGTTTGCGATACTCGATGAAACACTTGAGAAGTGGTTCGGTCGCCGGCGCACCCTCGCCTACCGGCTCAACAAGGCATGGTACCAACGTCCGGTCTATTACAAGAGCAACCGCTTCAGTGTGGTCGGTCACGGCGCAGTGGTACGCATGCCCAGCTATACGTCGCAGTTTGATTACGAACTGGAATGGGGTGTTATTATCGGCAAGGGCGGCCGCGACATTCCGCTGGCCACGGCGCGTGACCATATTGCCGGCTACACTATCTTTAATGATTTCACTGCCCGCGAGATCCAGATGAAAGAAATGAAAGCACGGCTTGGCCCCGCCAAGGGCAAGGATTTTGATACCGGCAACGCCATCGGGCCGTGGCTGGTCACATCCGATGACCTCCCCGATCCTTACAACCTGACCATGACAGCGCGGGTCAATGGCGAGGAATGGTCGCGTGGCACCACCAGCGACATGTATTGGACATTTGAGAAGATCATCTCCTACATTTCCCAGTCAGAGACCCTATATCCAGGAGAGTTCATCGGTTCGGGCACCTGTTCGGGACGCCTTGGAAAAGGATCGGGCCTGGAGTTGGGCCGCACGCTCAAGGTCGGTGATGTCGTTGAACTCGAAGTTGAAAATATAGGTGTTTTACGAAACCGCATCGCGCCCGCGGCCAAGGGATCTTCTCGCAAAGGTTCCAGTAAACGGTGAAGAATGACAGCTTCAAAACCAAAATGCATTGCCCCCACGGGTGCCAAACGCACGCGCTATCGTGAGGACCCGGCTTATGCGGAAGGGCTGTGGGATCTTGGCAAGGGGCTCTATGCCTGGATGGTGCCGAATGGTTCCTGGGGAGAATCCAATTCCGGCCTCGTGATGGGCGACAAGCAATCTCTGCTTATCGATACCCTGTGGGATATCCAGCACACCCAAACCATGCTCGATGCCATGGAGCCGTTGATGCGCGAGGCCCCCCTGCACACGCTGGTGAACACCCACGCCGACGGTGACCATTTCTGGGGTAACCAACTGATCGGTACACATGTGGAAACCCTCACCTCAGCTGCCGCCCGCGCGGAGATGGATTTGCATAAACCCGGATCCATGCTGGCATTTGCGACCCTGGGCAAGACACTGAAGCAGATACCGTTTGGACCGGCCAGACGCGTCGGACACTGGTTTGACGCCATGTGCATGCCCTACAGTTTTGAGGACGTCGCCCACACACCCGCCAAAGGGACATTCTCCGGCACTATCTGGCGTGAAGTTGGCGGGAGGAGATTTCAGCTCATAGAAGTCGGCCCGGCCCACACAACCGGTGATCTGATGGTCTATGTGCCTGATGCCAAAACGCTGTTTGCGGGTGATATCCTGTTTATCGGCTCAACACCTGTTATGTGGGCCGGACCGGTGGAAAACTGGCTCAAGGCACTTGACCTCATACTCGAGCTGGATGTTGACACCATAGTTCCGGGCCACGGTCCCATCACCGGCAAGGATGGTGTGCTCGCGGTCAAGACCTACTGGGAATATGTGCGCGGCGCGGCACATGCCTGTTTTGAGAAAAAGCTGTCATCGAAAGCTGCCGCCTACCATATCACCACCAGTGACGAGTTCAGCACCATGCCATTTTCAAGATGGGACTCGCCTGAACGCATGATGACCAATGTCCATTTGCTCTACCGGCAGTTTCGCGGCAAATCGGGGCACATGTCCGTACCGGCCAAAGTTAATTTGATGCGTAAACAGGCGCTTTTGGCGTACACCCTTCCCCATGCACGCCCGGCAATGATGCGCAGGGGCGATGCTACCCTATAAAACCGGTCCGGCACGCAGGAGCCCGAGATGAAGCCCAACCAGATGAAAGCCAAATTTGCAGCCAGCAAACCGGCCTTCGGCTTGTCGATCATGTTCCCTTCCCCGCAAATGGTCGAAATGGCCGCCGGGCTGGGCTTCGATTGGGTGCTGATCGACTGCGAGCATGGCTCCATTTCCCTGGAAAGCGTCGAGCATTTGATCATGGCGGCGGAGGCAGCAAACCTGACACCAATCGTACGCCCCCCTTCCAAGTCAGCTAAGGAAATCCAGCAGGTGATGGATCTCGGTGCCATGGGCGTGCAGGTGCCCCATGTCATCACGGCAGAAGATGCGTGCGGTGCGGTTGAGGCGGTCAAATATCACCCGCAGGGAGCCCGCACCATGGCTGCGGGGCTGCGTGCGCAAGGCTACGGCCTTTCCATGGGCAACGATGAGTATATCGAGACGGCCAACCGCGAAACGCTGGTCTGCGTTCAGATTGAAGACGCAGAGGCGCTTGAGAATGTGGATGAGATTTTGAAAGTCGAAGGCATCGACGTGTTTTTCATCGGGCCGTCGGATTTGTCACAATCCTTAGGATTCCCCGGTAACCCCAAGGCACCACCAGTGGCCAAAGCCATCGACGAAGCCTTGAAGAAAATTGTTGCGGCGGACCATACAGCTGGAATGCCGGCAAGCACGGGCGCCGTCCAAGGCGTCATCTCCAAGGGCGTGCGCTATATCTATACCCACATCCCCAAACTTCTGACGAGCGCTGCGGGCACTTATTTCGAAGAAGCGCGAGGAATGGCAAAGTAAACTAGTGATATCCCTTTAACCCTTGCAGGGTTGCCCTTCGGCACGGCAACGCCATACACCTGCAGCATTGTCCCTGGCGCATTTCATGGCGCTTTTGTCAGCCGCATTCCAGTTGCCCCAGCTGCGGCCATACTCAAACACGACAAACCGCGACCAGTTCCGCCTCGCCTTGGATTGGGCAACCGCCTTGCTGGCGTCATCGGAATCTCCCACGTGCCAATGGGTTTGCCCCATAAGTACGCGGCAAGTCTTGCCGTTGGAAAGTTTCATCGGGAAATTGAAAGCCTCGGCCTGGGTTGATCCCATGACGAGAGGCAGGAAAATGGCCGCTGCAACGAGTGCGCCGGGCCCGAAAACTGATTTACGCATTACTCACACCCCAAAGTTTTCTGGTCGGAGTGCTATGGTTACTGAATTTCCTAAACGAACCGTTTGCGTTTGCTATTCACCGGCAGCTGCGGCGCCATGCCGCGGCGAGGAAGACGCACTACTCGTGCGCGCGGCGTCCGCTTTTACTTTTTCACGCAGCGCCTTGAGCCGCGCCTGCTCTTGCAGCACGGCCTTTTTGTCACCCGGATACCCGAAGGCCGCAATAAAGCTTTGCTTCCAGGTTTTCGCGGCTCGAACATCGTGGATCAGGTTGCCCCACTCATTGAAGGCGATCTTCACGGGGTTAACCGACAACAGCTGGTGAACCAGCCCATAATCGCACGGTTCTTCCTCCAGTTCCTCCTGGAAGGTGCCGAACATGCGGTCCCAGATAATGAGAAGGCCGGCATAGTTCTTGTCGAGATAGACGGGATTGCGGGAATGATGCACCCGGTGATGCGAAGGCGTGTTCAGCAACAACTCCAGAGGGCTCCAGAGCTTGCCGATCATATCGGTGTGAATCCACGCCTGCCAGACGAGGCTCAATGCGTAGGTGGTGATAACGGCTGAAGGCGCGAAGCCCGCCAGTACCAGCGGCAGGTGCATGAGCCAGGTTCCGACGATCAAACCGGTCCACCCCAGACGGAAGTTCATGAATACATTCATGCGGTTGCCGGAATGATGAACAGAGTGATCAGCCCACATCCAGCGGATCTCATGTTTGAAACGGTGCATCCAGTAATAGAGAAAATCAGCGCCCAGAAAGACCAGCGCCCAGGACCACCATTTGGTCATGTCGAAGGTAAAGAGGCGATACTCGTAGACCAGCAGGTAGAGCCCGGCGAGGGCAAAAATCATGACGGGCTTGGCGATGGCTCGGCCAATGGCGATGCCGACCGAGGCGGCGGCTTCCGCTGCACCATACTCTTCGTGCCGCACGAATTTGCGCCAAACGATTTCGCATAAAACCAGAAGGGCGAACGCGCTCAAGAGCTCCGGATTACGGAACACTATGGAATAAGGGCTATCACCAAAAACGGTAGTGTCGGTCATGCAACTTCCCGAGCAAAACGGCTTCCCGCCTTCTCACAGGGGGTGAAGCCTATCACATAATCACAGACCCTGCGCCAGCGTCATTCAGGCACAGTTTGCACGCCAATATCGGTGACAAACCGTGCCTGGTCCCTGAAATAATGTTGAGTGCGCTATCCGACGTTGAATACGACCCGGCCCCGGACCTTGCCTTCAACAATTTTCGGAGCAAGTTCAACAACATCTTCGATTGGATGCGCCACGGCCATGGCCCGCAGTTTGCCAATGTCGAGGTCTTTGGCAAGCCTGCTCCAGGCTAGCAGTCGGCGCTCTTTTGAAGCCATGACAGAGTCGACGCCTTGAAGCGTTATGCCGCGCAGTATGAATGGCATGACGCTGGTTGGCAGATCTGGCCCCTGCGCCAGGCCGCACGCGGCGACTGCGCCGTAATATTTTGTCTGACTCAGAACGTTGGCCAATGTCGTGCTGCCAACTGAATCCACCGCACCAGCCCAACGCTCCTTGCCGAGCATAGATGCCTTGCCGGAAAATTCATTGCGGTCAACCACCTCCTTGGCGCCCAGGTATTTAAGATAATCTTCTTCTTCCGTCCGCCCCGTTGAGGCCACCACTTCGTAGCCAAGCTTGGACAGGAGCGCCACAGCAACACTCCCAACGCCGCCATTGGCACCAGTCACCAGCACTTGGCCGTTCTTGGGTTTCACATCGTGATCCTCAAGTGCCAGCACACACAACATGGCGGTGTAGCCCGCTGTGCCGATAGCCATGGCATCGGAGCAATTAAATTGTTTGGGTAACGGTACCAGCCAACCGGCATCGACACGGGCCATTTCAGAGTAACCGCCGAAATGCGTCTCGCCCATGCCCCAGCCATTGACGATGACTTCATCGCCCTTCTTGTAGTCAGAGCTTCCTGATGATTCGACAACGCCGGCCAGGTCGATGCCCGGTATCATTGGCCAGCGCCGAAATATCGGCGCTTTGCCCGTGATGGCCAAGCCGTCCTTGTAATTGAGCGTGGTATGGGTCACGCGGATGGTGACATTGCCTTCCATCAAATCGTCTTGCGTGAGTTCGCTCCAGTCTACTGACTGTCCGCCATCCGTCTTGGTCGCCAAAAGCGCTTTAAAACCCGCCATCAATTCTGCCCTTTATTCATACTATTAGTAACATTTCACGCCCTTGCGCCTCGTGCTCACAAGTGCAGGTGTGGATGAGCTTTGGCAAGAATATTCTCATCCCTGCGTTCCCCCATATCCATTCCGCACACCTGCTAAACCAGCATCAGGACTCATATCTTATACACATCTATTGCATTGCACCAATATGCTGCGGCGCAGCAACGAATACGTCTTGCCAGATCAATAACAGAGTCCTTAAACTTTCGTCTAATGCGGATTACCGCACCCAGCGGGAAGGAGGCTTCCGATGGACATGACAGCAAGACTGACCACGTTTGCCACCCTAGTGGCTATTGGATTTCTGGTAGCGATTATATTTGGCATGATTTGAGCCCATCGGGGCCCCTGCCGTCGCCAGATTTCCACCACAGTACAAAGGCACAGTTTCAACTCCTGACCGGCAATCACGAATTTGTTTGCGATGGGGTGGTGTTTTTGGATCGAATCTACAATTTAATCTGTTAAACAAACCGTCAAAAGGCTGCCCTGGTTATGGGCAGCCTTTTGACTTGTCGAGATATAGTCTTCATCGATGTTGAAGTCCGCAATAATCCTTCTGACACTTGCGCTCAGCGCCTGCGCGACACAACTGGGCGTACGGGACAAGGTGGACTTGCGCCGTCAAATGTTTTCGCAGGTCGTGTTCGCACCGGACTATGACAGCCGACGGACGGACTATCTTGGCAAATGGACCGGCTCGCTCAGTATCAAACTAAAAGATCAGGGCGGTAAATCGATTGAAAAATATAAATCCAGAGTCATCAAACAAATTGAAGTTCTCGGTAATATTACAGGTCTCAAAATTTTATTAGCAACAGAGAACAATCCCCCAAACGTCACCATAAAATTTTATTCCCTGGAGGAAATGCAGAACCTGGCGGCTTTGAATACCGGCGATGCCGCAGCCGCAAAGGCCAGTATTTCAAAATCTGGATGCCATGCCGAGATTGACAAGAATTCGGATCATCGCATTACAGGGGCGCGTATTTTTGTAACCGTCAATCCCAGTGCTGAATCCGTGCAGCTCATGAACGGGACTTTAAATGCGGAAGTAGCAAAGGAAGAAGAACTCAAGGTCACCCAGTGCCTGGTAAAGAGCTTGATTCAAATCCTGGGCTTTGTGAACGCCTCGGATGTCATTACGCCGTCAATTTTTAATGACGCCCGGAATCTGTCGTACCCGACAAGTGTTGATCTCAAAATAATCAAGGCGCTTTACAATGCTTCCCTGAAACCTGGCATGCCACGCAAACAGGCACTGACGGTAGTTGAAGACCTTCTGTAGTAGCTCCCGTTTTGTCACCAGACTGTTACCCGGCACCAACGATGCCACGCAGTGCCCTGAGAAACGATTCCAGCTCATCTTCCGAATTGTAGTAATGCGACGAGACCCGCACCAGTTCGGGAATATCGCGTGCAAGCGTATCGAGAAATGAACCCGCTCTTGGGATTGTTTTGACGCAGACATCCTCTCTTTGCAGGGCTGCTGTAATGTCCTGTGCCGGTATTGTGTCATGAGAGAAGGTTACGAGACCTGCATTTTCGGTTCCAAGATCTTGCACCGTAATACCTGGAAAACCGGTGAGTTCGCTACGCAATCCTTCCGCCAGATGGCGAACACGCTCACGGATGTTTTCAAGCCCTAGTGCACGTGCATAATCAGCAGCGGCACCAAGCCCCAGCCGCAAGGCCGGTTCCTGTTCATGGGTCTCATAGCGCCGCGCACTGGACACCAGTTCGTAGTCATCCGGTTTCGTCCAAAGCGCATTAAAATCATCAATGATGCCGGGTTCCGCTCCTGACCCCGACAATCGGTCCTCCCGCACATAAAGAAACCCGGTTCCCTTCGGCCCGCGCAGCCATTTGCGCCCGGCGGAACTGAGGTAATCACAGCCCAATTCTTTCACATCAACTGTTACTTGCCCAACCGCCTGGCAGGCATCCAGCAAATAGGGAATGCCATGCTCCCTGGCGACGCGGCCAATTTCGGCTGCCGGGTTCATGAGACCACCATTGGTTGGTATCCAGTTGATGGCAATGAGTTTGACCGAACCATCGATCATTTTTTCCAATGCCGCAGGATCAGTTGCCCCGCTATTGCCAGACGGGATGACATCGATCACGCAGCCTGTCCGCTTCTGCATTTGCAGGAAGGCAACGTAGTTGGCTCCATATTCCGAACGACTGGTAAGTATCCGGTCCCCTTCCTCAAAGCGAAAACCCTGGAACAGGGACTGCCACGCAAGCGTATGGCTGCCCATGAGCGCGATCTCATTCGGCTTCGCATTTATGAGAGCGGCAACTGAGTCATACACCGCATCAAAAGTCGCGGTATCCCGCATCAGTGCAGGATACCCCCCGATTTTGGCTTCGAGCGCAAAATAGTCATTGACCGCATCAATGACCGGCTGAGGCATCAAGGAGCAGCTGGCGTTGTTCAGATAAATGCCGCTTTCAACCGCCGGCGTTTCGGCACGGGCTTTGGTCACATCAAGCATGGGAGGAACTCAATCTGTCTGGTTTATGAAATCCGATTAGGTCGTCAAGCCACAATATGGCGCAAGACCTGTACAAACGTCTCTAGTTCATCTTCTGAATTATAATAGTGCGGCGATACGCGCACGATATTTGGCAATTCGCGCGCACTGGCGTCCAGCAAAGTGCTCGGCGGTCTGGATACGCTCACGTTAATATGCTTTTCGCCAAGCATGGCCTTGATGCTGTCAGCCTCAATCCGATTGTGGGATAAAGTCACGATGGCACATTTCTCTTTGCCGATATCCTGAACCGTTACACCCGGGATTTCTGCCAAAGCGTCACGCAGGCTTCTTGCCAGCATGCGAACGCGCTCCCGAATGACCTCCAGACCAACATTCAGTGCATAGTCGACCGCTGCCCCCAAACCCAGATGAAGCGCAATCGAGCTTTCCCAGGATTCAAAACGTCTCGCATCCGGGCGCATCTCATATGTACCTGGCGTACTCCAAGTTGCGCCGAACAAGTCGAGCATACAGGGCTCAGTTTGTGCAAGCATCTCGGTGCTTGTATAGAGAAAGCCGGTACCGCGTGGGCCACGCAAGAACTTACGGCCTGTAACCGACAAATAGTCACATCCCAGATGGATCACATCCACCGGCATCTGTCCCGCTGCCTGGCACCCATCAAGCAGGTAAGGAATGCCATGCGATTTAGCGACCTTGCCGATCTCGACGGCAGGATTGACCAAACCTCCATTGGTGGGAATCCAGGTGATGGCGATGAGCTTCACCTTGCCATCAATCATTTTCTCCAGGGCTTGCGGGTCCACCGCTCCTGAAGCATCGCCAGGAATGATATCGATGATGCAGCCCGTGCGTTTGGCAATCTGCAGGAAGGCAATGTAATTCGCGGCATACTCCGCTTCGGCTGTGAGGATACGGTCCCCTTCTTTCAAGTCTTGTGCGAAAAAGGCCCATTGCCAGGCAACAGTCGCATTTTCGGCAAAAGCAATTTCTGATTTATCAGCACCAATCAGCTGCGCCACAGAGCTGTAGGCTGCCTCAATACGTTCATTCTCCTGCGCCTTGGCCTCATAGCCGCCGATGCGAGATTCCAGATCAAGATGATCTTTAACCGCCTCAATCACCGGCTGAGGCATCAGTCCAGCGCCCGCATTATTGAGATGCACCCGGTGAGAGACACCAGGCGTCTCAGCCCTCAAACGTTCGATATCCATTTTGGGGAGCCTTATGCTGCCTGGCTGCTTATTTTCTTGGGGTCATAATTGAGGATCGGCGCGAGCCATTTCTCGCACTTCTCTACGTCCCAACCCTTGCGCTTGGCATAATCCTCAACCTGGTCGCGCTCGATCTTGCCGACACCGAAATAGTGGCTTTCGGGGTGTGAGAAATAGAGCCCCGATACGGACGAACCCGGCCACATGGCAAAACTCTCAGTGAGCTTGATACCAGTTTCTTTTTCGGCATCCATAAGATCGAACAATGTTCGCTTTTCCGTGTGATCCGGCTGTGCAGGATAACCAGGGGCCGGACGGATACCCTGATATTTTTCGCCAATCAGCTCTTCCGGTGTCAGATCCTCATTTCCCGCATAGCCCCACAGTTCCTTGCGAACAGTCTCGTGCAACATCTCGGCAAAGGCTTCCGCCAGCCGGTCCGCCAGCGCCTTGAGCATGATCTTGGAATAATCGTCATGGGCCTCTTCGAAGCGCCTGAGATGAGGTTCCTCACCCAGCCCGGTAGTTACGGCAAAGCCGCCAATGTAATCGGCAAGACCGGTTTCTTTCGGGGCAATGAAATCTGCAAGGGCGGTGTTTGCCCGGGCGCCGTCGCGGGCGATTTGTTGACGCAGGGAATGCAACATGGCGAGCTGTTGCGTGCGGTCCTCATCGGTGTAGAGTTCGATGTCATCGGCCCCGATGCTGTTTGCCGGCCAAAACCCCATGATCGCATTCGCGGTCAGCCACTTCTCTTCAACAATCTGGTCGAGAAGACTTTGCGCATCCTCAAACAGGCTGCGTGCCGCCTCGCCATATTTATCGTCATCGAGAATGCGTGGATACTGCCCCTTCATCTCCCAAGTGGAGAAGAACGGTGTCCAGTCGATATAGCGGCGAATTTCCGCAAGGTCGATCTCTTTGAACGTCCGTGTACCGGTAAATCCCGGGACGGGTGGCGTGTATCCGCTCCACTCGATATTGACCTTGTTCTTTCTTGCATCCCCGATGGCTGTCCGCCGCTTGGCTTTCTGTCCCCGGGCATACCCTTCGGCGACACGGGCATAGTCCTGGCGCACGCGCGCGATTGTGCCTTCGCGTTCAGTGTCTGACAGCAAGTTCGACACCACACCAACCGCGCGGCTGGCATCCACCACGTAGATGGCCTGGCCATTATTGTAATTCGGGTCGATCTTGACTGCGGTATGCACCTGGCTGGTTGTCGCACCACCAATGAGCAGGGGAAGGTCCATGCCTTCGCGTTCCAGCTCCGCCGCAACGTGACACATCTCGTCTAGTGATGGCGTGATGAGGCCTGACAGGCCAATGATATCGACTTGCTTCTCACGTGCCGTCTCGAGGATCTTCTGGGCCGGCACCATGACGCCGAGATCAATCACTTCGTAATTGTTGCACTGAAGCACTACGCCGACGATGTTCTTGCCGATGTCGTGCACATCGCCCTTCACGGTTGCCAACAATATCTTGCCCGCAGCCGGTGCATCCACAAGACCGAGGTGTTTCTTTTCCTGCTCCATGTATGGCATCAGGTAGGCAACGGATTTTTTCATCACCCGCGCTGATTTAACCACCTGGGGCAGGAACATCTTGCCCGAGCCGAACAGGTCTCCAACAACGTTCATGCCGTCCATTAGCGGGCCTTCAATCACATGCAGCGGGCGTTTAGCCCGGGCCCGGGCCTCTTCGGTGTCTTCCACGATATACGTGGCGATGCCATTGACGAGGGCATGAGTCAGCCGCTCTTCCACGGGAGCTTCGCGCCAGGAAAGATCCTCTTCTTTTCTTTTACCGCCCTGCCCCTTGTAGCGTTCTGCTGCTTCAAGCAGGCGGTCGGTTGAGTCATCGCGGCGGTTCAGAATGACATCTTCAACACGCTCGCGCAGCTCCGGTTTGATGTCCTCATAGATGGCGAGTTGCCCGGCATTGACGATACCCATATCCATGCCAGCCTGAATCGCGTGATACAGAAATACCGAGTGCATTGCCTCGCGCATCAAATTGTTGCCTCGGAAGGAAAAGGAGAGGTTCGAGACTCCTCCAGACACATGAGCGTAGGGCAAATTCTCTTTTATTTTTCGAGTTGCCTCAATGAAATCAACAGCATAGTTGTTGTGCTCCTCGATGCCGGTTGCCACCGCGAAGATGTTGGGATCAAAAATAATGTCCTCGGGCGGGAAACCGATTTCTTCGGTCAACAGTTTGTAGGCGCGTTCGCATATCTCAAATTTGCGCGCTGCCGTGTCGGCCTGGCCCTCCTCGTCGAACGCCATAACCACAACCGCCGCACCGTAACGCAGGACTTTTTTAGCCTGCTCGAGAAAGGCTTTCTCGCCTTCCTTCATGCTGATCGAATTGACGATACCCTTTCCCTGCACGCATTTGAGGCCAGCCTCGATGACCGTCCATTTCGAGGAATCGATCATCACTGGTACGCGCGAAATGTCCGGCTCCGCCGCAATCAGCTTGAGAAAAGTTTCCATGGCATATTCGGAATCGAGCAGGCCCTCGTCCATATTGACGTCAATAATCTGTGCGCCATTCTCAACCTGGCTGCGCGCCACTTCGACCGCGGTCGTGTAGTCATCAGCCTCGATCAGCTTACGGAACTTCGCCGAGCCGGTGACATTGGTTCGCTCACCAATATTGATGAATGTCGCGCCTGCATTGGTCATGGGAGGAATACGCCTTTAGCCGGTTAATCGTGCACGAAGGGTTCAAGTCCAGAGAGACGCATCTTGTGCTTTCTCTCAGGAATTGTACGCGGTGGGTACTTTGCAACTGCCTCGGCCAGCAGGCGGATATGTTCCGGTGTCGTGCCGCAACACCCGCCGACCATGTTGACCAGGCCTTCCCTGGCCCATGCCTCGAGTTTCGGTGCAAACTCCTCTGGAGTCTCGTCATATTCACCAAGCTCGTTTGGCAGTCCCGCATTGGGATAAGCCGTAACGTAAGTGTCCGCCTCTTCCGCCAGGTCGGATACGGCGGGACGCAACTGTTCCGCGCCGAATGCACAATTCATCCCTATGGAAAATGGCTTGAGGTGGCGCATGGAATACCAGAACGCCTCGGGTGTTTGTCCGGAGAGGTTACGGCCCGACAAATCGGTGATGGTACCGGAGATCATGATCGGAAGCTCAACGCCCATTTCATCGAACACCTGTTCAACCGCAAAACCGGCGGCCTTGGCGTTGAGCGTATCGAACACGGTTTCGATTAATATTGTGTCCGCACCGCCTTCAATCAGACCGCGTGTCTGCTCGGAGCACGCCTCAACAAGTTCGTCAAAGCTGATGTTGCGAAAGCCAGGATTGTTCACATCCGGTGAAAGGGAGGCGGTCCGGTTTGTCGGGCCGATGGCTCCGGCGACAAAGCGCGGCTTGTCAGGTGTTTTTTCCGACCATGCATCAGCAGCTTCTCGGGCAATCCGCGCCGCCTCACGGTTGAGTTCCCGGGCATAGTCCTCAAGACCGTAATCCGCCTGTGAAATGGAGGTCGAATTGAACGTGTTGGTCTCGAGAATATCCGCCCCGGCTTCCAGGAAGGAGTCGTGAATCTCCCTAATGATCTGGGGCTGGGTCAAAACCAGAAGGTCATTGTTCCCCTTCAGGTCCTGTTTCCAGTCCTTGAAACGTTCTCCACGAAAAGCTGCCTCGTCCAGCTTATAGCGCTGGATCATGGTGCCCATGGCACCGTCGAGAACAAGAATGCGTTCCGGCACGGCCTGCTTCAGGGCGGTAACGCGCTCCTCCCGGGTCATTGTACAATCTCTTGTTTCGCGACCGCCTTCGGCCTCAGACCCAGCAGGTGGCAGATGGCATAAACCAGATCAGCCCTGTTCAGCGTGTAAAAGTGGAATTCGCTGACCCCTTGAGCGGCCAGGTCCGACACCTGTTCCGCAGCGATGGTCGCTGCCACGAATTTGCGGGTTTCAGCGTCATCATCAAGCCCCTCATATTGCTTGGCAATCCGGCTCGGCATATGCGTACCGCATTGGGCAGAGAACTTCGCAACCTGGTTGAAATTCAGGATCGGGATAAAGCCCGGCGTGATGGGGATATCGATGCCTGCCGCACGCACCCTGTCGAGGTAACGGAAATAGAGATCGTTATCGAAAAAAAACTGTGTGATGGCGCGGGTCGCACCCGCATCTACCTTCGCTTTCAGCATGTCGATGTCGGCGGCGAAATCCTTGCTATCGGGATGTCTTTCCGGATAGGCGGAAACAAACACTTCGAAGTCCGCAATGCGCTTGATACCCGCCACCAGCTCCGCACCATTGGCATACCCGTCCGGATGCGGCTCGTAGCGTGCATCATCGCCATCGGGCGGGTCGCCGCGCAACGCCACGATATGGCGCACGCCAAGGTTCCAATAGTCCTTGATGACGGCATCAACTTCATCACGCGTGGCCCCCACGCATGTCAGATGCGCTGCCGGGGTCAGTGCCGTGTCCTTCAGGATACGGGCTACTGTCGAGTGTGTGCGCTCGCGGGTGGACCCGCCGGCCCCGTAAGTCACCGAGATGAAATGGGGACCGAGCGGCTCAAGTCGGTTGATGGCATGCCACAGAGTCTGTTCCATCTTCTCGCTCTTTGGCGGGAAGAACTCGAAGGAGACTTTCATTTTGACGTCCTCGCTTATAGACCGTCGCTGGCTGGTGGATTTAAGCATCATTGAGCGGTCTCCAGATTTCCCGTGCTCCGCCGCTTCTTTTTTGAAAGTCCAGCACCAGCCTTTTCCGCCAGCCAAAGAGAAACGGTCAATTTGTCTATATCCGCATCTCCATGCGGGTTCATGTCACGCTGCGCCACCAGCTTCAGCATTGAAGAAGAGATCCACCCGGCGACCTGTCCCGGCTCAAGCCCAAGACGGCGATGGGCGTGGGTCTCGCGCAGAAATTCAAGCTCATGAGGTGCGAAATCCACCACCAGCAGCCTGCCGCCAGGCGCCAGGATGCGCGCGGCTTCGTGAAGCGCGCTTGCCGGGTCGTCGAGAAAATGCAGCACCTGATGCAGCACCACCGCATCAACCTCGCCATCGGCAAAGCTCAGGGAGAACAGGTCCCCCTGGCGCACCTGGCAATGGACGAGATTGGCCGCTTCAAGTTTGGCGCGTGCATAGGCCAGCATATCGCGGTTGATATCGACACCCACAGCGTGTTTCGCGCGGCTTGCGAATAGCTCGAGGATGCGTCCGGTGCCCGTGCCGAGATCAACGAAATAATCGAAAGGCCCCTCGCCAATTGCATCGAGCATCGCCTGCTCGACCTCGTCTTCGGCGACGTGAAGTGAGCGAATGACGTCCCATTCAGACGCATGGTCCTTGAAATAGGCCTGGGCGGATTCGGCCCGCTCACGCATGACCGTTTCTGCGCGCGCGCGATCGCGCTCAAGGTCCGCATCCGTGCTGTCGAGTGAATTGACAATCGCCAGCGCCAGGTCCGCCGATCCGCCGCCACTGGCAAGCCGGAAGAAAACCCAGCTGCCCTCGCGAAACCGTTCGATTAGTCCTGCTTCCGTCAGCAATTTCAAGTGTCGTGAAATCCGTGGCTGGCTTTGTCCCAATATGCGTGTCAAATCCTTGACGTTCAGCTCCCCACCGGCCAGCAGCGCAAGCAGGCGCAGGCGGGTTGGTTCCCCCGCGGCCTTCAAGCCCGAAAGTAGCTGCATGGTCGTCATTTGCTCGGACATAACACCTCACCGGCTCGTTTCCGCATGAACCGCCCTCAACATAAGAGCGAAACATATAAATATATCTTTATATGTCAAGCGGAGAGATTTCTCATCCCTGAGCAGGAAACAAGAATCTATAGAACCTGATGTTTACAAAGAGTAATTCTACTGCAGCAGGACGTTGGGGTCTTCCCCAAGAACGGCTGCCCGATAGCAGGTTAATGCCCCCTTGGCGCGAAAGCGGGCTTCGATCGGCCCGGCCACAAGTGATCCAAGTGCCCTGCCAGTCTCGGATGTACTCTGGTTGATCATACGGTAGGCGGCCGCCTTGCAGGCATCGAATGTCCCGAAGCTCAGGTAAAAATAGCCGTGGACGAGTGCCAGAACCACAACTGCCCCAACAATCAGATTTTTCATGGATGCTCCCCTTTGAAGCGCTTATGGCAAAGCGACTCACATGATCAAGTCCGACTCACATTAGCATAGGAGCGGTTCAGTCGCTTTCGCTATCACCCAGCCCCACGGCCGTTGTGCCGGCGATAGCTGGCATGGTCGCCGGGTTGCGAGGATACCAGGTATCCCGGTCAACGCTGCTGAGAAACTGTTCACATAAGTGATTGAACAATTCCGGCTCTTCCAGGTGGAGCACATGACCGCAGGCGGGAAACACCACCATCCGCGATGAGGCCATCACCCGTTTCAGCCACAGATTCACGTCAAGACAGGACTCATCCTCATCTCCCACCATCAGCAATACCGGCGTTTTCACGGCAGCGAGTTCTTTTTCCAGCTTGTAGACGGGCGTCCGGTTGAGCTGCACCTGCCGCATGGTCTTGGCAGCTGAATGAACCGGCCGGCGCGAGATGATCTCCGCCACCCGGTTCCATGAAATCGGGTCCTTGCGCTTGAGCTGAACGCGGGTGGCACCCGAGGCCAGAGAGACCCCCGGCATTCCATCCATGCTTTCAAGCTGTGCTGCAGAATCCGCAGTTTGCTCCTCGAACTCGATACGGGTCTGCTCATAGCCGCCTGAGGCGCCACTCGCGGCAATGACAGAAAGCACCCGGTCTGGATTTTCGATTGCCAGTTGCAACCCCGTATAGGCACCCATGCTAAGTCCCACCAGGTGCGCCTTGCTAATCTTGAGATGATCGAGCACGGCCAGCACGTCATTCTTGAAGATATCCTGGCTGTAGGCCATTTCGTCCTCAGGGCAATCGGAGGGCGGGTAGCCGCGTGCGGCAATCGTCACGCAGCGATAGTCGCGCGAGAAGCGGCGCATCTGGTCATCCCAGCCCGTATGGTCATTCAGGTATTCATGCAGGAAGACAAGCGCTTTGCCTGTGCCGGATTCTTCGAAGTAAATTTTTACGCCATCATTTTCAGCATATGGCATGCGCTCCCCCCACGTCTGCTTTCTTGAACTTTCCCAAGCGCGCAGCATAACCGAACGGCGGCTTCGCGTTGAGCTGCTTTCTCGTCTGTCGCTTCCGAACTTTCGTGTTTCGTCTGGATTCAGACAGATTCCCCGGTTAGTTTCACTGTCACGTTGTTCACAGTACCCTAAGCGTGCGAACCACACTCATGAGAACATCTCGTCTTGCTCCAACAATTGGCTTTTGCCTGCTTGTCCTCGTCATCGCCTTTCCCGGTGTTGCCCGCGCAGACAAGCCGGCCGCTTTTATGAAGCAGGCTGGCTTGCAGTTGATGGCCGCGGTGCGCTCGCGCTCGCATGATACTTTGGCCGACACCATCCGCCTCTATTCGGACCTGCCCGACATCGGCCTGTTCTCGCTCGGAAGTTATCGCAAGCACCTGCCAAGAAGCCGCCGAAGCTCCTATTACGACAGTGTGGCCCGTTTCATGGCCCGCTACTTCATCGGGCAAGCCAAGGACTTCCCCGTGGCCAAGTTCCAGGTGGTGACACAGAGCGGCAAGCTTGAATGGGGTTACGAGGTGGAAAGTGTTATCACCCTCACCAACGGCACAAAACACACGCTGAACTGGCACGTCGTCCCGCGCAAAGGTGGCTACAAGGTGCGGGACGTCTCGATCGTCGGTGTCTGGATCACACCCATTTCCATGGTGGGCCAGCAGAAAGACCTGTTTGTGGATTATATCCAGAGAAACGGCGGAAAGGTCACGGCCTTGCTCTCCGCACTTGGAGGCTGAGGCTACCGGCTGAAACGCTTGTACTTGATCCGTTTCGGAATAATCGAATCCTCGCCAAGGCGTCGTTTCTTGTCTTCCTCGTAATCAGCAAAGTTGCCCTCGAACCACTCCACATGGCTGTCGCCTTCAAAGGCGAGCATGTGGGTGGCGATGCGGTCGAGGAAGAAGCGATCATGCGAGATGATGACCGCGCAGCCGGCAAAATCTTCAAGAGCCGCTTCAAGCGCTGAAAGCGTTTCGGTATCGAGATCGTTGGTCGGTTCGTCAAGCAGCAACAGGTTGGACCCTGATTTCAGCATGTTGGCGAGATGAACCCGGTTGCGCTCACCGCCTGAAAGCTGCCCCACCTTCTGCTGCTGGTCACCGCCCTTGAAATTGAACCAGCTCACGTAAGCGCGGGATGGCACTTCGCGCGGTCCAAGTTCGATGATGTCGCTGCCGCCGGAGATTTCCTCCCACACGGTTTTGCCGTCATCAAGCGCATCACGGCTCTGGTCCACATAGCCGAGTTTCACCGTGTCCCCGATTTTGATAGACCCGTTATCAGGTTCTTCCTGGCCTGTGATCATGCGGAACAGCGTGGTCTTGCCGGCGCCGTTGGGGCCAATGACGCCGACGATGCCGCCGGGGGGAAGCTTGAAATTTAAATCCTCGATCAGCAGCCGGTCGCCAAATCCCTTGGTCAGATCTTCCGCCTCGATCACCAGGTCGCCAAGCCGGGGTCCGGGCGGTATCTGGATTTGTGCGCGCCGGTGCATTTGCTTTCCGGCTTCCGCCAGCAACTCGTCATAGGCACGGAAACGTGCCTTGGATTTTGCCTGCCGGGCGCGTGGGCTGGCCTGTATCCATTCCAGTTCGCGCGAGAGCGTTTTCTGTTTGGCATCCTCCTCGCGATCTTCCTGGGCGAGGCGCTTGGCTTTCTGCCCAAGCCAGGAGGAATAATTGCCCTCATAGGGAATGCCTTTCCCGCGGTCTATCTCCAGCGTCCATGTGGTGATGTTGTCGAGGAAATAACGGTCATGGGTGACCATGATGACGCAACCCGGATACTCCTGCAGATGCCCTTCAAGCCATGCGACCGTTTCCGCATCGAGATGGTTGGTCGGTTCATCGAGCAGCAGAATGTCTGGCTGGGAGAGCAGCAACTTGCACAACGCCACGCGGCGTTTTTCACCGCCAGAGAGATTGACAACCTCCGCATCTCCCTCGGGGCACCGCAACGCGTCCATGGCCATCTCGACTTTCGATTCAAGGTCCCACAGATCCTGAGCCTCGATCTCGTCCTGAAGCTGCGCCATCTCATCGGCCGTTTCATCGGAGTAGTTCATGGCGAGTTCGTTGTAGCGTTCAACAAGCGCCTTCTTCTCGCCCACACCTTCCATGGCGTTGCCCATCACGTCTTTTGACGGGTCAAGCTCGGGTTCCTGCGGCAGGTACCCGACATTGATACCCTCCGCCGCCCAGGCCTCGCCGACATATTCCTTGTCGAGCCCGGCCATGATCTTCATGAGCGTAGATTTACCAGCACCATTGACACCCACGACGCCGATCTTTGCGTCTGGCAGAAACGAGAGCGTTATTTCTTTGAGAACCTGCTTGCCGCCGGGATAGGTCTTGCCCAGATTCTGCATCGTGAAAACATATTGGGGAGTGGCCATGGAATACTTTCGCCCGTGTAATTGGAATACGCGTTGTAAAGCGGTTTCGCCGCCTTCTAATCGATTGGTGCGTGGGCAGCAAGCCGCGCTTGTAAAACGCACTTGCGAATCTTCGCAAACCACTTCAAGCTTGCCTGATCAATCAACAACCGAAAGGAGGTGATCCAGTGTCTCATTGTCAAACTTTGCGGTCGTCAGCTGCGTGGACCTGGATGTTTTCTTCAAGAGAGATCCACCTCGCATAATCCGCGCTGACGCGGTTCAGCGACGAACCGCGAAAAGACAATGGAAGGGCCGCCTCTCAGATCTGAGAGGCGGCCCTTCTTGCTTTCATTCCATATCTAGCTTTTGAACAAGCTTGGCAAGCGCGCCTTCAATTCACCTGCCAGCCGATCGAGCGGATTTTCTTTCAACGGAACGAGAGCCCCCAGCTCTTTCCCAAAGCGCTTGATATTCAATCTTGAGATGGGCAGAAACCGGCACCAATCATTGTGCTTGAGCAAAAGCCGGTAGTCGCGTTCTTCAGACTTGAACGCATGATGCGCGGGAGACACTCCCACCACAGGCAACCGCGCCCACACGGCTTCGGAAATCATGGTGCTGGAATCCTCGGAGCACAGGATCGCGTCTGCCTTGCTGAAAATCTTGGACAAGGTGCCGGGTCCTGCAAGCTTGAAATCAATGAAATCGGCAACAACGGTTTTATCCTTTGCCAGATCAAAGGCCGCTTGCGCAATATGTGGCGGGGTACGGGGCGAGGTCGAGACCAGCCAGCGCGTTCCCCATGCCTGGCTCACCTCGCGAGCAAAATCAAAAAGGCGAGCCCATTCCTCGTCCTTGTATTTGAACAGACCCGAGTCCCCACCAACCAGCAGCCCTATAAGTTTGGGGGGATTGTCTGCACCAAATACCGGCACCTCTTCGGGGCGCCCCAACGCTTCGGGATCGAGCGCGCTCGGCTTTAGCGATACAAGATGACGGGGCAAATTCTTGTGCCGCTCGTAGGAGCTGACGATCAGTGAAAACGCCTCTACGTCAACGCCGCGCCGTGAGCCGATGAAAATATTTTCAGCCCCGAGCAGACGTTTGACCGCCAGATTGACAGGCAATGTCTCCCCACCGGAAGAGACGATCAGATCGGCAGGTGCCAACGCGTCGGCATCGATCCCGTAGCCTATTTTCAAAAGCTGATCCGGCGCGCACCAGTCCGCGGTCACAAGCATCCGCAAATACCGCCCCGGCACCATCCAGCGACGTTTGATGAGCAGCGTTTCCAGATCAACTTTCCGATGACGCTCCAGCGCCGCAATGACGCCTTCAGCCAAATGGTAGTGGCCGGGGCGTCCATCTGAAATATGGAGGATGCGGAGGGTGTTCATTGGCCATGCCGGTTTAGGGCTGGTTCCAGCTTTTCAATCAACTTATCAACTTCGGCCAGCGTGTTGTAGTGAACCATCGAGACCCGTACCACGCCATTTTGTGGCGCAAGGTCCAGGGCTTCAATCAACCGGACCGCATAAAAATCACCATAGCGAATGCCAACGTCATGAGGGTCAATTTGTTCCACGATTGTACGGCTATCTTGCCCCCCAACGGTAAAGCTGATCGTTGGCACGCGCACACTTGCATCGTTCCGTGCATCGCCAATGACCGTGACGCCCGGTACGGAATTGAGATAATCGAGCAACCGTTTTGAGAGCTTCTGCTCCTGCTCGGCAATCAAATCGAAAGCATGGGCAAGATGACCGCGTTCTGACTCACCCTCAGCACCGTGGTGTTTTGCCATGTCGATCAGATAGTCGGAAATGCCAATGCAGCCGTAGGACAATTCATAATTCACATTACCCGGCTGGAACTTGTAAGGAATTTCGCCTTCTGCAACAAAAAAATGATTTGTACCGGGCAATTCCAGCAGATCATCGTAACGGCCAATAAGTGCCGCGTGATGCGGCCCATAAGCCTTGTAAAAACTGAACACGTAGTAGTCGGCATCAAAGACCTGCACATCAATGAGACGGTGAGGCGCGTAGGCAACGCCATCAACACAAATCTTGGCGCCATGGGCATGAACAACATCGGCAAATTCCCTCACCGGATTGATCGTACCCAGAATGTTTGAGACATGGGTCACACATACGAGCTTGGTGCGTTCGTTGAGCAGATTCGCGAGCGTCTGCGTACTCAATTCCATTGTGTCCCGATCCAGGGGCCAGAACTTTATGTTTACACCCAATTTCTCCAGTTGCAGCCAGGCACCTGCATTTGCCTCATGCTCCACTTCACTGACGATGATCTCATCGCCGGGGCGAAGCCTGGCGCTGAGCATGGATGACAGCGTTCGCAGAAGTACTGATGTGGACGCCCCCATGATTACTTCTTCAGGGCGGCGCGCATTCACGAGTTGAGCCACACTCTTCTGAGCTTCAAAAAGCCGCTCCATGGCAATCCGGGATTTTGCGTAAGTTGCACCATGCTGAACACTGGATGTCAGCAAATAATCACTGATACGCCTGGCCACGCGATCAAGCACCAGCGAGCCGCCGGCATTGTCGAAATACACATAGTCACGATGTTCGAGCGCCGGAAATTGGTTTTCGACAAAGTTCAAGTCCAGTGTCATGTCATCCCTATGCCTCTTTTGCAGCCGCCTCCCGGCGGAAAATATATAACCCAGCAAGAGTAATGACAGCGGCTCCGGCAATCGTCCAGAACGTTGGCAGCACGCCCCAGATCGCAAGATCGATGGCTATAGCCCAGATAATCGCAGTGTAGTTAAATGGAGAGACAACAGATGCTTCTCCAATCTTCAGAGCATGGGCAATCAGGAGTTGGGCAATCGCTCCCAGAACTCCGATTGCTGCAAACAATGCCCAAGTTTCGATCCCAGGCATGCGCCAGAACCAGGGTTGGAGAAGACCTCCGACAATCGTGCCGAACACCATGTAATAGAATGTCGTGGTTGCTGGACGCTCCGTCGCGCCAAGAATGCGCACGGTCAGGATTGTAATCGACCACAGCGCGGTACCCAGGACGGCGATGAGAGCCGCAGTTGTGACTTCTCTCACTGGTCCAAGAGCAATGACAACGCCAACAAATCCTACGACCACAGCACTCCCCCGCCGCCAGCCGACCTTCTCGGCAAGTACCGGAACCGCCAACGCCGTCACAAACAGCGGGACTGCTTGGGAAATGACCATGACCTCTCCGACAGAGAGGCGTTGAACCGCAAAGAAATAGCAACACACTCCGGTCAAGCCCGTTAAAGATCTGATGAGGTGCAGGCCTGGTCTGCGAGTTTGCAGTGCTTTAAACCCGCCGTCTTTCATGATGAAGGGAATGAGCACAATGGCTGCCACAAGGTTCCGCAAGAATGTTACCTGAAAGGCGTGATAGTCTGGCCCGATAAGCTTCACGAGCGTGTTCATGGCCACCAGCATTGCCACGGCGATTATCATAATAATGATCGCAAGTAAGGGCTTATCAGTCTGGCGTCTTGACATGAAACTCCGCCATCATGCTGCACTGCAGAGAACGGGCAAGGGAGGGTCTGGTGGGCCCGGCAGGACTCGAACCTGCAACCGGACGGTTATGAGCCGTCAGCTCTAACCAGTTGAGCTACGGGCCCCTCGGGTTTGTTGCCCGCCGCTCCTATAACAGAGATTCTCACCTTGGCGAAGCGGTAGCGTGATGGACTTGTTTTTTGACCAAATTAATATCCACGTACAGCGTCGGCACGCTATAAGACGTGCAAGGTCAACAAGAAAGAATGCATCATGTCCCGTTTCATCGCTCCACTGTTTCTTGTACTGGCATTTATGATTGTTTCCGCCACCGTCGGGGTTGCGGCGGAGAAACCGACAAAACGCAATGTCAGCGTGACCGGTGTAGGCGTGGCTAAGGCACGCCCCGACACGGCCAGCATTTCCATTGGCGTGGTAAGTGAAGGCGAGACCGCCAAACAGGCGCTTGACCAGAACACTGCGGCCATGGGCCGGGTGATTGTCGAACTGAAAGGTCAGAAGGTCGACGCCAAGGACATCCAGACCACCAATTTCACCGTGCGCCCTAAATTTCAGCATTTCAAGGACGGCAAACCGCCGGTGATCATAGGCTACCGCGTGGTCAATTCTGTTCGCATCATGGTACGCAATCTGAAGTTGCTCGGCGCCATTCTCGATCAGGCCGTGAGTCTTGGATCAAACCAGATCAACGGCATCGCTTTCACGGTAGAGGATGCCGCATCCCTAGAAAACGTCGCCCGAAAATTGGCCATGGACAACGCCCGGCAGAAGGCGGAACTCTATGCCAGTGCGGGGAATGCGAAACTCGGCAAGGTCCTGGTAATCAGCGAGGACTTCGTCGACAGCGCGCCGCGGCCGATGTTCGGGCGCGCGGCGGCCATGAGTGCCAAGGCCGCTCAGGTTCCCATCGAGCCCGGTGAACACCGGGTGGAGGCACGGGTGAATGTCTCCTGGGAATTGCAAGATTAGCAAGACCTGATCCTCACCCGCTGATAATCTCCGCTTCCCCCAGCCCCAGCCGATCGCCAGGGATATTCCCTTCCGCCGTCTGGGCGTTGGTCTGCTCTTCCTGGGCGATCTTGTCGATTGACGCTTTGAGAATTTCATCTGCGCGCTCAAGCGGCACGACGCAGACCCCATCATCATCGCCGATGACGATATCGCCGGATTTCACAGGACATCCAGCGCAGGCGATTGCTCCGTCGATGATGCCGCCAAAACCCTTGTGCGGGCCGGCGGGAACAATGGCCCGGGCAAAGGTTGAGAAACCGAACTCGCGAATTTCAGCGACATCGCGCACCGCGCCGTCGACCACCAGCCCGCCAATACTCTGCTTGATCGCCGCTCGGGTCATGATGCCACCCCAGATGGCTGTGTCCTCAAACCCGCCTGCATCGACCACGAGGATCTGTCCCGGCTCCGCCATGCCGATGGCCATGTGCAGAGCGGAGTTGTCACCCACCATGCAGGTCACGGTGCGCGCCTGGCCGAGCAGGGTCATACCCTGTTTTACGGGCTTGATGGCACCGGCCATGACCTGGGTTCGGTTCATGCAGTCTGAGACGACGGCAGGTGGCAGTTCTTTCCAAAGTCTAAGGGCGGCTTCATCGAGGATTTTGAAATCAGTCTTGTAACGCTGAATGGGCATGTGAGCTTTTTCCGTGTCGAAATGATGAGTGAGGTTTGAGGCAGGCTAATGCATAGAAGCTGCCAGTCCAACAAGCATAGCTGTTGTTCAGGCGATCGGAGACTTGTTTTCTCCTTCATCGGCCAAAGCTTCGAAATCTTCAAACGACACTGCATGAGCAATCATCGGGTCGTGGCTTGCGCCCAGCGCCGCGTAAAAAGCTTGCGCCTGCTCGTCCCAGGCTTCCGAAACCCACCATACGAATTTCAGGTCGCGCGCGCGCGCTGAGTGTGCCACCGCCGCCACGAGTGCGCGTCCCAGCCCCTGGCGGCGGGCGTGTTTGGCGACGAACAGATCGGCCATGTAGACGCCGCGCTGGGTGGAGATGCTTTCATATGTTTCGTGGAACAGTGCATAACCCATCAGGCGTCCACCCTGCTCCGCGACAAGCACGCTGTGGGCGCTCGCCGCGTGCAGCACATCACGGGAAAGCTTTTCCGGCGAAATATGCTCTTCCGGCTCTTTCAGATGCACATGCAGGGCGCGCATCAGCTCAGCTAATGCGCCCGCGTCGCGCGGGTGAGCTCGGCGTATGTCAATATCATCCAACCCCATGGCGGGCGCGACAATGGCGCGCGCGCAGGGACTTGTCGAGAGGCTTGAGTGCGTTTACGCGACCTGGCTTGCCCCTGTGCCGGAGGCATCGTCATTGGCGGCAAGCGGGTTCTTGCGCGGACGGCCCCGCTTGGCCTTGGGCTTGGCGTCCTCGAAGTCGGCCTGCTTGGAACGGCCCTCGAACTTGGCGCCTTTCTCGACGGTCAGCGAGGTGTGATGAATATCGCCGGTCACATGGGCCTGCGACTTGAGCACCACGTTGTCGGCACGGATCGGCCCATCGACCATGCCATCGACCTCGACCTCGTCGGCGGTGACGGTGCCGGTGATGACGGCGCGCTCGGATATGACAAGGGCCGAGCAGCGCATATCGCCGATCACCTTGCCGTGCACCCGAACCAGGCCATCGGCGGTCACCTTGCCTTCGATTTTCAGGCCCTCGGCAATGACCGTTTCTTCCGTTGAATTTGTAAACATGTTCGCGTCCTCCTGAACCGGAGCCTTGATGTGAGTCACGAAGGGCCCCTCTTGTTGTGGCCTTCAGTGATATTCACTCCCGCCGACAAGGTGAACGGGAACGCGCGTTAAGCATTAATCACCAGCCTTAACGCGCAGACTTAACGCACGGGCCCGGTCCGGACGCCGGTTCGCGCGAGGGCTTGTCGGGAGCCCAGCGACGCGCCATACCTGTCCCATGAGCACCCGGCAGCTATATTTCATTTCCGGTTCGCCTCCCTGCTGGTCGGCGATGCTGGCGCTCGCGGTGAAGGGGCTCAGCTATGAGCCCAAACGCCTCGACAACGCCAAGCGCGAGCAGAAGGCGCCCGAGTTCCTGGCCATCAACCCGCGCGGCCATGTGCCGGTGCTGATCGAGGACGATACAACCGTCTGCGAGACATTCGCCGTGCTCGCCTTTCTGGACGCGGCCCATGACACACCCAATGGGGCCCCGCCACTCTTCGGCGAAACCCCTGAACAGACCGCGCGCATCTGGCAGAGCATTTCCGAGAGTGAATCATCGTTGCGCGACCAGATCGGCGATATTTCACGGCCGCTGTTCCGGGGCAAGGGTGCAGAGTTCGCTGACCAGATCACAAGCAACGCAGAGAAGGTCCTTGCCGAGCTGAGCCTTCTCGAGGCTCGCCTTGAAAGCGATCCCTTTCTCGCCGGCGACGCATTGAGCGCGGCGGATCTCATCGCCTACCCCCTGCTCATGCAGCTGGGCCGCGCCGCCGACCGCGAAGAGGCCAAGGCGTTCGACCTCGCATATCCGCTTCCAGACCATTTCACCAGGATCAGCCAGTGGACCGATCGCATCGCCGCCCTGCCGGGCTATGACACGGCCTACCCGCCCCACTGGAAGTAACTTTATTGTGGCCTACCGCCTGTCGGCACCTTTAGGCCGGGATGGCCCCAGCACCGCGCACCCTCACCCCTTCCCTTTCAGGTACTTTTTCGCGAAAAAGAGCGCGAACAGGTACGAGACTAGAAACAGCGTCATCACGTATTTGGCGATGTTCTCCGTGGCCGTCCAGCGGGCATCCGGCTCAAGCGTCATGTTGTAAAACCCCAGACCAATGGCCGCGAATAACAGGATCAGCGGGATCGCGGAAAATCTTGGGCTGTTGTCCCGGGCAACCATGAACCCGAGCACATAGCCGAACGCGGCAAACCCGGTCAGGGCCGCCACCGCGCCGCCGCCAAAACCGGCAGGCGGCCCGTACAGCTCAAGCATATAGTCGGTAAAAGGAAAGGTGAGGGAAACGGCCGCGAGATCGCCCCACCGCGAGCGCATGAACCCTTTGAAGCCTGACAAATATTCCGGCATTTCCTCGTCACTGCCCATGACCTTTTCTCCTTTGAGGTGAGGATACGACCGGCCCTTTTTACCCGAATGGTCGCGTCGGGGGCAGGAAAGGTTCAATTCCGGCCTCATGTAGCGAAGCGGTAGGCCAAACGAAGACTTGCTCATTCAGCTATGCAGCAGTGCAAACAAGGACTTTGCTGACCAAAGCTTCTAATCGCGCAGGCAGGCTTCGCTTCAACAAGGCAAGTCCTTCACACCTCGCCCCTTTCCTGCGCCTGCAGGCCTTTGCACGCCGGCAACGAGCATTGGGGCAGCTGGTGGTGAAGTGAGAAAATGCCAAGTCCTGTCTCCTTTTTGGTCAGCACAAATGTCCTCATGCAGCGAAGCAATAGGACACGCCAAAATGCCCGGCCGCTTTGGGAGCCCCGGCGTATGACTTAAAATATCCCTGAGAACAGGGACTGCGCGGAGCGCTAAAAAGGTGCGTTCCGACTCTTAAGGGCACCTCGTCGGCGCCCCGCGCACGGTTTCTTTGCGACATCCACCCGGCGTCTTGGTTAGCTCTCAGGCGCGGGGGCCATAATACCCCCGGGTCCGGGACGGCACGCCCGGGAAGGATGAGCTCGTTACGCTCTGTTTACCCGTCCGTATCACAACCATCGTCCTCAAGTAGGCGATAGCCGATAGGACAAGCAAAGACTCCTTCGCAGGAACCGCTCTCTTCTCCAACAGATCAAGACGGTCTCGAGCCGCGTCCCCTTAAGTGGAGAAGAGATGAGGCGGAATATAAAGGTGGTGTGAGGGGGCGGGGATAAGTTTTTTCAAAATCATAGATTCAATAAAACAGAATACTAAGTTATATATATTTGTTTTTACTGTAAATCATGCATAATATAAAAATAATAATAAAAAATCTTTGTAACAAGGGAGAGTTTTGATCATGACTTCAGCGCAAATAACACCTCAACAAGCACAAGATGCACTCAATGACTCTTTAGTTGCTGTCAAAAAGTCAGCCAAGAAGGGCGGACTCTGCGCAAAAGCTGTCCGTATAGCCGTGAGCAACTCAAAAGTTCAGCAGCTCTTTCTCAAAAAAGTCGCTGGGGGAAATATACCCACCGGAATCTATTGCGTGCCCTCAATGTTGTTCGAGCATGTGACGGTCGTTTTTGGCTTCCGCTGCCCCGATGGCATCATCTGCCTGATTCCACCGTCATTTGCGGCCCAAGTTGATATTATTCTGGAAGAAGTGACGCGGATCGACGACACGTATATTCCGCGGATGTAGCTGGCGGGTAAAACCGCAATCACTGGAGATGGCTGAAGGCCAGTCATCAATACAGGCAGGAAACGGTCTAGTTTTTTGCAGACTTAAGCAACCCGTAGACCGCGACCCAAAAACCGGCCCGCTCCGTTTGCAGCTCGCACTCGGCGAGGAAGGCGCGAAACAGCGCCTCTTCGCCCGCCAGGTCGCCAAAGGCATATCGGAAGGCGTCCGCCGCGTCCTCTGGCCGCGTCGCGCTGTCCCACGCTTCCCTGTCTCTGAGGTCGGGCATGACCGGTTGCGGTCCTCTTGTTTATACCGAATCTGCCCAAATTTTAACTTAAGATAGTTATTTTAACTAACTATTTCTTTGAGCTAATGACACGGAACGGACGAATCCGGCACTGCCGTGGGTATGCCTCTCACCGCATCCCAATGTCGCGGCGCCCGCGCCATGCTCGACTGGACGCAAATGGACCTTGCGGAGAAGTCAGATGTGGACGTGAACACCATCCGCAACTTCGAAAACGGCAAGCACACTCCTCACGACTCCAACCGCCGCAAAATCCGTGAAGCCCTGGAAAAAGGCGGCATTGAGTTCATCGACCGCGGCAATGGCGGACCGGGGGCGCGACTGCGGGGGTGAGGTTGCTATCAGACTCATCAGGTTAATTGCGTGGAAAATCAAAAAAATATAAATGTTCACTTTATGTTCATGTTTTTCTGTGTTACTCTGGGAAGAATAATGACAGAATGTCAAAAAGATTCCCGGTATTTGCCATATGACAGACCTTGCGACGATTGATGATTTTGGAACACTGCGTGAAAAAGCGGGGCTTTCGATTGCCGAAACGGCAAGCCTTTTGGGCAAGTCCGACCGTACCGTCAGGCGATATGAGGCCAGGACCAGGAATGCAACGCCGCCACCTCTTGTGATTCAGGCGCTGCGTCAGCACATCCAAGAGCGCACCTCCGAAAACCATTCACAAGACACGTCATTCCGGTTCGTCGATTTGTTCGCGGGAATCGGGGGCTTGCGAATCCCGTTTGAAGAAATTGGCGGGTGCTGCGTCTTCACCGCAGAATGGGACAGGTTCGCAAGACAGACCTATGCGGCGAATTTTCCCGATGGCGAGGATCACGAGTTTGCGGGTGATGTCAGGCCCTACGCCAAAGCACCACATAAAGTACCGGAGCATGATGTATTGCTGGCGGGGTTTCCCTGTCAGCCGTTTTCCATTGCCGGTGTATCGAAAAAGAACGCGCTCGGCAGACCCCACGGCTTTTTATGCGACACACAGGGAACCTTGTTTTACGATCTTGCGAAGATCATCAAACATCACCAGCCTTCGGTATTCCTGCTAGAAAATGTGAAGAATCTTGAACGCCACGATGGCGGCAAAACCTTTGCGACGATCCGGCACGTGCTGGAAGAAGAACTTGGCTACACTATCCATACGCGCGTAGTCAGTTCGGCACCCTGGGTACCGCAAAAGCGCGAGCGCATCTTTATTGTCGGGTTCAGGGACACGCAGACCTCTTTCAGTTTTGACCGGCTTGTCTTTCCGGAAACGGCGAAAGCGCCGGTTCTGGGCGATATTCTCGAAGACGGTGTGCCGGACAAATACACGCTTACGCCGAAACTCTGGAATTATCTGAAAGGCTACAAGGAAAAGCACCGGGCTGCCGGAAACGGATTTGGTTATTCGCTTTTCGGCCCTGATGATGTGACCCGCACACTGTCAGCAAGATATTACAAGGACGGATCGGAAATCCTTGTGCACCAAGAGAGGAAACGCCCCCGGCGTCTAACACCGCGTGAATGCGCGAGACTAATGGGATTCGACGCACCTGGAGAGTCTGGCTTCAATATTCCTGTATCTGACACACAGGCCTACAGGCAGTTCGGGAATGCCGTTGTTGTTCCCGTCGTGCGGGCTGTAGCTGATATCATGAAGCCGCATCTATACGAGGCTGTGGCACAACGGAACGAAATACCCCTCCAGAAGGAACTTCCCCTGCGACAAGCCCGTGGCTGACATTGTTACAAAGGAGAAGCGAAGCCAGATGATGTCGGGTATCAGGGGGGCTGATACCAGGCCGGAGCTGCAACTCCGAAGCGGATTGCATAAAAGAGGGTTTCGGTACCGCCTTCACAGCAAGGGATTGCCGGGAAAGCCCGACCTTGTGTTTCCGAAATACCGTGCTGTCATTTTTGTTCATGGCTGCTTCTGGCATGGCCATAATTGTCACTTGTTCAAATGGCCTAAAAGCCGGGAGACATTCTGGCGGACCAAGATAAACGGGAACAGGGAAAGAGACTCACGAAACAATAAATCACTTCTGGAAAACAATTGGCGTGTAGCAACTGTTTGGGAGTGTTCTTTGAAAGGTAAAGAAAAAAAGCCGTTTAATCTTGTGCTGGATCAGTGCACAATCTGGTTAAGAGGAACCGGGAAACAACTGGTAATACGGGGTAATGAATAAGGGTCATCTTTCAGAATATTTCGAGGGCGTGGGAGTCAAAATCCTTTCCGCTGTTGATGCTGAACCAAAATCTTCGAATCAGCATGAAATCGGAACAACAGTTCCGATGAGGAAATTTCTGGGAATTGAAAAAACCAGCTTCAACGCTACCTATATCTGGCTGAATGACGAGCAGGAAACTATCACATATCAAGGCAACGCTACGTATTACGACTGTCGTGAAGAAAAAGACAGGCCTGCCGAATTCCGACTCTACTATCCAACAAATGATGTGACCGAACTGATGTCGGCTGGAGACACGCTGTTTCTCGCAATACGCCCCGACAAATCGATCCTCTTCATCGTTGTCCCTTCCGACAGCACCATCCAGAGTCAACTTCTCTGGCTGTTTGGCATGGATGAGCAGCCACAACTGAAATTCACAATCCAGGGCTTTGAAGGTGATGAAGACGGAAAGATCGATTTTATTTCCAGGTTTATTCTTGATGAAATTGGTATTGAATTTGAAGACCCTGACTCTAACTCACTCGATTCCATCATTGAAGGGTTTGGACTGAAATTTCCGGGGACCGCAGAGTTCTCTGATCTAGCCAGACTTACATTGCCTGAAGTTGATGCACGAGATGATGCCGACGAGGCGCTTCTTGCATGGCTGAATCATGAAGAAGCCATGTTTCGCCGTCTTGAAAAGAAAATTGTCTCCGAACGCATACGCGAGGGATTCAGTGACGGTGACGATATCGATGTGGACGCGTTTATCAAATACTCGCTCGGCGTCCAAAACAGACGGAAATCGCGTATGGGCCGTTCATTCGAGAACCATCTGGCAGCGGCCTTCGACGCACACAAGCTTGTGTATGATAGTCAAGTCATTACGGAGAAAGGAAAAAAACCAGATTTTATTTTTCCAGGCGTTAAGCCCTACCGCGATCCTAAATTCAACACCGCCCTGCTGACAATGCTCGCGGCGAAATCGAGCTGCAAGGACCGCTGGCCCCAAATTCTTCCAGAAGCAGAGAGGATACCTGACAAGCACCTAGTCACACTGGAACCCGCTATCTCCACCGCACAAACAACGATGATGCACGAATCTGATGTTCAGTTGATCGTTCCTGGCAGAATCAAGAAGAGCTACAAAAAAGAGCAGCAGGACTGGATATGGTCGTTGCGTGATTTTATCGCGCTCGTTTCTGATAGGCAGTCGAAGCTTGCGTGATGCTCACAAGCATGTGGAAACGTCAATGGAATGGACCCCGGGAATAAATCCCGGGGTGACAATAATGGTGGTCGGTGGACTGCCTTAATTATCCAGGAACGACCGCAGCTTCCTTGACCGTGACGGATGCTTCAGCTTCCGCAGCGCCTTGGCCTCGATCTGCCGGATGCGCTCGCGGGTCACGCTGAACTGCTGCCCCACCTCTTCCAGCGTGTGGTCGGTGTTCATGCCGATGCCAAAGCGCATGCGCAGCACGCGCTCCTCGCGCGGCGTAAGGGACGCCAGAACGCGGGTGGTGGTGTCGCGCAAATTCGCCTGGATCGCGGCGTCGATGGGCAGCACCGCGTTCTTGTCCTCGATGAAATCGCCTAAATAGCTATCTTCCTCATCACCAATGGGCGTCTCGAGGCTGATCGGCTCCTTGGCGATCTTCAGGACCTTGCGGACCTTCTCGAGCGGCAGCGCCAGCTTGGTGGCCAGCTCTTCAGGCGTGGGCTCGCGGCCGATTTCGTGCAGCATCTGACGGCTGGTGCGCACGATCTTGTTGATGGTCTCGATCATATGCACGGGGATGCGGATGGTGCGCGCCTGGTCGGCGATGCTACGTGTGATCGCCTGACGGATCCACCATGTGGCGTAGGTGCTGAACTTGTAGCCGCGGCGATACTCGAACTTGTCGACCGCTTTCATCAGGCCGATATTGCCTTCCTGAATGAGATCAAGGAATTGCAGGCCGCGGTTGGTGTATTTCTTGGCAATGGAGATCACGAGGCGCAAATTGGCTTCCACCATCTCCTTCTTGGCGATGCGCGCCTCGCGCTCGCCTTTTTGCACGATGCGCACGATGCGGCGGAACTCGGCAATCTCAAGTCCCGTCTCGGTGGCGAGGTCTGAAATCTCGGTGCGGATGGTCTTGACGTTGTCGCGCTCGGCCTTGATGAACGGCTCCCAGCCCTTGCCTTTAAGACGCCCCACGCGGCGCGCCCAGTTGGGGTCGAGCTCGTTGCCCTGGTATTCGGACAGGAAATCCTCACGGCCAACGCTGTAGCTGTCGGCCAGGCGCATCAGGCGCCCTTCAAAGCTCACCAGCCGGCGGTTGATGCCGTAAAGCTGGTCCACCAGCGCCTCGATGCGGTTGTTGTTGAGGCAAAGCGATTTGACCTCGACGACGATGTCTTCCTGCAGCTTGGTGTAGCGGCGCTGCTGGCTGGTCGAGAGCGAGGCGCTCTTCATCGCCTTTTCAACCAGCTGGTCCTGCAAACGGCGCAGCTTCTTGTAATCCCCGGCGATGGTATCGAAGATTTTCAGCACGTCGGGCTTGAGTTCGGCTTCCATGGCCGCCAAGGAGAGCGAATTCTCCATGTCGTCATCGTCGTCCTCTTCCTCCTCGCCTTCCTCGCCCTCGGTTTCCTCGCCGTCGGCAGCCTCGCCCTGGGGGGCGTTGGCGGTTTTCTCATGCTCGGGCTGGGCCGCACCATTTTGCTGGGCGGCGCCGTTGGCGCCCGCGGCAGCATTTGGCTGACCGGCGCCATTTTGCTGGTTGGCTGGATTGTGGGGGTTCTCGGGCACCTTCTTGGCGTCAGGCCCGGAATAGGTGGCATCCAGATCGATAATGTCGCGCAGCAGGATGCGCCCGTCGTTCAGTTCGTCGCGCCAGATGATGATGGCCTGGAACGTCAGCGGGCTTTCGCAAAGCCCGGCGATCATGGCCTCGCGGCCGGCCTCGATGCGCTTGGCGATGGCGATTTCGCCTTCTCGGCTGAGCAGCTCAACGGTGCCCATCTCGCGCAGATACATGCGCACGGGGTCGTCGGTGCGCTCGGTCGAGGGGGAATTGGTGGTGGTCTTGACCGGGGCCTTCTTGGCGGAAACCACGGCCGGGGTTTTCTTGGCGTCATCGCCGCCGTCCTCGCCCTCCTCGGATTCGACCACATTCACGCCCATGTCGGAGAACATGGCCATGGTGTCCTCGATCTTCTCTGACGACACTTCGTCAGAAGGCAGAACGGAATTGATCTCTTCGTAAGTTACGTAGCCACGCTTCTTGGCTGTCTTGATGAGCTTCTTCACCGCCGCATCGGACATATCAAGAAGAGGACCGTCCGCGGCTTCGCCGGCCGGGGGCTCGCGTTCTTCGCTTTGTGCTGTTTTAGTCGCCATACCTGCCTATCACACCTTATACAAAAGACATCAACCTGATGCACCCATGAGCGCGTGCGGGGTTTCACCCGCGCGCTGGAATCGGCCCTCGATGTGCACTTGCAACCGCACTAACCTGCGACATACCCCTTAAATCGGTATTAACCAAGCGCACGCGTTAAAAAATCACCTCATGACAGCGGGTCAGTCGGGCGGTCGGATGCCTCGCCATACCCCTCGATGCTCGCCTCCATGCCCTCCAGGTCAGTGAGCTGTCTGCGGATATCGAACAGCCGTTTTTCCGCACTCTCGCTGGCCTCATCCTGGAACGCCTGCTGGGCAGCCTCGAGTTCCCGACCCAGTTCCACCGACCTGCGGTGTAACGCCAATATTTGCCGCCAGCCCGTCTCCACATCGCTGCGCGATGCGCCGGGTTCGGCAAACCAATCACTCTTGTGTGTTATGGCGCGTTCGACTTGGGCCACGACAGCGCCACTTTCGCTAGTCTTCAATTGAGTATGAAAGGCTTCAAAGTCAAGGGCTTTGTCACCACTCATGAGATTTAACATGTCATCGCGCAACACCGCCAGGCGGGCATTGAGGAAGCTCAAACCGGCTATTTCCTCCGGGTAAGCCTCCAGCAAAAAAGGATGGTTGAGCAAGGTATGCACGATGAGCGCCTCTCGTGATGCCACTTCCGCACGCCCGCTGACGAGTGCCGAACGCTTCAGGCTTTCGCTCGCACCGCCATATTCCCAGGGCTGACGGCGCTGATTTGAGAAGCCCCCGCGCCTCCCCTGCACCTCAAATTGGCGTGGCCGCGCACCCGCATTGCCCCGGTAGGCTTGCGGTTTAGCCTCGCCCCGATTCCATAATTTCTTCAGCCTGCTGGCAATATCATCGCCGTAATGGCGGCGCACGCGCTTCGAGTTGATTTGCTTGAGCAATCCGGCCAACCGGTCTTCAAGCGCGGCGCGGCGTTCAGGTGTCGTGAAATCTCCGCCCTCCACCTCGCGCGCCCACAACACGCCGGCCAGGGCCCTCGATTGCTCAATCAGCACGCGGAAAGCCTCCGGACCCTGCTCCTTGATCAGATCATCGGGGTCCTGGCCCGACGGCATGAAGGCAAATTTCAGGCTGTGCCCGGCTTCCAGCATGGGCAGTGCCGTATCGACCGCGCGGTAAGCCGCCTTGCGCCCCGCCTCGTCGCCGTCAAAACACAGTACGGGTTCGGGCACCATGCGCCACAGCAGTTTCATCTGGTCTTCCGTCAGAGCGGTTCCCAGCGGTGCCACGGCGTTGGGAAAGCCCGCCTGTGCCAACGCAATCACGTCCATATAGCCTTCAACGATAATAATCTGCTCGCGCTCATAGGCAGCCTGTCTCGCACCTCCAAGGTTGAACAACACATGGCCCTTGTGAAACAGCGGCGTTTCGGGCGAGTTTACATACTTGGCCTTGGCGTTTGAAGAAAGCGCACGACCGCCAAATGCAATCACCCGGCCCCTGTGGTCGCGTATGGGGAAGATCAGCCGCTCGCGGAACCGGTCATAGGAAACCGGAATATCCTCGCCGGAGATAATCACCCCCGCTTGCGCCATTTCCTCCGCGCCAAATCCTTTCGAGGCCAGGTGCTCTTTCAGCCCGTGCCGGTCCGCTCCCCCATAGCCGATACGGAACGTGGCTTGCGTCTCGACGGTGACGCCGCGCCCGCGCAGATACTCGCGGGCGTTGCTGCCAGTAATGTCCTCCAGCGAGGCTTCAAAGAAGAGGCAGGCCGCCTCCATGACATCGCGCAGCCGGTCATGGGTCTTTTCGCGCTGCTCCTCCCCCGGCGATTGCACGGGCATGTCCAGCCCGGCCTCATCCGCCAGCCGCTCAACGCTTTCGGGGAAGCCCAGCCCCTCGGTCACCTGCAGGAACTTGAAAATGTCACCATGCTCGCCGGTTGCGAAACAATGGTAAAAGCCCTTCTGGTCATTGACCGTGAAGGACGGGGTTTTCTCCTGCTTGAACGGGCTGAGGCCAATATATTCACGGCCCTGCTTTTTGAGCTTCACGCGCTTGGAGACCACCTGGCTGACGGGCAGGCGGGCGCGTATCTCGTCGAGGAACGACTGGTCGAAGCGCATGGGCTCTCAAAAAACGAATCAGTTGGTTGGCGCGTGATTGAATCTAATCAGAATTCGCGGCGCTTGCGAATCACCTCATGCAGCGCTCAACGCCGGTGGATAAGCTGGGGATGAAAAAACCCACATTCCGGCTACTCACCTCTATCCACCTGACCATCAGGCTCGGCCCGGACTCGGTTTTTGAGCCGCAATAGGCGTGCTCCGCTAAACTCCCCTGCCCATCCCTTCCCGCTGACAGGGACGTGTGATCAGACCGTCCGGCATTCTCTAACGTCATCGTCACTTGCAAATCGGCAATGGGCGTGGCTTGCCCTTGGGAAGCGCGTCCCGCCATTCATTGATGATCGGCTGGAGGGTTTCCAGGGGCCAGAATTTGGGAGAGCTGATAAGCCTGAGGCAGGCCGTGTTCCAGTAGAGCCCGGAGCGCGACAGGGACTTCGTCTTCACCGCCTTTGCAACGGCGTCGATGTCGCCGGATTCAGGATACATGTAGAGCGTCGTCGGGTTGTCGTGCACCATCGCGATAATTTTGCTGGAATCCGATGGCGACCAGGTCGTGCACCCGTTGCTGCGGCCGCTGGTGTAGTTCACCAGTTTACCAAAAGGAACATACCCCTCCTCGTCCGCATAGGGGCTTTTGGGGTTCTTGTAACGGCACCGCTTTCTCAAACCAACGGCCTGATGTCCGCCGATGGCCCTCTCCCAGGCGTTCGCGGTGTCGCCTTCCCCGACAAACGGCAGGAACGGGCGAACGAAGGGCGTCTTCTTGCCTGAACGGCGGTAATAGCCTTTGAACGACTCTCTCACCTCCGCCGTCATATAGACGCCGCCCGAGGTCAGGTTCGAGCCTTCCGCATTGCTGAAATTCTTCGCGCAGCGCCGCCCGTTCGAGAAATTCGCACGTCGCAGTTTGCGCCCGTTGCCATAGCCCGACGTCGTCGCGCGGAACGACTTGTCCGCCTCGCAAATAATGTAGAACCGCCGCCCCAGTTTACCACTGCCATCCCGGCTGGGACGCGTCGCATCCATGGCAAAATAGCAAGCGTTCTTGACCGCACCTTCGTCGACTTTTCGCCGGTAAAGCGCGCGGGCCCTCTTCAAAACCACTGGTGCGATCTTGCCCTCACCCGTGCCGACATGCACACGCAGCCACGCCGGAAATTCCGGGGTTTGCTCCGCCGCCCGTGAGAGGTGAGAACCCGACAGGGGAATGAGGATCATAGCGGTAATGGTCAGAAAGAGTGTTCTCAGTGGCAACGGGCGATTCTCCTTATTAAGCATCCTGAATACCGGCTTAGCATAAGTCGCCCGTCAAGTGGCTGCTGACAGGGCGTTCAGGGTCTCGGGGGACACGTGGGCACCTGCATCGGCAACGATGACGATGCCACCGGCGCTCGGCCCGGACTCGATCATGGAGCCGCAATAGGCCGTAGATGCCTCGAGCCGGAACACCGTTACTGGCACAAAGCAAACATTCCTCACTCACGGGCTCGACGCCCTGATCAGCCTTGCGGGGCGATTCCTGAGCCCGTACTAAGGAGCTCAATCACAATGAATTCGGGCGCGAGGGCCTGAGAATTACCACCAACATGGCAAGGATCTGATACGGCAATGCCTCCAAGCAAAAGAAAGCAGGCGCGCGCTTTCCAAAGTCAAATGAATGCAAAATGCCGTGCTTTGCTGAAGAATGGGTTGCCCCTCGATCACGACCAGAATGCCACGATTGTTCTTGCGTATATCTTCCGCCAAAAATTGCTTGAGCCCCGCAA
This sequence comes from Hyphomicrobiales bacterium, assembly GCA_021775525.1. GTDB lineage: Bacteria > Pseudomonadota > Alphaproteobacteria > Rhizobiales > Methyloligellaceae > UBA2767. Next base: position 53,411 of record JAJFHQ010000024.1, read on the forward strand.
CACGAAACGAAGTGCGGATGTCGCGCGCACAGCCACAGCCATTTTCGAATTGTCGGTGCAGCGCAATCCCTCCGACCGGACAATCGACTGCAAAAAAGGATGTTCTTATTGCTGTTCCCGAACCGTGGGTATCAGTGCGCCGGAAGCTTTCCTGATTGCCGAGCAAATTTCCAGTTCTGACGCTCAGTTCCTGGAACGTGATGCCTATCTTGCAAGGGCACATGAAACGATCAGGATTGATCCTGACGACAGGTTTTCGAACCGCAAATTCTGTGCCCTTTTGAAAGATGACGCCTGCTCAATATATACAGGACGGCCAATTGTGTGCAGGTCGAATACCTCGCACCAGGTTCAGGCCTGCATCGATGCATTTGACGGGAAAGACTCCCCAATTCCCGTCCCCAGAAGCCACATGTTCCTGGCTGATCGATGCCGGATGGCGATATATGCAGCGCTCCGGTCCCTGAACTATCCGGCTTTCAGTTACGAGATGAGCGAAGCTGTCTCGCTTGTCCTGCGCGAAGACGCGGCCTCCGAGCGATGGCTGAATGGCGAAGATATATTTGCCGGCGTCCAGTCGCTGCCGGACCGCACGTCGGAAATGGACAATACAATCACCAGGATAGCCCGGGAAATACTGTTCTAGCCCATGCTGCCGATTGCCCTGGAGATCAAGCTACGAATTCTCAACGCGAATGTCGGGCACGTTAAACGGTGTCAGCTTTGGCGGGTTTAAGCGGACATCTCAACCTGAAGCTGGTCACAGGTTGCTCTCACCCCAATCCCGGAGAGCCAGCAGAATTGGCTCCAGGGTCTTTCCTTTCTCACTCAGAGCGTATTCAACATGCGGTGGAACGACCCCGGGTTAAGGTAATCCGCCAGCCAACGGAGATTTCCCATGAAAGCAGTTGCTCTTACGCACTACCTCCCAATCGACGATCCGCAGTCGTTCATTGATATCGAATTGCCGAAACCGGAACCCAAAGGCCGCGACGTCCTGATCAGGATCGAGGCCGTAGCGGTCAACCCCGTCGACACAAAGGTGCGAAGGGGGCGCGGCAAGGAAGGCGCGGTCGAAGACCCGCCCCGGATACTGGGCTGGGACGCAAGCGGCGTGGTTGAAACCATCGGGCCCGAGGTTAAACTGTTCCAGCCTGGTGACGCCGTCTACTACGCCGGCGACATTTCGCGTTCAGGCTCAAACGCCGAGTTTCATGTTGTTGATGAACGTATTGTCGGCCGCAAGCCAGCCAGTCTCAGTCATGCGGAAGCGGCCGCGCTGCCGCTCACGACCATTACGGCCTACGAGGCCCTGTTCGACCGACTTGGCATTGATCGTGATGGCGACGACAAAGGTCAATCGATCCTGATCATCGGAGCAGGCGGTGGCGTTGGATCTATCGGCATCCAGCTCGCGAGGCAGGCCGGGCTGGCCATTATTGCGACAGCATCGCGCCCGGAAACGACCGACTGGGTGAAACAGCTTGGCGCCGATCATGTGATCAATCATCGCGAAGACATGGTGGCGCAGGTGCGCGCGCTCGGCATGCAACATGTCGATCACATCGCAATCTTCAACGACATGCGCCATTGGGAAACAGCCGTCGAACTCATCCGCCCCCAGGGCGGGATTGTCTCAATCGACGACACTGACCTTCCCATGCCCATGGACGGCATGAAAATGAAAGCCGCCAGCCTTCATTGGGAGTTCATGTTCGCCCGCGCAATGCACCAGACGCCGGATATGATCGAGCAGCACAAATTGCTCGGCTGGGTGGCAGATGAGATCGATGCCGGACGCATCCGCACAACCGTATCGGATGTTCTTTCGCCCATAAACGCGGCCAACATGCGAAAGGCCCACACTATGGTGGAAACCGGCACGACAAAGGGCAAGCTGGTTCTGGAGCGGTTTTGAGCAGGGGCATCAATTGAAATAATGACTGCATGAGAGGGTAAAGAGGGATTCCCCCCAGTCGGGTCTACACCCTGTTCAAATTTTTCGGGCGGATGCTGACCCTGTGCCTTGGCGTTCGATCACGATGAGTTCGGGCGCGGTGGACGGGGAATTGATCTGCCCATGTCGGGTGACATGAAAGATTTGTGGCAGTTGCTGAACGTATGAGCGAACATCGGCTGCTTCGACGTCCCCGCCCGGATGCCCGGGATAGACCACAAGCGTGACAAGACCATGGATTGCAAGATGGTTGAGGGCTTGACCGAGAGCATTGAGCGTGGTCTCGCTGCGGGTGATAATCTCTCTTGGCGCACCCGGCAGATAGCCCAGGTTGAACATCACCGCTGCAAGTTTTCCATGTCCTTCAGATGGCAAATGCGCTTCAAGCGCTTCATGTCCGGCGTGAATAAATTTTACCTGGGATTGTCCTCCCAGCCGCTCGGCTGCTGCTGCCAGGGCTATTTCCTGTACGTCGAACCCGAAGACGCGGCCCCGTGGCCCCACAAGCCCGGCAAGAAAGTGCGTGTCGTGGCCATTCCCCACCGTGGCGTCGACCACCCAGTCTCCGGGCTTTACAGCTTTGCGTATCAGGAGATGAGCCTGTTCAGTGGCGCGCATCATTGCTCACGAAATGGGTTTGTACATCGACATCCTCGGGCAACGGGTTCCGGTGCACGAGGAAGTCGGCCAAACACTGGGCATACCAGGGCGCGTGCAATGAACCCTTCGAGCCCAATCCATTGAAATAGCCCAGCCGTTCCTCCTCGGGATGGAGACCCACCAGCGCCTTGCTTTCGCTGATGATGGGGCGCACCGCGGCACGGTGATCCAGCACCGTGTACGGCAGGTGAAAAAACTCTTTGAGTTTGCTTTCAATCTCCGCACGCGCGGACGCGTTCGGCACCTGGTCCAGATTGTCCCAATCATAGGTCGAGCCAACACGGAAAACGTCCGGCTCTGCGGTGGGCGCAACCCAGATGCCGCGATGCAGGCTTTGAGGCAGCACGCGGTCGTGGAAGCGGACCGTCAAAATATCTCCCTTGGCCGCGAGAAAAGGCACCCATTGAAAATACGGATTGCGGGTGGCCGCAAACCCCTCGCAGGAGATGAGAGTGCGGGCCCGGCATCCGCTCACAGAAACACCTTCAGCATCGAAGACCACGTCGCGGTGCCAGTCGAGGGTCACAGGTTTCCACTCCAACACCGCCCGGGAGGCGTCAAGATAGGCCACCACGTCAAGCTGCGCGGCATTCATTGCGAAGCCTCCGCCACTGGCATCACCAAGCTTGGAGTCGAGTAACGGTGCGGGTTGCGGGCTGACCAAATGAGACCGGAAATCAGGCTTGCCACTGCGCGTGGACCAGTTTTCACGTTCTTCATCAGACCGGAACAGCCGCAGCGCAATGCGGTCATGGAAGAATGCCTGTCCCGTCTGCTTTTCAATCGAGGTGTAAAATTTCCGGGCCGCGGGAAGGAATTCATCATACCGCCTGCTCAGGGCCATACGCTTGCCCGTGATGGGGGTGATCAGCCCCGCAGCAATTTTGGAGGATGTCACGGCCTCCCCGGCGTCCAGCAGCAGGACACGCTGACCCTCCGCAATCAGGTGCCACGCCAGCGTCGTGCCTGCCAGCCCCTGGCCAACTATGATCACGTCCCAGGGCGCTTGCGCCATGTCACTGTGGCTCCTGCATTACACAATGGCCCGGACCCTAGACCCTGGGTGAACGGGTTGCCAACTCAACGGGTGGAGCCAAGGGAGCCTGCAGATCATTATCTGTTCTCCGCACCCGAGGGATAAACAAAATATATTGATGACCTGACAGCATGAAGCTGGGCGGATATGGTCGCGGGCAAAAATAACCCCCAAAGGTCCAGCCACATGACGAATGCAGTTGACGAAGCAATAGTGAGCCGGCGTTCGGTACGTGCCTTTCTGCCCAATCCGGTGCCGCGTGAAACGGTGGAGCATCTGCTGGAAGTGGCAAGGCAGGCGCCGAGTGGCACCAATACCCAGCCCTGGACGGTGCGGGCGCTCTCAGGCGCGGCCAAGGACGAGCTGTGCAAGGCGGTGCATCATGCCCATGACACCGAGGCTGAGAAACACAGCTATTCCTATAAATATTATCCGGCAGAAATTCCCGAGCCCTACATCTCGCGGCGGCGCAAGGTCGGCTGGGATCTCTATGGCCTGCTCGACATCAAGAAGGGGGAGCGGGAAAAAACCCACATCCAGCACGGGCGCAATTACCTGTTCTTCGACGCGCCGGTCGGTCTCATCTTCACCATCGAAAAGGTGATGGAACAGGGCAGCTGGCTCGACTATGGCATGTTCCTGGAAAACATCATGGTGGCGGCGCGGGGTGCAGGACTGCACACCTGCCCGCAGGCCGCCTGGGTGCAATATCACCGCGTGGTCATTGATGTGCTCGACATCCCGGACACGCAAGAAATCGTCTGTGGTATGGCGCTTGGTTATGAGGACGAAAACGCCCCGGAAAACACGCTTCGCACGGAACGCGAGCCCGTGTCAGGTTTCGCTACGTTTCAAGGGTTTTGATCTGGCAATCTGGCCGTCTTGCTTTCGCCCGACAAAGGTTCATGCGCCTCGCCAGGCATGATGAATTCCTTGATCGTCATCTCCAGCAGGTAGCGCACAAAACCAAACTCCGGATGGGAGAGCTGTCCCTGAACAGCCAAAAGCGTTTTGTGGATGGCCATGAATTCCTGGTTCGATATGGTCTCATAGGTCTTGTGGGCCACGGCAAACTTCTTCGACTCCGGTTGTTCGGCCGGTTGTTGTTTGATCTCGGTTGGTTTTCGCTCAGATTCGCTCGACATTTGTTCAGGCTCCGCATCGCCATCATAAGGATATGAAAATAGAAAATACGAGACGGTGGCGGCCCCCTTGGGGACAGCCTGCCTCGCCGCCTCGCTGTTCAAATTGATGGTGATTATGGGAGGGTCTTTAGATAAAAGCAGCTGTATTACTGTTATGTAACAGTAATGACAGCAAGTAAACTAAGAGAAATATACTTTTGTCTCAACCTGTTGGGCCAATCATCAGCCCCGCGTCACGAAGACCATCTAGCAAATCCGCGAGGAACGCCTCGGGGAAATTCCAACCGGACAGTTCCGACCTGGGTGACACGACGAATTTCGGAAATTCAGTCTTGAGATGATTCGCCGCCTCGTTTGCCGCAGCGGTCCGATCGAGTTTACCGTTCACAGCCGCCCGCGCCACGGACGAAAGCAAAACCTGGGGTTGGTAATAGGCCAGCGCGTGCGTCAGCGCCCGCTCGTAATTTTTCTGGTGGTAATAATACGCAAACAGTATCCCATGGTACCAGGGAGGGTGACCCGGGTTCAGCCACACTGCCTTTTCAACCAGTGATTTGCCAAGTTCCCAATCTCCAAGCTGGGTATATGTCCAGCCTGCGTCCGCAAGGATATCGGCATCGTTGGGATTGAGGGCCAAAGCAATTTTCATGTTGCGCCTGGCACCCGGGAGATCCTTTTTCAGTAGGGCTACTAACGATGCATATTGATGCGCTCTTGCGCTTTCCGGATTGATCTTTAGGGCTTTTTTTGCGGCATTCTCCGACCTTCTCAACGCGTCCTCAACGCTTGAGATGAGATTGTAGCCGTAGCGAATTTCATCTCCGTAAATCCAAGATAACAACGCCCAGGCTTCTGTATAGTCGGGTGTTTCCTTCACAGCATTTTCAAGACAATCCCTCATCCGCGCATGCTTGGCCGCAGACCTATTTCTCGCATATGCATAATGGGCCAAAACGCATTTGTACGGAATGAGTGTCTTGTTTACATTGCCCTTCAAACGGCGCGTTTCCATGCGCTGGACAACCCCGTAAGGCTGACCTAGCCGGGCCGCAATTTCGCCGATAATTTTCGTCTGGATATGGAAAAGATTGTCAGGCCGGATATTCTCCTCCGACGCATAGGACCAGGTATAGGTGCCGGTGGACATTTCCAGCAGTCGCACCTCGATACGGGTTTTTTCGCCGGAGCGTTGCAAAGACCCCTCGACCACATAATTGGCATTCAGCCTGGTGGCGATTTCATAAGGGCTCAAGTTATAGCCCGAGAAAACCTTGACTGTTTCCCGCCCAAGCATCCTGAGAGACTTGAATCTCGTGAGGTCATTCAGAAGCTGGTGGTCAAAACCATCGGCGAGTTCAGCCGTGTCCCCCGGGCCAAGGGGTTTGAGCGGCAAAATGGCAACTGTCGCCCCTGCGGGCCGCTTCAGGATTGCTTCCAGTTGGGATTCCAGGCTCAACGTTGCATGTCTCTCCCCGAACCCCATGACCTGTGTATAAAAAATAATGCCGGAGACCGCGCCAATCACGACCAGAGAAAACGCCGCCAACGCGACGTCTACGACACTCATCTTCCGGATAACGGCAACAACCCGATTCCCCGGCGTTTGATCCAGCCGTGACTGACGCTTGAAGGACGGCACATAGGTACCGGTGGCCACGGATATTTTTACGGGATCATTCCTGCCCTGCCCTGAATAGTAGGTAGCCAGCACGCGTCGCAGCCTCGTGGCATCGACCCTTACAGATGCATCATGCTCGGGGTCGAAACTGTCCGGCTTGCCAAACACTTCAACGCCAATGGTATAGCCCTTGAGCTGTTTGGCCGACCCCTCAAGGGTCATATCGACAATATATTTGAGAAAGTCCGAGAGCCTGGGCGAGCGTTGAAACAAATCGCTTTCCAGTAAGCGCGCCAACGCTGCCCGGATTTCATTGGCCGGTATCGATGACGTCTCTCTTTTAGATGCCGCACTCATGAGCCATGTGCAACGGGCCTGTTGTGTCAGGCCCGCCCTCCCAACACAAGCAAACACTAGCATTGTGCCCAATGTTCGGCAAAACACATACGGGCCTTTGGATAAAACCCAGAAGGCAAAAATGTTTTAAAGAAAAGAAAAGTCCAGAAGAACAAATAAAACGTTGGGGAACACCCTAACCACAGCGTTCCGCGATCTGTTCCTTGACCATCCGGCTGGCCATGGAGAAATCCATCTGGCCAGTATAACGTTCCTTCAGCGCGCCCATGGTCTTGCCCATGTCCTTCAGGCCCTCGCAGCCAATCTCATCCATCAGAGCGAGCACAGCCGAGTGGGTTTCTTCTTCCGTAAGCTGTTTGGGGAGGAAGGTTTGAATGATGTCAATTTCTTCCTGTTCCTGCTGGGCAAGTTCCGGCCGCCCGCCCTCGGTATATACCTTGATGGACTCGTGGCGCTGCTTGACCATCTTGGACAGGATTTCCATGACCTCGCTATCGGACACGGATTTCTTGTCGCTGGAGCGCGCGGCAATGTCGCGGTCCTTGATGGCTGCATTGATGAGCCGCAAAGTGGACATACGCCGCTTGTCCTGCAGCTTGATAGCTGCCTTCAGGGCCTCGTTGATCTCGTCGCGCATGGATTCTCGTTTTGCACTTGCAATCGCGCTCTAGGGTAATGCAAGGCTGGCGCGAAAGGCAACACGTTTCTCAAAGCTAACACATTGATTTTATTATGGAATAAATCTTATGAATCAGTTGACCTACCCAGTCCCATCCCGTAGTGTCCCGCCAATTTAGCTGCTGCCAGAACCGCACCGGGATGCCGCACATCGATGCGGCACCATGCGGCGGGCACTTATCCCGGGCGCAATGACAATGAGTGAAGCGGCCTTACAGATGACAAAACAAGGTGGTGTTCCCTGGCCCGGCCAAACCGGAACCGCTGTTCTGGTGCTTGCCGATGGCACCCCCATTGAAGGCGTTGGTGTCGGAGCAACAGGTCGTGCAACCGGTGAAGTCTGCTTTAACACTGCCATCACAGGTTACCAGGAAATCCTGACCGACCCGTCATATGCGGGCCAGGTCATCACTTTCACCTTCCCACATATTGGAAATGTAGGCGCCAACACGGACGACATAGAAACATCGAACATGGCTGCTTCGTCAGGCGTGCGTGGGTGTATCCTGCGCGCTTCTATCACTGACCCTTCCAACTACCGAGCCATGCAACATCTGGATGACTGGCTCAAAGCCCGCGACATCATCGGCATCTGCGGTGTCGACACACGGGCGCTGACCGCATGGATACGCGAAAATGGCATGCCTAATGCGGTCATCGCCCATGAGGAAAATGGCACATTCGATCTTGATGCCCTTAAAAAAGAAGCAAGCGAATGGTCAGGCATCGAGGGAGCGGACCTCGCGAAAGATGTCACCTGCGGGCAAACCTACGAATGGGACGAGACTCTCTGGACCCTGGGCGAGGGTTATGGGCAACAGGAAAACCCGCAATTTCACGTGGTTGCCATCGACTATGGCCTCAAGCGCAACATCCTGCGTTGCCTTGCGAGTGCCGGGTGCAAGGTGACCGTGGTCCCAGCCAGCACGAGCGCTGATGATATTCTTGCGCGCAAGCCGGACGGCATCTTTCTCTCGAATGGCCCCGGCGACCCGGCAGCCACAGGCGAATATGCGGTGCCGGAGATCAAGAAGCTGGTTTCAAGCGGCTTGCCCATGTTCGGCATTTGCCTGGGTCACCAGATACTGGCGCTGGCGCTTGGAGCAAAAACCACGAAAATGCATCAGGGTCATCACGGCGCCAACCACCCGGTGAAGGATCATACCACCTCCAAGGTGGAAATCACCTCCATGAACCATGGCTTTGCGGTTGATCGTGACAGCCTGCCCGGGACAGTTGAAGAAACCCATGTTTCGCTGTTTGATGGGTCGAACTGCGGACTCCGCCTCAAGGGCAAACCTGTCTTCTCGGTGCAATATCATCCCGAAGCCTCACCCGGCCCGCAGGACAGCCACTACCTGTTTGAACGGTTTATGGACTTCATTCGCGCCGCAAACAGTTGATATCAGCCAATGGAGAGAGCGCATGGTCGAGGGCATCAGCCATATCACCTTTATCGTGAAGGACCTGGAAAAGATGAAGCGCCTCATCGTCGAGGTTCTGGGTGGCGAAGAAGTCTATTCCAGCGGTGATGAGACCTTCTCAGTCTCAAGAGAGAAATTTTTTCTCGTGAATGGGATATGGATCGCAACCATGGAAGGCGATCCACTGGAAACGCGCACCTACAACCATGTGGCATTCAAGGTGCAGCTGGATGATTTGCCGCGCTACAAATTGGCTATCGAGCGGCTTGGCCTGGAGATGCGCGAGTCGCGGCCGAGGGTCGAGGGCGAAGGACACTCAATCTATTTTTACGACCACGACAATCACATGTTCGAGCTTCATACCGGAACGCTCAACGACCGCCTTGCACGCTATGCCAAGGGTAAAGCGGCATAGGCATTGAAAATGTTCTAGTCTGCATGGTCCCAAACGCAATTATCGAATTCTTCGAACTTGTGTAGTCCCAGGGTATCGCCCTCGCCCACCTCATCGTCACAGCCTTCGATTGAGTCTTCATCAGAGAAGACAAACACCTCCCAGACGTCTGATTTGTGCGAAAGCTTCGGGCACACGCGTGCAGCACTGTCCAGCCACTGGCGGAAGAGCAAGCCTTTTGTTTCCGCGCCCTTGGCCCGCACGGCAAAGAACAGGCGCTTGTCGGTTCCATTCTCGATGCAGAGGGCATGGGTCTGGGCCGCGCTCGCGGAGACGCCGAGACACGTCATAGCAACGGTCACAAGGACACCCAGGGAACGTGTTGGTCCGTATAAATGCGCCACGCTTACTCAGCAGCTACGGCAGGTGCAGCCGTATGCCACCCGCCCATCTCGAGTGCCGACTCCATGGCAGTGCCTCGGATTTCGCTTGCGAACTCTTCATCATCGACAGCGCGCGCCAGAACCATGCCGCCAATGCACAGGGTTGCGATGGCGATCCCGCGCTGACGGGCGTCCGAGCAATCTTCCTGGCTGGCCTGAAACAGTCCAATCATGCCTTCAAGCACCTGCCTGTAGGCCTGCTTCACAGGCGCCCCGCCCCTGGCCGTGTCAGAGGGCAACGCCACCAGCGGACATGTCTCGTCCAGATTTTCAAAATGAGCCTCAGACAGATAGACCCCGATGATCTGCTGTGCGACCTGCGCCGCGGGCATGGAAAAATCGATTGTCTGCCCGTCCGTATCGGTTTTTTCGCATTTCACGCTCAGCGCGATTGCCTCTGCATAGAGCTCGTCCTTGGTGGCGAAGTGGTTGTAAAAGCCGCCCCTGGTGAGACCGGCATCGGCCATGATTTCATCAATGGACACTTCGGTAAAGCCACGGCGATTGAACAGCCGACGCGCGCAATTGACAATTCGCGTGCGGGTTTCTGCTTTGTGCTCTGACGAATAAGGCATAGGAAAACTCCCGGTTTTTGCCTGTTTGCGGCTTTGTGATCGCCATTCTAGACAGAAACGAAAATATGTTCTTGAACATATTTTATTCTCCTCAACACTGCGCAAACCAAGGCCACGGGCTCGCCCCCCCTTTTTGAGACCGGATGGCCGGAACAACATAATAGTGAGGAGGACGTCCCATGCCCGCCATACCGGAAGGCTTTCACACCATCACCCCCTATATCGTCGTCGGAGACGGAAACGCAGCACTCGATCTTTATGAAAAGGCGCTTGGCGCTGAAGTGTTCGGTAAACTGACCATGCCGGGGTCGGATAAAATTCTGCATGCGATGCTGCAGGTCGGATCCTCAAGGATGTTCCTGAGCGATGAAAACCCCGACGCGGGCATGATGGCCCCGTCGAGCGACGTTGGCACGCGCTTTTATCTTTACGTTGAAGACGTCGACGCCGGGCATAAGCGCGCGGTTGATGCGGGCCTCAAAGAAATCGCCGCGCCTGAGGATATGTTCTGGGGAGACCGCACGGCTGTCCTTGAAGACCCATGGGGTCATCGCTGGACCTTTGCTACTCACGTCAAGGATGTGAGCGAGGAAGACATGGCAGAAGCGATGAAGGCGATGGCTGGCTAGACACTCACCTTCTCACGACTACATCCCCGAATGTCTCAGGAGAATCTCACTATGTCTGAACTTGAAATAATCGGCGTCGACATGAGCACATTTGTGCGTTCAGTGCGCCTGGCCTGCCATGAAAAAGGGGTCGGTTACGACCTCACTTTCAATTACGCCGGCATGGAGGATCTGCGAAAGGAACCCCATCTGGCGCTGCACCCGTTCGGGCGAATCCCCGTCATGCGCCATGATGGATTTGTGCTTTGTGAAGCCTCCGCCATCTGCCGCTATATCAATGACAGCTTTGATGGACCTGCGCTCGTCCCTGGTGAGCGCCGCCAGGCGGCCATCATGGAACAATGGATCAGTTCCAATGCCGACTATGTGGCCCCGCGCCTCACCCGCAACTACATCCTCAAATATGCCTTCCCGAGGACAGAAGATGGCAATCCCGACATGGAGCTTATCAATGCGGCGCTGCCCACCGTCCGTGACACTTTGAAAACCCTGAACACGGCGCTTGAAGACGGTCCCTATTTCCTCGGCGAAACCCCCTATATCGCCGATTTTTTTCTGTTGCCGATCATCGATTATGTGGCTGCCATGCCTGAAGGGCCGGACTTGCTGGGCGCCGCGCCCAATGTCGCACGCTTCCGAGAGGCATTTTCAAAACGCGAAAGCTATAGCGCAACGCTGCCTGATATGCTCAAGCAGGCGGCGTAACGTCCATTTGAACCCTTCGGCTGTCCGGACAAGGTTGTTATTTTCAGGCCGCCGAACTGAAAGAGCATGATATGGCTTGGCGAAAGTCGCCTCAATCGCTCATTGACCTCTTCTACGAGGTCTTGCCCGACGACCCGCGCATCGAGCGGCGAAAGATGTTCGGCTATCCCTGCGCGTTCTTGAACGGAAACATGTTCACCGGTTTGCATCAGGAGAACTTCATTGTCCGCCTGTCGGAAGACGACCGCAAGCACGCGAACGAGCAATATGGCACGCAGCCCTTCGATCCCATGAAGGGTCGGCCCATGCGTGAATATATCGCCCTTCCCGAGGAGATCATGGCCGACGAAGACGCTCTGAAAGACTGGGTCGAGCGCTCTTTATCCTTTGCCAGTGCGTTGCCCCCCAAGGAAAAGAAACCACGGAAGGCAAAAGCCAAGGAAGCGGACAAGAATTAGGGAATAATTGAATAAGTCAGGAAACGGAGGTGTGCTGGTGCCTCCGGCACGCTAGTATGTTTATGTAATGCTGGTTCCGGTCGCATGGCGCAACCTGGTGAACCGTCCTGAGTATCGGTGTAAAACATGTTTCCGCCTGAGTTACTGGCTAAGCCAGCACGTCCGCGTCCGCGCCGAAATCATATTACATCAGCCGTACTGAGCGCTGTTGCGCTCTCGTCCGCTGCCTTGTTTTCTGTCTCAACCTCCACCTACGCACCACCCCCGGAAAGTTTTCCCCTCAACAAAACCCTCGAAGCGCCCACAGAGCGCGAACTTGTTTTACTGAGCGCCAATGGCAAGGTGTTCGCGCGCCGAGGCGGGTGTTTCGATACGCCGGTGACACGCAAGGAAATTCCGAAGCATTTCATTGATGCCCTTCTGGCAACAGAAGACCGCCATTTCTACCCGCATTTCGGTATCGACCCTACTGGCGTGGCGCGTGCCGCGCTCATCAACTACAAGGCCGGGAAAATCGTCCAGGGCGGGAGTACAATCACCCAGCAACTGGCCAAGATTTCGTATCTCTCCAGCGAAAAATCATACGACCGCAAAATCAAGGAAGCCCTGGCAGTTCTGCGGCTGGAGCTTGCACTCACCAAGGACGAAATCCTAGAGCGCTATCTCAGCCGCGCTTACTTTGGCGAGGGATGTTTTGGATTGCGCGCAGCCGCGCGTCACTATTTCAGCCGATCAGTTGAGAAACTTTCACTTGCGCAGTCCTCGACATTGGTTGCGCTGCTGAAATCTCCGACTGAACTGTCCCGCGACCGCGATGCCCTGCACCAGCGAGAAAAGCTTGTGTTGCGGGCAATGGTGAACGATGGCCGGCTTGAGAGCGACGCACTCTCCAATATTCAACCGTCAAAGCCTCACGCGCGAAAAGGAAGTGCATTTGGCGCCTTTTACGCTGACTGGATTGCCGACACCGTGCAGGTGCCACCCGACAGCGGCATGACCGCTATACCGGTCCATACAGGAATGGAGCCGAAGCTGCAGCGCATCGCCGAGCGTGCCCTGGGTAATATTCTGCGCCGCTCCGGTCCCGGGCGTAAAGCCAGTCAGGCGGCATTGGTCGCCATGAGGCCGGATGGCCGCGTCGTCGCGATGGTCGGTGGCGTGAACTATGCAAAAAGCCAGTTCAACCGCGCAACCCAGGCCCTGCGTCAGCCTGGGTCGTCCTTCAAGGCATTTGTCTATCTTGCCGCCATGAGGGCCGGAGGTCAGCCCGATATGCTCGTCTCCGACGAGCCGATTACCATCGGTGACTGGAGCCCTGAGAATTACAACCGCACTTACCGGGGGATTATGCCTCTGCAGCAGGCTTTCTCCTCATCGATCAACACCGT
>JAJFHQ010000025.1 GCA_021775525.1 Hyphomicrobiales bacterium
CGAGAAGGCATGGAGCCTGTACAGGTCTCCAATGCCCTGGTTCTTGATCAGCGTGGAAATTGAACGCGCTGCGATGGAGAGTGTCCGGTCTCGGACCGGCTCTGTCTCTGGACTTAATCTGCCATTTCGAATGACGTAGACATTGCGCCTGGCCCGAATGGCATATTTCCTATCAATGTCTTTCACCATGAGCTGGCCGGGCATCAGGAAGACCTGAGTCGTGGTGCCGCCATCCACATGCATTTCTTGGTAGGATTTCCCATCTGCATTCACATTGATGAAGACGGGGGGGAACGCACCAGGTATGGAAGCGGAAGCCAGGAATATCTGGCGAAGAAGCGCCAGTGCCTGTGGATGTTCGCTTGAAGCAATTTTTCCCGCATCCCAAATCACTGGCCGTTGAGCATCCAGATTGGTGGTTCCAATGAGAAGCCGGCGGCCCCGGTCATGCTCCTTGGCGATTTCGGCCATAAGTGCAGAGTCAACATATTTTGCAATCAGGCGCTGGAACGGTTCGTTATTTGACAGGGCTGCTCCACCGATCAGCCCCTTTACAGGGCGTTTTTTAAGAAAATCCTTGGTGGTGTAGCTGGTGTAAATTTCCTTCAGGACAGGATCATACTGCTTACCCAGAAAGGCAAAGGGTGCGATCAGGGCGCCCGTGCTGATGCCGGTGACAATCTCGAATTCGGGTCGCGAGCCTTTTTCACTCCATCCCGTGAGCAGTCCGGCACCAAATGCACCGTCGGAGCCACCTCCCGAGATCGCGAGAAAATTCAGGACGGGTCGCGCGCCCCTACGGACCATTTTTGGCCGGGAGGCTTTTGTTTGCTGATATTTCTCTTTGATAATTTCGGGCAGGTTGGGTGGTGACTGGTCACCCCAGAACCGGATCAGGGTCATGTCTGCAACACTGGCCTTATTGACCAGCTTGTCGGGGACGGCAATGCGTGGACCTGATGAGGCACAACTGGTCACTACCAGGGTAATTGCAAGGATCGCAACGGCTGTTCTCAGAATGCTTATGGAACGCAGTGTGCTCATAGATTGTGTATACCCAAATTTTCCCGCCTGCCGTGCATATGTGCGCGTAAAGAAATCATAGCGGGTGGGGGCATGCGTGCGATACCCTAGTGATTGAAGCTGATTAATTTTGGGGGAATGGTGATGTTAAAGACCATGTTTAGGTGCAATTCCAGAACAATATTGGGTGTGGCCACATCCGTTTTGATTCTGATGGTGGGTCCTGCCCAAAGCCAACATTCACGCTATGAACTGCCCCCCACATTTTCACCTTCGCAGGCCCTCCCGCTTGAATTGCAGAGCAGTCCCAATCATACCATTGACGGTCCTGTTACGAATGACGGGTTCATCAATACCTACCAAATGAAAACCAGGTTCGGGACTTACACAGTCGAGAGTACGGACCTCTTGAAAATCCGTGTTCATGAAATTGCCGCGGCTGCTCAGCTTGAGGAAAAGAGCGGGACAGGAACCATGTTGAAAGCCGCCGGTCAAACGGCGATGAAACCTCTGAAAACCGGCAAGGACCTGGTCACAAAGCCGGGCCGAACCGTCAAGAATACGTTCAAAGGCGTTGGCAGGATGTTTGGGCGCATAGGTGCCGGGATGAACAAAACCGATTCTCAAGGTGAAAGTACAATTGGCTCGCTGACCGGGGCCGGTACGGCAAAGCGCAAACTGGCCTACAAGTATGGTGTTGACCCCTACACGAAATTTGAGCCGTTGCGCCACCGGCTTGCGGCCCTGAGTGCAGCAAGTGCCGTTGGAGGAACGGCAACTGGTGTCGGCTTTGCATTCGTCACAGGTGGTGCGGGTGTGGCAATCAGCGTTGGCAGCACCAGCGAGTCGCTACGCGCCACGTTGCGCGACAAAACCGCTGCCGAACTTGAAGAGATTGGCCGCAGACAGCTGGCAAGCTTGAATGTGAACCAGTCCAGCATTAACGGATTCTATCGCAGTGAGTGGCTCACGCCGGCTGAAAAAGCGATTTTACTCGATGCGCTCAACCGCCTCGGCGGTGTCGGGTATCGTGGCGATTTCCTGCGCCGTGCTGCGAAAGCAAATTCCCACAAGGAGGCATTTCTTGTGTTGCGCCGCGCCCAGATGACCGCCGCCTATCACGAGCGCGTTACGCCGGTCAGTACCATTATTACGCCGGGTGGGGTGCCGATGGCGCGCACCGGTCGCGGCCTTGTTGGCATTTTCCCGATTGACCATTTGTCATGGACACAAGCTTTCGCGGGAACGGTATCTGCGGTGAACAAGGGGCGGAAAAGGCTCGATGGATCACCCCGTGTCGAGATGCTGATTACCGGAACGGCTAGCAAGCGGGCGGTTGCAAACCTGAAGAAAAACGGCTGGCGGCTTAGTCAGCGCGCTGGATCCCAGATCGGCGGATAAACGTTATGGTGAAGTCCGTTCTGAGAATGGTGGGCGGTACTGGACTTGAACCAGTGACCCCTGCGATGTGAACGCAATTACTTATATGTATTTCAATGTCTTATCGTTCCCGTTCGTGCCCGATCTTCCCCGTTCGTGCCCGCTATGTTCACGGGTTCTGGTGGCGTACTAGTGGCGGTTCAATGCCAAGGCGCAAGAGATCGGTGCAAGCGAAGACCCACGCGTGTTCGAGCGGATTTTTGGCAAGCTGGTGTCGCCCAAAAAGTCCTACTCCACACCCGAAAAAGCCCGTGGATAATTAGCTAGCCGACTCCTATTTTGACGGGCGCTGATCTGTGACGCGCTTCTGCCGCGTGGACCACATGGCATATTGTGCTTGTACGTGTTTGTGGGCTTTGTTCGCGCTGTAATCCGGCCCATCTGGCAAAACTGCATAGTCACCAACGTCGAGAAGCTTGTTAAACTGATCCAACATTTGTTGCATTGACGTTTCTTCGCCACGTGCCGCCCGTTCTTCGGTAAACAGAGTGAACTGCTCGCTCAAAATCCGGTAGCGGCGAAGCTCATTGGACTCCAGATAGTTCTTGGCGACTTGGGCGCTATCTTTTGATGGTTTGCCGGTTTTCATGCCCATATTTGGAAGATTGTAGCGCGCACGTTCCAATTTAATCTCTGCCGCCGTCTTCCTCGTTATGGCGAAATGAAACGTATTCTGGAGGCGTGCATAGAATGTGCGTGTGATTGGAGACTTCGGGTCGTAATCGGATGACCCTTTCTTGAAGCATTCTTTCACAATGTAGTAGAAGCTTTTTTCCTCATCACGTAATGCCCGGATTTCTTCTGCGAGCTTTTGCAGGGCTTCCGGGTCGTCGCGAAGGCGGGCTTCGTTAAGTGCATAACCCTCAATGAGGTAGCCCCGCAGAATCTTGTAGGCCCACTGACGGAACTCACGTGCTTTAGATGATTTTGTCCTGAAGCCAACGGCGAGGATCATGTCCAAATCGTAGTGTGTGATCTCATACGTTTTGCCGTCACCAGCAGTATGCCGGAAATTCCGGCATACTGAATTTTCATCCAATTCTTCTTCGGAAATGATATTGGCAATATGCTCGCCGATAGTGCGGCGATCTTTATCAAACAGGTGCGCAATCTGCTGCTGCGTTGCCCATACGGTCTCGGAGGTTATATCCACATTAAATGGAATGGTGTGATCGCCCGTATTGAAACGAACCATCTGGATTTCGATGTCCGCTGCAACTCGGTTTGACGCGTTCAGCTCTCTCCTGACCGCCTTGCGAACATTTGGGATTTTGGATCTTTCAGTCATGGCAATGTGTCCTATCTTGCCGGGTGTGGCTCCAGAACACTTGCCTTAATGACAATTCCCACGATAATGGGATTCGCCCGTAAGAAGGCAATACGTACTGGGAGTTACACCAGTTAATGGTTCGGCCTCCGAGACCCTCTTGCCAAAGAATCGGTCTCGGAGGTCGTAATCATTCGAGACTCACCGGATTCGACCTAACGGTCAATTTCAGTCTCAATGTACTTATTTTGTTCCATACCAGAATTTTGTTGATTTGGCGACTCGCTGGCGCGATGTGTCCACACCTGCGCGCGCATCCGAATTGGGTACGTCAAGAATGATAACGCCAATAAAATGGTGGGCACGGCTGGGATTGAACCAACGACCTCTCGCGTGTGAAGCGAGCGCTCTCCCGCTGAGCTACGCGCCCTGTTGTATTTGCACAGTGCCCCCGTTTTGGTGGCGAACTGGTGGCATAAAAAAGTTAAGCATTTAAAATAAAATCATAATTTTAGGGTCGCCCTACTGATGTGAACACAGTGCTCTACCAGCTGAGCTAACCGCCCATCACACGGTCACGGCGATATAGGCGTGAGTGCAAAAAACTGTCAAGCGGACAAACCCGAGAGTCTTTCATTCCAGGAAAATCGCCATCCATGATCGGGGTATGCTAATTCCTCTCGCCACCCTTGTCTGAAGAAATTTCCTCTGAGCTGGATAGAGCATGGATGCATTTGCAGTCACACTGGTGCTGGTTGCCGCAGTACTACATGCCACTTGGAATGCGATCATCAAGATTGACGCTGACAGGCTGGTGAGCATGGCGGTGATGGTTGGCACAACTGGCCTGATCTCGCCCTTCCTGCTGATGTTCGGACCAGCTCCTGCTGGTGAGAGCTGGCCATTTATTCTCCTCTCGGCACTCCTCAACAACGCCTATTTCCTTTTCCTCATCGAGGCGTACCGCGTCGGAGATTTGTCTCATGCCTATCCCCTTGCAAGGGGCTCGGCGCCAATCATGGTGGCGGGGGGTGCTGCGCTTTTCGCTGGTGAATACTTACAAGGTCGGGAGCTTGCCGGTGTCGCAATCGTTTCGGGGGGCATCATGGGTTTGATGTTTTTTGGTGGGTCGACACTTAAGGGTGGGTGGCGGTCGATCGTCTACCCGTTGGCGACCGGACTGATGATCGCAGCCTATACGGTTGTCGATGGAATAGGGGTGCGTCTTTCAGGCAGCCCGGCCGGGTATATCGGATGGCTGTTTATCCTGAGTGCCTTGCCTCTCGTTACAATAGCCCTGTTAAGGCGGCGGCGTGGTGTGATCGAAATATTGCGCGGGAGTTGGCGTTACCCCTTGCTTGGCGGCTGTTTGAATCTGGGGTCTTACGGGCTTTCAATTTGGGCGCTCAGCCTTGGTGCCATGGCCCATGTGTCCGCACTTCGCGAAACCAGCGTCATCATCGCGGCGTTCATTGGTACAATTCTGCTGAAGGAACCGCTGGGCCTCCACCGGGTTCTGGCGAGCGTGGTCGTGGCTTTTGGTGTCTTGCTGATAGTCGGAATTGTATAGCTTAAACCTTGAGCGAGCGCTCTTCCGGCTGGTTAAACACCTATCCTGAGGGATCAGCCTTTAAGCAGCCCTGGCAGATGCACCATAAACTCGGAATAGTGGTCGATCACGATATCCGCGCCCAGTTCATGCGCCGGAATTTCCGAATAGCCGAATGAGACGGCGATGACGGGGATACCAGCGGCCTTTGCCGTTGCTACGTCCGTGGCGCTGTCACCAACCATGACCGCCCGGTCCGGGTGTCCGCCGGACCTCGCAATGGTTTCCGTCAGATGGCGCGGGTCGGGCTTGTACACATCAAGAGTATCGCGACCGAGGATGGCCATGAAGTGATCATGTAATCCGAGTTCACGTAACAGGGTGCGCGTAAGGTCCTCACGCTTGTTGGTGCATACGCCAAGCTTCGCACCAGCCTTCAACGCGGTCTCCAGCACCTCGACAATGGAGGGATAGGGTGCGCTCTCGACGGCAACATTATTGCCGTAATGGTCAAGGAACTTCTCGAACAGATCATCCAGATGTTGTTCGCTCAACTGCTGTTCGACCAGCGCCAGGCCTTCCACCAGCATCCGGCGTGCACCGTAGCTGATCAGGGGCCGCATCTTGTCTTCGGGCGCTGCGGGAATTCCCGATTCACCAAGCACATGGTTGAGGGTGCGAATAAGATCAGGTGCCGTGTCAACCAGTGTCCCATCAAGATCGAAGACCAGCGTAGCGCCGTTCAAATTTGAATTTTTCATATTGCTTGGTTGCATTCGCTCCACTCGCGGCAGTATCCCTATCTCCAACAAGATGTTCAGCCGATGAGAATGCGGCCTTGTGAAGGAACATATGATGAAGTTGAATGATCCGAGTCTTCTGAAAGATCAGTGTTACATCGACGGGGAGTGGACGGGCAAGCCGGCAACTCCCGTGAACAACCCTGCTACTGGCGATGAAATAGCAAAGGTTCCTGATCTCGGCGTTGATGAAATACGCCATGCCATCGAGGCAGCCAATACTGCCTTCCGTCCCTGGCGCGCGCTGCTGGCCAAGGAACGGGCCGCCATCATGCGGCGCTGGTTCGATCTGATTATCGAAGCAAAAGATGATCTGGCACTTCTTATGACGAGTGAGCAGGGCAAGCCGCTCGCCGAGGCGCAAGGTGAAATAATGTATGGCGCGGCCTTCGTTGAGCTTTACGCCGAAGAGGCCAAGCGTATTTACGGTGAGACCATTCCCACCCACCGCCATGACGGGCGCATTCTTGTTTCGAAAGAACCTGTCGGTGTCGTCGGGGCCATTACGCCGTGGAATTTCCCCATGGCCATGATCACGCGCAAGGTCGCGCCAGCGATTGCCGTCGGATGTACCACTGTTTGCAAGCCCGCCCCGGATACGCCGCTTTCAGCCCTCGCACTGGCAGAACTGGCGGACAGGGCAGGGATACCCAAGGGCGTGCTCAATATCGTCACTGGAGACGCGCCCACCATCGGAAATGAAATGACCTCCAATCCGCTGGTGCGAGCTATCGGCTTTACCGGCTCAACCGCTGTCGGCAAACTGCTGATGGAGCAGTGTGCGGGTACCGTGAAACGCATTTCACTGGAACTTGGCGGCAACGCACCGTTTATCGTGTTTGACGATGCGGACTTGGACAAGGCTGTCCAGGGGGCAATCGCCTGTAAATTCCGCAACACTGGGCAGGTTTGTGTCAGCGCTAACCGTATACTCGTTCAGGATGGAATCTTTGATGCCTTTGCCGAGAAGCTCGCCAGCCATGTGACCAAAATGAAAGTGGGGCAGGGCACCGAGATTGGTGTGATGCAGGGACCACTGATTAACGAGAACGCGCTGGCCAAGGTCGAAACCCACGTCAAGGATGCGGTCGGTCATGGCGCCACGGTTATGACCGGCGGAAAGCGTCATGAACTGGGCGGTACGTTCTACGAGCCGACGGTTCTCGCCAACACGTCGACAAAAATGCTCATCGCCAAGGAAGAGGTTTTCGGTCCCGTCGCGGCATTGTCGCGCTTCAAAACCGAAGAAGAAGCCATTGAAGTGGCGAACGGAACACCATCGGGATTGGCTGCTTATTTCTACACGAAGGATATGGGAAGGTGCTGGCGTGTCTCGGAGCAGCTAGAATTTGGCTTGGTAGGTGTGAATGAAGGCGTGATTTCCACCGAACTTGCACCCTTCGGCGGCTACAAGGAGTCCGGGCTGGGGCGAGAAGGTTCTCACCATGGTGTCGATGATTACCTCGAAATCAAATACACCTTCATGGGCGGACTGGACGGCTAGAACGCAAAGGCCTCGGAAGTATCATGGATGCAGATACGCTCAAGCTGCGAGCAGCAGAACGCGCACTCGATTATATCAAGCCGGGTATGAAGCTCGGTCTTGGCACAGGCTCAACAGCGGAAAAATTCGTCGATCTGGTTGGCACCAGGGTCGTTGACGGGCTTGATGTGGTCTGCGTGCCGACTTCCGAGGCGACCCGCGCACAAGCGCAGGCACTGGGCATTCCGCTCACCACCCTGGAGAACGAGCCTGAACTCGATCTCACTGTCGACGGTGCCGACGAGGTTGATGAAAGTCTGCGTCTCATCAAGGGCGGGGGCGGGGCACATTTGCGTGAGAAGATTGTCGCGGCAGCATCTGCCCGTATGGTTGTGATCGCCGATGACACCAAGCGCGTTTCCAAGCTTGGTGCTTTCCCCCTGCCGGTGGAGATTGTCCCGTTCGGGTGGCGCGCAACGCTTTTAATGGTGCGCGACACGGTGGTTGAGAATGGATGCAAGGGATCGGTGACACCACGAGGTTCTGAAGAAGATCCGTTTGTCACGGATAACGGCAATTACATTCTCGATTGTGCCTTTGGCCAGATCGATAATCCTGACAAACTTGCTGAGGAATTGTCACGTTTGCCCGGTGTCGTCGAGCATGGGTTGTTTATCGGTATGACCAGCTCTGCGGTTATCTCCGGGGAGAATGGTGTTGAAATAATTGGTGCGGCGCCATGACCAGTTACGACTATGATTTGTTCGTTATTGGCGCTGGATCAGGCGGCGTAAGGGCCGCGCGCATGAGCGCAAGCCATGGCGCGAAAGTGGCAATTGCAGAAGAGTATCGCTTTGGCGGCACCTGCGTGATCCGGGGGTGCGTTCCCAAAAAACTGTTCGTGTATGCGGGCCGCTTTGCCGGTGAGTTTGAGGATGCCGCCGGTTTCGGCTGGCAGATGGAAGGCTTGAAATTCGACTGGTCGACACTTGTTGCCAACAAGGACAAGGAGATCGGTCGGCTCGAGGGGCTTTACCAGAGCACCCTTAAAAATGCTGACGTCGTGTCGTTTCACGAGCGGGCCGAACTGGTGGACGCGCACACTGTCAGGCTTGTCACTTCGGACAAGACGGTCACGGCAAAGACCATATTAATCGCCACGGGCGGGCATCCCTTCATGCCTGATATTCCCGGTACCCAACATGCAATCACTTCCAACGAAGCTTTTCATCTGGAAACCCTCCCAAAGCGCATCGTGATCGTGGGGGCCGGCTATATCGCGGTTGAGTTCGCCAGCATCTTCAACGGGCTGGGATCGCAAGTGACCCAGCTGTATCGGGGTGAGCAGATTCTGCGCGGTTTCGATGATGATATGCGTGAGGGACTGGCGGAAGAGATGGGCAAGCGCGGTGTCAATATCCATCTCGGCGCGCAGGTGAACGAAATCACTCCGCTGGGGGAGGCTTATTCCCTGAAACTCTCGAACGGGGAGACGCTGGAAACCGATCTTGTCATGTATGCCACTGGTCGTGTGCCAAACACTTCCGGGCTGGGGCTGATAGCGGCGGGTGTGGAGACAGGCAAGCACGGGGAGGTCATGGTTGACGAGTTCTCCAAAACCTCTGTCGACAATATTTATGCAGTTGGCGATGTCACAAACAGGGTTGCACTGACCCCCGTGGCCATCCGTGAAGGCGCCGCCTTTGCCGAGAGCGTGTTCAACAATACCCCCACGAAAGTGGACTATAATTGCATCCCTACGGCGGTATTCTCAGAACCTGAAATCGGAACCGTGGGACTTACCGAAACGCAGGCGCGCGAAAAATATGGTGATATCCATATCTACAAGAGCTTGTTCCGGCCCATGAAGTACACTTTGTCAGGCCGTGAAGAGAAGATGATAATGAAACTCATCGTTGATGCCACGAGCAACCGTGTCATCGGGTGCCATATACTTGGTTCTGACGCCGGAGAAATTGCCCAATCGATAGCAATTGCCATGCGGATGGGTGCAACCAAGGCTGACTTCGATGCGACCATGGCGCTGCATCCCAGCGCCGGAGAAGAGCTGGTGACGATGAACCAGATTTGGCAGGGCGAGTAAGTCTGAATGGGCCGTCTGGAAAACAAGGTAGCGTTGATAACCGGTGCCGGCAGCGGGTTAGGGCGAGCCATTGCCCTTGAATTCTCGCGTCAGGGCGCGCGAGTTTTCGCCGGAGACCGTGATGAAGTGAGCGTGATTGAGACAACTGATGCCGCCATTCAGGAAGGCGGTACCATGGTGCCCCTTTGCTGCGATGTGAGTGACAAGGAAGATGTTGCTTCCCTGTTGAGCACAATCGAGAAAGAAGCGGGCAAACTCGATGCGCTGGTCAACAATGCCGGCATCACACAGCGCGAGGATTTCCGTCACGTAACGGACGATCAATGGCAGGAAATTCTGGATGTGAACCTCACTGCGGCTATGCGCCTGTCGCGCGATGCACTTGGGCTTCTGCGGGTAGCCGAAGGAAGTTCTATCATAAATATTTCGTCCATCATGGAGCGGGTTCACGTGCGCCAGCTCTCGGCCTATTCCACAACCAAGGCAGCTCTGGCCGGCCTGTCACGGGCGATGGCAGTTGAATATTCTGCGTTTGACGTGCGGGTGAACTACATCTGCCCGGGCTACGCGGAAACGGCGATGACGCAACGCATTTTGCGTAACCCGGCGGTGCGCCAGGGGTTGCTGGACCGAACGCCCATGAAAAGGTTTGTTAGTGCCCAAGACGTCGCCAAGGCGGCACTGTTCCTTGCCAGCGATGATGCGTCCTTTATTACCGGAGAAGGATTGACCGTCGATGGCGGGATGAGCGTCTCGCTTTAGGTCACTTCCAGCGTCTCTTTCAGGAGGCTGTCAACGACATCCTTTAGGGCGTCTTCATCGCTCTTACCCTTGGCCTTCGCTGTCTCGAAGCATTTGATCTGACGTTCAGCACTGGTGCCGCGTTTCAGCACCTTCTTCACATGCTGCACCTCATTCACGCAGCCCAGTGCCTCGGCATCTTCTTCAAACATTTCAAGAAGTTCCGATAACAAATTGGCACATGGAACGACCTCACCCTCGCCAAAATCCACTAATCCTTCCGACAAGCCATAGCGCTGGGCGCGCCACCTGTTTTCTGTGATGAGGAAGGGCTGGTAATAGCGCCATCGCTGATTTTTTTTCCTCAACCTATAGAGAAACCTGCAAAGACACTGGAACAGGGCGGCGATGCACAACGCATCCTCAAGCAGCGGGCAGACGTCCGTTACCCGCATTTCCAGCGTCGGGAAACGGTGGCTCGGGCGCAAATCCCACCAGATTTTCGTGGCATCTTCGATCAAATTAACATTCACCAACGCGGCGATGGTGCGCTCATATTCGCTATGAGAGACAAATTGCGGTGGCAAGCCCGTGCGTGGGAGTTCATCGAACACCGACAGCCGGTAGGATCTCAGGCCCGTCTGTTCGCCCTGCCAGAAGGGCGAGGAGGTGGACAGCGCCAGAAGGTGGGGCAGGAAATAGGACGCCTGATTTAGAATGTCGATGCGCAACTCATCATCGTCCAGCCCCACATGAACATGCATCCCGCAAATGATCATCCGGCGGACGACAACCTGCAGATCATTGGCGATTTCGTGATAGCGCTCCTTGTCCGTGTGGTGCTGGGCCGTCCATCTGGCGAACGGGTGGGTCGAGGCCGCCATTGGGGCCAGGCCGTATTCACCGGTCACTTCGGCTATCGTCTTGCGCAGATGACGCAGTTCCTTGCGTGCTTCGGGTACGGATTTACAAACCGGCGTCCCGATTTCAATTTGCGATTGCAGAAATTCGGGACTGACCTGCCCTTCGGGAAGGGCCGCCTCGCATTTTGCCATCAGATCAGGTGGCGGATCGGATACAAGATCGCGCGTCTCTTTATCGACGAGCAGATATTCCTCTTCCATACCGATGGTAAAACTGGGTTCGGGAATGGACATAGCCAGCATCGTGGCATGAAATTGTTGCCAGAAACAGAACGGAAAGGGGGCCCGTCAGACAATTTGTTTCAGAAAATCTCCAACCAGATAGGCAACCCCGGCTGAAGCCAGGCCGATGACCAGGGTTTCCATCCCAGTGCGAAGCCAATGTATTGGAGACCACCGGCTACGAAGGGAGCCAATCAGGAAAAAAGTGACCGCGGCCATGACAACCGACGCCGGAACACTGGCCTCCATGCCGATCGTGAATGGTGCAACGGGCAGGAAGCCGCAAATGACGAATGCCAGGAAGGTAATGACGCCAGCGGTAACCGGTGAGCGTGTGATTGGCGGAAGACCGTGTTCTTCCGTCATCATCGTATCAATCCAGCGTTCTTTCTCTGCCGTGATAACTTCAACGGCAGCATCCAGAGTTTTACCCTTGAACCCTTTGCCTGCGAAAATCTGTCGGATCTCTTCTCGTTCACCGTCGGGGGCATGCTCTATGTGGCGTTCCTCCATGTGGCGGACAAAATTATATTCCTCGATTTCCGCCTTGGTGCCAGAATAGTTAGCCGCCGCCATGGAAAAACCATCCGCCAGCAGGTTAGCTACCCCAAGAATAAGCAGGTATCGATTTGAGAGATCGGCGCCGACCGCACCTGCCACTATGGCGAATGTCGTGACCGTTCCGTCAATGCCGCCATATACCCAATCTCGCAAGTAGCTGATACGCGGCCCCTCACGGAGGCGTTTTTCAATATCATGTGGGTCGTGGCTGTGTTCAAGGAAGGGTGTTACTGGCATGATGTCCGGTATGGTTGTGTTGCAGTGGAGATGAGTGCGCGTACTAGTCACATTACGGGCAATGGCCTATATAGCGACCAACACAATTGCCTGGCTGGTTCGCTTCTCAAGAATGACCTAATGCAAAGCGTTTGCCGAAGCCAGCCCCTCGTGATGAAACTGATTTGGAGTATTTGAGTTATGGCCAAAACCTGGTCCCCGGACACTTGGAGATCGAAGCCGATTTTACAGGTGCCAAATTATCCCGATTCTGCTGCTCTGGATGCCGTGGAAGGGCAGCTCGCAACATTTCCTCCGCTGGTTTTTGCCGGTGAGGCGCGCAACTTGAAAAGCCAACTTGCCCAAGTTTCAAACGGTGAGGCTTTTTTGCTACAGGGCGGAGATTGCGCGGAGAGTTTTGGCGAACATGGTCCAGATAATATCCGCGACTTTTTCCGAGTGTTTCTGCAAATGGCGGTCGTGCTGACATTCGCTGGCGGCTGTCCCGTGGTGAAGGTCGGACGGATTGCAGGCCAGTTTGCCAAACCACGTTCCGCAGATACCGAGATCCAGGACGATGTGGAACTGCCGAGCTATCGCGGCGATATCGTAAACGAAATCGATTTCACCGAAGCTGCACGCGTTCCTGATCCTTCTCGCATGCTCATGGCCTATCGCCAGTCTGCGGCGACACTCAACCTGCTGCGGGCGCTGGCCCAAGGCGGTTATGCAAACCTGAACCATGTACATCAGTGGAACCTGGGATTTCTGAAAGATGGCCCGGCGGAGAAACATTACGAGGAAATTGCCGACCGGATTTCCGAATGCCTGAATTTTATGGCCTCTTGCGGGCTGACGCCAGACAACACACCTCAGCTGCGCTCGACGGAGTTCTTCACCAGCCACGAAGCATTACTGCTTGGCTACGAGGAGGCCTTTACGCGGGTCGATTCAACCACTGGCGACTGGTACGCCACGTCTGGACATTTTGTTTGGATAGGCGACAGGACACGGCAAGCAGACCACGCACACCTGGAATGGGCTCGGGGCATCAAAAACCCGATTGGAATGAAGTGCGGGCCTTCGCTTGAGGCCGACGACATGCTTCGCCTGATTGATATTCTCAATCCGGAAAATGAAGCCGGGCGGCTGACGTTGATTTGCCGGTTTGGCGCTGATGCTGCAGGAGATCACTTGCCTGCACTTATCCGTGCAGTGGAGAAGGAAGGAAGAAAAGTCGTCTGGTCGTGCGATCCGATGCACGGCAATACCATTAAGGCGGCGACCGGTTACAAGACGCGCCCCTTCGACCTAATCTTGCAGGAAGTTGAAGCCTTTTTCGATATTCACCGCGCAGAAGGTACCCATCCTGGAGGCGTTCACCTTGAAATGACGGGTCAGAATGTCACGGAATGCATCGGTGGCGCGCGCGAAGTGACGGAAACAGACTTGTCTGACCGTTACCACACATTCTGCGATCCGCGTCTGAATGCAGACCAGGCTTTGGAGATGGCATTCCTGATTGCGGAACGTCTGAAGCGTGACCGCGCGTCTGCACCCGATCTTGAAAAATCCGTGTCGGCCGGTTGAAACACGGATACCACCCGCGGGCCTGATATGCACCACCATCCCTTGCTCGTGACGCCAGCGTACCGGTAATCTTTGCCCATGCCGCGAGATAATACGGACAAGATTGGAATTGCACTGGCGCAGTTGAACCCTGTGGCGGGCGACATTGCCGGTAATGGCCAGCGCGCACGTCAGGCCAGAAAAGCAGCTGCCGCACAGGGGGCGGACCTGCTTGTTTTTACCGAGCTTTTCATCAGTGGTTACCCACCAGAAGACTTGATCCTGAAGCCGGCTTTCCGGGAGGCGGCGCACGCTTGCATTGAGGAGCTTGCAAAAGAAACCGCCGATGGCGGTCCCGCTCTGCTGATCGGTACACCATGGGAAGAAGAGGGGCACGTCTATAATGCCGTAGTCCTGCTCGATGAAGGCAAAGCTGCGGCTGTTCGCACGAAAACGCAGTTGCCGAATTACGGAGTGTTCGACGAGAAACGGGTATTTGAAGCAGGTCCTATGCCCGGCCCAATCAATTTTCGCGGAGTTCGTATCGGTGTCCCCATCTGTGAAGATATCTGGAGCGAGGAGGTCTGCGAATGCCTCGTGGAGACGGGTGCAGAAATTTTGATCGTCCCAAACGGATCGCCCTATTATTCGGGCAAGATGGATGTGCGCATGAATATCGCAGCTGCCCGGGTTGCCGAAAATGGTGTGCCGCTCGTCTATGTCAACCAGGTGGGGGGGCAGGACGAGCTTGTGTTTGACGGGGCATCATTTGTACTCAATGCAAACAGTGAGCTTGCCATCCAGCTTCCCGACTGGGAGGAGAAAGTTGCTCTCACAAACTGGACGCGGAGTGATAATGGATGGCGCTGCGAGCCAGGTGAACTGGCATCCGTTCAGGAAGGTGACGCTGCTGATTATCTCGCCTGCGTCGCAGGCTTGAGAGACTATGTGAAAAAAAATGGCTTCCCTGGCGTGGTCCTGGGTTTGTCTGGCGGTGTGGACTCAGCGATTTGCGCAGCGATCAGCGTCGATGCTTTGGGGAGTGATGCGGTCCACTGCGTCATGCTTCCTTACAGCTATACCAGCGATGAAAGCCTCAAAGATGCGGCCACATGTGCGAAAACCCTTGGTGTTCGCTATGACACACTTCCCATTCACAAGCTCGTCGATGGGTTCAATGAAAGCCTCCAGCCATTGTTCCAAGGACTGGAGCCGGGAACGGCGGAAGAGAATATCCAGTCTCGCGCCCGTGGTGCGATTCTCATGGCCATTTCCAATAAGTTCGGCTCAATGCTGGTGACAACCGGAAACAAGTCCGAGGTTTCGGTTGGCTATGCCACACTGTATGGCGACATGAATGGCGGGTTCAACCCGATCAAGGATCTCTACAAGACGCAAGTGTATGCCTTGTCACGTTGGCGAAATGCCAATGTACCTCCCGGAGCTCTTGGTCCCCAGGGCGTCGTCATACCTGAAAATATACTCACCAAGGCGCCGACCGCCGAACTGAAGGAAAACCAGACGGACCAGGATTCCTTGCCTGATTATGACGTGCTTGACGACATCCTGGAGTGCCTTGTCGAGAACGAGATGCCCCTCTCGGAAATCGTCGCTCGCGGCCATGACAAGAAAGTCGTTTCTGATATTCAGAGGATGTTGTATCTGGCGGAATACAAACGCAGGCAATCCGCCCCCGGCGTGAAAATCACGCAGAAACTGTTTGGGCGCGATCGGCGCTACCCCATCACAAATCAGTTTCGAGAGCAGCTGTAAGCATCAGAAAACTATTGGGTTTTCTTGGGTTTCGCATTGTCGTTGAACTGCGCACCACTTTGTTGTGCCTTGGCCTGTTCATTTTCTTCTTCGGCCTTTTCATTTGCCGCAGTGATCTCGTTGGGATCATACTCGAGTGATTTGCAGGAGCAGCCCTTCACATATTCCTTGCGGAATCGCCAGGCATTCTGGTGGTCGCTATAGGCATTGCGGCCATCGGAGGAGACCATTTGCTCGGGCTCTTCGCCTGGATTTCGGTAAACATACAACTCGGCAGGAGCCGCGCATTGCGACTGGCACTTGTTGATGTCCTGGGGGAAGCTGCCAGGCAGTGTTGAAAAGCTGATTGGAAAGTAGAAGCCGTCGCATGAGCGCACGCACAAGGTGCGATAGGTTGCGAAGGCTTCGATGCGGGATGTTTCGAGCCCGCGCTTGGGAGGAGCATTCCAGAAATCATCCTCGAACCAACTCATGAACCCACCACCGCCACGCTGTCGTGTTTGCTGCTGGTACTGAGACCCGCAGCCGGCCCGCGCCAAGGCTGCGATCAAATCACTCTTACGCCGGCTCTGACCGCCTGACCGCGCTGAGCGTTGGGCCTGTAGATGTTCAAGCTGGCGCCTGGAATCCTCTATTTTGCGATTGAGACGCAAGCATCTGGGCGTACGCACCAGCGAGCGACCGAAAATAAAATTGCTCTGGTAGCAGCCATTGCGTTCAGCTTTGGCCCGGCTGGTTTGGAAGATACGGTCTTGTTTGCGGATCTGTTTTTCCAGCCCAGGACCATCATTGCGTCCCTGTTCGCGCTGGACCCAGTCATTGGCCAACTCCTGTCTAAGCTGCAGGCAACGTAACTCCTGCGTCGAGAGAGGCCGACCCTGATTTTGCTGCGGCTGAGGGTAAGCCTGCTGATAGCCGGGCGGTGGTGGCCGGGCGCCAGGAGGTGGGTATGGTGAGGGATAAGGCTGTTGTGCGAACGCTAGTGACCAGACGCCAACAAAAGCGAATACGGCAAGCGAGCCGCAGAGTGCTGCCATGCTGCTCTTGCCATGACGGGCCAAAACCCGCCGCCTGCCTGATTTTGTTTTTTTCAAATTCAAGTGCAACCTGACCACTCATGCCACGTCATGATTATGAGACCCGACCAGATAATAGGTCAATAAGGCACCTTTACGTCGCCAGCGCACGGTGTTCAAGCACCATCATGATTACTTTCGTTCAGAAACCAATATCTCCCGCATGCTTGCCTCGTCGAAGCCGGTAGGGGATATGTAGCGGCCAGACAGGTAAGGGGGATTGTCACGTGACACCGGAACAATCTGTACAGGCTGCCAGCACAATTGTCGCAGCGCGCAGCAATGGCACGTTGCTTGAGGGACTGGGAGAACTCACACCGCAGACCATGCAGCAGGGCTACGCGCTGCAAGATGCGTTCATGCGGCTATGGAATGAGCCTGTCGTAGGCTGGAAAGTAGGTGCGACAGCGCTGAAGGTCCAGGAGGTTTATGGTCTGAAGGAGCCGTTTTACGGCCCATTTTACAAGCCGACGACACTTGCTTCACCCGCCACGCCGAATGCTTCCAGTTTCGGACATCTGTGCATTGAGAGCGAATTTGCTTTCCGGTTTGGAAAATCCCTAATTGCGCGCGACAGCGCGTATGAACGCGAGGAAATACTCGATGCCATTGATGCCGTCCTCCCGGCGTTTGAGCTGATTTCACCTCGCTTCGAGACCTTGCTGCAGGATCGGGCTGCTCTGGCCGCGGCGGATTGCGGGTTGAATGGCGGATTTGTGCTGGGCGAGGATTTCACCGATTGGCGTGTCCTGGACCTGGCCACTCACCAGGTCATCCTAAGGGTAGACGGCGAAGTGAAAGGCGAGGGTACGGGCGCGAATGTTCTTGGTCATCCCTTCAATGTGCTGGACTGGCTGGTAAATGCTTTGTCCCGGCGCGGGCTTGATCTTAACGCTGGTGAAGTCGTCTCAACGGGCACCTGTACCGGGTTCATATATATAGATCAGGGTCAGAAAGCCGTGGCAGATTTTGGCGTGATGGGTGAGATCGAGGTGACATTTGTCTAGAGGCCAGACCCTGGACCAGTTTCAAATGAGTTGACCTAACCAGTCATCTTCATCATTGTCCCAATCCATGACGGGACAGACACGTATACGAGTTGCTATCATTTGCAGCATTGTTATTACCGCCTAGCAAAAGCTGGCGCGGCCGTTCTCCCGTATTTTTCGCAAATCACTTCATTGAACGCCCCGCCAGCAGGAGACGAACTGTTGGACCTCAAGCTCTACAATACGCTGACGGGAAAGAAGGAGCACTTCACCCCTCTGGATGCAGAAAATGTCCGGATGTATGTGTGCGGGCCGACTGTCTATGACCATGCCCATATCGGCAATGCGCGTCCTGTCATCGTGTTCGATGTGCTTTACCGGTTGCTGCGACATGTCTATGGCGAGGGGCACGTCACCTATGCGCGCAACATCACGGATGTGGATGACAAGATAAATGCCCGCGCAGCGGAAGAGGGCGTGGACATAGAAACCATCACCACGCGCACCACGAAACAGTTTCATGACGATATTGCCGCCCTTGGCGTGATGCCGCCCGATGTGGAACCGCGCGCGACGGATCACATCGAGCAGATGAAGGCACTGATCGAGCAACTGGTTGAAAAGGGCAATGCCTATGTGGCGGAAGGCCACGTGCTGTTCGACGTCCCCTCCATGCCGGACTATGGCAAGCTTTCAAAACGCTCCTTGGACGAGATGGAAGCGGGCGCGCGGGTCGAGGTTGCGCCCTACAAGAAAGACCCGATGGATTTCGTCCTATGGAAGCCGTCCAAAGACGGTGAACCGGGATGGGATAGCCCATGTCGCATCACTCAGAAGGGGCGTCCGGGCTGGCATATCGAATGTTCGGCCATGTCGGCGCAACATCTGGGCGAGGTTTTTGATATTCACGGCGGCGGCGTCGATCTCGTCTTCCCACATCATGAGAATGAAATTGCCCAGTCACGCTGCGCCCATGGCACGGACAGGATGGCGCAAATCTGGATGCACAATGGCTACCTCCAGGTCGAGGGGCAGAAGATGTCCAAGTCGCTCGGCAATTTCATCACCATCCATGACCTTCTCAAGGAGTGGCCGGGCGAAGCCATCCGTCTGGCGATGCTGGCGACCCACTACCGGCAACCTTTCAATTGGACTGAAGCAGGGGTGAGGGAAGCCAAACGCACACTCGACCACTGGTATCAATTAACCGAACATGCAGAGCCGGGCTGCGCCCTGAGTGCCGATGTGCTTCAAGCATTGGGGGATGATCTTAATACGCCAAAGGCACTGACTGCGATGCATCAATTGCGCAGCGAGGCAGCTCGTGGCGAAAAGGACGCAGCGGCCTGTCTGAAGGCATGTGGCCAGTTTTTGGGTGTGTTGAACAAAACTGCACAGGAATGGGCCGATTGGAGACCTGATTCAGTTGAAATCAATGAAAAGCAGGTGGAGCAACTCATTTCTGCCAGGCTTGATGCTCGTACGGCAAAGAATTTTAAGGAAGCTGACCGGATCAGGGATGAGTTGGCGGCTATGGGTGTTGCGTTAAAAGACGGTCCAGAGGGGACGACGTGGGAAATTGCACGATGAGCGAGCAAAAAGAACGCCTCTATCTTTACGACACCACGCTGCGCGACGGCGTACAGACCATTGGCGTCGACTTCTCGCTCGAGGACAAGCTGCTCATCGCCGAGACGCTCGATGCGCTGGGGCTGGATTATATCGAGGGCGGATATCCCGGTGCCAACCCGGTCGACACGGCCCTGTTTGAAAACAGGCGCATCTATAAAAATGCAAACTTCACCGCTTTCGGCATGACCAAGCGTGCCGGGCGCAGTACGTCCAACGATCCGGGGTTTCAGGATTTGCTCAGGGCCGAATGCGATGCCATTTGCCTTGTGGCCAAATCTTGGGACTATCACGTACGCGTCGCGCTCGGAATAACCAATGAAGAGAATTTATCGGGCATCACCGACTCCGTGAAAGCAGTGAAGGAGGCCGGCCGAGAGCCGATGGTCGATTGCGAACATTTCTTCGACGGCTACAAGGCGGACAGTGATTATGCAATGGCCTGCGCCAAGGCCGCGTACGACAATGGAGCGCGCTGGATTATCTTGTGTGATACCAATGGCGGCACCTTGCCGACCGAAATCGAAGACATTGTTTCCCAAGTGACCAAGATCGTGCCGGGCGATCATCTGGGTATCCACACTCACAACGATACCGAGAACGCGGTCGCTAATACGCTCGCGGCCATCCGTGCCGGGGCGCGGCAGGTGCAGGGCACGCTCAATGGTCTTGGCGAGCGCTGCGGTAACGCAAACCTGACATCGATTATCCCGACCCTGATGTTGAAATCCGAATTTGCGGACCGTTACGAGATTGGCGTGAAAGCGGAGCAACTGCGAACGCTCACTCATGCCTCGCGCATGATGGATGAATTGCTCAATCAGGCGCCCGACCGCCACGCGCCTTATGTGGGCGAGTCGGCTTTCGCGACCAAAGCCGGCATTCATGCCTCGGCCATTCTGAAAGATCCCTCAACTTACGAGCATGTAGATCCTGAACTGGTTGGCAATCAGCGCCGTGTTCTGGTCTCTGATCAAGGCGGCAAGTCCAACATCATCGGCGAGCTTGAACGCCTAGGCATCAAGACATCCAAGGATGACCCAAAGCTTTCCCATCTTCTTGAAGAGGTGAAGAACCGCGAGGCAACCGGCTATGCCTATGAAGCCGCTGATGCTTCTTTTGAGCTTCTTGCCAGGAGAACTCTTGGCAACGTGCCTCGTTTCTTCGAAGTGGATTCATTTCGTGTGATGGTTGAGCGCCGCCACAATGCGGTTGGTGAACTGGTGACCATGTCCGAAGCCACCGTGAAAGTACATGTCAACGGGTCGACCATGATGAGCGTGGGGGAGGGCAATGGCCCGATCAATGCGCTCGATACCGCGCTTCGCAAGGATCTCGGCAAGTACCAGGATTTTATCAATGACCTGGAACTGGTGGATTACAAGGTCCGCATCCTGACAGGTGGAACGGACGCGGTCACGCGCGTGCTGGTGGAAAGCCGGGACGGGAAGGGTATGCGGTGGTTCACGGTCGGCGTTTCACCAAACATCGTCGATGCTTCGTTCGAGGCCTTGCTCGATTCCATCAATTACAAGCTGATCCGCGATGGCGCTCCTGCGCCCTAGTTGCAGCTTGTTCCACAGGAAAGAAGCTGCTGTTTATTTAATTTTATTCCCGGTCTCCAATCATTGCCCTAGAGTCCAGCAAATGCCGAGTCGAAAGACTTTCATTCGGGGCGAGTTGTGACAGCCAAGACCGCAGCCGGCGGGATGGGGGCCCATGCGTCGCGTGCAATCCTCTGCATGCTGTGTGCGACCGCCCTCATTTCCCTCAACGATGCCATCGTTAAAACTCTCACTGCTACATATCCAGTTGGACAACTGCTCTTTATGCGCGGGTTATTCGTCCTGCCATGGATACTTCTGTTTGCATATTTCACGCGTGGGTTCGGCATCCTTCGGATTGCTAATTTCAAGGGGCAAACGTTGCGGGCCGTTTGTGTTGTTGCTGGGTCATTCTGCTTCGTCACAGGGCTGCGTTTTCTGCCCCTTGCGGATGCAATCGCAATCACCTTTACAGGTCCGCTGTTCATCACGGCCCTGGCACCGCTCATTCTTGGTGAAAAAGTGGGAGCTCGGCGCTGGATTGCAGTGTTGATCGGATTTGCAGGCGTTCTCTTCATGGTTCGGCCAGGATTTGGCGCTCTTCAACTGGCGGTGCTTTTCCCTCTCGCAGGCGCCTTATCAGGCAGTATACGTGATCTCGTGACGCGACGTATCTCGCAAACGGAAACAAGCTCTGCGGTGTTATTGTTCACGACCCTGACAGTCATGTTGGTCGGGCTATGCACCATGCCATTTTTTTCAGTCAGTATTAGATTGATCGATCTTTGGTATTTTGCGGCGAGTGGAGTGCTCGTGGCGAGCGGTCAGTATCTCATGATCGAAGCGTTCCGCTGGGGGGAAGCAGCCCTTGTGGCACCGTTC
Organism: Hyphomicrobiales bacterium; assembly: GCA_021775525.1. Taxonomy (GTDB): domain Bacteria; phylum Pseudomonadota; class Alphaproteobacteria; order Rhizobiales; family Methyloligellaceae; genus UBA2767. Next base: position 21,792 of record JAJFHQ010000025.1, read on the forward strand.
AAATACAGCTTCATGATATGGGCGATTCTGTTCGGTTACCTCTTCTTTGGTCACCTGCCAGGAAGTTGGACGCTGATTGGGGCAGGAATTGTATTCGCGGCTGGACTATACATTGTCTACCGCGAAACGGTACTGGCCCGGCACCCCATCTCAATTGGCCCGCATCCGCCGGGTAGAATGTAGCAGCACTGCCGTAGTCGCGATGGGTTAAAATTTTTCAGGGATTGCCAACTCTTCATCGCGGGCCTTTGAGTCTTTAGCAAGACGCAGGGCCGTGGGAACGATATCCTCTGCCTGTTGCACCGCGGTGATATCAACCTCTAGGCCTGAGCGCACAAACGCCTCCTCGCGCATGTGCTGGACGAGCGACAACAGCGGCCCCCAAAACCCGTGAATATCCCCCAGAATAACAGGCTTCGAATGTTGGCCAAGCTGCGACCAGGTCAGCTGTTCGACCAGTTCCTCTAGCGTTCCAACGCCACCTGGCAGTGCCACGAAAGCATCGGACTTTTCAAACATGATTTGCTTTCGCTCATGCATGGATTTGGTAACGATAAGCTCCTGCACATCCTTCAGCATTCTCTCCCTTGTGCTCAGGAATTCCGGAATAATGCCTGTCACATGCCCATCATACTTGAGTACGGAACGGGAGATTTCCCCCATCAGCCCAAGACTGCCACCGCCATAAACAAGGCCAATATCAGCCTCAGCCATGGTGCGGCCGAGCGTTCGAGCGGCCTCCGCATAGGCAGGGTTGAGGCCGGGACCCGAGCCGCAATAAACGCAGATTCTTTTTACATGTCTGTTCATGGGCGCATGTGGCACCGGGGGGTGGAGGTCGTCAAGGCTTTGCGCATGGCAAGCGTTTGTAACGCGTAATTGTGACGATCAGATAGAACTGCTGGAATCCTTGTTCGAGGTAAAAAGAAAGAGAATTACATACTGTGTGCTTGCCGCGCCCCGGGTGTGTCTCTATCTCTAGGACGTTCGGGGCAGGGGATCGTACCGCTGCCCCGTCATTATTTGTGGCGCAGATACAAATTTAGCAGGCTTATGGCAAACCACCAACACAGCCTTTCCGGGACGGATATTTTTGATGCACGGGCAGGGCATTTCGATGTTCTGCGCTCTCTGCTCCCGTTCGTCTGGCTTGCGGAACGTCCCGATCTGAAACTTCGGGTGGTGCTTGCATTCATTGCCCTGATTGTCGCTAAGCTTGTCACCGTCGCCGTGCCACTTGCATATAAGGCCGCTGTCGACTGGCTGACGAACAGCGCAACCGGAACTGGCGTTGTTGAGCTGTCACCACTTTCGCTCGCGGCCATCCCCGCCATGCTGATTGTTGCTTATGGCGCGGGTCGAGTGCTGATGGTTGCGTTTTCCCAGGTGCGTGATGTGCTGTTTGTCCGCGTTGGTCAAAATGCGGTTCGCGCGCTGGCAAACAGGACATTTGAACATCTCCATCGCCTGTCGCTGCGCTTCCATCTTGAGCGCCGGACC
>JAJFHQ010000026.1 GCA_021775525.1 Hyphomicrobiales bacterium
CGCGGAGAATGTCGTCACAGCGGCATTGCGCACCGGAGTAAAACGGGTCATCGCACTTTCCACAGACAAGGCGGCTAGCCCGATCAATCTCTACGGCGCGACCAAGCTTGCATCCGACAAGATCTTCGTAGCTGCCAATAATCTTGCCGGCACCCAGGACTCCCGGTTTTCAGTCGTTCGATATGGCAATGTGGTCGGCTCTCGTGGCAGCGTGGTTCCTTTTTTCAATCGGCTTGTTCAAGAGGGTTCAACGTCTTTGCCGATCACCCACCCGGAGATGACGCGTTTCTGGATCACTCTCAGCCAGGGGGTGAATTTTGTCCTCTCATCTCTCGCCCTCATGTCCGGCGGTGAGATTTTCGTGCCAAAAATTCCAAGTATGAAAATCGTTGATCTCGCCGAAGCCCTCGCACCGGGGCTTGAACGCGAGGTGGTCGGTATCCGCCCCGGTGAGAAACTGCATGAGATGATGATTACGATCGATGATGCCCGCACCACGCTTGAACTTCCTGACCGCTATATCATCGAGCCGGCCTTCGCCTTCTGGACCAATGAACACCTCACGACCAATGGCGCCATACCAGTGGCGAAAGGCTTTGCATATAGCAGCGACTCGAATGTCGAATGGCTCGAGGCGGAGGGGTTGCACGCACTGGTTGGGGACGGCAGCGGTGTCTGAAAATTTCCTCCCATATGGGCGGCAGACAATCGACGACGACGACGTTGCGTCCGTCGTTGAGGTTCTTCGAAGTGATTATCTGACCACGGGACCCGTGGGCGCCGAGATGGAAACAGCATTCCGCGCGGCGACCGGTTCGCATCACGCAGTCAGCTGTTCAAGCGGTACCGCTGCGCTCCACCTTGCCGCACTTGCACTTGGTCTTGGAGAGGGTGACTGGGCCATTGTACCAAGCCTGACATTCGTTGCTACGGCCAATGCCATGCGTTTCGTGGGAGCCGACGTGATCTTTTGTGATGTCGACCCGGACACGGGGTTGATGACTCCCGAAACTCTTGAAGTAGCACTTGTGGCGGCGCGCAGCGCAGGGGTTTGGGTCAAGGCTGTTTTCCCGGTGCAACTGAATGGTCAGTGTTGCGATATGGCGGCGATCCGGCAGATTTCTCAGGATAAAGGGATCGCCGTTGTTGAGGATGCCTGTCACACTCTTGGCGGCAGGGACATGGAAGGAGCGAGGGTTGGTGCTTGCTCTCACTCGGATATGGCGTGTTTTTCTCTGCATCCGGTCAAGGTGATTACTGCAGGTGAGGGCGGAGTCGTGACCACCAACGATATGGAGCTGGCTGGAAAACTGGAGGCGCTACGCAATCACGGAATACAAAGAGAGCCGGGAACGTTCTCTAACGCGGAACTTGCGTTTGACGAATACGGTGCGGCGAACCCCTGGTATTATGAGATGCCGGAGATTGGATTTAATTACCGTCTGTCAGACATCCACGCGGCTCTTGCCTTAAGCCAGATCGCAAAACTTGAAGCGTTCACTGCCCGCCGGAGGACACTCGTGGCGCGCTATGATGCGGCTCTGGCAGGATTGACTCCCATCGTACGCCCTTTTGCTCGAATGCCGGGTCAGAATCCGGCCTGGCATCTCTATGTTGTGCTGATCGATTTTGAGGCAGCCGGTGTGAGCCGGGCGCAGGTCATGAACCAGTTGCGAGAGGCAGGCATCGGCACCCAGGTGCATTATCTTCCGGTACACCGCCAGCCCTATTATGCCGAGCGCGGCGAGCCCGTCGATTTGCCCGGCGCAGACGCCTACTATGCGCGCGCGCTTAGCCTGCCACTCTTTACGACGATGTCGGATGATGATGTTGACCGGGTTGTTGGCGCCCTCACCGACATCATCGAGGGACGTGGATGACAGGGCCATGGCTCTTCCGGGTTGCCTCGCACCCCTCTCAGGGCGGTGGGCATGTCACCCGTTCTGGGGTTCTCGCCGGGGCGCTTGCACGCAGTGTTCCGGTTCTCATGGCATTGGACCCAGATTCTGACGATGCCCGGGAAAAACTGGGAAAAGCAGGGCTAACCTGTGTCACTGCAGGGCACGAGGGCTCCGGCCCATGGGGCGGAGCCGTGGTGGATGGTTACAATTTTCAGAGGGCCGAGGTGATGAAAATTGCCCGCCATGCCAGTCCCATGGTCTGGATCGATGATTTCCTCAATCCGCCCGATTGCGCTGATATGGTGGTGAACGGCGCCTGCCACTTAAGTGGAGATGAAGTGAATACTGTTCCCGCTCTCTTGGGGCCTCGCTACGCGCTTATCAATCCACGCTACGCTATGTTACCAAAGCGCGACCGGACCACTCCGGTGCGGAGGGTGCTTGTTACATTTGGTCTGCTCGATCCGGACAATGTAACGGGCCTGGTACTGGACGCTCTTGATCTGCTTGCTGAAGAGGACATTATCCCAACAATTGTTGTCGTTTCGGCAGGTAACTCTCCGCATCTGCCTTCGCTACATGAGCGTGCCGGCGATCGGATAACCATCCTGGTGGACGTGCCTGACATGGCGCCGTTGCTGGCTGAGGCTGACATCGT
>JAJFHQ010000027.1 GCA_021775525.1 Hyphomicrobiales bacterium
TCGAAATGGCAGATTAAGTCCAGAGACAGAGCCGGTCCGAGACCGGACACTCTCCATCGCAGCGCGTTCAATTTCCACGCTGATCAAGAACCAGGGCATTGGAGACCTGTACAGGCTCCATGCCTTCTCGCGCAAAAACAAGATGCGCTTCAAGCTCTCCTATATTCCGGGAGATTTTAAAAATACCAGCAAGGAACCTTTCGACAGGGCTTATATGATCAAGCTGTTTGATCTTGGGAAAAAACTTGGGCGGGCTGGATACAAGTGGAAGACTACACCGCCCGGCATCTGATTTATCGGGGAAAAGTCTTCAGAAAAGCGACAGGCTGAACTCCATCACGCCATTGACGACCAGTACGGTAAAAATCGCCAGGGCGACGAATGCGATACCCAGCCCGATGGCAAACCATTTCCAACCATTTTTGTGCATTGGTTATTCCTGAACGTCCGGCACCTGCACCACGCCATCGCTGGCCAGCTTGTCCACATCCTTGGCATCGTAACCCAGCGCGTCCTGTAATATTTCGCGGGTGTGCTGCCCAAGGTTGGGCGCGGGCGCGGCAGGCAGTTCAGGCGAGCTCGACATATGCGGTGGCGTTCTCATGAAACCGAAGGTGCCGACATCAGGGTCTTTCACCTGAAGTATTGATCCCCGAGCCTTCACATGCGGGTCATTAAAAACATCTTCCGCCGTATTCACCGGTCCACAGGGCACGCCGATATCATTCAAGGTGTTGACCGCTTCCTCGCGTGTTTTCGTGGCCAGCCATCCCTCTATCAGGGGCTGGAGAAAATCAGCATTTTCTGAACGAGAAGTCGCGGTCGAGGAACGCTCATCCTCGATCAGATCTTCCCGGCCAATGGCAGTTACAAGGCGGCCCCAAATAATATTGTCCGGGACATTGAGCGCGATATATCCATCGCTCGCCTGGAACGCGCCGCGCGGCCAGACATTCTTGAGCTTGCCCCGTTCCGGGATTTGCCCGGCCACGGAATAGACCGCGGCCATGGCTTCGTTAAGTGCGAGCATATTGTCAAACATGGCGGAGTCGACCAGTTGCCCCTCGCCCGTGCGCTCGCGCATGAACAGTGCCTGCATGATCCCGTAAGCCGTCACCTGACCGGAGTAGATGTCGGCCATGCCGTAAATGGTCCATGAGGGTGGCTTATCTGCAAACCCTACCACATTCATGATGCCGCTCATGGCTTCGGCCACGATATCGAAGGCAGGGCGATCACTGTATGGACCCTTATACCCTTCCAGCCGGCCAAAGCCTGAGATGATCGCCCAGATGAGCCGGGGATTGAGATCGCGCATCTCTTTTTGGCCGATGCCCATGCGCGACATGGAACCAGGGCGCAAATTCTCCACAACCACGTCGGAGGACTGAGCCAGTTTTTTGAATATTTCCTGGCCTCGTTCCTCGCGCAGGTTAAGGGCGAGGCTTTTCTTATTGCGGTTATAGCCCATGAAGCCAGCGGCCTTGCGCTTGCCTCCCTTCTCGGCAAAGGGTGGCATGGCGCGACGTGGATCACCACTTCCCGGACGTTCGATCTTTATGACTTCCGCCCCGGCATCAGCCAGCAGTAACGTGCAATAGGGCCCGGCCATATATTGCTCCAAGCCTGTTACGCGGATGCCGGAAAGGGGGCGATTCATGCTATTATTTCCTTACAATATCAATTTACTACGTTGTTATATTAAGGGTGATAAACGAACCCGTCCATCAATCTGCGGCAGGTGCGCATGATGCTGGTGCTTTGCGCATGCCAAGTCCCGTTTTCCTTTGAAACGCTTGCCCCCATGACCGTGATACCCGATGGATTGCCGATCCTGACCGTACCATCGTCATCAGCACCAGAGCCGCATGAATATGGAACTGACCCCTCTATCAAACTCGCAGCCGCAAGGCTCATGGCGCCCGTCACCATTACCGCACGATGGATTTTTCCAAGTGAAGCCATGCGCACGGCCAAATCAAAATCCTGGCTGCTGTATTCCCTGCCATCAAGTGACTTGAATCTACTCGGACTTGCGACGATGGCGACACGCGGTGCGGATAGCGGCGCTGATTCAGCCGTTTTGCTCAAACCCGCTCGTACAGCCGCCTCGCGGCGAATGACCTCAAGAGCGGCCATGACATCCGTTTTTGCCTCAATGTCTTCAGGGCTCTCGGAGGCTTCCAGGCCCAGCACTTCAGCCGGCACGAAAACACCGAGAGCGGCGGCATCAACGATACTGACAGGCACCTCGCCGAAGCCCGGTGCATGAATCGTTTCCTGTACCTGGCCCGTGGGCAATAAGCCCCGCCCTGTGACCCGGGCCGGGTCCTGGAAATCAAGCCTCACAGCAGCACCAGTCCCGAACACGCCCGGGATTTCCAGATCGCCCTGAACAACGGCGCGTCCGCCCTCCACCTGGAAATGGGAGTGAACGCAAATATCGGTATTCGTGTTGTACATGCGGATGACCGCATCACCATCAGCTACCGGGTATATGCCCTCCTCCACAGCGAACTGGCCGACGGCGGATGTCATGTTCCCGCAATTGGCGGAATAATCAACCACCGGTTGGTCTACGGCGATTTGCGCGAAGGTGTAGTCAATATCAGCGTCGTTGCGCTTTGAGCGTTCCACCCACATGGCCTTGGAGAGTGATGAAATGCCTCCGCCAAGTCCGTTCAGCTGGCGGCCATACGGGTCAGGACTGCCAAGCACATGGAGCAGCATCCGGTCGCGCGCTTTAGGGTCCTCAGGCAAATCACGAGGATGAAAGAACACCGCCTTGCTGGTCCCGCCGCGATAGAACACGGCTGCTGTTTTGCATTCCGGCATCTGCTACCCCCAACTCCCTGGCGTTCAGTCGCCAATCCACTCAACCAGGGTTGAAACGCCCATGCCGACACCCACACACAGCGTCGCCAAGCCATAGAAAGGCCGCGGCATCTCGGCAGCACGACGTTCCATCTCGTACATGAGTGTCACCAGAATGCGCGCACCCGAACAGCCTGTTGGATGACCAAGAGCGATGGCGCCACCATTGACGTTGGTGGTGGCGTGGTCCAGCCCCAGCCGGCGCATGCAGCCAATGGTCTGCGCGGCAAAGGCCTCGTTGAGTTCAACAAGCCCGATATCCTCGATCTTGAGATCAAACCGCTTCAGCAGTTTCTCGGTGGCCGGGACTGGTCCATAGCCCATGACACCGGGATCAACCCCGGCCACGGCAGACCCCAGCCAGCGCAGTTTCGGTTTCAAACCAAGCGCTTTCGCCTTGTCCGCGCTGGACATCAGCAAGGCCGCCGCCCCGTCATTGACGCCGCTTGAGTTGCCTGCGGTCACGGAACCGCCCTTGCGGAAAGCGGCATTCAGTTTCGCCATATCCTCAACAGAAGTTGCAAGCTCCACCTTGCCATTGCCCGTCTCGCGGTAACGGGGGTGCTCATCGCGGGTGACAACAACCGGATCGCCCTTCCGTTGAGGCACCGGGATTGGGACAATTTCTTCTGCGAATTTGCCCGAGTTGATCGCATCCACCGCGCGCGTGTGGCTTTCCACGGCAAACGAGTCTTGCTCCTCGCGGGAAATTTGCATTTCTTCGGCGATATTCTCTGCGGTCTCACCGAGGGAGACGATCGGAAACATCTCATCAAGGCGGGCATTGTTGAAACGCCAGCCGACAGTTGTATCCCACATTTTCGGGTGCCCCATCTGCGGCGTACGGTCCGGCTTGCCCATAGCCCAGGGGGCGCGGCTCATGCTCTCCACACCGGACCCGATGAACAGGTCTCCTTCTTCGGCAAGAATGGCCTTCGCCGCCTGGTTCACAGCTTCGAGTGCCGAGGAACAGTTGCGATTCACGGTGACACCGGAGACCTCCTTGGGGAACCCGGCAAGAAGCACGGACATGCGCGCTACGTCACGATTGTCCTCCCCCGCCTGGTTGCCACACCCGGCATAGACGTCCTCAAGCCCGGCCGGATCAACACCCGTGCGCGACATCAGACCCTTGTAAACCTCTGCCAGCAGGTCATCCGGGCGCACACTGGACAGCCCGCCCCCGAACTTGCCGATTGGGCTGCGCACCCCGTCCAGTATGACAACTTCTTTCATGATGACTCCCGAAGGTCAGGCAAGACCCGATGACTTGACTATAGCGACAAAGTTAGTCCCATCGCGTCTTGATCGCCAGACGCAAAGACAAGATTATCCTACTCCGCCCAGTTTTGAGTATTTTGCCCCTCCTCCCGTCCCGGTTTATAATTTTCCTCAAGGAGAATCAGCCATGAGATCAACTGCCACTGCAGCAGCCTTGTTCCTGCTCGGCGCAACAACTGCGCTCATGGCACAGGATGAAGGATCTATCGACAAAGGACGCAAGGTGGCGCAAAAGCACTGCACGCGCTGTCACGTGGTCGGTAACTTCAATCCCAATGGCGGAATATCCTCAACCCCGTCTTTCCAGCTGCTGGTCAAACGCCGGCCCGATTACCAGGAACGCTTCCAGACCTTTTACGCTCGGCGCCCGCACCCGGCTTTCCTGTCGATCAAGGGGATAGGGCGCATCCGGCCCGACCTTCCTCCCAACGCAATGCCGGTGGAGTTGACCGAAAAAGACGTGCAACACATTTCCGCCTTCGTCGAAACCCTGAAGCCAAAGAAAAAGCCTTAGCGGGTTAATCCAACCGCCTCTCCCTAAGCCGCCTTCTCAACCACCTTGATGAGGAAACGGAACACCTCTCCATCTCGGGTTTGTTCGAGAAGCTCATGGCCCCCGGTCGCACAAAAGGCCTCAAAATCTTCCACTGAGCCCGGGTCGGTTGCGAGCACTTCTAACGTCTCACCTACCGACATGTTTTTAATCATTTTGCGAGCCTTGAGGACGGGCAGCGGGCATTTAAGGCCCGTCGCGTCGAGCTGGGTATCAGCCATGTGAACTCGTCTCCCCCCGCCATGGCGGTTTAACATGTCTCATGTCTGCGAGATTGATACGCAATTGCGCGGCACTGTCCAAGCCGGGAATAAAATTCGGGTAAATTACTTTATTCTCCCCGCACTCGGCATTGAATGAAGCAAAGGAAGTGTGTTAGTATACGAGACAATTCGTCTCAATATACGGGCTTTTTTGCATTACCCGAATTGAGAAAATCCCAAAACAGCACCTTCTCTGCTGACGGAAAACAAGTGTGAGGCCCACGATGCAGCCCGAGGTTGCAACATCCGAACCCATCGGGGATGAGATCAAGACAACCACCTGCTACATGTGTGCGTGCCGGTGCGGGATCAAGGTCCATCTTAAAGACGGAGCGGTCAAATATATCGAGGGAAATCGCGATCATCCGGTCAATCGCGGTGTGCTTTGCGGCAAGGGTGCCGCGGGGATCATGCAGCATAATTCCCCGGCAAGGCTCAGTTCGCCGCTGCTGCGGGTTGGTCCGAGGGGGTCGGGCGAGTTCAGGGAAATCTCCTGGGAGGAAGCTCTTAAGACCGCGAGCCAATGGCTTGGAGAAGTTCGCGACCGGGATCCCAGAAAAATGGCCTTTTTCACGGGCCGCGATCAATCACAGTCACTGACCGGTTTTTGGGCCATCCAGTATGGCACCCCCAACTATGCCGCCCATGGTGGCTTTTGCTCGGTCAACATGGCCGCCGCCGGTCTTTACACATTCGGCGGTGCATTCTGGGAATTTGGCGATCCCGACTGGGAGCATACCCGATATTTCATGATGTTCGGTGTGGCCGAGGATCATGCCTCCAACCCGATCAAGATCGGGATTGGGAAGCTCAAGAACAAGGGCGCCAAGTTCGTTGCGGTCAACCCCGTACGCACCGGTTACACAGCGATTGCCGATGAATGGGTTGGCATCAGGCCGGGCACCGACGGACTGTTCGTTGCCGCCCTCATCCATGAACTCATCAAGGCGCAGAAAATCGATATCGACTACCAGGTGCGCTACACCAACGCTCCCTGGCTCGTCATCAAGAATGAAGGCGGGGCCGACGATGGCCTGTTTGCACGCGATGATCAGGGCAATCCGCTTGCCTATGACAAGAACAAGAAGCAACTGGTCAACGCGATGTCGGGAGATATTGCCCCGGCACTATCGGGAGAGTTCGAACTCTCCAATGGGTGCAAGGCGGTCCCGGCCCTGCAGCTTCTCATAGAACGCTATGCGTCAGAAGAATACGCGCCGGGAGCGGTTGCAGAAGAAACCGGCGTTCCGGCCGATGACATCAGGCGCATCGCCGCCGAGTTGGCCCACGCTGCCTTTGAGGAAGAGGTGGTGCTTGATGTTCCATGGACCGACTGGGCCGGGCGCAAGCACGACAAGATGATTGGCCGACCGGTGTCGATGCACGCAATGCGCGGCATCTCGGCCCACTCGAACGGGTTTCACACCTGCAGGCTCATCCATATTCTGCAAATCCTGCTGGGTTCCATCGATTGCCCAGGAGGATTTCGCTACAAGTCCCCCTACCCCAAGCAAACACCGCCATGGCTCAAACCTTTCGGCAAGGCCGGCCAGGTTGCCCCGCGCGAGCCCCTTGGCGGACCACATCTTGGCTTCCCGACCGGCCCGGAAGATTTGCTTGTCGACGACAACAATCAACCGCAACGCATCGACAAGGCGTTCAGCTGGGACGCACCGCTCGCCGCCCACGGCATGATGCACATGGTCATTGCCAACGCCGCAAAGGGCGATCCATACCCAATTGACGTGTTGTTTATGTACATGGCCAACATGGGCTGGAATTCGTCGATGAATGTGCCGGACACCCTTGAGAACCTCACGGCCAAAGATCCGAAAACCGGCGAATACAAGATCCCGAAGATCATCTATTCCGATGCCTATTATTCAGAAACGGTTCCTTACGCGGACCTTATCCTGCCAGACACGACCTACCTGGAGCGCTGGGACTGTATCTCGCTTTTGGACAGACCGATCTCGGAAGCCGACGGACCTGCAGACTCCATTCGCCAACCCGTAACCGAACCAGACCGGGATGTGCGGCCCTTCCAGGAAGTCTTGATAGATCTCGGCGTGAGACTTGGGCTGCCCGGTTTCGTCAATGAGGACGGCAACGCGAAATATCCCGGCGGCTATCCAGATTACATCGTCAATCACGAGCGCAAGCCCGGGATGGGTCCGCTTGCAGGCTGGCGAGGTGAAAATGGCGAGTCCTTCGGCAAGGGCAAACCCAACCCTGACCAGCTGAAAAAATACATCGAGAACGGCTGCTTCTGGTTCCACGAACTCGAACCCAACCAGAGATATTTCAAGCATGCCAACAAGCACTATCTCGATTTTGCCGTCGACATGGGCTTCCGCCTCTCTCCGACGCCGGTAGTTTTTCAACTTTACCTGGAGACGCTGCAAAAATTCAGATTGGCCGCTGCCGGCCACGGGACAGCCGTACCGCCAGAGAAACACCGCAAGCGCATCAAGACCTATTTCGACCCCTTACCTTTCTGGTACCCGCCCATGGAGGGCGAGATGCTTGAAAGCGAAGATTTTCCACTTTACGCCATCACCCAGCGCCCCATGCATATGTACCATTCCTGGGGCTCTCAAAATGCCTGGCTAAGACAAATAACAGCGCAGAACAGACTCTATATGAACCGTCTGCGTGCTGAAGAACTGGGCATCAGCGACGATGACTGGGTCTGGATTTCCAGCCATGTCGGGCGTGTCAGGGCGCAAGTCATGACCATGGACGGCGTGAACCCGGACACGGTCTGGACATGGAACGCGATTGGCAAACGCAAGGGCGCCTGGATGCTGGATGAAGACGCACCGGAATCCACACGGGGCTTCCTGCTCAATCATCTGATTTCGGAGTTGCTCCCGGAACGCGGTGGAGGATATCGCTATTCAAACTCCGATCCGGTGACTGGCCAAGCCGCGTGGTATGACCTGCGTATCAAGATCGAAAAAGTGAGCGGCAAGGTTACCCAGGAAACATCGCCGATGTTCGAGCCTGTCGGCACTCCACTGGACATCGACATGCCTGATGTCTTGCGGTTTGGGGCCCAGTTCAAAGACCCCGATGAGAATGCGGGTAAGCGCAAATGACCATGTTACCGGAAAAAACGGACAAGAAACTCGGCCTCGTCATCGATCTCGATATCTGTGTGGGCTGCCAGGCCTGCGTGACCAGCTGCAAGGAGTGGAACACGAGCGGATACAGTGCACCACTGACGGACATCGACCCGTATGGCGCCGACCCGCATGGTACATGGCTAAACCGGGTACATGGATATGAAGCCGGCGAAGGCAGAGAAGGCCGCACCGTGCATTTCCCGCGCTCTTGCCTGCATTGTGAGGAACCGGCCTGCGTGACCGTGTGCCCAACGGGAGCGTCTTACAAACGTGAAGAAGACGGGATCGTACTCGTTAACCCTGACACCTGCATTGGCTGCAAGCTGTGTTCCTGGGCGTGCCCCTATGGTGCGCGCGAATATGACTATGCTGAAGGCGTAATGAAGAAATGCACGCTGTGCGTCGACCGCATTTACAACGATACGATCCCGGAAGAAGACCGCATCCCGGCATGTGTGCGCGCCTGTCCGACCAGCGCACGTCATTTTGGCGATCTTGGCGATCCGGAAAGTGATGTTTCCAAACTTGTCGCGAAACGCGAAGGTTACGATCTAATGCCCGAAATGGGCTACAAGCCGGTAAATAAATATCTCCCGCCACGACCTGCCAGGGATGGTCGGAGCAGTGCGGGTGCACCGGCGCGCCTCTCGGAGCCGCAACACACACAGCCGGGTACCGGCACCACATCCACGGCCGACAAGTTCTTCGCCTGGGCCGATACGGTCCTGTCGCGGTAAAGCGGGTTTCCAGATGCATCCAGCCTATTCCGTTATTCTGTTTACGACCGCGTCCGGTGCCGGGTACGGTCTCCTGGCGCTGGTTTCGCTTCTTGCTTTGCTCGGCGTTATCCCGCCCGAGCGCTGGCTCGGCGTTGCCCTGTTCGGAATTGCTTTCTTTCTCGTCACACTTGGCCTGCTGTCCTCGACCTTTCATCTTGGCCGGCCGGAGCGGGCATGGCGCGCATTTTCACAATGGCGCTCTTCCTGGCTTTCACGCGAGGGCGTGATTGCCGCCTTTACTTATATCCCCGCCGGACTATTCGCGCTTGGGTGGGTGGTATTTGGCAACATTTCGCCGCCCTGGAACATTGCTGGCTGGCTCACCTGCTTATGCGCTATCGCCACCGTTTGGTGCACGGGCATGATCTACGCATCACTCAAGACCATTCCACAATGGCATCAGCCCCTCGTCGCCCCCCTCTACCTTTTTCTGGCCGTTGCCAGTGGTGGCGTTTTACTCAACATGGTGCTGAGGCTGTTCGACCGACCGGCTGACATTGCGGGAGGCATCGCGCTCGCAGGCCTTGCCGGGGCCTTTCTGACGAAATTTCTCTATTGGCGCTCCATAGACACGGCCTCAGATACCCATACAGCCGAGCAGGCCACGGGGCTGGGAACCTTCGGCAAGGTACGACAACTGGAGCCGCCTCATTCCCAACCCAACTATGTCATGCGGGAAATGGGTTTCACTGTGGCGCGCAAACATGCGGTTCGCCTGCGGTTCCTGGCCGTCCTGTTCGGATTTGTCCTTCCCATCGCCGCAACAACGTTTGTGCTGGCGTTAGATGCAAGCGTTGGTTTATCCATCGCGACATCAGTGTTGGCATTCACCAGCATGGCCATTGGCATGATCATCGAAAGATGGCTGTTCTTTGCCGAAGCCCGGCATGTCGTGACTTTGTATTACGGGGCGCAAACCGCCTGAACCACGCTATTGCCCTTGAGCCTGTACGTCGCTGACGCGCAAATTACCGCTTTTGCTCAATACAGGTTTTTGCAACAAACCAAATGACTTGCGAGCGACCAATCTCACCATGTGCGAAGTGTAGGAATAGAGTTCAACTGCATCTATTTTACGGTCGCCATTGCCAATCGGTGCAAGATCAGCTCGTCCTGCCATGCCTTCGATCAGATAACGGGTGAACAGTCCAAAACCGAATTTCGGATCATCGAGGGTCTTCTGGTCGCCGTCGGATGCGGTGAGCACTGTCAGCCCACGCTGTGGCTTTTTTGGCATGGCACTGACCTTTAATTCGGGCAAGTTTGGCGGGAACAGGTAATCACTCAAATCCCGCCCAAAGCCGGCCTCAAGGAGCAGCAGGACGGACTTTGCACCTAGCTTCTCAAGGTTGGCATAGAGCAGAGACATGGTATAGCCGGATTGCTCTTCGCGATATTTAACCGCATCGACCGGTAACATGTAGCTATCGCTGCGGTCCTCGCGTGTCCCCGCATGACCGGCGTAATAAATTACGACACGTCGTGTCATGGCATCATCGCGCACTAAGTTGAATAGGTCACCCTTGTGATTTTCAGCGCTGCCAAACACCCGGACCAGATCCTTCGCGGTGGCATCGCGCAAATCAATGATATTCTCCTGGGTATATCCAAGGTGCTCAGTCAGAAGGGCATGGAAGGCTCCGGCATTGGCATAGGAGCTGGCATTTTTGGGAAGTCCTTTTGCGTAACTCCCGTTGCCGATGACAACCGCGATATCCTTTTCATGATCGACACCGCGTGGAAATTGCCGATAAAGCGCACGGACCTTGGTATAGGCCGGACGCTTCGTGGTGGTCTGCGGTTTCCATTTTGGCAATCTCGAAGGTGGGCGTGTGCACACCTGGACATTTGCACCCCGCTCAATGCGCAGGATATCATCGAGCGGCAATTGTGATCCAATCTCGATGCAGGACCGGCACCAGCGCACTCCGCGCTTGTTCTCATAGTCTTCCATTTCACGCCTGGTGATATTTGCCGGCATGGCGATGCAGGTTTGCGTGCATTTTTTGAGTTCTGATCTCGCGCCATAAGTTCCAATGATCAACTTGTGCAGGTCCCCTGGCAGACAGCCTGCTTCAGGCCGGGCATAGACACGCTTCACCGGTGCCTTAACCTCAGGCGCAGGTTTCACTTCTGACGTGACCGGGGATGGCAGGCTTGCCTGTGTCTGCGGCGTCCTTTTGGACAATCTTGCGTTTGGCAGTGAGCCAGTGGGCAAGGGCGCACCAGATGCCGGGCCTGGCTGAAGGATTCCACTGGAGGCAGGCAATGCAGCAAGTTGCTTGCTCACAGTTGGGCAGAGCGTGAATAACCTGTGCTGCGCTTTGGTGTCGTAAACGCCTTTTGGCGTTCTGCCGATGGAATAGTCTTGTTTGAAAAACCAGTATGCTGTCCAGGCCTTGCGGCCCATGGAATTTTGAACTTTAGCACTCAGATATCCGGCTTCTTTCAGGCAGTTTTGTACGGTTGCAACGTCGTTGGTGAGCAATTCGTTAGCCAGCGCACGGCGGCGTATCCCCTGCGCCGGGGCGTCGTCACGGATACACTGACCCGTTTCCTCGCGGTATCCGATGGAACAAACACAACTGCTACCATATTCAGATTTCACCCTTGGCCAGAGGCATTGTGTTCCCTCACCCGGACCGTAGGTAACTACTTCGGCTTTCGGGTCGTCACACCTGCTGCCATTTTCAACAAACCCAGGCTGACACTGGCATTTTTGTACACTTTCAGACCATTGCGCATTCTTCTGGCAGACTTCGGCGATCTTCACGCATTGCCCGTCCGACACCCCGTAGCCGTGTGCCACGCAAATACAGCGCCGAAGTCCACGCGAATAGGTCCAGGGGGGAGCGCATTTCTTTACGGTGGTGGTGCGATAGCGACGACGGCGATAGCGGCGTTTCTTTCGCTTCACTTGCGGGTAATAGGGATAAAGGTAGGACTGGGCCAGCTTGATGGATTGCCCCGGTGCCTGGCTTACGGAACCAGCCCCTGGTGCTTGCGCGTGCGCAGCAAAAACAGTGAGCAGATACACGGTGAGTGCTGCCAAAAGGGCCGCCACCAACACTACCTTACATAACCACACGGACCGGGCGCCCATGATGGCCTCCTCCCTACGCATTACATCGGCAAAACATTAGACCCTCATTGCCGCGGAGCATGATAGGTATGCTCCATTCCCAACGATGATAGCCCAAGGTGCGGCCAAACCGGAACCCCGTGATTGTGATTGCGTTAATTTAGACCGCCCTCAGGGCAATATTTCGTAGGGCAGTGTCTTTACCGACCATCGCGCGGTGCCTGTATTGCTTTGCAGCGAGTCCAAGTTCAGGGGGCGATTCAAGGCGGCCGAAAGTCCGGCAAGGTAGACGCCAATCGCTTCATCTGGAGAGACTGATGCAATCGCCCGTTTGGCAACCGAGTTGTCGAATTTTACCGGATCGGGTGTCACAATTGCGATGATATGTCCCTTGGCCGGCTCTGTGGCACTGAACTTTACGCCATAGGATTCCTCCGGCACGACAAGCGGCGTGTTCGCCTGGAGCAGACCAGAAAGCCCCTCGTTACTGCTGCCGGAAAACTGGTTCGGATAGAGCTGAAACAGCTTTCCCTGTGCGGTGAGATTCAACAGGACCAGATAACCCGATGATGGCGAGAGTACTTCGTATCGGATATCACCTGCGCCGACATGCAAGGGAGAGGACGGAATCTGTTTAATTACGACATTCCCTACTTTCTCTTGTCCCAGAAAATCTGAGAGACGGGAAAGTGTCAGTCGCTTTTCCCGTGCATGGGTGACCTTTTTACGGTCAACCCATACGGGCCTGCCATATGCGCGTGACGGCTCCAGCCGCGGTCGCAATCCCATTTCACAGCGTTCTCTGAATGCTGAGCAATAGGCAGCCGACCCTTCGTTCACATGACGCAACAATTCAGCACTTGAGAGAATACCGTTGGCGTTGGTATCGGACTTACCGTCAAAAACACCTTCCACAAAGAGCAAGGTGAACAGCCCCTGGGGTGCTTGGTCCTCTCCTGCAACCAGTGCGGTCTGCGTCGGCGATGCCGCGGACCAAATGTTCAGGCTGCCACGCGGTATTTTGACATCGACAAATGCCCCCTCGCGCTTGTTCTCCTTCATCTTGCCGTCACCGATACTCCGGACCGCGCCTTTAAGGTGCGGTACGCGGGTGCGGAAAAAGCTTTTGCCGGCAAGGTTGCTGCTGCGGGTGACGATACCCGCATGACTGGTGTCCAGCACCAGCGTCATGTGCCGTGCGGAAAACTTTCCGAGCAACTCGGCAATCTCATCGTCCAGGATCACGTTCTCGAGTTCATCATTCCCGCCAACAGGCCTGACGTTTGCATCATAAGGGACCAGCGTTTCATCCAGCCCATCCATCTCATCGCCATCATCGTCCAAGCGAAAATAGCCAAGACCGGAGAAATAGAAAAAGGAGCGATACGCTTTTGGTGGCGGGACGTATTTCTTCCTTTTCTTCCTGCTCTTCTTGTTTTTCTTTTTGTTCAGCGCCCCGCTTTCATCCAACCCTATAAGCTTTTTCTGTGTTTGCGCTGTCCCGCCAGTGGCGGGAGATCCCAGCCATGTTTCGAACGCAGTTAAAATAGACGCCTTCGTCGCCTGCTCGTTGCGCAGAATCTTGATCTCTTCCGCTTTGTAACCAAGCTTTTCCACCAGCAGCTTTCGGATGGATGCGGCATCATTCTCAGCCACACCCGCCGGCAACCCGGAGAGCCTGCTGTCTGCATAATTATCAATGGAGACGATCAGTGCGCGGTCCTTCGCACCTGCTTGCAATGGAAATAATCCTGCGAACAAAATGGCCACGGTAAGGACATTCCGAAACTGCATGCGATGCAAAATCCGTCGGCAAAAAACCTTCATGGTTTGCCCGGCTTGCCTGCTGAACTGGGTATGGGGGTGAGAGACTTGATGTAGGCGGCGATTGCCGCGCGATCATCGGCACTCAACTCGGCCATATTCTCCTGCACCTTAACCATGGTACCTCCGAAGGTATCAAAGGAGGGCGTCAGCCCCGTCTCCAGCGCGGTGACAATATCTGCCTCGCTCCAGTTGGCTATCCCGGTCTTGTGCGGAGTAATATTGGGAACGATGCCCTTGCCTTCCGGATCAGGTCCGCCAGAGAACCGCTTATCTGTAATGACACCACCCAGAAGATTGCGTGGAGAGTGGCATTCGCCGCAATGGCCCGGCCCTTCGACCAAGTAAGCCCCGCGGTTGAGTTTGGCACTTTTTTTCGGGTCGGGTTTGAAGGATTGTCCATCAAGAAACATCCACTTCCACGCAGCAAGCGTCTGGCGCATTTGGAAGGGCAATGACAGATCGTGACCGGGCACCCGTGATTTGGCTGCAGGCAGAGTGTCGAGAAAGGCTTTGAGATCCAGCAGGTCGCCCTCACGCATTCGCTGATAGGAGGTATAGGGAAAGACCGGATAATAATGCTCTCCCTTTGGTGATATCCCCTCTTTCATGGCCTTTATGAATTGCGCACTTGACCATCCACCGATCCCGCTTTCCTTGTCAGGCGAGATGTTAGGCGCATAAAAAGTACCGAATGGTGTTTTCAGGCAGCGCCCGCCGGACAGGATGAGCTTGTCCTTGATTTTTGGATTGTCACACGCTGCGGAAGCAGGTGCGGCGTGACACGAGGCGCACCCGCCGGCGAAGAACATGCTCCTGCCATTTTTGAGATCAGCAGCAGAGGCCGTGTGGGCAAACCCCCAGAGCAGACACATGAGAAAGAGGCAGGCAGGCATGACTGGGAATCCAAGCAGTGTGCCTGTCCACGCAACACAACGCATGGGTTCCCCTCCCCTGAGTGTCTGCGGTCAGTCTCTAACGGAATGTACCACTTTCACAGAAGTTAGTTCTTCTTAATACGGTAAGCGTCATGGCACGCCTTGCATGTCTTCACAAGCGAACCAAAGACGGCCGTCTTGAAAGCACCCTCACCTTCACCCGCAGCGGTCTTGGTTTTTTCGATAGCTGCCTTCAGGTCATCGGCCTTCGCCATGAAATCTTTCATGTTCGTCCATATCTTGGGCGAAGCTTCAGTCTTTTCATGTTTGTCAGAACCTGCTGGGAACAGCATAACGAACTTGTCCGGAACCCCACTTATCGTCTGCATAGCAGCCGCAGCAGCAGTCGCGTCAAAGGGCACCTCACCCTTGGCCATTGGAACCGCAATCTTGACTGACTTAACGACGGATTTCATCAGCTCCTTGCGGTCTTCAACCGGACCGGCAACGGCTGATGCCGCCGAAGCGACACTCAGGGTGCTGGCGACGATAACGGCTTTGCATAAACTGTTCATGGGCACTCTCCTTAAAAACCAATGGTTCTTTGAATGGGATAGATCTGCCTTCGGGTCCAGAGATTGAAACCGGGTATTTCGACCGGTTCATGACATACGAAATGAGTTTGGCAATCAATTGCATCTGGAACAATACAAAATCCCGGCACTTACAAGAAGGACGTCCTGAGGAACAGAGCCCCGGACGCCCAAATTTGTCGCAAACATCAGTAGCAGCGCTTAGCCGCCAAGTTGCTTCATGTAATTGTGAATTTGTGGTGTTGCCTGACCCGTCACAGGCAGCTGGTTGTTATATTCGAATGAGCCGATAGCATCTGCTGTCTGCTTGCCGTAAACGCCATCAACCGGACCGGGGTTGTAGCCAAGTTTTGTCAGGGAGTTCTGGATGCCACATACCAGCCCGCAGGTATAGGCCGGAGCATAATATCTGGGTTGGGGTGGAGGAGCGGGTCGAGCGCGCGCACTGCTAGCAGCACCACCGACAACACCACCAATGATGGCGCCCGGGATAAGACCCTTCTTCCCGCCAACGGCACCACCAATAGCGCCACCGATAATTGCTCCACCAAGTATACCTGAGCCTTGCTGGGCGTTCGCGTTGGATGCGTTTCCAAGCATGAGTGCAGTAGCGATAGCCATAGCGGACACCGCGCCACCGCGCGTGATCCTCTTGAGATGGGTTGTTTTCGTCATTTGCATCCTCCCTCCGGAGTCGAGCTTCCGGGTATAAAAATTCCGAACGTGCGGCGCCAATAAATGACTGTGCCAACTTCTGCCTGCTTGCCCCGGCCAGCGAGACAAAGCCGTAAACCGCCAATTCGATCAAATTCCTGACGCCAGCCGTTCATATCACGACGTGCGCGTCTTTTAAATATGGGGAGTGTGGACGCGAAACGCAAATATGGATGTGACGTTTCTTCTGACAATGTCCGATATGTGGTAAACGGCCTCTCACTCAGCGGTAAACAAGCTTCGTCCAGGGAGAAACGACGATCATGGGTCACGGCGGACAGATACTGGTCGATCAATTGCGCGAAGAGGGGTGCGACACCGCCTTTTGTGTCCCCGGCGAGAGCTACCTTGCCGCACTCGATGGACTGCACGGTCAGAACGATATCCGGACCATTATCTGCCGCCAGGAAGGCGGTGCTGCGATCATGGCGGAAGCCCATGCCAAAATGACCGGGAAACTTGGGGCCGCCTTTGTCACGCGCGGACCCGGGGCCTCAAATGCCAGCATCGGCGTTCATATTGCGCGCCAGGACTCAACACCAATGATTCTGTTCGTTGGACAGGTCGGACGCAGCATGCAGGATCGAGAAGCCTTTCAGGAGGTGGACTTTACAGCCATGTTTGCACCACTGGCCAAATGGGCCGCCGAAATCCGCGATACTGACCGCATCCCTGAATATGTTTCGCGCGCGGCCCACACAGCACTGTCGGGCCGCCCCGGCCCCGTTGTGCTGGCGTTGCCGGAAGACATGCTGAGCGGAACAAGCAAAGCACCACTAGTCCCGAAAACGCCGATTGCCCATGCCCATCCAAGTGATGCCGACATGGAAGCCGTGTCGCAAATGCTCAGCACAGCCAAGCGCCCGCTCATGATTGTTGGCGGGCCGGGCTGGAGCACGTCAGTGCGTGATCAGGTGACAGCGTTTGCCGAACGCATGGAGATACCCGTTACGGCCGCCTTCCGGTATCAGGATTATATTGATAACAACCACCCGAACTATGCGGGACACATGGGCATTGGTATCGACGCCAATCTGGCAAACCGGATCAAGGAAGCCGATGTGCTGCTCGTGATGGGACCGCGGCTGGGAGAAATGACCACTGGCGGCTACACGCTGGTGAAATCCCCTACTCCCGATCAAAAGCTCATCCATGTGCATCCGGGCGCGGAGGAGCTGAACAGTGTGTACCGCACCGAGGTTCCAGTGTTGTCAACACTGGCCGGATTCGCAGCACGACTTGAGGATATCAAAACACCGGACAACATCGCGTGGAAGGGATCGGTTAAGAAAGCCCACACGGACTACGAAGCCTTTTGTGTTCCGGAAGAAACACCGGGTGATGTGAAGATGGAGCAGATTATCTCACATGTTTCCAATACGCTTCCGGATGATGCCATCATTTCAAATGGCGCGGGCAACTACACCGCCTTTGTGCATCGTTATTACCGCTACCGCGGTTACCGCACGGAGCTTGTGACCACATCGGGCTCGATGGGTTATGGCCTGCCCGCGGCGATCGCTGCAAAACTCGCCAACCCAACGCGAAAAGTTGTCTGCTTTGCGGGTGATGGCTGTTTCCTGATGAACGGCCAGGAGATGGCAACCGCCATGCAGTATGACCTGCCCATCGTCACCATTGTTGTGAACAACGGCATGTATGGCACCATCCGAATGCACCAGGAGCGCGAATATCCGGGTCGCATCTCGGGAACCGAATTGCAGAACCCGGACTTTGCAGCCCTCGCACGCAGTTATGGCGCGAATGGGGAAGTTATTGAAAGAACTGAAGATTTTGCAGAAGCCTTTGAACGAGCAATCAATGCAGATAAACCCTCCCTCATTGAGCTCAAAGTTGACCCTGAAGCCAGCACACCACGCCTAACACTGAGCCAGATCAGACTTAGTTCGTCCTAGAATTCAAAATATTTTCTCAGCGCCCAAGGAATCACACCTTTCACGCGTCATATAGTCAAAGAACCATGATTGATGACCGTGAACTGGCAAGACAGGCATCTGCGGGAGACCGTGCAGCGTTCCAGCGCCTACTGGAGCGGCACTATGATACCGCCTACAGATATGCCTACCGCTTCACTCGCAACGCTGAAGATGCCGAAGATATCGCGCAGGATATCTGTCTCGGACTGGCGCGCAAGCTCCTGTCCTTTCGAGGAAAAAGCAAATTTACGACATGGCTGTACACCATCGTCGTTAATGCCTGCCGGGACCATGCACGAAAGCAGAAATCAAGCCAGGCATTGCAGGCAAACTTTGCAGTATTTCGTGAGCAAATTACTGCAGACCAGCGCCATGATGTTGAACGACTTGATTGGCTGAACGAGGCGGTCGCGGCTCTGGAACCGAAATTGCGGGAAACGGCAATCCTCGTTCTCGCGGAAGATTTAAGCCACTCGGAAGCCGCCAGCGCTCTGGGCTGCGCGGAAAGCACCGTTTCGTGGCGCATGCATGAGGTCCGGAAGAAACTGAAGACTATGGTGGAAACCATCGATGACTAACGACATTAAAAAACTCAAGGCTGCATTCCAGCAGCAGCCTCACATCAGAGCCCGCAAGGCCGCGAAGAAAGTCGCCATTGAACAGGCGATGGCGACGTTTGATGAAAAGAATCTGCATGGCGTCCAAGGAATTGGGCTGGGGGAACGTCTCAAGGACACAGCAACCGCTGCGTATGAAACCTTGACCGGGAGACGACCCATGAGACTGAATCCTGCATTGGCAGGCGGAGCCAGCCTGAGCGTCATGCTCGTTGCCGCCTTAAGCGCTACTTATATCCAGACCCGTGACTGGAACGAATCGCCTGATTCAAAACAGACTTCTGTTCCTCAAATTTCCAAAGATCATTTGATAGATGGAATTCCGGAACCAAAACCAACCAGCAAGGCAATGGAACAATTTGAAGTAGCTGCAAGCAAGCGTGAGCGCGACGACGAGGCCCTTCGGGCTGCTCCGCCCGCGCCCGCAGCTGAATTACAAAGATTGCCCCGGCAGGTGTCACCTGCCGCGGCCCCACAGGTCGCCATTGGAGCGCCTGCGCAAAATTTTGCCCCAACACAAAAAAGATTGAACCGTGGACCCAGAGGCCGCGCCGAGCACCGGGTACGCACGCTTACAGTCCGTCCAGATGGAACCATCGCTGGAGGCAGACCAGCTTTCCCCGACCGACCGCTCCCCGGAAATTACGAGGAACAGGGCCGCGACCAGTTTAAGACGGTTACGCCAAACCCGGTGAAACTGACGGGTAAGAACCCGGTATCAACCTTCTCAATCGACGTCGATACGGCGTCCTATTCTTTCATGCGATCTTCGCTGAACAGAAATGTTCTGCCCCAAAAAGATGCCGTGCGGGTCGAAGAACTCATCAATTACTTCCCCTACGATTATTCCGGGCCGGAAAGCAAATCGGTTCCTTTTAAGGCAAATGTGTCGGTTTTCCCCTCACCGTGGAATGCCGAGCGGAAACTCATGCATATCGGTATTGCCGGGTTTGACCTCAATGCAACAGAGAAACCGCATTCCAACCTGGTGTTCCTGCTTGACACCTCCGGTTCCATGAACGCGCACAACAAGCTGCCGTTGGTCATCAATTCGATGAAGCTGCTGCTTGAGACCCTCCGTCCCGATGACACTGTGGCCATCGTCACCTATGCGGGAAATGCGGGCACGGCCCTTGAGCCGACTCAGGTCAAGGACAAGACAAAGATTCTTGCTGCTCTCAACAAGCTGAATTCGCGCGGCTCCACCGCCGGCGCTGAAGGCATACGCCAAGCGTATGATCTGGCCCAGCAGAACTTCAGGAAAGAGGGTGTGAACCGTATCATTCTTGCAACCGACGGTGATTTCAATGTGGGCATTACCGACCGCAATGAGCTCAAAAGCTATATTGAGCGACAGCGCAAAACCGGCATCTTCCTTTCCGTACTGGGCTTTGGACGAGGCAACTATAATGATGCACTTATGCAGACACTTGCCCAGAACGGCAATGGCAATGCCGCCTATATCGATACACTGAGCGAAGCGCGGAAGGTTCTGGTTGAGGAAGCCAGTTCAACCCTCTTCCCCATTGCCAATGATGTTAAGTTGCAGGTCGAGTTCAATCCGTACAAAGTCGCTGAATACAGGCTCATTGGTTACGAGACACGGCTGTTGAAACGGGAAGACTTCAACAACGATCGAATTGATGCAGGCGACATCGGTGCAGGTCACAGGGTCACCGCGATCTATGAAATCACGCCAACAGGTAGCAAATCCCCGTCCGTCGATATGCTTCGCTACGGAACTTCGACAAAAAAACCCAAGGTGGGAACGTCAGATGAATATGGCTTCCTTAAAATCCGCTACAAGCTGCCAAAGGAAGACATGAGCAAGCTGATTACAACGCCGGTGACGTCAAGCGCTGATGCTGCCTCGGTTGAAGCGGCTCCCAACGAAGCGCGTTTTGCTACCGCGGTCGCGGCCTTCGGGCAAATCCTCAAGGGTGGCCGTTACACCGGCACCTACAGCTATGACGATGTGATTGCTCTGGCACAAAGCGCCAAGGGTAAGGACGAGTTTGGTTATCGCTCCGAATTCATCAACCTGGTTCGGTTGGCCAAGTCAGCCCCTCCCCTTGATGTCTTGAAGCCCCGGAGATAGAGGGAACCTTGCGTGGTCGAAATACGTTCATAAATAAGTTTTCAGGTTCACAACCATCGGCTTCATATGCGCCGCGAAAGGACACCTTGTAATGTTGCATCTCGCTGTTTCTGCAATAATAAGCGTGCTGATATTCAGCACACCCGTATCCGCAGCCGATGACCCTGATCTCATTTTCAAAAAGACCACGGTTTGGAAGTTTCTATCGCCCGACCATAAACTGGCGACCTACGCCATCGATGACCCGGTTGTCGATGGCGTAGCATGCCACTTCACTATCCCCGAAAAAGGCGGATGGACAGGCTGGCTTGGTGTGGCCGAAGAGTTATCGGATGCCTCCCTCGCTTGCCGCCAGATCGGTCCTGTGAAGTTCAAGAAAAAATTTGAACAGGGGGATGAAGTCTACCGCGACCGCCGCTCTCTATTTTTCAAAAAGGTCCAGGTCGTGCGCGGCTGCGACTCCAAACGCAACGTCCTCGTCTACCTGATCTATTCAGACAAGCTAATCGAAGGCAGCCCTAAGAACTCCACTTCGACGGTGCCAATCATGCCCTGGGGTGACACGCCCGGACCGAAATGCAGCGAATGGATGACTGAGTAGCGGGAGCGCATTACGCAGCCTTCAATTCAAATCCATACTGTTCGGTCAATTCGGCAATCCCGGCTTTTACCTCCCCTGCATCAAGTTGCAGGAACGGCGGGCGGATCTTTGTCCAGCCCGGATCATTGCGGTAATGCGCAACGATGGATTTTAGCATCGGGATCATTGGCCGTGCCTGGATGGTCTTGCGCAGACTTGTGATATCTGCCTGCAAGTCATCCGCCTGATCTGTTTCCCAGTTGTCATATACATTGCGGATCATGCGTGCGTTCACATTGCCCGTCGCCGTAATGCACCCGGCTCCGCCATTGCGCATACCATCGAGCAGGAAAATTTCAGAGCCCGGGAAAATCGTGAAACCAGGATAGGCATCCAGCAGGGCCTTGGTGTTGTCCCAATCACCGGAAGAATCCTTCAGGCCAACGACCGTATCTGGATAGGCTTCGATCAGCCGCCCAACCAACTCCACTGACAGGCCAACCTGGGCCACCGGTGGGATGTGATAGAGATAGATTTTGAGGTGCTCATCGCCGATCCGCTCGATCACTTCCGAATAGTAGGCAAACAGCCCGTCGTCATTCACAGCCTTGTAGTAGAAAGGCGGCAGCATCATCACACCGCCACACCCCCGCTCTACTGCATGACGGCTGACCGTCACTGTATCGGACAGTGCACACAGGCCAGTGCCTGGCATCAGAAGTTTCGGGTCAATCCCGCCATCAATGAGTGCGTCCAGCAAACCCATCCTTTCCTCAAGACCAAGCGAGTTGGCCTCGCCAGTGGTGCCGAAAGGCGCCAGCCCCGTACAGCCATCTTCAAGCAGCCATTTGGCATGAGCCAGAAAACGCGCCGCATCAGGATTTCCATCCTCGCCGAACGGGGTCAGAACCGGCGCAATGACACCGTAAAAATCATGGGTTCCAGTCATGGGATTTACCTTTTTACCTGAGCCGACATTACGGCAGCGGAATGCCATCGGGTTGATGAACGGGTATATGATACCCCTTTTCAACTGCCGGGCGAGCCGCAATTGACTTGTACCAGCGCGCAACGTTCGGGAATTCGTTTATATCGACCGTGTGCCACTCAAACCGAGATATCCAGGGCCAGATCGACATATCCGCGATGGTATAGTCGCTTCCCGCCGCATATTCATGGTCTTCAAGACGGCGATTGAGCACGCCATAAAGACGCTTTGCCTCGTTCACGTAGCGCTCTTCGGAATATTCGCTAACACCCTTGTTATTCTTTACGAAGTGATGGGCCTGGCCGATCATCGGACCAACGCCGCCCATCTGCCACATCAGCCACTCGATCGTGCGCCACTTGGCGTCATGCTCCTGAGGCCAGAACTTGCCGGTCTTCTCTGCCAGATACATGAGAATGGCGCCGGATTCAAACAGCGAAAATCCGTTGTCACTATCAACGATGGCCGGGATCCTGTTGTTCGGTGCGATCTTGAGAAAATCAGGTGCGAACTGTTCATCCTTTGTGATGTTTATGGAGTGAGTAGTGAACTCCAGCCCGCACTCCTCCAGCATGATCGAAACCTTGCGTCCGTTCGGCGTCGACCATGTGTATAAATCTATCATTGGAAAATTCTCCTGCCCTCAGGAATTCGGCGCACACCCTAGTGGCCGGATGCCCCGGACACAACGCAAGATCACGTCATAAGAATTACGCCTTAAAGCGTGCTCACCATGTAAGCAGCACTTATGAGTAAAGCCGCACGAACAATATCCATGCCGTCACGATCAGCGGACTGAGAACTGTTGAGACGAGCACAAGTGCCCCAGCCATATCCGCCCCGCGCCTGTATTCGGTGCAAAAGATTGCCAGCAAAACGCCTACCGGAGCGGCGGATGCAACAACGAGCAGGCTTGTCAGTTGAGGCTCAAATCCCGTCATGAACAAAAAGCCCCAGGTCAGGGCCGGTGCCAATAACATTTTCATCCCCACTCCGAGCCACACGGCCCTATGATCCAAGGAAAACCTCGTCTCAGCCAGTTGGGCGCCGAGCGTGAACAGGGCGATGGAGATATAAGCCCCTGAAACCAGCTTGACCGGATATGCGACAAGCTGCGGCAGTTCGATTCCAAAGCCCTTGATGAGCAATCCCGCTGCCACTGATAAAATTAGAGGTGATGTCAAAAGCGTGCGTATGGACTGGCCAAATCCCCTTTTGTTACTACCCAGTGCCAAAACACAAAACGGGATTATCAGGATTGAATGGAGTGAGACGATCAGGGTCTGATGAAGCAGATAGTCTGGCGGAAAGGTCAACTGGGAGACCGGAATGCCAAAATTGCCAGTGTTAGCAAATGCGACCGCGACACCGATGACCGGCTGGAGACTTTTTTCAACGCGCAACATAGCGGCGATCCCCCAACCAATGGCCGTGAGGACGAAAAACTGGAGAGTCGTGAACCATACCGTTGGCCAGACTTCACTTAGTGGCAACTCGGCAGTGGTCAGGAAATAAAACAGGGTGCATGGGAGAATGACGTTCAGCAACAGCTTGCTCAACGTTCTAACATCGAGGACCAGCGTTTTCTGAATGATCCACCCGAGCGCCATGAGGACGATGAGCGGCAGCGTCACCGTCGTGAGAATTTCGACAAATAGGCTCACAAGTCAGGCTTTCCAGTATCGAGGGATAATTGGGAGAGAAATATGGATCTAGATGTCTTCGCCTAGCTCGTGGTGGCGTGACCTGCAAGGTTTATGGCATGTGGACAACTGCTTACCAGGCCAATTCGCGCCAAGATGTTTCCCTGACAATGACAAAGTTTCGACACAGGACGCAGCGCATAAGTCGTTTTGGGGTGATGACGAATCGGAACGGGTAAACCCATGCCGGATTATGCTGAACTACTTGACTTCCTGGCCAACAATCCTCCGCAGCTGGAAACCGAGCGCCAGCTCCATGCTTCACTGCTCGAGTTGATGGCGCAGTGCCTGAGGACCGAACCGGCCCCGTGTGAACAAGCTGTGGACAACAACGCGGAGCCGCTCAGCGAGCGGATCGCCGAAAGCCACATTCGCTGGGTGCACTTTAACTAGGCCCGAACACTCGACTGTTACAGCAAGAAACAACTGAGGAGGCCTGCGACAGCAGGACAATTGCGCTCTCTCTTGCGCTGGTGCTACACAACGCGCTCGCAACCGCTCGAATGGAGCGAGGAGAGTATTTTGATGGCAAGCTCAGCTGAAGACGTCGTAGGTGCCTTGCTCAATAGCTTTGAGCAATCGCAAAAGAACGAAGCCCCCTACCGCCACTGGTTTGTCAACGACTGTTTGCCACAAGACACAGTCGACGACATTCTCAGTCTGCCCTTTGAGGCACCTGATCTGGAAGGCGTATCCGGCAAACGCGAGCTGCATAACGCCACCCGGACTTATTTCGATGTCCCTAACCGCGAGAAATACCCATTCTGTGAAGCCTTTTCCCAAGCCTTTCAGGACAAACGCGTTACAGACCGGATCGAGCATAAATTTGGCACCAATCTCGACGGTACTTATTTACGCATTGAATATGCGCAGGACACTGGCGGATTCTGGCTGGAGCCTCATTCCGATCTCGGAGTGAAAAACTTCACCATGCTGCTCTACATGTCGAAGGATAAGGCCCACAAGGATCTGGGGACCGACATTTATGATGGCGAGAAGAAGCATGTCGCCCGCTCGCCTTTCGAGCCAAATGGTGCGCTGGTGTTTATTCCCGCAGACAACACATTTCACGGATTCGAGTCCCGCACAATTGAAGGTGTCCGCAAATCGATCATTATCAATTACGTGACCGATGAATGGCGCGCGCGCGAACAACTCGCTTTCCCCGAGGCACCGATTTCTTCAAATTCGTAAGGAAGCTAGAAAGCTCCGCGGCTCATCTCACGCTCCGCATCCACAATAAAGTTCCGGTTGAGCGGAACCGCATCACGTTGAGGTGAAAGAAGAAGCTGGAACACCATATTGGAGCCATGCAGAAAGCCCAGTTCAGCCGCGCCAAGATAAAACTCCCACATCCGGCAGAAGCGTTCATCATATAGCTCTTTGGCTTTATCCCGGTTGGCGGTGAATCGCTCCCGCCAGTCACGCAGCGTGTAATAATAATGCAACCGCAGCACTTCCATGTCCGCCACCCAAAGCCCCTGGCGTTCAGTCGCCTCGAAAGTTTCCGAGAGCGCCGGCACATACCCACCGGGGAAAATAAATTTGCGGAAGAAGGGCCCCGTTGTGCCTGGTTGCGTCATCCGGCCGATGGAATGGATGAAGGCATAGCCATCCGGCTTTAATAAACCACGGACTTGCGAGAAATATTCGTCGAAATGGCCGATGCCCACATGTTCCATCATGCCAACTGACACGACTCGGTCATACTGACCATCCACCTCCCGGTAGTCTTTCTTGATAAACTCAACCCGGTCGGAAACGCCTGCTTCCTCAACCCTTTGTTTGGCTATTGCGATCTGCTCCGGAGACACATTTAGAGAAGTGACATTCGCGCCTTCCTTGGCCAGACGAATTGCAAAAGACCCCCATCCACCGCCAATTTCCACCACCGACATGCCGGGTTTGAGGCCGAGTTTGGCCGTGGCGCGGTTTAACTTTGCTGC
Organism: Hyphomicrobiales bacterium; assembly: GCA_021775525.1. Taxonomy (GTDB): domain Bacteria; phylum Pseudomonadota; class Alphaproteobacteria; order Rhizobiales; family Methyloligellaceae; genus UBA2767. The sequence goes on from JAJFHQ010000027.1 coordinate 25,839, forward strand.
CTGAGCTTGTTCCAGTGTATCGCCGGGAGAACGGTAGAAGCCGCAGCTATAATTCAGGTCCTTATCGAGGAACAGAGAGTAGAGTTCAGTGGAGAGATCATAATGGTGGCGTGCCTGTCGCTTGGCATTGTCGGCGTCATTTTGCTGCTGACGCCGCCGCATTGTCCGCCATCCGCGCCGCAATGCACCTTGCACCTTGTGGCTCGCAAGCGGTCCCCGGTTAACCGAGAAAAGATTGAGGAGGTCATAGCAACCCGATCCCTCCTCAAATGTCAGTCCGCCATCCATATAGGCTTCGGCCGCCTGGAGTTCCGGATTGAGAAACAACTTCCAGTGCAGCCGCTTGTCATGCAACCGCATGACCACAGACGGTCCCTCTTCTCCGCTGCCGAACGTATGGGTTGAACCGTCCGCATCACGGACGGTGAGCTGCCCCTTCTTGACGAAGGTTTTGAGCAGATTACTCAGTGGCCACATACGACGATTGCCCCCCAATGATCCTGTGTACCACCGGGGCCACCGGTCTGAGCCTGACACATGCTCCTTAAAAAACGCGAACCGCTAACCGCAAACGCGTGCTTTCGCGTAACACCGGTGATGCGGCAAAATATAATCCAGGTTCCACGGGTCGCACCGGTACCTGAACTTGCCGTAGCGCAATTTCTTGATGCGGTATTTCTGTTGCCACTGCTCAGCCGCATATTCTAGCTTTTTCCTGGCCGCCGTTTTGGCGCCGCCATCTAGGTTAAACAGATCGGTTCCGTTATGGCTTGCCTGGAACGTGGCGCACCTAGCCTCTGCCCGCTCTGGTGTCATCACGATTGCGGCGCTCATCGTAAGAGCCGCTACACCCGCTACAAAACGAACTGAACGCATAATTCTACCCCCCTTATGCAACATCGCCTCTGCGGCGGGGATCATAGAAAATACTTCACCTGTACGGCCACCCTTTTTTTATCACGGAATTGTTTCATTCATTCCCAGAGGGCTTTAACAGCCAGCCCATCACAAGAACCGCACAGGCTGCACCAGCCAGTTCAGCAGTAATAAATCCTGGCAGGTCAACAGGACGAATGCCGGAAAACGTATTTGTGAAGGCACGAGATATCGCAACTGCCGGATTTGCGAAAGATGTGGACGCGGTGAACCAGTAGGCGGCGGTGATATACAACCCGACCATCCATGCAACTGTTCTGGTTCCATAGTGAATGGCCCCGAGAATGGTTGCCATCAGACCGAACGTGGCAACCCACTCCGCGAACCATTGCGCACCTCCTGTGCGGGTAGTCAGCGAGACCTGAATGACGTCCAGATCAAACATGAGATGGGCCGTGATCGTACCAAGGATCCCCCCGGTAATTTGCGCGGTGATATAGCATGCCGTGTCTGCGGCAGAAAAGGTTCGATTGAGAAAAAACCCAAGACTGACTGCCGGATTGAAATGTGCGCCGGATACGGGCGCGAACATCGTAATCAGCACCACCAAAATGGCTCCGGTGGGTATCGTGTTGCCGAGCAGTGCCAGGGCCGTGTCATTGGTGAGCTTGTCGGCCATGATGCCGGAACCGACCACGGTACAGACCAGAAGGCCGGTGCCCAGAGCTTCCGCAACGAGGCGGCGGGGTAGATTGTATGTACTCATCTCAGGAAGACTCGTGTGCTGTTTGGCTCAGTTGACCAATATTTTCCAATGCCTGCTGGAGAGATAAATTGTCAAGCTTGTCCAGTGGCAGATTGATAAATTCAGTGATACGTGCGTGCATCAGCCGGTACGTATTCTGAAAGGCTTGTCGTTTTTCTTTTTCACCGCCCGTCACGGCAGCGGGATCGGGTACACCCCAGTGGGCGCTTGCAGGGTGACCCGGCCAGACAGGACAGACTTCTTTGGCGGCATTGCCGCACACCGTGAAAATAAAATCCATCTTCGGAGCATCTTTCCTATCGAACTCGTCCCAGCTTTTGGAGCGAAAATTATCGATCCTGTAATCCAGGCTTTTGAGCAATTCCAGAGCATGGGGGTTTACTTCGCCCAGAGGCTGAGACCCCGCCGAGCAAGCATTAAAACGCCCCTCACCTTCACACCCGAGAATGGCTTCGGCGAGAATTGATCTGGCCGAGTTCCCGGTGCACAGGAACAGAACATTGAATATAGATTTTCCCATGGATTCAGCCTTTTTGCGATGTGCCGCAGGTGACTGTTTCAAGCAACGGTTCGCAGATTTCGGGAGCCCCCTGGCAGCAGTCCTGCATCAGAAACAGCAGTAACTCGCGCACACGCTTGAAGTTCGCTGTGTATTTAATAAAGCGTCCCCTGCGATGTGGTGTGATGAGATCACACCGCGCAAGAACCGCTAGATGCGCCGACATGGTGTTCTGAACAACTCCGAGTTTCTTGCCAACCTCTCCTGCAGGAAGACCCTCCGGTGCGATGCGAACCAGCAGCCGGAATGCGTCGAGCCTCGTTTCATGACTCAATGCCGACAGAGATTGGAGGGCTGAATTTTGATCCATATATCCAAGTTAATAGATATATTTTCCATACGCAAGAACATTGATCGATGGGTGAGATAAATGTTTCTGTTGAGGGAAATACAGGTGCGCCGCGGTGTGCCTAGGTCCGTGCCCGAACGCTCTTTGCGGCGGCAAGAATCGCATCTGCGTTCAGCCCGTGATGCGCATAAAGATCGCCGAGCGAGGCTGACTGGCCGAAATGTTCAACACCAAGGGCACGAACCTTGTGACCCTGCACCGCACCCAACCAGGACAGTGTCTCGGGGTGTCCATCGATGAGGGTAACGATTCCGGCATCGCGGGATGCCTGGCCGAGCAAATCTTCAACATGGCTTGAGACCTGTCTCTCTCCCCTTTCGCGCGCCCGGTTGGCGGCATGCCAGCCGGCGGACAGGCGGTCAGCGGATGTGATCGCCAGCACGCCAAGTCCACGGTATTTTTCAGCGAGCAAGCCAGCCGCCTGAATGGCTTCAGGTGCAACCGCACCGGTATAGGCGAGAACAAGGCACGTACCAGGCTCCGGCGCACGAAGCCAATACCCGCCCTGAATAATCTCATGCTCCAACTCTGGCGTCATGGCGCGGGATGGTTGCTCTACCGGCCGCGTTGAGAGACGCAGATAAACCGAGCCGCCTTTCTCGTCGCGCAACCAGCCTGACAGCGCGGCATCGTCACTCTCCTCACCTTCTTTTTGCACATAGTCGAATGACCACTGCATGATGGCGGCAAGCTCATCGAGGAAAGCTGGTTCAAATGAGGCAAGACCATCCTGCGCCATACCGATCAATGGTGTGCCGATGGACTGATGCGCACCGCCTTCCGCAGCAAGTGTAAGACCGCTTGGAGTCGCAACAAGGATAAATCGTGCGTCTTGATAGCAGGCGTAATTGAGCGAATCGAGACCCCGCTGGATGAACGGATCGTACAGCGTTCCAATGGGAATAAGCCGTTCACCGAACAGCGAATGAGACAGACCAGCCGCCGCCAGCATCAGGAACAGATTGTTTTCTGCTATGCCAAGCTCGATGTGTTGGCCTTTGGGTCCCATCTCCCAGCGCTGCGGGCTCATGAGACCCCGTTCCTTGAAAATGTCTTCACGCTCTTCACGCGCAAACAGACCACGTTGGTTCACCCACGGCCCCAGGTTCGTCGAGACGGTCACATCAGGTGAAGTGGTCACAATACGTCTGGCTAGCTCGCTATCGCTGCGGCTGATATCCGACAGAATGCGCCCGAACCCTTCCTGGGTCGATGCAGCTCCCGATGCTTTTGGGAGTTCAATTTTTTCAACGCCCACGCGATCTGCTTTCAGACACCGTGATCCTTTTTCGGCAAATGGAACCGCATCTAGAAATGCCTGGAGTGCATCATCCTCATGGTCCAGGCCAGCGAACTTGTCCCATTCCTCGCCCGAGGCAATTCCGTTGGCGTCACGGAAAGCCTCCATCTGAGCCACGTTCATCAGCCCGGCGTGATTGTCCTTATGCCCCTGAAAGGGCAGCCCATGCCCTTTCACCGTGTAGGCGATAAAGCACACGGGCTTGTTGGAAGGCACCTTGGCGAAAGCCTCGGCCAGAGTTTCAAGATCATGTCCACCCAGGTTAGTCATGATTTCAGCCAGCTCACTGTCGTCATAGCGGGCTATGAGTTGCAGAGTGTCCTCCGCTCCGGACAAATCTGCCTGAATTTGACGCCGCCATGCCTCGCCTCCTTGAAACGTGAGTGCCGAGTAAAGCGTGTTTGGGCAGGAATCTATCCACTCCCTCAAACGGTCTCCGCCGGTCTCGGCAAAAAGCTTCTCAAGCGCGCGGCCATATTTGAGGGTGACAACCTCCCAGCCCATTGTTTCAAAAAGCCCTGCGACCTTGTTGAACAAACGATCATTGACAACTGCGTCCAGGCTTTGACGGTTGTAGTCGATGATCCACCAGCAGTTGCGAATACGATGCTTCCAGCATTCCAGAAGACATTCATAAATATTACCCTCATCAAGTTCGGCATCACCCACGACTGCGACCATGCGCCCCTCAGGCCAATTGGTCCCTAGCCCCTTGGCGCGGACATAATCCTGCACCAGGCTGGCAAAAGCCGTCATTGCCACACCCAGACCGACAGAACCTGTCGAGAAATCCACGTCGTCCGCATCCTTGGTCCGTGACGGGTAGGACTGCGCACCACCAAATGCGCGGAAATTTTCCAGGTTTTCCTGGCTCTGATGCCCAAGCAAATACTGGATCGCATGGAAGATAGGACTGGCATGCGGTTTAACGGCTACACGATCTTCAGGCCGGAGCGCATGGAGGAAGAGCGCGGTCATGATGCTGGCGCAAGAGGCCGAAGACGCCTGGTGCCCGCCGACCTTCAACCCGTCTCCCGTGTCACGCAAGTGATTGGCATTGTGGATTGTCCAGCTCGAAAGCCACAGAATTTTGCGCTTGAGGTCGCGCAGCAAGGCAAGTGATTTGCTGTCAATTGGCTGTTCGGCATCGCTGAGAGTGGCGTGTTGTGCGCCCATGACACTGGCCTCATAGAATTTGCGGTGCCAATGAACTATTCAAGGCCCTAGGTCACGACATTATAGGCTCTTCCCACTGGCCATGTTCTTCAAATATTGCTAATATTTTCTCTGATATTAGTGTTATTCACCAATATTTGCCGATAATATGATGAAAAATACCAACATGAAACTCGATGCAATTGACCGTCGGCTGCTTGCCTTGCTCCAGGAAAATGGCCGCCTTCCAGTCACAGACCTGGCTGAAAAAGCAGGGCTCACTACAAGTCCGTGCCTGCGTCGGTTGAAGATCCTTGAGCAGGCGGGAATCATCCGCGGATATGCCGCACTGGTCGATCAGCAGAAGGTCGGCCTGCCCGTGAGTGTGTTTGTTTCGGTCAAGCTGGAAATGCAGCGGGAGGAAGCGCTAGAGCGTTTTGAAGCCACCATCCGTGATTGCCCGGAGGTAGTGGAATGTTACCTGATGACGGGACCGCGAGACTATCTCTTGCGCGTGGTCGCGCAGGATCTCGCTGCCTTCGAGTATTTTCTGAAACAGACTCTCACCCGCATAGAAGGCGTTGCCAGCATCGAGTCCAGCTTCGCCCTCTCGCAAGTGAAACATTCCAATGCGCTCCCCATACCGGAGCCCGTTTGACGCCCTCGCCCTTGCGCTACGACCACAATCCGATAGAACCGCCTGTGAATTTCAAACACACAAGGAAATGAGGGCGCGTGTCATGAGCAAAGTTGCATGGATCGGACTTGGTGTCATGGGCTATCCCATGGCCGGTCATATCAGGGGAAAAGGCGGGCATGACCTGGTTGTCTATAACCGTACTGCCTCCAAGGCTGACAAATGGGCGGAGCAATATGGTGGCAAAACAGCCGCAACACCTGCCGAAGCCGCGAAGGACGCAGACTTTGTTGTCATATGCGTCGGCAATGACAATGATCTGCGCGACGTAACGCTTGGTCCCGATGGTGCTTTCGACACGCTGAAGAAAGGCACTGTCGTCATCGACAACACGACGGCTTCCGCAGGTATTGCACGCGAGCTTTATCAGGCTGCGGAGGACAAGGGCGCCAGCTTCCTTGACGCCCCTGTGTCGGGTGGACAGGCGGGTGCGGAAAATGGCGTGCTTACGGTCATGGTCGGGGGCGATGAAGATGCGTTTACCAAGGCAGAGCCCATTATCGATTGTTATGCGCGTGCAATCAATTTGCTTGGGCCCTCCGGGTCGGGGCAATTGACGAAAATGGTGAACCAGATTTGTATTGTTGGTGCGCTTCAGGGTCTTTCGGAAGGGCTTCACTTCGCCAAGACAGCCAACCTCGACATTCCCAAAGTGATCGAGACAATCTCCAAGGGCGCGGCTCAATCCTGGCAAATGGACAATCGCTGGGAGACCATGACCAATGGCGAATTCGACCACGGCTTTGCGGTGGACTGGATGCGCAAGGACCTCAGCATCTGTCTTGATGAAGCCCGGCGTAATGGCTCAAGCCTGCCCGTCACAGCTCTCATTGAGCAATACTACTCAGAAATTCAGCGGGCCGGCGGAAACCGGTGGGAATGCTCAAGCCTGATTACATTGCTGGAGCGTACATAGAGTCATGGCAGAAACGATAGTGAGCGCAGCAGACGCGCTCGCCGCCCGTGTCGGCGAAAACATGATTGCGAAAAGCCCGGTGCTGCAACATTGGGGCATCGAGCTGGTAGCCATCTCTGCTGGCGCTTGCGAAATGTGCATGACCATCCGTGACGACATGTCCAATTTGCACCGGCAATGCCATGGCGGCGTACTCTTCACCATGGCAGACGGCTGTTTTGGCTTTGCCTCCAACTCTTATAACGAACGGACAGTCGCGGCTTCATGCGACATCAATTTCCTGAAACCGGCCGAAGTTGGTGATGTGGTGACTGCACGATCGGTTGAAGTCTGGAAGCGGGGGCGCAGCGGCCTTTATGACGTGACACTCACCAACCAGAATGGAGACAAGGTCGCCATTATGCGCGCCCATTCACGCAAGACAACGGGCAATCATATCGATCAGGTCTAAACTTGCTCCGAGCGATCAGGATTTCGCCGATTTACCCTCGGCATAGTCCAGAGGTAACTCGGTAGTGAACTTGATCTGTTCCATGGCGAAACTGGAACTCACATCACTCAACTCGATACTGGAGATGAGCTTCTTGTAGAAAATGTCGTACTGTTCAATGTCGGGTACGACCACACGCAGCAGATAATCCACCTGACCACTCATCCGGTAGAACTCGACAACTTCAGGAAATTTCTGAATAGCCTCGTGAAACCTATCGAGCCACTCCTGCTCATGCTGACTCGTCGAGATCGACACGAAGACAGTCACACCGGCATTGACCTTGCCAGCATCGAGCAACGCCACCCTGCGTTGTATGATCCCCTGCTCTTCCATTTTCTGGATGCGGCGCCAGCACGGCGTGGTGGAAAGGCCAACCATGCGGCCAATTTCCGCAACTGGCATGGTGCAATCTTTTTGTAATATGGCAAGGATGCTACGATCCATTTTGTCGAGCATTACAACCCCCAGTTTAGATTATTATTTCTTAAAACCCAGGTTTTTTATAATTATTGAGCTAATATCCCGGTCAGCTCGGCTATTTTAGTAGAATATTCTAAATTTGTCATCAGTTTCCGGACTCTGCCAAAATGGATTTAAACAAATTACAACCGTGCACGCACGGCCTGTTTGAGGGCTGGCAAAACGCGCTCCTCGAACCACGGATTCTTTTTAAGCCAGCCCGTGTTGCGCCATGAAGGATGCGGCAAGGGAATCGTCGCTGGGTGCTCCGATCCCAACATGCTTGCGTCCCAATTCTTCACGGTTTCCGTCAGGGTGCGGGCACGTTTCGCCCCCATGTGCCAGCCTTGCGCATAACTGCCAACGAGCAGCATCAATTCGATCGCGGGAAGATGTTTGAACAAGCGCTCACGCCAGAGCTTCGGGCATTCCTTGCGCGGCGGTAAGTCCCCGCCCTTGGCGTCCAGTCCAGGGAAACAGAAGCCCATGGGAATAATTGCCATCCGGGTCGCGTCGTAGAACTCGGCCTCATCCACGCCCATCCAGTCCCTCAGCCGGTCACCCGAAGGGTCGGTGAAGGGTGTTCCAGATGCATGAACCCGTGTCCCCGGTGCTTGCCCGGCAATACAAATGCGCGCAGTAGAACTGATCTGGAAAACCGGGCGTGGCTCATGGGGCAATGGCTTGGTTTCGGGTGTCTCCACGCAATAGCGGCAACTGCGGATTTCGGACAGTAATTTATCGAGCTCATGGCTCATGATGGATATGCCACTATGCCTTGGCGCTGGGACGTGAAGAAACCTCGCCATACCATCGATCAAGATTTGGCAAGTTTTCCGGCCGTTCGATCCTGGCGGGCTTCATGAAATCAACACTCACCATGGCCGTGATATCAGCAACGCTGTACTCCTCTCCCGCGATGAATGGTCGGCCCGACAGCTCAGCATCAAGCAGTGAAAGCATGGACAACACGCGCAGGCGATTCACCTCACCCCATTCAGAAACTTGTGGCTTTTCCATCTCCTTCATAGCCGGATGAAGATGACGAAAAGTCTGAGCCACATGAAAAAGCAGGTACAGTTCCATGCGCCGGTGCCACATCTCCGCCACTGCCTTCCCTAACGGTCCTACACCCATCAGCGGCGGCTCGGGTTGAAGCTCCTCGAAGTAGCGGCAGATCGCCATGGACTCCGATATTACGGTTCCATCATCCAGCAGCAGGACGGGAACGCGTTGCAACGGATTGAGGTCTGAGAAGTCCGGCGTCTTGTGCTGGAACTCCGTGATATCAATCTGCTCATACTCAATATCGATACCTTTCTCCGCCAGGAAAACACGAACCCGCCGAGGGTTTGGCGCACGGCCATCTTCTATGATTTTCATTATTTCACCCCTCCCGGTATCCAGGTTTATCATTTACCACTTAGATTAGCGGTTTTCTTCACGCCAGGCACGTGGGCGCGTGAACGTACCGGACCAGATACCGCGTTTTGCCACTCTTGCCGCGCGCTCGGCCACTGGATAAGCGTGATATGACAAGGCCCACCCCTGCTCCACCATCCAGCGGTTGAGTTCATCGCCTCGCACACGGCATACTGCCAGCTACCGGTCATGAACATCACGCTCACCGCCCCTGCAGGAGGCCACCTGACCTCGCAGCCGGTACCCGAGGTTTCGCGAAGATTCCACGCCACATGGCCAGCTCATGCCACCCCGCATACAGTTTTGGGCGTGCTCGGGGGCGTCGATTCCCAGCAGGCGTATCTCAACACCGCGCACGATAATGCTGTCGCCATCAATGACCCGGGCTGCTCCTGAAACCTCAACCGGTTCCGGCTCGGGTAGAAAGCGAAGCACCGCCAGAATGGCCAGCACGATTGCCGCAAACAGGATAATATCAAGAGTGCGGTTGCGCCGTGAACGGCGGAACAAGGTTTTCATAAACGACATTTGGCCGATAGAATGATCTGGTGCAATCCCGAACTCACATTGTGGCTGCCCTATGCCTAGGGCTAATGCTCACCCTGACAAGTCCGGCAAAAGCTGGTGCGTGTGAAATCAACCGGCCGGTGCGTATTGCCGGCCTCGATTGGGATTCCAACCGCTTCCACGCCGCTGTCACCGCATTCATTCTTGAACATGGCTATGGATGCAAAACGGAAACTCTCCCTGGAACCACTATTCCGCTCCTCACCGGGCTTGGTCGGGGTGATCTCGATATCATGATGGAGGTCTGGAAGAACCAGCTTACCGAAGCTTGGGAAAAGGCGGAAAAATCGGGGCGCGTCCAAACACTGGGCATCAATTTTCCCGATGCGGTCCAGGGCTGGTTCGTGCCCCGTTATCTTGTGGAGGGCGAAAATGCACTCGCCAGTGGATTGCGCAAGGTTGCCGATCTGCCCCGTTTCAAGACACTGTTTCGCGACCCCGAAGAGCCCGGAAAAGGCCGTTTCTACAATTGCAAGCTGGGTTGGGACTGTGAAACCGTCAACACTAAGAAACTCAAAGCCTACGGCCTGAACGAACATTATGTAAATTTTCGCACAGGCAGCGGCGCGGCGCTTTCAGCGGCCATCGCATCCGCCTACAAACGAAAGAAACCAATCCTCTACTATTACTGGGGACCCACATGGGTGATGGCAAAATATGACGCTGTGCAGCTTGAGGAACCGGAATATGACGCGCTAATCTGGGCCCGCCTGAAAGCGACTGACACCCCTCAAAATGCAACCGCCTACCCTGTTGCAGAAGTCTTCACAGCCGCGAATACAGCATTCATCAAGAAAGCACCGAAGATAGCTGCCTTCATAAAAAAATACCGGACCTCCAGCGAGATCATCAGCAAGGCCTTGCTTCACTTAAGGGAAAACCAGTCGCGGGGAGAGAACGGCGCAGCCCGCCAGTTCCTTCGCACCCATAGCGCACTGTGGTCAACCTGGGTGCCAGGCGATGTGGCGGCGCGCGTCCGCGCAGCATTAAAGTGACGGGGCCACTCGTCACCCGCCGCTCACATATCACCAATCGATAGGGGTACTTCCATGTTTCCAGATCAGTTTCGCATACCGCTCGGTCAATGGATCAATTTTGCTATCGACTGGCTGGTGGAAAACCACGGTGAAGCCTTCGAGGCTGTCGGCAACGCTCTGCTGAAGGTCCTTGTGGTGCTGGAACAAGGATTGCGCGGGGCGCCCTGGTGGCTCGTGATCGCCGCTATTGGCGTGCTCGCCTTCCACGCCACACGGCGCGTATTTGTAGCACTTGCACTCATGGCGGCACTGTTCGCCGTCGGCATGCTTGGGTTGTGGGATCTGGCCATGCAGACCCTCTCGCTCATGCTCGCGGCCATTGCGCTCGGTATCGTGATCGGTCTGCCGGTGGGTATCGCCATGGCGCAGAGTGACCGGTTGCGCGCCATCATCCTTCCGCTGCTGGATGTGATGCAAACCATGCCGAGTTTTGTCTATCTCATCCCCGCCCTCATGCTGTTTGGTCTGGGCAAAGTCCCGGCCCTGCTCGCCACCGTGATTTACGCGGCGCCTCCCCTCATTCGCCTGACCGACCTGGGTATTCGTCTGGTGGACCGGGAAATCGTCGAGGCATCGGAATCATTCGGCGCAAACACCCGTCAAAAGCTCCTCGGCATTCAATTACCACTGGCGTTGCCAAACATCATGCAGGGCGTCAACCAGATGACCATGATGGCGTTGGCCATGGTGGTGATCGCCTCCATGATCGGTGCGCGGGGGCTTGGCGAGGAGGTGCTGCTCGGCATACAACGGCTCGACTTCGGGCGCGGAGCTGAGGCTGGCTTGTCCATCGTCGCCTTGGCGATCATCTTCGATCGCATCACACAAGCCTATGGCCGTACACAGGACTATACCCGCCGGGCGGCAGGCTGACATGGCTAAAATTTCCTTCCAATCTGTCACCAAAATCTTTTGCAAGGTGCCGGAACACGCTCTCAGCCTGCTTGAAAACGGTGCGGATAAAGAGGATATCCGGACAAAAACCGGATGCACCTTGGCACTCGATAATGTTTCGCTTGATGTGCCGGAGGGGCGCATTTTTGCCGTCATGGGTCTGTCGGGTTCGGGAAAATCCACGCTCCTTCGCCTGGTCAATCGCCTGATCGAGCCAACTTCCGGCGATGTCCTGATTGATGGGCGTTCGGTGCTGGAACTGGGTCCATCTGCATTGTTGCGCCTGCGCCGGGGCCAGATCTCGATGGTGTTTCAAAGTTTCGCGCTGTTTCCCCACAAGAGCGTTGAAGACAACGTGGCCTATGGGCTCGCGCTTGGTGATCTGCCGCGCAAAGACGCGCGCGCGCAAGCACAGCGCTGGATAGAGACGGTTGGCCTAGGGGGTTATGACCAGGCCTTTCCATATGAGCTTTCGGGGGGCATGCAGCAGCGGGTGGGGCTTGCAAGGGCACTCGCCACCAACCCGGATATTCTGCTCATGGACGAGCCGTTCAGCGCTCTCGATCCTTTAATCCGAAAAGAGATGCAGGATCACCTCTTGCAGCTTCAAGGAGATTTGAAGAAAACGATACTTTTCATCACCCATGATCTTGGAGAAGCGATACGTCTGGGCGACAGGATCGCGATTATAAAAGACGGCCAGGTGATGCAGGCCGGGACACCGCAGAATATCCTCAAAAAACCGGCAAGTGACCACGTAAGGGCCTTTGTCGGCACATTGAGGTAATTTACCGGTATCCATTGCGTCAAAAACGGACGTTTTCCGCAAAAATTAAACTTGAATTTAGGACTTTCACCCGAGACTCGAGCGTGTACGGGTTTGGTCCGGGCTGATGGCACCAAGGCTATGGCAATGGCCTGCCCGTGTTTGAGTAGAAGTGTCGGGCAAAGTTGAAACACGTTGTGAGAATGAGTACGGGATCGAACCCTGCCCAGTTGAGTGACGCTGAACAGGCCGCTGGACCTGCCAGGCTGACCGCGCGTAGCGTTCAGGACGCTCGCGAACGGCTGACATACAAATCAGATACACGGCCTGAATTCGACTATGAATTGCTGCTCATGTTCGTCAAGAACGAGTTGAGCGCATCTCTTGCCATCCCACTCCTTGCCGTTATCGTCGCCCTCGCCTCGATGTTCTGGGCGCCAGCAAACGAATTGATCCTGTGGTTGTCGACGGTTTTGGTGTCGAAAGGCATTTTGCTGGCGCTCTGCCGGGAATTCACCAAGCGTCCGCGCGGCCAGGTGAATATCCTGCAATGGCGCTCCAAACTCATGGCGGCCGAATTTCTGTATGGCGTCACCTGGGCGGGCGTCGCCTTTATAAGCATCGGCAGCAACGATCATTCGGCGCATATGTTCCTGTTTGCCTGCATGACAGTCGTCATTGCAATGCGGATGATGTTTGCATCAACGGTCATGCCAATTGTCTATGCCGGCACAATCCCGATGACGGTTGCGCTTGTGCTGCGTTTTGCACTCCTTGATACGCCATTCTACTGGGCCATGGCGGCGATGGCTGTCGGTGTACATATCTATTTCGTTTTCCTCATGAAGGGTCTGAATACGACCGTGCTGACCATGCTGGAATACCGCGCGGAAAAGGAACTGCTGATCACCGAGCTGGAGCAATCCAAGTCGATTTCCGACGAGGCTCGACGCCGCGCGGAATCCGCCAATATCGCGAAATCACGCTTCCTGGCGACCATGAGCCATGAATTACGAACACCGCTTAATGCCGTGCTCGGCTTCTCAGAGGTGATGAAGGCGGAAATCCTGGGGCCGCACTCCGTCCCTACCTACAAGGAATACGCCAAGGACATTCACGAAAGCGGCCAGCATTTGCTCAACCTGATCAATGAAATCCTTGATTTGTCGCGCATTGAAGCCGGGCGCTACGAACTTCAGGAAGAAGCTGTCACGCTTGCCGATGTGGTGGAGGATTGCAACCGCCTGCAAAAATTGAGAGCAGAGAAGAAAGGCCTCAATATAATCCAGAATTTCCAGGAAGGCCTACCGCAGATATGGGCTGATGAGCGGGCCATCCGGCAGGTTTGCCTTAACCTTCTCTCGAACGCGATCAAGTTTACCCCTTCGGACGGCACTATTTCACTGACTATCGGCACAACGGAAACTGGCGGACAATATCTCAGCGTCAATGACACGGGCCCCGGCATCCCTGAAGAAGAAATCCCACGCGTGCTGAAAAGTTTTGGCCAGGGATCTCTTGCCCACGAAACCGCAGAAGGTGGCACAGGCCTCGGGCTGCCTATTGTCATGGGTCTTGTCGAGTTACATGGTGGTACATTCGATATCAAGAGCAAGCTGCGCCAAGGCACACTGGTAACGATTACATTGCCGCGCGAGCGGGTGATGCAGGCCCTGCCACGTCTGAGCGAGCCGGGGGAAGCACAGCCGGAGGAACATACCGCTGAGGGTCAGGGCGCATGGCGCGAGCGCCATAACACTCGCCATGCACAACGCAACATCGCGTAAAAATCAGCCCTGCACACAAATCCTGGTCAGAGCATTTGTTTTGTCGGCATGAACTTCTTAAATAACATCTATGCCGCACAGATCCCCAACAGCGGATTTTGCCATGGAGTAAAGCTGATATGAGCGCATGGATAGGGCTGGGAATGCTGGTGGTTGCGGGTATCGCACTGATTATCAGCCACGATTCCGGATCGATTGCCGGATTTGACAATGCTGATTTTGCCGGGATTGTCGCCGCCCTCGCCTTGCTTATTTTTCTCGGTATTCCAATGCTGAGAAGCTATCGCGGAGGGTTCAGCGGCGCTGTCCGGGACGCTGTTTTCTGGGGCTTGCTGGCCCTTGGCCTCGTTGCCGGTTACAGCTACCGCGATCAAGTGAAGCCCATCGCATTGCGCATCGCCGGTGAACTCCTGCCGGGCACGCCAATCCAGCTTGAATCCAGTGATGCGAAATCCATCACAGTGCGCATTCGCAAGCAGGCAGATGGACAATTTATGGCCCAGACCATTGCCAATGGCGCGAAAATCGACATGGTCGTCGATACGGGTGCGTCAACCATCTTTCTGAATCAATCAGATGCCGCTCTGGCAGGCATCAAGCTCGAGGGTTTGCGTTACTCAATTCCAGTTCAGACGGCGAATGGAAGGTCCTTTGCCGCGCGGGTACGCCTGAAAAATGTGTCTGTTGGACCACTCAGTATTAATAACGTTGATGCGCTCATCGCCAAGCAGGGCGCATTGCGAGAAAGCCTGCTTGGTATGAGTTTTTTAAACCGTTTACGTTCTTATGAGTTCTCTGGAGATTTTCTGACCTTGCGAAGCTAGTGTCTGACCGGACCTGCGGGTTCATCAAAACACGTGAAGGTCAACTCCTGGGGTTCAGTGACGATGACGTATAGTTCCGGCGTAAAACATTTCATACGAGAAGCCGCATTGTGGGTGGCCGTAGCTCTTATTGGCTTCTCAGGGGTTTATTATTTCGATGATTTACGCGGTTTTGCGTCGCAGACAATCGCCACCGCCGTGTCAAGTCCGGAGACAATCGTTAGTACCCCTGCCCCGACGCCGCATCAAAACACGTCGGGATTTGAACGCTCGGTGACGCTCAACGCCAGCCGCAATGGCCATTTCTTCGCCCGCGCTTATATCAATGGCCGGCCAATCGCCGTCATGGTCGATACGGGTGCGACCCAGATTGCCCTTA
The DNA here is from genome assembly GCA_021775525.1 of Hyphomicrobiales bacterium. Lineage (GTDB taxonomy): Bacteria > Pseudomonadota > Alphaproteobacteria > Rhizobiales > Methyloligellaceae > UBA2767. The sequence goes on from JAJFHQ010000027.1 coordinate 41,085, forward strand.
CATATGAAGATGCAGAACGTCTGGGTCTGAGACCGCACACGAGTGATTTCACTCAAACAACACGCACCGCAAATGGAATTGGTCACTCGGCGCCTGTTGACTTGGACAGTGTTCGCATTGGTGACGTGGAAGTTTCAGATTTGCGGGGCTCTATTTCCGAACCGGGCAAGCTTCACATCACATTGCTGGGCATGGAATTTATTCGCAAGCTGGAGCGCTTTGAATTGCGCGGACGCGAACTCGTGCTTGTCGAATAACTGATCGCGTATGCGAACCAGCGATTGTTGGCTTGGGCCAGTTCAGCTATCTAGTCACCTTAATCCGACACCGAGGCCAAGCTGATGTTTCCCAAACCGCGGACCGACCTGACTCCGAATACGCTCGAGTACGAGCAGTTCCCCTTTATCAAGCCAACCGGCTTTCGCGAATATGACGCGCGCTGGATTTACCCCGATGAACTCAATCTCATGGGGCTGCAGGCCATCGGCATGGGGCTGGCGGAATTGTTTCGCAGGCGCGGCGTGCCGCTCCGGATCGTAACCGGACATGATTTCCGCTCATACTCCGCCTCGATCAAGCAGTCACTCATTTCCGGTATGCTGGCTGGTGGCTTGGAAGTTCACGACATCGGCCTGGCACTTTCGCCAACCGCATACTTCGCCCAGTTCGAGTTGGATGTGAAAGGTGTTGCCATGGTCACCGCAAGCCATAATGACAATGGCTGGACCGGAATCAAGATGGGGCTGGACCGCCCCCTCACCTTCGGGCCGGACGATATCGGCGAGCTCAAAGAGATCGTGCTTTCAGGAACCTCCCAGTCAACGGGCGGCGGACGATACAAATTCCATCCTGAAATACGTGACCGCTATATCGAGGATTTGTGTGACCGCCCTAAACTCAGTCGCAAGCTAAAGGTTGTTGCAGCATGCGGGAACGGCACGGCAGGCGCGTTTGCGCCCCAGGTTCTGGCAGCTGCGGGTTGCGAGGTGGTGCCGCTCAATTGCGATCTGGACCACTCCTTCCCGAACTACAATCCCAATCCTGAAGACATGAAAATGCTGGAAGCAATCCGAGATGCGGTTCTCTTAACGGGGGCTGATGTCGGTTTTGCGTTTGACGGGGATGGGGACCGCTGCGGTGTGGTTGATAATGAAGGAACGCCAATCTTCGCCGACAAGGTTGGTGTCATGCTGGCCCGCGACCTCTCGGCGCAGCATAAGAACGCCAAATTCGTTGCCGATTTAAAATCTACCGGACTGTTCCTGACTGATCCCGTTCTCAAGGCCAACGGTGCTACATGTGAATATTGGAAAACCGGCCACTCCTACATGAAGCGCTATTCTCACGAGACCGGCGCTCTGGTGGGTTTCGAAAAGTCCGGCCATTTCTTTTTTAATCCGCCATTGGGCCGCGGCTATGACGACGGTCTGGTCTCGGCGCTGGCCATCTGTGACATGCTCGAGCGAAGCCCTGGCAAGTCCATGTCGGACATGCTGCGTGACCTGCCACAGACATGGCAATCACCCACAATGTCTCCACACTGCGCGGACGAGATCAAATATGAAGTGATTGAGCGCGCCGTAAACCATTTCTCTGACATAGCATCGCAGGGCAAAACACTTGCAAACCAGCCCATAAGCGATGTGATCACGGTCAATGGCATTCGCATCGTACTGGAAGATGGCACCTGGGGTCTGCTCCGCGCCTCTTCCAACAAACCGGAACTTGTTGTCGTTGTCGAGAGCCCCACATCGGAAGAAAATATGCGGGCCATCTTTGCAGAGATCGACGGCTATCTCTCAGACCAGCCTGAAGTTGGAGACTATAATCAGAAGATATAAGACTACTGAATTGCCGCTTCTGTAGTAGGCGAAGCCGCTCGGCGCACATATTTTTCAAATGCTCAGATGCGGGCGACAACCGTCTTGCCGGCGTCGATGACCACCTGACCACCATCCGCACACGCCGAAGCTGTCATAGCCATATAATTTTCACAGTTTACCAGTGGGCCGGGAAATGCCCAGTCCACCTCTCCCACGCTTTCCTGCCCCGCTGAATCGCAACCAATTATGAAAATTTGGTACAACTCACCCCCTTGATTGCCCTAATCTCTGACCTGTTGGTCAAATACGGAATTCACAATGAACAGGCCAAGGAAATACGGTCTCCTCGAACGCGTGAGACGCATTGTACGTTATCGCCTGCATATCCCGATGCTGCGCAATACCCAGCCGCCATCGCATGTGGCGCGTGGTGTGATGATTGGTATGATTTGGGCAATGACGCCATTTTTCGGTATTCACATGGGTCTTGTCTTTGCGACCTGGCTGGTGTCCCGGTGGCTGTTCGGATGGAATTTCTGCCTTGTGAACGGGCTTGCCTGGACCTGGACAACAAATATCTTCACCGTCATCCCCGCCTTCTACCTGTTTTATCTCACCGGCCAGACGCTACTGGGAAATTTTTCCGATCCACTGGGGTATGACAACTTCAAATCGGTTATGATGACGGCCGAACAAGACGCCGTTGAACATCCGAGCCACCTGGGAGCCCAGTTGAGCAATCTGTGGGAAGCTTTCGGCATCCCGCTATTCACCGGTTCTGCTGTCTGGGCCGCCATCGCTGGATGTATCTCCTACTGGTTGAGCCTGGGTTTCGTGACCCGCTACAGGCAACACCGCGCCAACAAAATGTCCGCTGCCAAGAAAAAACCTGCATTGAGCAAACGAACCAAGCACCGGATCTAAGCCCCCTTTAAAGACCCCCTTAAAAGCAGACTCATCGGTAATGGCACCAAGGTTATGCAGGCCAATGTCAGCATCACCGGGGTTAATCCGAACCGGTCGCCTATCAATCCAAATGCGATTGGCGCACAGATCATTGCTGCGTTGGCCACGGAATAAATCAGAGCGAAGCCGCGCGACTGGCGGTCATCGTGTACGAGATCGCCCACGGTTCCATATGAGATAGAGGACGAGCCCTGCAAGGCCGCACCAAGCACCGGCAGCAGAAAAAATGCCGTCAGTGTGGGGGCAACAAGCACGGCAATTATTCCCAACGCAGTCAGGCATTCCACTAGCGCCAGTGAGCGAATAACACCGAACCGGCCAGCAAGAAATCCGCATCCAACTTTTCCAAACACACCGCCGGCTAAGGTCAACACAACGGCGAAAGCGGCAAGACTGGTCGGAACCTCTTTCTCGATCATCAGGAATGCGAGGAAGGTCAGGAAGCCGCCTTGCACCACTGTGTCCACAAAGACAATCGCCGCCAGCGCTGAAAACGCAGTGCGATCGCGCAAACCCCAGTCCAGCGTCCTTGAAGACTTCATGTGATGCGTTGAATTTGAGGGGCGCCCTCCAACTTCCAGGCGCGTAAAAATGGCAAACAGGAGCAGGGCTGCAAATAGCGCCACTGCGCCAAATCCCAGCGTTACGCCTTGCCATGAGACTCCCACACCGATCGAGAGAGTAAACAGCGCGGCAAACGCCAATTTACCGGCATCACCAGCCGAATTATAGGCGCCAAGCGCCGCGCGCCTCTCGGAACCGTTGAACGCAGTACTGATAACCGAAGAGGACAATGCGTGCTGAAATGCGGCCCCGAAACCTGCCACGAAAAGGCTCAACAGGATCAGTTGGTAGGAATTAGATACCGAAAGGCAGAGATAACCCAGCCCCGCACATAACAGGCCAAAGCTGAGCAGCGTACGCTCACCGATGCGCTCCGACAGCATTCCGGAGGGGAGTTCGAACAGTGTCATTGCGCTGCTGTTGGCGGCCCTGATGATGCCGACCTGCGAATAAGTCAAACCGTAGGATTGGGCCAGCAACGGCAGGAGGACATACACAAGACTGGTGAGCCCGTCCTGAAGGCCGTGTGCCCCGCAGCAGGTCGCGAGGGTGATATTGCGTCGCTTGAGCAATTGGCTCCGCTTTTCTGGTCGCTACATTTCCGTTTCAGCGCGACCTTATCGCATATTGAGCTACAGAAGCGTCCAGAAGAACCGGAGCGCGACAATTGCCAGAAATGTGGCGAAGGCGATCTCAAGATTCCGCCGTGAAATTCCATGTGCCAGGCGCACACCGAGCGGCGCAGCAAGAACACTAACCGATGCAATGACAGCTGCTCCAAGAATATTTACATAGCCCAGTGAGCCGGGAGGCAAGCCTGTAGCGGCAAGCCCGGCCCAGATGAAACCAAGGGTTCCGGGAATGGCAATCATTGGCCCGAAACCCGATGAAGTCGCAACCGCCTGATGAATTGTGCGGCCGTATAGCGTCATCATCATGGTTATGAATGCACCACCCCCAATGCTCATGAGCGTTGAAACGAGACCAATGACCATGCCGTAGAGCGCGCGTAGCGGATTACCTGGAATTGCATTGCCAAGCTTCCACTTGTCTCCCCCGAGATAAAGCTTGAGGGAGAAGGCTGTCGCGGCGCCTGCCCAAACGGCCTTCAGAACGCTCTCATTGGAAAACCTGGCGACAAGAACCCCGAGGCACACTCCGGCGACAACCGGCAGCACAAAAGACCTGACAATATCCATGTCCACAGCCCCAGCTGCCTTGTGCGCAAAGAAAGAACGCAGTGACGTGGGCATGATGACGGCAAGGGATGTGCCGACGCACAGATGCATCCGCACAGATTCATCAACGCCAAGTACAGAAAACACTTCAAACAGGATGGGGACCAGTATCCCCCCGCCGCCAATCCCTAGCATACCTGCAAGAATCCCGGTAACGAGGCCGGCAGCCAGCAGGACGCCAACGAGCCACAGGACCTCATTATGCGGCATCCCCAATATCATCTGATCAGGTCCTGAAATTACTCGGCGGCCACTGTGTGTGGATGATGTGAGCCTTGTACCTGCTCCAGTGCCGTATGCAAAACGGATATTCCTGCATCGTGATTGGCGGCTTCTTCCGTGAGATATCGGCGATAAGCGCGCGCGCGTGGCTGGCCATGATAGAGGCCCAGAATATGCCGGATGAGATGATGCAGCCTTGTACCGGTGCTCAAATGGCGTTCGGCATAATCCGCGTAATTTTCAAGCACCTCTTCGCGTGTTGGCGCCACAAAGTCTTCGCCGTAAATACGGGCATCGACTTCCGCCATCAGATAGGGATTGTGATAGGCGGCCCGTCCCATCATGACGCCATCCACATGGGCGAGATGTGCCTCCGTCTCTTCCAGTGTCTCGATGCCGCCATTAATGCAAATTTCAAGCTCGGGATGCGCCTGCTTCAGACGGTACACCCGGTCATAATCGAGCGGGGGCAAATCACGGTTCTGCTTGGGGCTCAAGCCTTCGAGCCATGCCTTGCGGGCATGGACAATGAAGGTTTCACATTCAGCTTGAGCAATCGTTGAAATAAAACGTTCCAAAGCCTGCTCGCTGTCCTGATCGTCTATGCCGATACGGCATTTCACGGTGACCGGGACACCAACAGCCTTACGCATCCCTGCAACGCATGAAGCGACAAGCTCCGGCTCCGCCATCAGGCATGCCCCGAACCGGCCCGACTGCACCCGGTTGGAGGGACATCCCACATTGAGATTGATCTCGGCGTAACCAAAATCTTCGCCAATCCGGGCAGCTGCTGCCAGCTCATCGGGATTGCTGCCGCCCAGCTGAAGTGCAACCGGTTGCTCAGCCGGATCAAAGCCAATCAGTTTTTCCCTGCTACCGTGAATGACCGCGGGTGCGGTCACCATTTCGGTATAGAGCAGTGCCCGGGCTGAAATCAGCCTCAGGAAATAGCGGCAATGCCTGTCCGTCCAGTCCATCATCGGAGCGACGGAAAAACGCCGGTCTAAACCGCTCACAGGGCGTGATACGGGCTGTTGTTGTTCTGGACGCGAGTTATTGGACATAAATTAACCGGGCAATAAAAAATTTCAGCTTGGTGTAATGGTCTTCTAAGCCTTTCCCGGAGCACGGGTCAAACGCGCGCTGCCGCGAGCCGGTGCCGAGTTTGTGGAGGTTCAGGCTGCCAACATAACCATCCCTCTATTTGCCTTTGATGGAAACTGGTTCTAAACAGCGGGTCCACAGCAACAAGCAGAACAGCTTCGCCCCATGGATGACCCCTCACCGCAAACAATCCACCTGAAGGACTACGCGCCTTCCGATTACCTGATCGATACCGTCTCGCTCGACGTCAATCTTCACCCCACGGCCACGCGCGTACGTTCCAGGCTCGCCCTCCGGCCAAATCCTGATGCGGCTGCGAAGCCCGACACCCTGGTGCTTGATGGCGAAGCACTGCAACTGGATGAGTTGCGTCTGAATGCCGGCAAGCTCACTCCATCTGACTACGAACTCACAGATAGCACGCTGACGATCCCGAACCTGCCTGACGGACCGTTCGAACTGGAGATCGTCACCTATTGCAATCCGGAAGCCAACAAGGCGCTGTCTGGTCTCTATCGCTCACGCGATATTTTCTGCACCCAGTGCGAGGCGCAAGGCTTTCGCCGCATCACATACTTTCTTGATCGTCCGGACGTTCTTGCGCGTTACACCACAAGGCTGCAAGCGGACAAGAAGATCGCCCCTGTCCTGCTCGCCAACGGCAACCTGGTCGAGACCGGCAAAAACAGCAATTCCGGCACGCATTACGCGGTCTGGGAAGACCCGCACCCCAAACCAAGTTACCTGTTCGCCATGGTCGGTGGTGCGCTCATCTGCGTGGCGGACAAATTCACAACCATGTCAGGCCGCGAGGTTGACCTGCTCATTTATGTGGAGCCTGGAGAAGAAGACCGCTGTGCCTGGGCCGTGGAATCGCTCAAACGCTCAATGAAATGGGACGAGGAGCGCTTTGGCCGCGAATATGACCTGGATGTCTTTATGATCGTCGCTGTGAGCGACTTCAATATGGGCGCAATGGAAAATAAAGGCCTCAACGTTTTCAACGACAAGCTGATCCTGGCACGGCCCGAAACCGCGACCGACGCCGACTACGCGGCGATTGAGGCTGTTATCGGACATGAATATTTTCACAACTGGACCGGCAACCGGGTCACTTGCCGAGACTGGTTCCAGTTGTGCCTGAAGGAAGGTTTGACGGTTTACCGGGACCAAGAATTTACATCCGACCTGCGCTCCCGACCTGTGGCGCGGATCAACGATGTGCGCTTGTTAAAGACACATCAGTTCCCCGAGGATAGTGGGCCATTGGCGCACCCTGTTAGGCCTGATTCATATATAGAAATCAATAACTTCTACACGGCTACCGTGTATGAAAAAGGGGCTGAACTCTGCCGCATGATCGAGACAATGGTTGGGCGTGACAGGTTCCGCGCCGCGACTGATCTCTATTTCGAGCGCCATGATGGCGATGCAGCAACAGTGGAAGATTTTATTTCCTGCATTGCCGAAGCAACCGGCATGGATATGGATCAGTTCATGCTGTGGTACAATCAGGCCGGAACACCCGAAGTCGTCGCATCGCTAACCTACTGCGCAAAGGAAAAGGTTGCGGAACTCAGTCTCAGCCAGGTTACACCTGCGACTCCCGGGCAAACGAGAAAGCAGCCGCTTCATATGCCCATAAAACTTGGCCTGCTCGGTCAGAATGGCGATGATCTACCCCTGCAATTTGAAAGTGGTGAGCAAATCTCCGATGGGCTTATCCACCTGCGCGACGCCAAGCAGACATTCCGGTTTGCCAATATCCCCTCCCCACCGGTTCCCTCGCTTCTGCGGGGCTTTTCAGCTCCTATCAAGCTGACCTCACAATTGAGCGAACGCGATCTTGAGTTCCTCATGGCTAATGACAGTGATTTGTTCAACCGCTGGCAGGCCGGACAGAATTTTGCTTTACGCGTCCTCACGGTTGCCACAGCAGACATACGGAATGGCAGTGAGCCGGCGTCTGTCAGTGCCTTTATCGGCGCCTTGGCAGCGACTTTGAGAGACAAGTCGCTTGAACCGGCCTACCGCGCCGAGGTTCTGAAACTTCCCAGTGAATCAGATATCGCCCGTGAAATCGGCAAGGATGTCGACCCCGATGCCATTCATAAGGCCCGTGATTGGCTCAGGGCGGAGGTTTCGCGTGAACTACACGGGGAACTCGAAGAACTCTACCAGACCAATGCCGTGCCTGGCCCTTACTCACCCGAAGCGGAAGATACCGGGAAACGCGCGCTGCGAAATGCGGCGTTGGCGCTCCTCGCCGCCTCTGGAGACGATAGCGAAGTGACACGGGTCAGTGCGCATTATGAATCAGCGGCAAATATGACTGACAAAATCGCCGCACTGGGCGTGTTAACCCATACGGAAGGCAGAGCACGCGAGGCTGCTTTCAATGATTTCTACGAGCAATGGAAGAATGATCACCTTGTGATCGACAAATGGTTTGTCCTGCAAGCCATGTCGAGTTTGCCCGATGCTCATGAACGGGTGAAGGAACTGACTGCACATCCGCTGTTTTCAATGAAAACGCCAAACAAGGTGCGTGCACTGCTTGGCGCCTTCGCCAACATGAACCCGATCGGCTTCTGCCATGCTGACGGTGCCGGGTTTCGGCTGGTAGCTGATGCGGTTCTTGAAATTGATGCGTTCAATCCACAGGTCTCAGCACGGCTACTGGGGGCATTCAAGAGCTGGAGAATGCTGGAATCAGCACGACAGTCGAAGGCAAAATCAGAACTCAAGCGCGTAGCATCGCATGACAACTTGTCACGCGATCTATATGAAATCGTGACAAAAACACTGGACTAACAAAGCACGTAATTCAACTGGCATTAAACGCGAAAAGCCAAGCCTTGCACAGGTTCTCCACATGTTCTCTCTAGACAAGAGGACCGGTTTTCGAATCAATAGGGTTAGTGATTCGGAGATGCGGCACGTTTCTGTTTCATGGGACGAGGACCTTTTAGAGGGGGCAGAAACTGGCGCGGGCTCAGACCGTGCGCCAGGGCGGACTCACGTCTTTGGCGGACGAAAATTCTCAAAAGTTCAGCATAAAATTTCTTGAGAAATATCTCACAGAACGGGCATTGCGCCGGATCATCCCGTATCTCCTGATCCTGTTCTTCGTGATCTTGCTGGCCGGAACTACCGGACATTTTATATACGGCAAGCGCACTGCAATCGATAATGCGCGCAACAAGATATCCCTGATCGCAGATACCATCGCGGCGAATTTTCATTCCCAAAACGCATCAAACAAATCCGATTGGCAAAATCGTCTGGCGCGCAGTCTTCCGGCAGGCGCTACACTTGATGGACGCCGGGTGTTGCTGACCGATGGATCAGGAGCTGTTCAGGCCACCGCGCCCATTACCGCTAGGAGGGACGACAAGGCGCTGTTACAAATTCTTGGCAAAGATCAGCCCGTTACTACTTTTGGCGCCCAGGCCGGTGTCCTGCAACTCCAGCTTACCGATGGCCGCGATGCATTGGTTACCGTGAGGCACATCCCAAATTCCCAAGCACAGATCACATTAATACAGCCGACCGGGAAGGCTCTGGCAAAATGGCGTCGTGACGCCGCTGTGGACACCACACTTTCAATGACGACGGGTATTCTTCTGCTGCTGATCGGCGCCAGTTTTCGCTGGCTTTCTGATCGCGCAACCCGCGCCGAGGACGCCTTGTCAGCAAGACAACGGGACCTGGACATCACTTTTGACAAATCCGGCCTAGGTCTGTGGGACTGGAACATCGCACGTGGACATGTACGTGTCTCACGGGCCATGTGCGCCCTTGTGGGGTGGGATCAGGCGCATGAGATGCCTTACAAAAACATCGCCGCCGCGATTCACCCCGATGACAATCTATATGACACCGTAGAGGCCGCAGTCCGTCAGGGAAAAGAAAATTTCGATCAGACATTCCGTTTGCGCCATCAGGATGGCCACTGGCTAAACTTGCGTTTTAAAGGCGCTTTCAGCCGTGAAGGTCAGGGTGGCGAAACACATCTTATCGGCGTCGTTTCGCCAGGTAATGATGTCCAGTCCATGGCACACCCGGCACCAACCTCCGATATACGCCTTCATGACGCCATTGAAGCCATCTCGGAAGCATTTGTCCTTTGGGATACGGACAACCGGCTTGTCATGTGCAACAGCAAGTACAAGCAGTTTTACAATCTGAGTGATGAAGCCGTCGTACCCGGCACGGCTTATGAACGGATTATTGCCGAAGCAACAGCACCCATCGTGCACACCCATAATACCGTGAGCGACGACAAGTCTTCAGGGGCTCATACATATGAAGCCCAGCTGGAAGATGGCAATTGGCTGCATATCGATGAACGGCGCACCAATGATGGTGGTTTTGTGAGTGTAGGCACCGACATCACCTCTCTGAAACAAAGTCAGCAGCGCCATGCTAAGAGCGAAGAAGAACTGAAAGCCACCATCCACGATCTACGGCATTCCAGGAGAGAGTTGGAGCAGCAGAAACAGCAGCTTGTTGACCTGATGGAAAAATATGCGCTTGAGAAAAACCGTGCCGAAGCAGCCAACCGCACCAAGTCGGAATTTCTGGCAAATATCAGCCACGAATTGAGGACGCCACTCAATGCCGTCATCGGCTTCTCCGAAGTCATGGAGAATGGCATGTTCGGACCTGTGGGCAATCAGAAATATGTTGAATATGCCCGTGACATCCATGAGAGCGGAAAATACCTGCTCGAGGTCATCAACGACATTCTCGACATGTCAAAAATTGAGGCCGGACGCATCAATCTCAACATTAAGTCTCTGGATGCCGGAGAAATTGCCGAAGACAGCATCAAGGTGGTGGCCCAGTCAGCGGGCGAGCGCTCGATCGAGGTTAAACGCGCTGGACTGAAAGAGCTCAAGATGCGTGCCGATAAAAGGGCCGTGAAACAGATCTTGCTGAACCTGCTCTCCAATGCGGTGAAATTCACCCCCGACGCTGGCAAGGTCACGGTCCGGCTTTCAAAAGCAAAAGGGTACGCCAAAATCACCATTGCTGACACGGGAATAGGCATCCCTGAGAACGAGATCGGCAAGTTGGGCCGCCCCTTTGAGCAGGTGGAAAATCAGCTGACAAAAAGCCGCGCCGGGAGCGGTCTGGGGCTCGCGATCTCTCGATCGCTGGTAGAAATGCACGGGGGGAAATTCGAGATAATGAGCGCTGAGTCAAAAGGCACAACAGTCATCTGCCACCTGCCACTCAAGCCAATATTGTCGGAGACCGCTTCGGAGGCTGCATAGATTATTGACGAGAGGGGGGGCTATCACCGGCCCGCTGGCCCTCCAAACGGCGGTTGCGGCGCCAGCGGCCCCGGAAGCTGGCACGGATATGGTTCAGAAGAGCTTCGCGCTCCTTCAACGTAAGACCCTTCAGCAAATCCAGCATCATGGTGTGCATGGATTGATGCTGTCCGGTTCTGAGTTCCCGAAACCGGGCAAACGCTTCTGAAACCTTGGTCTCATCATAAGGCTCTGTCAGAACAGCGTCCTTGGTGATCCGACGCTGCTCCCTGATTTTTTTTCTGATCTGCCGCACGGTTGTCCGGTGACGCTCCAGTAACTCGCCGGCATTTTGGCGTTTGGCTTGAGGCAAATCCTTCATCAATTTCTCGACTGCACCAGTGAAGATACGATGGCGCCTGTCTTTTCCACCACCGTGCAACCACATGCGACCGGCAACCAGGCCTACGAACAGGAGGTTCAACCCAAGCGAGACGACCAGTAGAGGCCAGAGCCACCGCCGTTTCTTCGGCGCGCCTGCCTTGTCGCGTGATGTGGTGTCAGAGTTCACAGCAAATCCTCTGCATCTGAAGATGTGCCATCATCCAGCCAAGAAACGCTGTCGGCATCACCGCCAGAGCCGTTGATCGTGGCGATCTGAAATGCACTATCAAATGTCTGCCCTCCGACGCCCGCAACGCCGAGATAAAGCCCAAAGGCAAACGAAGCGGCCAGCGCCGCGGCTGGCCAGATAAGCGTTGTGCGCCGAACCCGCTGTGAAGGCGCAGACTGAACAGGCGCGGCCGCAATCGGCACCACCCGTGCCTCCCGCTCTGAATCATTTGTTGCGGCAGTCAAGATGCGTGCTTTAAGTGCATCACTTGCCCTCAATACTGGAGTTGAGGCCATGACCTGCTCAAGTGCTTGCGCCTCACCAAGCAGTGCCCGAGCTTGAGCCTGCGTTTCCACAAGCATCTCGAGTCCCGCACGCTCCCTTGAAGGCCAGCGGGCAGGATTCGCACCATAAATATCAAGCACCTCTTCCAGCCTGAAAATTTGCGTCTTGGTGTCCTTATGCAGTGTCATATCTCTGAGCTCATCACTGGGGCATTTCCGGTAGAAATGCCTTCCATTGCGTTTTCAAACTCTTCTTTAGTGCCCTGCGCCCACGCGCCAAAAGAGATTCCACGGCTTCCACGCTGGCATCCATTGCCTCCGCTACCGCATTCATGGACAAATTCTCGTAGTGGAACAAGACCAGTGCCGCCCTTTGCCGCTCCGGAAGCGCTTGAAGCGCTGTGTCCATATAATCCTGTAAATCCTCTTCTTCGAGGGTCAATTGCTGAGTTGCCTCGCTGGTGACTTCGGGCAATTCGTCGACCGTTTCTTCTCTGCGCGCGCGCATCCGGTCGATGCATGAGTTCACTGTTACCCTGTAGAGCCACGTGGAGACCTGCGCACGGCCACCTTCCCAACGGTCCGCCTGCCGCCACAGCCTCAGGAAGACATCCTGGGCGACGTCTTCCGCTTCCATCTCGTCGCCAAGCATGCGTCGCGCCACCGCGAGCACGCGGTCTATGCCGGAGTCCACAAGCTGCTGATAGGCCTGAGCATCGCCCTGCGACACCCGCGCCATCAACACCTGGTCGGCTTGCCTTGCCTCGTCTGATGGCACGCTTATGCATCTCCGGATATGTGATCGTCAGTGTCTCCCCACTATATGGCGTATACCAGCCGGTATTTCATCCTTTGTCATCCAGCTTTCAGCATTCAGGGTCATCCAGTTTTGAGTCTCACCACCTGCAATAAGGCTGGTCCCGGAACCAATATGACTGATCGCGAAACTCGCGCTAAGCACGCCCAGCGCCACCGCGCCGACAGCAAGACCGATAAATTTCAATGCACCCAAGGCCAATTGCGATCTCCATTATTCTATCATTCACCGCTTTAACGCCCTGAACAGGGGGGTTATCTCTCATACGTATAAAAGGGCCCGTGTCCGTCGCAAAAAACGACGTAGAAATCAGATTGTTAAATAACAATTCGCTCATAGGCGGCGTGCACGGATGCCACGGTCTCCGCCAGATGCTTCTCGAGGGCTTCGAAATCCGGCATTCCTGCTGCACACGCCAGTAAATTCTTCAGGCCTGGGGAAGCCGTAGCTGCATTAAAAGGACGCTCAAGGCACAAGCGCAGCACTTGCGTCAAATTGTGATACAGACCCGCTGCGGGTATGAGAATTTGCGCATCATCTCGTGTCAAAACCCCTGCTGAAGCGAGGTTTTCAAGGCTTTGGGCGGTGTTCTGATTAAGCACTCGCGGGGTTTTATCGGCCGTTACCACCTGAAGAAACTGGGCAATGAACTCCAGATCAACCAGCCCGCCACGGACCTGCTTGAGGTCCCATATATCATCGGTGCCTTTCTCCTTGTTGATGCGCTCGCGCATATCATGGACTTCGGCTGCGACTTTCTTCCTGTCGCGCTCATTGGTAAGCACATCGCGAATGGCGGCATCGATCCTTTTCACTAGCCCTTCTGGGCCGGATATGATCCGTGCGCGCGTCAACGCCAGATGCTCCCACGTCCAAGCCTGGTTCTGCTGATAATCGACAAAGCCCTCAATACGCGTCGCGACTGGGCCTGAATGTCCAGAGGGCCGCAGCCGCATATCGACCTCGAACAGGCTCCCCTCAGCTGTCTGCGCCGAGAGCGCGCTGATAAGCCTCTGGGTGAATCGAGCAAAATACTGCCCCCCGGCCAACGGCTTTGGCCCACCTGATGGTCCGGCATTCTCATCGAAATCATAAACGATGATGAGATCCAGATCTGAGGCAGCGGTCATCTCCCTCCCTCCCAGCTTGCCCATAGCGATAACGGCCACTTCCCCGCCCTCGATCAGGCCATGCCGCCTGTTCAGCTCTTGCTCCACCTTTTCCTGCAATATCTCAATGAGGGCTTGAGCCAGGCTGGCATAGGCCCCCCCGGCCTGGTCAGCTTCAATGGTTCGGGAGAGAATGCGCACACCAATGAGAAAGCCCTGTTCCTGTCCAATGCGTCGCGCGCGGTCGAGACAGTCCTGATAGTCCTGCGCTTGATCGAGATCCTGTGAAATCAGCGCTCTGAGTGCATCCTGGCTAGGTAAATCTCCAAAGAACCCGGGATCGAGTACCGCATCAATGATACGGCTGCGCCGGCTAAGTACTCGCGCCAACCTCGGGGCCGTCCCCATAATGTCAGCAATCAGACGCAGCAGGCTGGTGTTGGATCGTAACATCGAGAACAGTTGCACACCCGCAGGTAACTCCGAAATAAACCTGTCAAAGGATGTCAGAGCCGCATCGGGGTCATCTGTGGTGGCGAAGGCCTCCAGTAATTCAGGCTGAATTTCACTCAGTGCTTCACGGGTGCGCTGACTACGCATGGCAGCATAACGTCCGGATCTCCATCCACGGATAATCTCGATGACGGCAGTTGGATCACTGAAACCGCTCTCCAGTAATGCCGCAACTGTTTCCGGCAATTCATCATCAGCGCGGAATGTCGGCTCTCCATCCTTCTCCCCCATGGCAGGAAGGCGGGCAAACAGCTCGTCATAATAGCTCTGGACCATTTCCAGTCGCTTGACCAAATCTTCCGAGAAACTTTCAGCGTCCCTGTACCCGCTGAAACAGGCGACCCGCTCAAGCTCTTGCGCACTCTTTGGAAGCGTGTGCGTTTGTTCATCGCCGATCATTTGCAAACGATGTTCGATCTTACGCAAATATCGATAGGCCTCGCTCAAATCCTCCACTGCTTCCGTATCAATCCAGCCATTTTCAGCAAGGCGCTTCAGCGTAACAATGGTTTTCAGTGACCTTAAGTTGGTTTGCCTACCACCAGAAATAAGCTGCTGTGTTTGCGTGAAAAATTCTATTTCTCGAATCCCACCCCGACCAAGCTTTACATCATGTCCCGCGACTGCAATCTGTGCATGGCCCTTAAATTCATGAACCCGGCGTTTCATGGCGTGGATATCGGCGACAGCTGCGTAATCCAGATATTTCCGCCAGATGAATGGGCTGAGCTGTTCAAGGAATGCCTGACCGGATTCACAGTCCCCAGCAATCACCCGCGCCTTGATAAGTGCAGCGCGCTCCCAGTTCTGGCCGAAGCTTTCATAGTAGGACAGGCCCGCGTCGGTTGAGAGTGCGAGCTGAGTTGCGCCCGGATCCGGCCGCAGCCGAAGATCGGTCCGCCAGACATACCCATCAGCTGTACGATCCTGAAGTAACCGGACGAGGTCGCGGGTCAGCCGGACGAAAAAAGGTGCAGGCTCTATGCCCTCTTTAAGCGAGGTCAGTTTGGAATCGAAGAAAACAATCAGATCGACGTCGGAAGAATAGTTCAACTCTCCAGCACCAAGCTTACCCATGCCAAGAACGAAGTAACCACTGCCCACCTCTGGTGCCTTCATGTTGGCTGGCAACAGGTCTCCCGAATGGACTGCACGCATAAGCAGATGATTCACCGCGCAAGCAATTGAGCGATCAGCGGCGTCGCTCAGGGCCTGTGTTACTTCATCAATGCTCCATACGCCTGCTATGTCAGCCAGTGCAATGGTGAGAGCAATGCGGCGCTTGTAGTTGCGCAGTAACGCCATGACGTTCTTCTGCGAGTCTTCCTTGGTGGTATCCTTGTCCAGCGCTTCGCCCAGTTTGAGCAGATAAATTTCGAGATCCATGGTGAGGCAGTGAAGGAGAGTTTCGGGATCGCGTAATATCAAACTGGCCAAATATGGAGAAGCACCGCTTATCGAAGCGATCAGGTCGTGAACTTTTTTCTCGTTTTTGATCAGCCTGGCGAGCTCTTCCAGGCCCTGAACGTTCTCAATCTCAGCCGAAAGATCCTCAAGCACACGCTTGGCCCTGTCCTGGTCATAAACCAGCGGAAGCTCGCTTATGCGCTGATAGAATTTTTCCAACTCATCCCCCTGGAGCACCATGATTGGCAGTTCGGCCAGCAGGAAAAATTACTGCGCGCCGGGACTGCCATTGTGGTTGGTCTTGTGGGGCAAAGACAATACCGCACGAAGACCGGGTGCGTTATCATCTAGCCGCACTTCACCACCATGAAGCCGGGCGACCGCCGCCACCAGGGCGAGACCAAGTCCGCTTCCTGGGCGTGATCGGCTCTCCTCAAGCCTGACAAATCGTTTGAGTACGCGTTTGCGGTCTTCTTCGGGTATCCCGGGGCCATGGTCTCTTACCGTGATCTCAACCGTTGCGCCCGTATCGATGGCCGATACATCGATATCTCCAACACCATATTTAATGGCGTTATCAATCAGGTTGGCCAATGCCTGTCCGATCAACTGCCGGTCAGCAATCAGGCGCACCCCTTCTGCCGTCTCAGAACTCAGGGAAAGCCCCTTGTCTTCAGCAGCTGGTTCATACAATTCCACTACATCGCGAATTAGTGCTTCCGCTTCGACCTCCTCCATAGCACCTTGCGAAGCGCCCGATTCAAGCCGGGCAATAGAGAGCAAACCATTGAAGGTTTTGATGAGATCGTCTGCCTCCTCGATGGTTCGCTCAAGTGCTGCACGATAGGGTTTTACCCCGTCCTTTTCTCTCAAGGCTGCCTCGGCACGGTTTCGCAACCGGTTGAGTGGAGTTTTCAGATCATGTGCAATGTTGTCCGAAACCTCCCTCATGCCCGCCATGAGTTGCTCAATTCGGTCCAGCATGTCGTTGAGGTTTTCTGACAACCGATCCAGTTCGTCCCCTGACCCGACTACCGGGACACGGCCGGATAAATCTCCCTCCATGATGGTTCGGCTGGTCGCGGTCACGGCATCGATGCGTGACAGCAGGGAGCGGCTGACAAGCCATCCTCCTCCCAGACCCACAAGAGCCATAAAGCCCAGCCCAAGGAAAAATGCCGACTGAACCACCCGTTCGAACACCCGGCGATCCTCAATGTCACGCCCTACGATTAGCCGAAAACCACCCTTCAGGCGGAAGACGCTGACCAACGCTAGGCGCGATTCAGAGCCTTTCTGACTGGGCCGGTTATAGACGAATTCCACCCGGCCCACCCTGTTCCAAAGATCACGCGAAATTGAGGTGAGGTTGCCCGTGATCCTGTCACCTTCACTATCGGTCACGAGATAGATACTATTACCGGCGGCCAGGCTGCGATTGGCCACCGTCTTGGCCAGATTGGTTATTCCGCCCGCGCGATATTGCTCCGCGAGGCCCTGAACTTCAGCTTCAATAGTCTGTTCAAGCTGACGATTGAGCAGCACATTGGTCTGCCAATAGATGTACCCAATGGCGCACGCGGCAGCTCCTCCAAACAGCGCCATGAAAATCAGGGCAAGACGAAATGTTGTGGTCCGAAAAAGTTTAAGCACGCTCGACACGGATCGAGTATCCTACCCCCCGCACCGTGTGCAGGAGTGGCGTGTCGAATTCTTTATCTATTTTTGCCCGCAATCGAGAGATATGCACGTCGATGACATTGGTCTGGGGATCAAAATGATAATCCCAGACATTCTCCAGCAGCATGGTCCGGGTCACCACCCGGTCTGCATGTTTCATCAGATATTCAAGCAATCTGAACTCGCGTGGTTGCAGCAGGATTGACTGGCCACCCCGAAAAACCTTGTGGGTAAGGCGATCGAGCTCCAAATCTCCAACTGTGTATTTGGTAATCGCTTCTTCTGGGGAAGTACGCCGGGCAAGTGCCTCGATCCGCGCCAGAAGCTCGGAGAAAGCATAGGGTTTTGTGAGGTAATCATCACCGCCGGCACGCAAGCCTTTTACCCTGTCATCGACCTCACCAAGCGCACTCAGGATAAGCACCGGGGTTTGCACGCCATCAGCCCTGAGCTTGGCAATGATCGACAATCCATCTCGCCTGGGCAGCATCCGGTCGACTACGAGCACATCATGAGTTTGCGTTTCGGCCAATGCCAAGCCGGTCTCGCCATCGGAGGCATGATCGGACACATGACCCGCCTCTTTCAACGCCTTGACGAGGAAGGAGGCCGTCTCGATATCATCTTCTATCAGCAATACACGCATGGGTTCGGATTGTAGCGCAGATGCGGGAACTTCCAGAATTCTTTGCCCGGTGTGACTGTGTGAGTGTGGGGTCATGGAGGTGCGGGGAAACGGCGGCACGGGCTATAAACCCGTACCGCCTGTCGGTCTAGAGGGAGTTAGACCTTCTTGAGGGGGAGGGCGATAAAGCGCTGGCTGTCACCGGAGCGAACCAGCATATGAACAGCGGAGCGGCCCTTGTCCTTGGCCTTGCGTACGCCTTTGGCCACATCGTCCGGATTGCTCACACTATTACCGGCAACTTCGAGAATAATATCGCCGGCCCTGAGACCTTTTTCGGCTGCCTTGGAGTCCGGATCCACTTCGGTGATGACAACACCCTTGCCCTTTGATCCTGGACGCGTTGATACAGGCGCGAGCGAAATTCCGAGATCTTCCATCTCGGCAATAGCCGGCTTTGTATCTCCTTTCTTGAGGGCCGCGAGCTTCTTGCCACTCGGGAAGGTGCCTAGTTCAACGCTCAGGTCGCGCTTCTTGCCATCGCGAAGGACGGTGACGCGGACGTTCTTATCGGGTGACAAACCCGCAATCTTGCGCGAGAGATCACGGGAGTCATCAACATCATCACCTTCAACTGCAATAATAAGGTCACCCACCTGCATATCGGCTTTGGCCGCCGGGCTCTTGTCTGCGAGCTTGGTTACCATCGCGCCTTTGGGCTCCTTGAGGCCTAGGCTGTCGGCGATGTCCTCATTGACGCTCTGAATCGTGACGCCAAGCCAGCCACGGGCCACCTTGCCCCCGTTCTTGAGTTGGGAAATGACCGACTTAGCCAACTTTGACGGCACTGCGAAAGCAATACCAACATTGCCCCCGGACGGGCTGAAAATTGCCGTGTTGACGCCGATCACCTTGCCATCCAGGGAAAAAGTCGGGCCACCTGAATTGCCCCGGTTTACAGCCGCGTCAATTTGCAGGAAGTCATAGGGGCCTGAACCGATGTCACGCTTGTGAGCAGATACGATACCTGCGGTTACCGTACCACCAAGACCAAAAGGATTGCCAACGGCCAGCACCCAGTCACCAACGCGTGCAGTTTTGTTGGAGAATTCCACGTGCGGGAATTTCTTCTTCGACTTGATCTTGAGCAGAGCCAAGTCGGTACGCTCATCGGAGCCAATGACATCGGCTTTATGCTCGTCGCCATTGTCCATGGTGAGGGTAATTTCACTGGCCTCGTTGATGACGTGGTGGTTGGTCACCACATATCCATCATCTGAAATAATGAAGCCGGAACCTTGTGCAAGTGAAGGACGTTGCCGGCGCTGTCCACCTCCTTGCCCTGGCTTGCCATTCCGAAAATTCTTGAAAAACTCGTTGAGTGGATGATCGTCAGGCAAATCCGGCATATTGAATTCAGGTGCCTTGCGGTCGGATGTCTTTTGCTTTGAACCGCCCTTGACTCGAATGGAAACCACCGCCGGCCGTGCCTTCTCCACCAGATCAGCAAAACTGGAAGGAGCATTGCCATATGGCGTCATCACCCCACTGGGTCCTGAATTCGTCTGCGCAACGGCATCCGGTGAATTGGGAATAAGCGTCGTGCCAAGCAGGCCCACACCGAGTGCGCCGGCCAACAGGAAAGCCACCGGTTTCTCGCGGATGAGTTTCTTTGTTGAACGTGCTTTCGACGGGGTCGTAGCGGGGTCGATCATGTGATTCACCTTTTCCGATATCTATTGTTGTTTCCGTGGCCGTTTGTCTGCCGGCAGCCTAGCACCGCTCCGACTCAGGACCTCTTAGGTGGTATATATAGGAAAGCCGGTCTTACCCGACACTTTCCGGGGAATTAAAGTTTCGTAAGATTGCGGCGGGAATGCGCTTCCAGCCTGTGACACACGTTCATTTGAACCTGGGTTGAAGCTATTTCTCATCCTTCAAGGTGGTGACGACCACGGCGCCCTGCTCCAGTGTTTTATGAACCGGGCACCTGTCAGCAATCTCTGTGAGCCGCTTGCGCGTAACCTCGTCGAGATTGCCTTCCAGCACCAGTTCGCGCTCAAACCGGTCGATCTTGCCCTCACGCCCCTCACCGCAATCCGCACAGTCCTGCGCATGCACTTTACCATGGCGGACAATGACAGAAGCTCGTTCAAGATCTATCTTTTTGTGATCCGCATACATGCGCAATGTCATCGATGTGCATGTGCCAAGCGCGGCGGAGAGCAGATCATAAGGGCTGGGGCCGGTATCGAGCCCGCCATAGCTTAAAGGTTCGTCTGCCATCAAACGGTGTGCTCCTGACACCACTTCGGCCTGGAACTTGCCCCCCCTGGTTTCGGCAATGCTCACCTGCCCTTCCGGTCCAGGATAAGGCAGCACTGAATTGGAATCTTCGGCAGAAATGAAACGTGTCGCCCAGGCGCTCAACACATCGGCCACATAGATCGCGTCGGATCGCCGACTCAACAGATGATCTGCGTCATCAAGCGAAACAAAGCTCTTGGGATGCTTGGCCGCTTTGAAAATAGCTGCCGCGTTCTCAATTCCTACGATCGCATCGCGCGGCGCATGGAAAACAATCAGAGCCTTACCCATGCCTGAAACCTGCTTCTCCACACTTTGCGCCTTCAGATCATCTAGAAACTGCTTCTTAATGGTAAAGCTGCGCCCGGCGAGTTTAACATCCGCGATGCCGTCTTTTTCGATCTCATCGAGCTTGGCGCCAAAATTGTGAACCACGTGCTCGGCTTCCGCCGGCGCACCGATTGTGGCAACAGCTTTAGCCTCTGGAACATCACCTGCAGCGGCCAGTACGGCCGCTCCGCCCAGGGAGTGGCCGATGAGGATTTCCGGAGCAGCATGGTTTTCACGCAAATAGTCGGCAGCCCTTCTCAGGTCTTCGACATTGGAGGAGAAATTGGTGTTGGCGAACTCGCCCTCGCTGGCGCCAAGTCCGGTAAAATCAAAGCGCAGGACTGCAAACCCCCGCTCAACAAGCGCTTCTGATATACGCGCGGCGGCAAAAATATCCTTCGAGCAAGTGAAGCAATGGGCGAACAGCGCATAAGCGCGCTGACCACCAGCCGGTTTGTCGAGGCGCGCTGAAAGCGATTCTCCGGAACTTCCCGGGAAAGTGAGTTTTTCAGATGGGGACATAAGCCGACTCCTTGGGACAGGGCGTTCGCCAGCTTAAGATGGGTCAGGAGGGAGTGTGGGGCAAGGGGTGAGAGATCACGTCTCTTTCAGCAACTTTTTTAGCTCCCGCTGCTCTTTTACCGAAAGCCCTTTGGCAGCGCGGGAGCGCGCATCGCCTTTTCGGAGTTTGTAGGATCGGTACATTACGAACATACCAATAAGCAGTAGCAGCGGCGTTGCAATCCACAAAAGCAGCGTGTGCATTGCGAAACGCGGCTTCAACAACACAAACTCGCCATAGCGCGCGACGATGAAATCGATCACCTGTGCATTGGTTTCCCCCTTGATCAAGCGTTCACGCACCAGGACCCGCAAATCCTTGGCCAGTGGCGCGTTGGAATCGTCGATTGACTGGTTCTGGCAAACCAGACAGCGCAACTCCAGCGAAATATCGCGGGCACGCGATTCAAGAGCCGGGTCTTTCAATATTTCATCTGGTTCCACTGCCGTGACGGATGTCACCGGCAGGACCATGATGAATACCAGCAGCACCAATGTGATGATACGAGCCATGGGGCTACTCCGCAGCTGCGGGTCTGACGCCTACACGAGCGGGTTTGGGGGCGCCGACCCTCAATCGCCTGTCAGTCAATGACATCAACCCGCCGAAGAACATGATCAGCGTGCCAATCCAGATGAACCTCACCAGCGGATTGAAATAGAGCCGGAAGGCAAAAGCGCCATCTTTAAGCTCATCACCTAAAACGGAATAGAGATCACCTGTCCAAGCGGCATGAATGCCGGCCTCGGTCGTTGCTGTCTTGGGCGCGACGTAAAGGCGCTTGGAGGGAAACAGGCGGGTCACTTCCTCACCGCCACGACTTACAACAAGTAAAGCGATTTGCTCACTGTAATTGGCCCCCTTGTGAGGCTCGACACCCATATATTTCAATTCATAGCCGGCGATCGAAGCGCTCTGCCCCGGTTTCAGGGACAAAATTTTCTCACTCTGCCATGTTGTTGTGGCAACAATACCAAGCACCATTACGCCGATGCCTATATGGGCGGTTGTCGTGCCATAAGCCGCCCGGGGAAGATTGCGTAAGCGGCGGAAAACCTCATCCCAAGGAGCCTTGAACATCTTCACCCGGAAGGCAATTTCCGACAGGGCACCCGCAATTACCCAGATCCCCAATCCAAGGCCCAGCGGGGCGAGCCAGGGCCCAGACCCTGAGAACGCATAGGCAGCGATAATGACCAGCATGGTGACTATCGCTGCAACCGACAGACGCTGCGAAGCGCCCAGAATATCCCCGCGTTTCCATGCCAGGAACGGCCCAAAGGGCATGGCAATCAGAAGTGGCACCATCAATGGTCCAAAAGTGGCGTTGAAGAAGGGAGGACCGACGGAAATTTTAGCGCCTGTCACCGCCTCAAGTGCCATTGGGTAAAGTGTTCCAATAAACACAGCAGCACACGCCGTGGAGATCAGCAGATTATTGAGCACCAAAGCCCCTTCCCGGCTGACCGGCGCAAAGATGCCACCCTGCCGAAGTACTTGCGCACGGCTGGCAAATAATGCCAACGCCCCACCGATGAATATCACCATGATGCCCAGGATGAACACACCGCGTTCCGGATCAACTGCGAACGCATGGACCGAAGTGAGAACACCGGAGCGCACCAGGAAAGTCCCCATCAGGCTCAGCGAGAATGTCAGGATTGCAAGCAGGATAGTCCAAACCTTCAGCGAGTCGCGCTTCTCCATGACCAGGGCCGTATGCAACAGCGCAGTACCCGCAAGCCATGGCATGAAGGAGGCATTCTCCACCGGGTCCCAGAACCACCAGCCACCCCAGCCGAGTTCGTAATAGGCCCACCAGGAACCCATGGCGATGCCGAGCGTCAGGCACATCCACGCGGCAAGCGTCCAAGGCCGGACCCACCGCGCCCAGGCAGGATCAACACGACCGGTAATCAGTGCAGCGACGGCAAATGAAAAGGCCATGGAGAAGCCCACATAGCCCATATAGAGGAAAGGCGGATGAAAGGAGAGCGCTGGATCCTGCAAGATAGGATTGAGGCCCTGTCCTTCAAAGGGTGCAGGATCAATTCGTGTGAAGGGATTGGAGGTGGTGACAATGAAGGTGAGAAATGCCACCGAGATTGAGCCTTGCACACCAAGGACATTGGCCTTGAGATCAGGCGGAAGGTTGCGTCCGAACATGGCCACGGCACATCCGAACAGCGCTAGGATCAATACCCAGAGGAGCATGGAGCCTTCGTGGTTCCCCCACACGCCGCTGATCTTGTAGAGAAGCGGTTTTGCGGAATGAGAATTCTGGAAGACGTTCAGCAGTGAGAAATCCGAGGTGACATAAGCAATCATCAGGCCAAAAAAGGCCAATAGCAGCAAACAAAACTGTGCCTGCGCAGCCGGAGCACCGATCCGCATAAGCGTATTGTCACGCTGTTGGGCACCCCAGATCGGCAAAATTGTCTGGGCCAGGGCCACACCCAGCGCCAAAATCAAGGAAAAATGGCCTATCTCTGCAATCACGTTGCGTTCACTCCTCCCGCAGTTCTCATGCGAATATCAGTTCACTTTGGGCTTAGCGCCCTCGCCTTGCCAGACGCCCTGTTTCTTCAGGGCTTCTGCAACTTCCGGCGGCATGTAATTCTCATCATGCTTAGCTAGGACACTGTCAGCAACAAAGACACCATCGCTACCAAGCTTGCCCTCGGTCACCACACCCTGCCCTTCACGGAACAAATCTGGCAATACACCTGTATACATGACAGGCACCCTCTTTGCGGTGTCAGTAACGGTGAATTGCACAGTTGTATTCTCCCCGCGCTTAACACTGCCCTCCTCGACAAGACCGCCAAGCCGGATGCGCTGGCCGGGCTTGATGTTCTTCTCCGATACATCGCTCGGGCTGTAGAAAAAGACGATAGAGTCTTCAAGCGCAAACAGGACCAACCCCACGGCAAGACCGAGCACCGCGAGACACATTCCAATTAAAGCCGATCTGCGTTGTTTTCGGGTCATGGTCCTCGTAATACCTTTTGCTCTTTATAGCTTTAGAGACCCAGTGATTTTGCCAGTTCGTTCAATAAAGCAAGCGATTGAGGATCTTCGGTAAAAACCCCACGCGCATTTTCAAGTGCCTTGACCGCTTCCTGCTTTTTGCCAAGCACAGTATAGCTGCGCACCAGCCGCTTCCATTCCTCAACGTTACCACCGTCACTCTTGAGCCTTTCAGCCAGCCCGGCAACCATTTCTGCAATCATCGCAGACCTGTCAGTCGAACTCATTCCCCGTGCCGCGGTAACATCTTCCTGACTTGGCCCCTTCACCATAGCTGCATCGGGTATTTTGGCAGGAGCAACCGCGGGTTTTTCACCGCTAGCCATCCCAGCCCGCTGCTCTACGGCAGCAAGGCGCTGTTGCACCGCTTCGCGCCAGGGCGCATCTGCTCCGCCCTGCTTTAAAAGCTCGCGCCAAGCCTGGGCAGCTTCCGAGTAACGCCCGTCTTGTTCTTTTGCTACGGTCAGCCAGAATTGGGCCCGAACAAATGTCTTGCCACTGGATGTAGATTTCTGAAGTGCCAACCGTGCAGGTTCCGTAACGATGCCATCATTGGACAGAACCAGCGCATTGCCATAATCCAGAAGCCGCTGTGGTGTTTCACCGAGCAATTTGAGCGCTTTTCCAAACGCATCAGCCGCCTCATTGTAGCGCTGTTGTCTCAGATAGACCGGTGCTATGACTTCCCAACCACGACCATCTTCAGGATGCTCACGCAAGCGATCCTCAACCTGGGCCATCAGCTCATCGATTTTCTTTGTGCTGGAATCCTGTTGGAGCCGCTCTGCAAGTGGTTTGTCCTTTAAGGAGGGAGAACCGTAAACAAGATAGAGAACGGCACTGGAAACCGGTACACAGAGGAACGTGCACACCAACGCCAGCGCGGGAAGCTTCCCGCCCCTCGTGCCTGTTGAGCTCCCTGACCTGCTTGCATTGGTCCGTGCAGCTAAAAGAAGACGCCGTGAAACTTCAGTTCGCGCTGCATCTGCCTCGGTTTTGGAAATCACACCACGCTCTTTTTCAGAGGTTATTTCTTCAAGCTGATCCTTGAAGACGGCTGTGTCATAGGCCGCTACTTCCAATTTCTGCTTGTCAGAACGCAGAAACGGCCACAGGACAGCAACCATCGCCGCGGCGGTCAATCCTGCGAATATTACCCAGAGAGTCATTACCCAAGCCTATGCTGCCTGCAGCGGTACGCTGATCAGTCCAAAGGGATAAGCACGCCAGAGCCGTGTGGGCAAGTTGGTTCCGTTAAAGAACAAGTGATTGAAACGCGACGAAATGGCACGCATAGACATCTGCCTGACCTATTTTCAATCGTTGAATATTATCAGCTGATTTTATGCCAAGTCCCGTCAGGTCTGCGGCAGGCTTTCCCGCTTAATGTCTCCGGGCGCCCGCTAATGTAGATGGTATGGGTATAGGTTCGGCAATGCTGTGAATTGGCCATGTAAGGCTTGCTCGGAACAACGTTACCATAGTGACCCGTTTTTGGATTGCGCCAAGGAATTGCTGTTCCAGCAGGACCGGTTTCGAGGGCGCGGTACTCAGCCTCCATAGCTGCGCGGCGATCAACTTCATCCATGCGTTTGCCAATCTCGTTGCCAACCACACCGCCGAGAAATGCGCCAACCATCGCGCCGGCAACGCGGCCATCGCCTTTTCCGAGTGTACTGCCAAGCAGGCCGCCTGCAACAGCACCAACAACTGTGCCAGATTGTGAATTACGACCTGATCCACATGCCGCCAGTGTGACGGGAATCAGAATGGTGGCCAGGATGACCTTCAACCGCATGATTTCGTCCTCGCAAAATTAGATGCTGTCCAATACCGGCAAGACTTTGCCAGCCCAACCGAACCAGAACGCAAAATAATAATACTCTCGCTTGATCACTTAAGATACGAAAATTCAGGCGAAAATTCGGCCACTTATCCTTTGCAAGGTTAAGAGCCAGGCAATTCAAGACATGCGCTCAGCCCCCCTTTTTCTGATTCTTCCATTATAAGCTTGCCATTATACAGGTGGGTAAGCTCGGCAACGATAGATAAACCAAGCCCTGATCCTGGTTTTGTCTCGTCCAGTCTGCGTCCTCGCTTCAGCGCTGCAACGCGTTCTTTTTTAGGTAAACCTGGTCCATCATCCTCAATTCGAATAACAATTTTATTCTTGAGAATGCGGACTATCAGCGAAATATCGGACTTTGCCCATTTGCAGGCATTGTCGAGGAGATTTCCAACCATCTCTTCAAGGTCATGCTTTTCGCCATGAAATACCACGTCATTGGAACACTCCAGACGCAAGGTCAATTTCCGTTCCTCATAAATGCGGTTCAGCGCCCGAACCAAGGCCTTAACAACAGGTTGCACTTGTGTCTGGCCTCCAATTACGCCAGAGCGCGCCGCCATGCTGGCACGGTTCAGGTGATGAGTGATCTGGTCGCGCATGATCTCTGCCTGATCGGAAATCTTGGCCGCGAAGGAGGTCCGCTTGCCTGCCGCCTCGTTGGTGATGACGCTTAGTGGAGTTTTGAGCGCGTGGGCGAGGTTGCCAACATGGGTGCGTGCACGCTCGATAATGGCACGATTGGACTTGATGAGGGCATTGAGTTCGCTTTGCAGCGGCACAATCTCGGTGGGCAGATCGCCCTCCAGCATGTGAGCATCACCAGAGCGGATGGCCGCAAGTCCCCTGCCTATTGCCCGCAATGGCATCAGACCAAAGCGCACCTGAAAATAAGTGGCCAGCACAAGGCCAACTCCCAGAACTGTCAGGGCCAGAATCAGGAGCGTGCGGAACTCGGTGATGGTTTTTTCAATCTCGTCGCTGTTTCCAGACACAACGATGGACAGACCGGTCTTTACTGAACTGCCCTCTTCGATCGTGATTTCACGCTCCAAGACCCGCAGAGCGTGTTTATCCGGACCCCGCATGTTTGCGTGTCGGGTGAGGTTTTCGTCAGCTGCGATGCCCAGTTCGCTGGGATGTTTACCCCTTTGATCCACAAGCGACTCTGAGGTGTACAATAGTTGAGTTGGGGAGCCGAGGGGGGTAATCTGCCAATACCAACCGGAAAAAGGACGGTTGAAAAGCGGATCGGTTATGGAGGGAGGTTTTGCCGCAGGGTTGTTACGCGCTTCCGCAACATCTGTTACGAGATCAATGAGATAAACATTCAGGCGTGTATCAAAGTTGTGCTCAACAGCACCGCGATAAACCGAAATCAGGATAAATGCGGTGATAGGCAGAACAACGAGGGCCCACGCTGCTGCAGCTGCGAACAAGCGGAACGCGAGAGAATTAGGTCTCATCGCCCGTGCTTCCCAGGCAATATCCCAGCCCCCTCACCGTCTCGATCAGCTCAGATGGAATTTTCTTCCGCAGTCGCCCTACGAAGACCTCGATGGTATTTGAATCGCGGTCGAAATCCTGATCGTACAGATGCTCGACCAGTTCGGTCCGTGAAACAACGCGCCCTTGATGATGCATGAGATAAGCTAGCAACCGGTATTCATGCGAGGTGAGTTTGATAGGTGCGCCATCGACCGTCACGCGGGACGTGCGGGTATCGAGCCGCAAGGGGCCAATTTCAATCTCGTTCTTGGCGTGGCCAGCTGATCGCCGCAACAGTGCCCGGACCCGGGCAAGAATTTCCTCCATATGGAACGGTTTGGCAACGTAATCATCGGCACCGGCGTCCATGCCTGCGACCTTGTCGCTCCAGCGATCGCGAGCGGTCAGAATGAGAACTGGCATCTTGCGCTCATCCCGGCGCCATTTTTCAAGAACGCTGATGCCATCCATTTGTGGCAAACCGAGATCCAGTATCACGGCGTCATATGGTTCCGTATCGCCGAGGAAATGCCCCTCCTCGCCGTCAAACGCAGTGTCAACCGCATAATCTGCTTCCGACAGAGCCGAAACCAGCTGACGGTTCAGGTCAGGATCGTCCTCAACGACTAACAGCCGCATGGCACATCATCCAAAATGAGACCGGAGGGAGGTGCGTTTCTGCGGTCAATGCACATTTTACTGAGCCACTGCAGATTCTGTAACTGTGACCACGGAACCATTTTTACGAATAACTGTCAGCTTATAGACCGGACCCGGACAAACACGAACGGATTGCACTGTTCCGCCCTTGTTCTTCTCAACCGCTTTTTTAACCTCGGCAGCGGGACGCAATTTAATCCCGGCAAACCATCCGGCCTGACGTGCCTGACCGTAAGTCAGGCAATTTGCCTGCGCACGCGCATGTGACCAGTTGCCGCCAAGCAACAGCAAAATGCCCAGGACCAGAAAAGCCCGGCAAAAATGGTTCCAACCGCACATGTGATGCCTCGCGAGTATTCTTCAGCATCTACCATATGTTACGCCAAATGAACCACACATGAATGCGGTTTGGGTTACCAGCTTTCATCCGGCTCCAACTTCATCCACCGCACGTAACAAATCGGTTTGAGATGGAGCCCAAGCTCCTGTTTGGCCTGTTCGGCTCCGGATTGGCAGTCCTGATAAGAAGCGAACACGAATTCGGTAATCCCGATGAGTTTCTTTTGTTGAACTTCATAGACAACAATGACCCATACGGGACGCAAACCCTCTTCCGGAATCCTCGTGTCCTGTTCGCCTTGCATCTGAGCGTCCAAACCCCCAGGACCATAGGGTACGGCGGCACGACCCTTTCGCACGGCAATGCCACCGCCGGAGAGCAGCTCGCGCCATTGCCCGGCACTCTCGCTATCTGTCACATCCACGCTTTCGGTATTGAACGCCAGATTTCGCGTGCGCAGGCCCGCGACAGTCGCGAAGGCGCCAAGTCCGTCGCTGTCGACCTTCAACAGAAGGTCCTTGCCCTTTTGAGCAACCATTCAAAGTCTCCTTGGGAATGTCATGGGGTATTCGGTGCCGCGTACAGGCAACAAATAAGCGCCCCGGGAGGGGGGCGCTTGCGGTGTTCTTTAAGTTAAAGAAGCTGAGTGACTATGCCGCCATCGGCTCCGTAACGGCCCTGTAGCGGACGATCCCGTGATAGGTCTCGCCGTCCGGGTCTTGCCTTGCTTCTGAGAATTCGTGGCGCAAGTTCACCAGGTGATGCTCGTCGACGGGAACGGACCCGCCTTTCAACGCCTGGCGGATGGCTTCGATGATCTCGTGGGCTTCCTTCTTGCCGCCGGCACGCGACCAGACATGCAGGGTAAGGATATGCTCAAGCCCGTCGTCGGAGCCGGTGCTCCAGTCGCGGGCGACGCTTTGTCCGAAGGTCAGGTAAGGATAATCGGCCTTTTGGGGCGCATCGTCATAGATGTTCGTGCCGCCGAGCAGTCCCGTAATGGACGAGTTTTGGCTAAGGGTGTCATAGATGCCCTTTTGCAGTTCCCAGCTTGCGCTCGTTGCCATGTCTTCCAAGCCTTTCGAACAATATATTTCAATGGATCATGTGGGATACGCACGCACCAATTCCAGAACTTCACACCGACTTGTGATCTTCGCGAAACCTCGATGAATCACATTTGTAACAATGCGTAATACTGACTTAACAACCGGTTAATAGGTGGTCCCAGAGTGGTATATTCATGCTTCGGAGCACTCATTTAAAGGTCGCGCTCCTCACATAACGCCCGCAGCCAGCGACCACGCTCCCCCGCGTTCTCAATTGAGAGGATATTGAAGATACGTGTTCCCAACCTGAACCGCATGGAAGGCTCCACGTCGGCGCGGTATCTCACTCTGATTTGATACATATGACGCCCGGCAATGCGCGCGGCTTGCACACTTTCACCACCCGAGAGTGGCTCAACAGCTCCCCAGACTTGCGCCACCTGAACCCAACTCTCCGTATTGCCGCCACCGCCATCCGGCGTGGGAACGGACTGTTCGAGGATGAGGCGGTGGCGAAGCCCGCCGATGGAAGTCCCACTCATAGCCGTACGGGCCTGAAGGGATTAAGCAGCGTGGATACACTGTCGGGAATTTCATTCGGCGCAGCGTCCATGCTGACTGGTTCACGCTGCTCGAACCATTGCGCCACCAGCAGCAAAAGTGCGTGGCGAACAGGCTCGGGCACATCGGCTGGCACATCACCATACCCGGCCATCACGGCAATCTCGATGCCGTTGGCGCGTCGTCCCGGTTGCGGCCATGGGGCGGTACCATGGAGAACAATGCGCGGAGGATGGGAAATGGTGTCCGTGAACCAGTGTCCGGCATCAAACGCAATGCCCCCGCCATCGGCCTCAAAGACCGTGATGGAGGAGACCGACTGAACCGGGGTCAGTGGCAGTTCCACAAACCACGAGTCCGGCCAGTCATCGCGGATAATGGTCACGCCCTGCGTGATGAGCGCCAGGCCGTATCCATGCTCGATATGCGCGGTTGCCGTCTCGATGAGCCAGGAAATGAGTGCGTCTTCGTCGCTTCCATCGACCCGCAGATGCGCCTTGGCATCGGAAAGTGTGACGGGCGGCACTTCGGGCGCAGACGTGCGGACAAGCGCCATGAGCGGCACTCCTTGAGTTGCTAAATTATTGATCAGAAAAGTGCGGCCGCGGCGGGGAGGGTCGCCGCGGCCGCTGCCTGGCCAGGCTTACAGGGTCGGTTTAGGACACTCCGAACTTGAGCAGCTTCAGCGCATCAAAGTCCTGGATGCCGCCGCCGACCCGTTTGGTGGTGTAGAAAAGGACGTAAGGCTTGGCGGAATAGGGGTCACGCAGCACGCGCAGGCCCACGCGGTCGACAATCAGGTAGCCGCGCTGGAAATCGCCAAAGCAAATCGAAAAACTGTCAGAGCCGATGTCCGGCATGTCTTCCGATTCTGCAATCCTGAAATTCATCAGGGTCGGCTCCGCCCCTGCCCGCTCGCCCGGCTGCCAGATGTAATTGCCATCGGCATCCTTGATCTTGCGGATCTCGGCCTGGGTGGCGCGGTTCATGACCCACCAGCCATTGCCGCGATAGCCGGACTTGGCCGCGTAAATCAGATCAATCAGATTGTCTGACGGATTGCTCGCGTCAAACCCGCCATCAACGCCGGTGGCGATATAGCCGACATTGCCATGAGACCAGGAGCCGTTGGCCACCTTGGTGTAATCCAGAAAGCCCTTGGGCTGGTTGGCGCCGTCGCCGACGACGAAGGCTGAGCCTTCCTGCTCGGCAAACGCAATGCGGATTTCCTCCGCCAGCCACTCGTCTATATTGACCGCTGAATCATCCAGCAGCGACTGGGTCGCAGACGGCATGGCGTAAAGCTCCATGGTGGGGAAGGTCAGCTCGGCCAGCGTCGGAGAGGTTGTCTCGGGCCGCGCCGCCGTTTCGCCAACCCAGCCCGCACCAGGGCCGGCAATGGAGAACGGCTTCTTGAAGGTGGTGGCGGAAACCTGCCGCACGGACGCAATCGCGCGGATGGGCGAGATGTCTTTTAAGGACCGCATCACCGTCGCCTCGGTTTCGTCCGGCACCAGATAGCCGCCGTCCGGGTCGGAGCCGACCCTGATGAATTTCAGGATTGCAGAATCGGAAGACATGCCGGACATCGGCTCTGACAGTTTTTCGATTTGCTTGGGCGATTTCCCGCGCGGCGACATATTTGGTTTGAATAAAATCCATATCCTTCGGAGAGAGGCTCATGGCCTTCCAGTCGAGCCCGCCCTCCAAGAGCAGTGGCCGCCCGGCATTCGCGCTGCCCTGAAAACCGCTTTCGAGCTCTTCCTTGAGGCGGTCATATTGCTCTCCCGTCAGCGCGCCGTCCTTGCCCTGATAGACGAGCGCGCCGGAGGGCCGCGCGGAATTGTCTAGCAGCGCTTTGTTCCACGCGCCGGACGCGTTGTGAATATCCACAGCGGTGGCGGCTGCTTCCAGGGGGCTCAGATCGTAATGGTCATTGTCTGGATGGAACAGGCTCATATGCAGGATGGGCCGCACACCCCGCTCCACATCCTGGGGGAAGCGCACGCTTTCACCTGACGCTGTGTATTCATACCCTTCAGGCCAGCCATCAGGGCCCGGGATGACCTTCATACGGTCTGGTCTTAAAGCGTGAAGCTCGCGCACGGTGCCTGAAACAGAGACCGCCTCCATGTAGGCATTGCCCGACACGAGCAGGAAGCCGTACCAGGCTTCAAACAAATCCGGCGCGCACTGGGTGGCGTTGGGCTGGGCAAGAAGCTTCAACAGCGGATGCGCTTCTCGCGCCTCGCCATCTTCAAAGGCAAGCAGTTGAACAGACCCTGCGGCTTCCGCAATCATCCGCACGCAGCGATAGACGACCGCATTTTTCGTAAACCCTTCACGGGCGAGATCGGTATAGTTGCGCGGCGTCCAGACGGGCGCGCCATGGGTGTGCAGCGCGATCAGCGAACCCGTCCGGCTCGCCTTTTCCTCGCGCTCTATTCCACCTTCCGCAGGCGTCAGAAACTGCGCAATCGCGTCGCGTAAGGCCATTCAATCCCTCTTGAATAATGTTTTAATTCAAAGTCTTCGCACGCGCGGGTTCATATTCTCCCGCAGCATCAGTTCGCTCAAAGCCCACACCAGAGCATCAACCCGGTCCGGGCTTGAACCGCTCGAGAGACCATCGCGGCCAAAGTCCGCCATCTGGTCTTCCAGCTCCGGAAAGGCGCCAACATGGGTGACCCGGCCCTGCTCGTAGGGTGCGGCGACCGGCTCCGCGCGCAGCCACTTGCCCCTGGTCGCGCGCACCATGCGGACAGGAACCGAGCTATCGACCTGCGCGATCATGGCCGTGACCAGTTCGCCACCCTGATTAACCTCCGCCACCACACGATCAGCCCCTGCCCTGTGATAGGCAGCAACGACCGCCAGCGCCCATTGAGTGGGAGCCGCCTGTTCCACTGTCGCATCGCGGATCACATGGGCACGGCCGTCCGAGGCCAGCCCGGCAACAACGATGCCGCAGGCGTCAGACCGCTTGCCGCTGGTGACCGGCGGGTCGACCGCAACGACGATGCGTTCCAAAGGTGGATGCGTGTTGACGCGGCACTGCTCGATCAGCGCGCGCGGCCAGAGCGCGTCCGGCCTGTCTTCCAGAATTTCGGCATCTAGTTCCTGGCGTCCAAGGCGCGTGCCCTTGTATCGTGCAACGACCGTTTCAAGAAACGCCGGCGCCAGATTGGCCGCGTTCCTGGCCGTAGCTGCGCGCGTCACGACGCATGAGTCATCTTTCAGCAAACGTTTCAGAAGCGGAATGGGCCGCGGCGTGGTCGTCACAACCTGGCGGGGTTTGCTTCCCAATCGAAGGCCGAATTGCAACATATCAAAAGATTCATCTACATGCCGCCATTTGGCAACTTCATCACACCAGGCATGGCTGAACTGTGGACCACGCAAACTCTCAGGATCTTCAGCAGAATAGACCTGCGCTATCGCTCCATTTTTCCAGGTGATTTGTTTTTTCGAGGATTCAAATTTTGGCCGTTCATGCGCCGAATGGACACTCAACAGACCTGAAATCCCCTCGATCATGATAGAGCGGACATCGCTCAATGTTTCGCCGATCAGGGCGATGCGCGCATCCGCATGTTCCAGCGCAACAGCCCTCACCCATTCCGCACCGGCCCGGGTCTTGCCCGCACCACGGCCTCCAAGAACGAGCCACGTTAGCCAATTTCCACTTGGAGGGAGTTGATCCTCGCGCGCCCACAATTCCCAATCATTCAGGAGCCGCTCGATGATTTCAGATTCAAAGTCTGCGAGATAGGCCTCAGTTTTCTCCCGCCTTGAGCATTCTCTCAAGGCGCTCAGCAATGCCCTGGCGGAAGCGGTCCGCATCGATCTCCTTCGCCTCTTGGGCCAACTCTCCCTCATGTGATTTCGTGTCAGCCGCCCCCTCCAGTTCAGTTATTTTTTCATAGAGCTTGGCCAGCGTGGTCAAGGTCCGGGCATCGCGCTCACACTCTGCGGCACTCATGTGACTACCCTCATCCTGCAAGGCCATCCCGATCCTGGTTTCAATTTCCCGCATCTTCCGGTCCAGCGCTGCATAGAGCCGAGCGATGATGTCTGTGCCACATGTCGTGCCTGCAGCATCGTCCTCATCGCTCACGCGCGGGTCCTGTTCAAGAATTTCAAATGTCTGGGTGATTTCGTGACCGCCGCGCTCCATTCGCGCAACTGTCGAACTGTAGAGGGAACATACCTAAGCAGCGTTACGCTGTAAAGGATTATTTTCCTATTTCCTGAAAATAATCTTGTTTGTCATATTTTATGATTATATTTCAATATGTTGATTTTTGAAAAAAAGCAACATGGGTAACAAATATGCACGTATGACAGGCTATTCTCCAGTGAGAATACGCTTAATCGAAGGATCCTTGACGACAAAACGGATCATTTTCCCCTCCGGAACGCCCTCCTCGCTTGTTGCCCAGGGGCGCACAGAAATTCCAGCTTCGTGAACGCTGTCCGGATTGCCTGAGACAAGCGGGTGCCACCAGTGGAGATCCTTGCCCTCGGCGACCAGCCGGTAAGCGCAACTGTGCGGCAGCCAGTCGAGCGCCTTGACCGAGGTGGGTGAAATAACGACACAATCATGGACGCGTTCATGCCGGTTGGGATAATCGGTGCATTTGCAGGCACCTATATCCAGAAGCTTACAAGCCAGGCGCGTGTGCAGGAGTTCCTCCGTGTCCTCATCCTCAAGCTTGATAAGGCAACACTGGCCGCAGCCATCGCAAAGCGACTCCCATTCCTCCTGGCTCATGTCGCACAGAGACTTGTCGCGCCAGAATGGATAGCCCTTCTCGTTCAAGTCACAACTCCCTGCTTGTGCTCGCCATGGATTTGCCTGAAAATCTGGTATAAATCTTACCACCCTTAATCACAATTGCCGGATGGATTCGTTTGTCCACCGGCACAACATCTGCGGGTTCTTAGTGCGCGACTGGATATTCAAGGCAACGGGCAGGAAAAAGCGGTTCAACTGGCTTGCGCTTGATTCCTCGATCGATGCCGGCCTGTTTGGAACATGGGCCGGTTTTCGTGACTGGTGGAGTTCCTATTCCAGCTTCTTCGCGCGCTTCAGGCTTTCCGGTTACCGGCAGTTTCTGAACGAGGTCGTCTCGGAATCAGCCACCATGGGCACCGGTGCTCTTGTCGTTATGCTTGCCTTTGCCATTCCAGCATTCGAGGAAACGCGCACCGCCTGGCAAACGGCCGGCAAGTTCAGTGTCACATTCCTCGATCGGTACGGTAACGAGATCGGCAAGCGCGGAATTCTCCATTCCGACGCGGTGCCACTCGATGAAATCCCCGATCATATGATCAAGGCAACGCTGGCAACAGAGGACCGCCGTTTCTTCAACCATTTCGGCATCGATTTCCTGGGAACCTTCCGCGCCCTGGTTGAAAACATCCGGGCCGCTGACGTGGTTCAAGGCGGCAGTTCAATTACGCAGCAGCTGGCGAAAAATCTGTTTCTCTCGCCCGAGCGCTCCTTGAAACGCAAGATCAACGAGGCCTTCCTCGCTATTTGGCTGGAGGCACGCCTCTCAAAACGGGAAATCCTGAAACTCTATCTTGACCGCGCCTATATGGGTGGTGGCGCCTTCGGGGTTGAAGCCGCGACCAAATTCTATTTCGGAAAATCCGTGCGCGAGGTCACTCTTGCAGAAGCCGCCATGCTCGCCGGGTTGTTCAAAGCACCCACACGCTATGCCCCGCATCTGGATCTGCCAGCCTCACGGGCACGGGCCAACGAAATCCTGACCAACATGGTTCAAGCGGGATATCTCACTGAGGGCCAGGTTCATGGTGCCCGGCTCAATCCTGCCGAGATCATCGACCGCAGTGATTTCTACAGCCCGGACTGGTTCCTGGATTATGCCTTTGAGCAGGTTCAGGAGATCATGCGTGATCGCGGAGAGTTTGTCCTCACTGCCCATACGACTGTAGATGTCGGCCTGCAAAAAGCAGGCGAGGCTGCAGTTCAGAATATTTTGAGAACCCACGGGCGGGCTCGGCGCGCGGGTCAAGGTGCCCTGGTGGCGATGGAAACAGATGGGGCAGTTCGTACGCTGGTCGGTGGCAAGGACTATGGCGAAAGCCAGTTCAACCGTGCCAGCCACGCATACCGCCAGCCCGGCTCATCATTCAAACCCTATGTGTATCTGACAGCGCTGGAAAATGGGTACACACCCGAATCAACGGTCGTTGATGGATATGTTTCCTGTGGACGCTGGTCACCGCGAAACTACTCAGGCGGTTATCGCGGTGCGATGCCAATGAAACACGCGCTTATGCGCTCCCTGAACACCGTGGCCGTTAGACTGTCGCTTGACGTCGGTCGGGAAAAGGTGCTCGCCAACGTTCACAAGATTGGCCACACCCATATAAAGAAGACATGCTCAATGGCACTGGGTGATACCGGCCTGACCCTGGTTGCCCACACCGGGGGTTATGCGGTCTTCGCCAATGGCGGCATGTCCGTTAAACCCTATGCCATCGAGGAAATACGAAATTCTCATGGCAAGCTTCTCTATGTTCGTGAACGCGATGCACCCAAGCCACGCCGCATTTTCGAGCTGAAAAAGATCGAACAACTCAACTCGATGCTGGCACTCGTTGTGGCAAGCGGCACTGCGCGTCGGGCCCAACTCCCCTTTACTCATGCAGTCGGCAAGACCGGAACCAGCTCGGCCTGGCGCGATGGCTGGTTCATGGGGTTTACGGGTCAGTATGTGGCCGGCACCTGGTTTGGCAACGATAACTACTCACCAACGGCACGCGTGACTGGGGGCAATCTCCCGGCCATGGCATGGAAAGAATTCATGATGTTTGCCCACGCCACCTATAATATCCCAAAAATTCCTGGAGTGCCGGTGCATCCAGCCCAGATGGCTGAGCAGCAACGCGTTGCAGCCCTGAGACAGGTAGATGCCACGCTGGGCCGCATCTCTCCCACATTTCAACGAATACCACCCGAAACGCGAAAAGCTCTTAAGGCACTCAGCACGTTGCTCAAGAACTCCGCGCAGTCTCCGCTGTCTCAGGAAAACCAGACACAAGGCCAGACAACACCGCCAACCAAGCCGGCTTCGCAAGGCACGGATAACCCGGGACAGCGCGCAAGCCTGCGGCAATAACAGTGCGTTTGCTCCTGAATCTTCTGTTCATCTTTATCTCCGCCCTCGTCCTGGGTCTCGGCTCCGCGTGGTACATGATTGAGGAAGGCTCGGCACTGACAACGAGCCATGTCGGCCCCTGGTCGGTTTGGCGATCAGCTGGAAAGCCGGATGCAGACCCTTATACCAAGGCACATATGGCACGCGCCGGACGCCTGCCAATCACCGCGACGAGTGCGCTATACTTTTTTGCCAGTGGCGACGAAAAGGGAAATACCCTTTTGGCAAAATGCGAATATGTGGTTGAGGGACGACCACTCAATGCAGCCTGGTGGAGTCTCGCCATCTATGACGGGACGGGACGGCTCATTCCCAATAAAGCCGGACGATACTCTTTTAACAGAACCGATGTAGCACGCCGGGCCGACGGGTCGTTTCGCGTTGTCCTGGCACGCAACGCACGCCCCGGGAACTGGTTGCCTACGTCGGATCAGGGGAGCTTGAAACTGGTGCTGCGCGCTTATGACCTGCGCGATGCTGACAGCGTGCTTGACAAGGCAGCAGCCGAACGGGGCCTGCCAACTATCCGCAAGGTTGTATGCCGATGAGAACAGTTATTGTCAGCGCATTGGGCATTGCCCTGCTTGCCTCACTCATCCACATCTCGGTAGTGCTGAGCCTGCCATATCTTGCACCCAAGAACGCCTGGGCACGAGTTTCGGCATTGTCAGAAGCCAACCAGATGGTGGTCTTGCCTGCAGCCAGCCCTTCTCATCAAAGCCTTCCACTCATGGCTTCTGATGTCCGTTATGGCATGTGCCGTTTCAATCTGGATAACGGACCTGTCAGACTCAGCACACAGATTCTTGACGATTTATGGTCGATCACTTTTTATACGCCCAGGGGTGAAAATTTTTATGCCATCAATGGCCGCGAACTTAAGCGGAGCCAGATCGAGATTATCATTTCCACTCAGAACGAGGTGGGCGTGAAGGCCGGCGCCAGTCTGCTCGACGAGATTGAGGACCTGGTTGTTGTCGATTCACCTGTGCGCGAAGGCATCGTTGTTATCCGCGCCCCCTTGCTGGGGCCGAGCTACGCAGCGCAGACCGAAGCCGCTTTGAAGCGCGGCGCATGTTCTAAGAATTTACCAGGGTCCGACTTCAACCGGTAAAACGGCTGGATGGTCTATTTGAAATGAGTGATCGGATGATCGGCGGGAGGTTGGCCGTAATACCTATCCCGATGCGTTGCAGGCGGCTGCCCATAGGGTAATTCTCGCAGAGAATTAAGTCGGTCAGTCAAACGGTCACCCCGGCTCAGGAGATCGCGTTCGTCCATTGGCGGGCGGGCATCACTGCGCGCCATTGCAGCATGGAAGAAATGTTCCAGTTCATATTTGATCGATCCTGCCCGGTCGCGCAAATGATCCAGCGAACCCCGGACTTCAACAACAACCACCTCTGGCTCGTGCACACGCACCTCCTCGATCGCATAGTGATACGCTTGGAGACGCCTGCCGAAATCCTCAAACACCGTTTGTATATAATCAAAATTTTCTTGCAGGCGCGCACGAGCCTGATCACGCTCCTTGGCACGAAGACCCCGGTCACGTTTCATCAAGGTGTCCAGCCTTTGACTGTCATTGACCAGGACCCGGTGGCCGTAATGACCGAATTGCGTCAGAGCCTGGTGGTCTGAATCAATTTCACGATCAATCAACAGCAGTGGGCTTTCAGTATTACGGGCCCGATACCCCGTCCCATAGCCATTCATTTGGGCATCAAAAGAGATCTTCGAGGGTCTTATCTCACCTTGTGGGTTAGGACCGAGAGGGCGTCCCAACCGGTGACCCGCTTCACGCAACACGTTTTCATCTCGTGTGAATTCAGGCCAAGTCAGGCCCCTGGTCATGATGTTGGTGTTGAGCAGGACTTCATCTGTGGCCTTGGTGAAAGCTGTCGGGCGGGTGCGACCGAAATCACCTTCTGTTGCGCACGCGCTCAACAGCAGCGTGAGCAGAGCCGGTAAAATCATAAGTTTTGCAATTGTTGTGGGAAGCGGCAAAAGTGAGGCCAGAGTGTACGACGCGTGGCGTATGGCAACGGCACAATGATTACACGGTACTAAAACTCGACTCATGTCACAAACTCACTACAGCGAAATGTTGGTTTGACCTGCTACGACTTTCTTCGGGCCGTCCGTTTGGCGCGTTTTTTAGTTTTCGGAGCAACGCATGGCGTTTCCGGCTCCTTGTGACGTTCGATCCTGACACCGGGAAAGATGATGATCTCTGCAGACCGGCCTTCCGGGTGTTTCACAGGCGGTGGGGCGGTGGCCTGTCCTGCCCTGTCGATTTCAGGTTGGCGGAATTCCAGGATCGTGACCATTTCAGTGTCCTCTAGCCTTGCGGGTAACAGATGGGACTCTCCAATAGAGACGCGAAAACCGGTTACGCCGCTTCGATGCGAACGTTGGTCAATTAGGGCCTTCTTATGGTTAAGAAACTACTAACGGTCGTCAGTATATGGAACAGACGAATGCTCAGTCTTCCAACAGGGCATCGCCGAGGAAATGACGTCCTTCGCGGTCTTCCACCTCGATGATCCATATATCGGGGTCAAAATCCGCCTGGCGCTGAAGGTAGCTGTCGGCATCCGCATCACTCACTGAGTCTTCGCCCAATGCCTGCGTCCAGCATCTGTCAGTGCTGCTGGCATCCATACCTGCTGGTGCAGGACCGTATAGACTTACGTTCCCGTCGAGACAATTAATCTTGATGAAAATGGCGCCGCCGTCGCTTTGCCCGCGCCGCACCATCAC
Organism: Hyphomicrobiales bacterium; assembly: GCA_021775525.1. Lineage (GTDB taxonomy): Bacteria > Pseudomonadota > Alphaproteobacteria > Rhizobiales > Methyloligellaceae > UBA2767. The sequence continues at coordinate 81,443 of JAJFHQ010000027.1, forward strand.
AGCCGATGCACCATTGCTGGAACAGCGTCGGATATAGGCCTTGGCCCAGATTTCGGCTTTGATGCGCATACCGGTTCGATATATCGGTGAAGAAAAACAGCCTTATACCCCGGCCAAGGGACTTAGCTGGATTTTATTTTGCTGAAGCTGCCGCCATTCGCCTGCATCAAATGTTTTATGAACCTGCCGGAGATGCGCCCTTTGACGGTCAGTTTCTTGGCCCGCTCAAAACTCTCGATTGCTTTGCGGGTCGACGCTCCCCACAAACCATCCGGTGGGCCAGGATCATATCCCAGCTTGGCCAAAGTCAGCTGTACTGCCCTTATGAGGTCTTTCGTCTCCTCAGGTAAGGACGCAGACCCGTTCTCTCCGGCATCCCCTAAAGATGCCCCCAGGATCATATTCTTGAGCAACCGGTCCGTTGCCTCGCCCGTGATTGCCAGCCCTTTATCATCCTGGTAGGCCATGATGGCAGCCCGGGTCACGTAACCCTGCACGCCATCGACCGGGCCTGGCTCATATCCAATTTCTACAAGTTTGCGCTGAACCGCCATGATCGTCTTCGTCCGGGGCACAGATACGGGCGTCCGCGTATGTTTGGGGAGCGTTTTGGTGAATTTCGGCTCCTCGCGCGCGCTCTTTACAGGACGGTTGTGAGAGTTCGTCGCATCTATGGCCATAGGTGCCGGATGCGGCCCCTTTTGCAGAAAGGTCGCATTATAGGTGATCGCCGCTGACAGAGCGACGAACGCTATCAACATGATCCTTGCCTGCAGGGTAATCATGACCTTTTTGCCGTAATGATACTTCTTCTCATGCCTTACGCACCAAGCGCGATGGCAACCGGTGAAGATGTCTCGTTGATTTCGCTATCGTCCTCAGCCAGTCCTGCCATCCCCTCGACACCTTCCACCGGCAAACGAATGCTTACCCTGGTGCCTTCGCCTAGCTTGCTTTCAATATCCAAACTTCCGCCATGGAGCCGAACAAGGCCCTTGACCACAGACAGGCCAAGCCCCGCGCCCTCATAACTGCGATCATAGGAACTCTCGGCCTGGACAAACGGATTTCCGAGTTTTGGAATATCCTGCTCTGCAATTCCAATACCGTTGTCGGAGACGGCCAGCTCAATTTCTTCCTCAACCCGCCTGGCACTTACTTCCACGTACCCACCTTCATCGGTGAACTTGATGGCATTGGCCAGGAGATTTAACAGGATCTGCTTGCAGGCCCGCTTGTCAGCGACCAGTTCAGGCAAATTCGGGGCTGCATCCAACCGGACATCAATGGATTTTTTCTCGCCCTGATGAGACATGATTTCGACGCAAGATTTCACCAGCGGACCCACTGCGAAGGGCTCGGTAACAATATCGAACTTCCCGGCCTCGATTTTTGACATGTCGAGGACCTCGTTGACGACGCTCAACAAATGCTCGCCGCTTTCATGAATGAGCTGGGCATATTCACGGTAGCGATCCTCGCCAATCCGGCCATAGAGTTCGCGATGCAGGATTTCGGAAAACCCGATGATCGCATTCAGCGGCGTGCGCAACTCATGACTCATATTCGCAAGGAATTGCGTCTTGGCCTGGTTTGCTGATTCGGCCACATCGCGCGCTTTCAAAATGACATCTTCCTGGGCTTTGCGAGCGGCAATATCACGCGTAACGGCCACAATCTCGTGTGGTAGAATACCCTCATCACTATGCCCTGCCTCATCGCGGGACACTGGCCTGCATCTCATTTCAGCCCAGCCATAGCCGGTATCGGTATGGTCAGCAGAACCCTTGACCGGTTCACCCTTCTTTACCCGGAACTCAACCGATATGGACTTGTTCAATTCCAAGCACTGGCTCAAGGCATTGAGATAGGCTGGTTTGTCAGCGACATGGACCCGCTCGAACAGGCCGTTACCCATGAGCATCTGGGCTGGTTCGCCCAAAATTTGTTCAGACGCAATTGAAGCAAACAGGACCTGCCCCTTGGCGTTGTGGCGCGTGATCATGTCCGTGGCGTTTTCCGCCAGCAGGCGGTAGCGCTGCTCACCACGACGTATTTCCTGTTCTGAACGGTCGTAGACACCTTGAACGGATATGGCGAGGCCGCCCGCGTAAATCAGCGCCGACATTGAGCCAAGTAAAGCAAGAATCACGGGTTCCTGGGAAAATGTCTGTGGGGCCGGTAATAAATTAAACGCATCCACCCCGGCGAGCCCCAATAATGAGAGAGCCGCGATAGCAATGGCCGAGAGGACAACACGGCGATCAGCCGAGAGCGCCGCCTCGAGCGGAACCACGACCATCCAGGCAATAAGAAAGGAAGTGATCCCTCCGGTAATCCCGGCTGCGAAGGTCACCAATCCAGCAAGGCTTACCGCTGAGATAAGATGCGCAAAGCCCAACCGGCCGGTCCGGGAGAGAAATACTGCAATCAGAATGGGTGAAATCATCCATGAGAAAGCGACGGCCGAAAGCACCGAAGGCTGGCCAATTAGTGCCAGATAGACTGGAAACACGGCGAGGGCGATGAAACCGCCAATCAAATGCGAGGTAATGAAAGACTGGTGACGTGAAGCCGCCAGGGCATTTCCTCTTACAGAATCATGCACCAGGGAGCGAAAATAGGCACTGGCGCCACGCTTACTCACTACTAATGTCAACTTTTCCTCGGTGCTGAATACACCAGCACCGCCCCTTCAACGTTTGGGAAAGTATGTTCCTGGTCGTTTAAGGAAAGCTGAAGGAGGACCACTTTGGGCGCCCTTCACACCCCCTGCATCAATAAAAAAGAGCCCAAAAACGTCCAAAGCACCCTCATGGTTAATGCAACGCTACCGTCATGGACATGGAAAGCAGGTTCCCATACGGGGTGTTTAGCGACACACCCGAATCTGCAAAATTGACTGCAATACGCACTGAAATAGAAACGAACCGGCGGTTTGACCGGATGACTCGTCGGTTTTAAATCTAAAAATCCCCGTAAACCGCCATTTTCATTGATTGCTCACAGCTATGATTTGAATCAAATTTTATAAGAATTAGCCGACGACTTGAAAAAAATTGAAGTCTACTTTGATTATATATTTAAATAATACAATTTTTGTCAAAAGTAAATCTAATTTATATAAAGTTAAAAACAAATATAGACTGTGTAATTTTGAGATTATTATTTCGTCATTGCTAGTGTTGCCCCATCGTTCGAGCAAGTCGAACTTGTTTTGGAAAGGGCAAACCGATGTTTTTGATTAGAACAGCCTTCTGGCTCAGTCTTCTTATACTGCTTCTGCCGACTGACGAGCAGGACCAGCGTGTCGTTTATGGCAATGCGGAAGCCGCAGTGTCTGACCTTCGCACCTTCTGCACCCGTAACCCGGATGTTTGTGAGGCCTCCAAGAGCGCGGCCCATACTTTCAGCCTGAAAGCCAAGTTTGGTGCAAAAATGCTGATGGATTTTTGGAATGAAAAAGCGGGCAGCACCGTTACTCCTGCTTCAGTCCAGACAAGCCGCCGTCCGTCTTTCTTCCGCAAGGATGCTCAAAGCACCCTGACTGCAGAAGACATGCGGCCGTCATGGTCCATCCCATCGGATGGTTCCGGGGTCTAACCCGAAACCGGCGGATGCGGTCTATGCCGCATTTCCCCGCCGGATTGAAATTTTAAGGTATCGGGCGCGTGGCCGGAAACTCCACCGCTGCCAGGGGAAATAAATTTAAGAGTGATGGGGTTTCCCACAATGCGGGCTCCCCATCTTTGAAGACCAGTTTATTGGCAGCCACTACCTGCCTGGTACGCATCTCGGACGGTTCCCCCTGCCCTTTCCCCGTCCGAGGTGCGTGCCTTTTTCTATTCGGCGTCACACACACGCCTCCCATGTCCTGATCAACTGCTAACAACCGGGTTTTCACAACTCCCCGGATCGGTTAGTGATACGCCTGTTCAGGAAATCACAGCACCATGACACTTAAAGACATACAGTCCGACTTCGAGTTTCTCGACGAGTGGGAAGACCGCTACCGATATGTCATAGAACTCGGCCGGGGTCTTGAACCCTTGGCCGACCTGGATCGAGTTGACTCAAACAAGGTTCAAGGCTGCGCCAGCCAAGTCTGGCTGGCCACCGTTCTCAAGCCGGTCAGCGCTGGTGAAAACCCGCAATTGAATTTTACCGGTGACAGCGATGCGCATATCGTGCGCGGTCTCATCGCCATACTATTTTCCATCTATTCCGGAAAGAAGGCCAATGAGATCCTCAACACCGATGCCCACGCGATCTTCAACGAACTCGGGCTTGGCGAGCACCTGACACCCCAACGCTCTAACGGCTTCGTTGCCATGGTTGAGCGCATACGCAGAGATGCCCAAACAGCTCAGCAGAACGTCCAGCCCGTCGACTGACATCCCCTTAACGCCACTTATCCAGAGACGGACGAAAACCTTCCATTCCCCAGTGATTCAGCCGTGCCCGAACCGGGTTGGCCGCATCGGTATCGCTTAAAATTCCATAGTGCCTGGCTAGCCCGGTGAGAGCAATTTGCAGGATGACCTTGCCGGAACGTTGCGGCCAGTTCCGATTTTTTTCCGCGTCCGTCAATCCAAGCAAATGACAACACACATCGATCAACACGCCAGATAGTTCCGGGCCGACAGCATCAAGTGCTTGAAAAACACGCTGACGTGAGACGAGTGCCTGATCGCTCAAACCCGCAGCCCCTTCTGGAGCGGCGCGGCGCATACGTCTCGATGGCGCGGCACTCTCCCATTTCGACGTCACGCTTGGCGACAACTGTGCACGCTCAAATTCAGCACGCAAGCGCTCGCCAGCCTCATATTGATTTGCATCGATCAATGGCATCCCGTTGCGATCCTTTCGCCGCCGCAACCAGCCCAGCGGGCTTTCCCCTTCATTCACGACGACGGGGCGTTTTGAGCCGTTCACTTCACGATCGGATGTCTCACGCAACTGATGATGTTCAAGAAACGGCTCTGAACCGGCACGATGCCGACGCAACCACAACAGACCTTCATTGGTGAGTACGAGGCGGTCAACTGTCTCAGCTATCTAGGACAAGCGCTTAAATCCCTGGATAACCGGTTCTGAAATCGCCAATACGCTGCGGCTATAACTATTGCGTCGGGTAAAAACACCATAGAGAAGTTCGCTCTGGCCGATGACACCCCTGATCGGCTGAATATAGCCGGCATCATTGATGAGCTTGGGGAAAATGCGTGCTGCTTCCCTCCGCAACTCATGATCAACGATATGCCGAACCCTTCCACTTTCCTGTCCTGCCATCTTCAGGACTCCAGAGTGTTGAGAGCATTTGCCAACCTGACAATCGATATTTCAAGATGATCAAGAGCGGTATCGAACAGGGGGTCATCGCGGCGATCTTCCACAAGTCCAAAAGCATGGGCCACGGTCGTGCGGTCGCGTGTGAACAAGTTTCCGACCTCGGTGAGTGTCAGTCCATAAGCAACATGTGCGAGATACATCGCCACCTGCCGGGCAAATGCTATCTGCGCTCTGCGGCGGGTGCGCGCTCGCAATTCCCGAAGCGGCACTTGGAACGCCATAGCCACCACCAGTTCGACAACGCTGCGTGCCAGCCGTAATGGCAATATTCGGGGCGCCTTTTTCGAACACCGCCTCACTTCTTGTAACTGCTGCACTCCTTCACCTTGCATTCGCCCGCTCCTTCCACGCGCCACGCGGTCCCTCTGTGGCGGCACCGACTCTGGCATTTGATTGAATAGGAATAAAGTCCTTGTTTATCAAAATCGCGTATCTGGGTGGGTGCGGGGATAACTTTCGCGAAATGCATTCAAAATGCCTCCTGGAAGAGAGCAAATAAGCGAGAACTAATCCCCCCTTGCCTCTGGCGGGGGATAATTCGAATGCATGGAAAATGAAGCTAGGCAAAATGACCCACACCGTGCGCGTGTGACAGCAGATGCCGGTGAACGAAAGCTGCAGAACACGAATACGGCTTTACAGAAGATCTCTGGGTGCCAGGTCAATAGGTATCAACGGCAGAGAGATTTACCCTGTCTTCTACCATTATGGCCCCACGAGATTAGGGATGAGACAGAAGCTGGTGCGCACGTAATAATTGCTAAACTGCGATGTGCCTTGCGCGCCGAACGCCAGCGTGGCCGCACGGGCCACTGGTCCTATAACCTCGACCGACACTTGGGTCTGCTGCAAGCATATAAAAGTGAGGTGGCCAGACTGGAGGCCAGAATCCGCAAGTGCGAAACCTGAAGTTGCCAACCTCGCCAAACAAGTCCGGATGACAGAATCAAACAGGGGCCCCTCGTGGGCCCCTGTACGAACTTCAATGGATGGTTCACTGCGCCGGGTTTGAATCCCGCCGGAGTTAGCCTTTCCTGCGCTGACCCAAGCCCATTTTCTTGGCAAGAGCCGAACGGGCAGCAGCATAATTGGGAGCTACCATCGGATAGTCGTGGGGCAAATTCCACTTATCCCGATACTCTTCAGGTGTCAGGTCATAGTGCGTGCGAAGATGCCGTTTCAGAGACTTGAATTTCTTCCCGTCCTCAAGACAGATGATGTAATCAGGCATCACCGATTTCTTGACTGGAACAGCCGGGTTCAATTCTTCAATTAATGGTTGGGATGCCTTGGCAGCCGCCTTGCTCAACGCGTCGTACGTATCATTTATTAGCGAAGGCAAATCTCCGGAAACCACGGCATTGTTGGTTACGTAGGCAGAAACGATATCCGCCGTTAGTTCGACTAATCCTTCAGTGATTTGCTTATCTTCCATTTAGGACATCTCCTAATTTATATGATCTGGTAGTGTTTTTAACTGTTCGAAGTATATGAACAATCAAAACAATGTCTATATTATGACAGGAACAAGGTTGAACTTAACTAAATACCCGTAATTCTCGGTCTTTGTGATTATAATAACAAAAGTCTCGCAATTACTGGTTGATATTCAGTCGATGAATTGAGCACAACGTATCTGAGTATTACGTAAATTTCAAGCAATTCAGTTTCTATAAACAACGACTCCTTATACTCAGAGGTCATTAATATAAGCATTTGATTTGTAACATTTTATTTTTGCAATCGCTGCAATTTGATACCTTCAGAGTACATTTAAAGGATACGTCTTTTGTATAAATTTGACGCAGCATCCCAAAAATTAACAAAATTGCCTGGTTCGGGCTCTATAAACGAATGGCCTTGAGATGTAACACTTGGTCAAAAACAAATGTATCTGAGGTCAAAATCAAGTCTCAAAGTAAATGACAGGTTGAAATATTCTAGTCTTGTGGCATACGCCTCAGCGCCCTTCGACGATCCCAACCCGGGCTTTTCGATTGCAGTCCTAATAATCAGAGATAATAGGCAATCAGATAGGCACCCAGGAGCAAGGTTGTCCAAAAAGCCATACTGCCAGTCGGCCATGTCCGGGCCAGGATTCCTTGCGGACCATGATGGCGATAGAGTGTCTCGACAAAACGCACAACCCCACGGTAAGCGCGCTCGACGGCAATTCCCCACACCTTGCTAGTCTTGTAATGGAACGCGCGTTCAAACGTGCGTCCCAACCCGCGGTAGAACCAATCGATATCGAGAGTGATTGTGAGGGTTCTCTTGAGCCACCCCAATAGCAGAAAAAAAGCGAGACCTGAGAACAGCAGCAACTGCAGTTGGAACACAACGTGGGACGCCGTATAAGGCACGTAATTGACCGTGGCGGGCAGTAGAGCGTAGAGCTGCTCCGGGAAAACACCAATCCATATGCACAAAATGGAAAACAATACCATTGATGCCTTCATGTTCCATGGCGGCTCGGACGGCCTAAGCCCGGAATCTTTCTGGAAGAAAACAAACCAAGGAAATTTGATGCCTGCATGAAGGAACACGCCTGCAGAAGCGGCCGCGAGCAGCATCCAGACGATGACCAAATGCTCGTCGGCGGACGCTTGCGAAATCATCGATTTCGATATGAACCCGGATGTCAATGGAAACGACGAAATCGCGAGAGCGCCGACAATCCCGCAGACGCATGTCAGGGGCATTGTCCTGAAGAGCCCGCCCAGATCAGTGCATTTGCTCTTGCCCGTCATGTACAGAACGGAACCGGCCGACATGAGAAGCAGCGCTTTATAGATAATGTGAGTGAAGGCATGTGCTGCTGCACCATTCAACGCCATGGTCGTGCCGATGCCGATGCCGGTTACCATGAAGCCTACTTGATTGACAATCGAATAGGCGAGGATACGGCGCATATCATTTTCGAGGATCGCATAAATTATCCCATAAAAGACCATGAACAGTCCGACAAAGATCAGGATGTCGGCGCCGGGAAATCCTCGCAACAGCACATAGACGGCGGTCTTGGTTGTGAATGCGGAAAGAAAGACCATCCCGCTCCATGAGGCTTCCGGATATGCGTCAGGCAACCATGCAGAAAGCGGAGGTGCCCCGGCATTGATAAGGAACCCGGCCAGTATCAGCCAGCGCGCCAGCGAATCAGGTTGCATAGCATTGAAGGCCGTCGATCCCGTGGCGGCTATCTCGCCAGCGACACCGGCCATCAAGATGACACCGCCCAGCAGGTGGATAGACGCATATCGCATGCCAGCGCGCTGGGCTCCATCACGGCCACACCAAACGACAATGGTTGAGCCGATGGCCATCAACTCCCAGAATATAAAGACTGAGATCAGGTCTCCCGCAAACGCGACGCCAACAGCCGACCCCGCATAGACGAATGCAGCCGCCAATTCGGTATTGTTCTCGCGGTTCAGCGAAAACAGCCCTCCACCGAATGCCATGATCGCGAAAATTGTCGCGAACAACCTCGACAGGGCGTCACCCTTCACCGGCGCGATCTCGTATCCCATGAACTGAGTTGAATACGCCACGCCGTCAGGTACGGACCAAACAGCAATAAGCGTCACCACAGGCGCTGCCAGCAACATGATGCTGCGCACATGCCCGCGCGTAATGGCTATTAACAGACCTACCATGATGAGTATCAAGCCGGGAGGTATGACTATTGTGCCGCTCATTCGCCGGCCTCGTAATAGGTATCGGGCCGCTTGAGAAATGCGCCGAGACCCTTGGCAAATGCGACAAGAACGACGCAGCTGACAAACCCGTACCAGGCGGCAAACCCAAACGTGCCATCTATGCCGAAATGAGGATGATGCTCGATCACAAGGTCACACAGAACCGTCAAGGCGAGGATTGCAATTCCTGCATACCAAAGAAGCCGTATGGTCTGTGGACGAACCAGCCAGTGATCATCGGACTTATGTGTTGATTTTACCATTCGTCAATTCCCAGCAAGCATTTTTGAAAGTGCAAGTGGCACATCTGGATACAGAAACAGAGCTATCGTTCCGATCGCCGTCGCCGTTACGGCAAGCACTATCGGAAATGGAGCCTCCCCTTTGACATGCTTTTTCACGTCATCGCCCGGAGCTTTGAAAAACGCCTGCACCACAATGGGCAGAAAATAGGCCGCGTTGAGCAGTGTGCTAGAAACTATGATGACAACAGGGAGCCACTGCCCGGTATCCATGGCGCCAGTCAGCATGAACCATTTCCCCAGGAAGCCTGCAGTTGGCGGTACGCCGATCATCGACAAGGCACCGACCGTGAAAGCGGCCATTGTCCAGGGCATGCGCCGTCCTATTCCGTCAAGCTGACTGATCTCAGTCAAATGCGAGGCCGTGTAAATTGAGCCGGCTGCAAAGAAGAGAGTTATCTTAGACACGGCGTGAGCAGCAATGTGCATGGCTGCGCCAACAATTGAAATGGGGGTCAGGATGGCTGCTGCCAGAACCACATAAGACAACTGACTGACGGTTGAGTAAGCAAGCCGACGTTTAAGATTATCCTGTCTGAGAGCAACTAGGGATGCCGTGATGACGGTAAAGCCCGCAACCCAAACAAGCCACGAGGCGTTGCCCTGAGATGACAGGGCCTCGACGCCAAATATGTACACAATGACCTTTAGAACGGTGAAGACACCCGCCTTTACGACGGCAACGGCATGTAGCAGTGCGCTCACGGGTGTTGGTGCGACCATTGCCGCAGGAAGCCACCAATGCAGTGGCATTAGGGCCGCCTTGCCAATGCCAAACACATACATTGCCAGCAGAACCCCAATTATTGTGGAAGAAGTATTGTTGGCGAGAATGCCGCCTGGAACAAAATCGAGCGTTCCGGCAATCACGAAAGTTGCGATGATTGCGGGCAGGAGCAGAAGCATTGATGTTCCCAATAAAATGAGAAGGTAGGTACGGCCTCCGGCTTTGGCATTGTCATCGCCCTTGTGAGTCACAAGAGGATAAGTGGAGAGTGTCAGTATTTCGTAGAACAGGAACAGGGTGAACAAATTCGCTGCAAAGGCAATCGCGATCGTGCTGGCGATAGCGATTGCGAAACAGATATAGAAGGGCGTTTGCCTCGGCTCCCTGTTGCCGCGCATATAGCCTATCGAATATATCGAATTCACAATCCAAAGACCGGATGCGACACAGGCAAACAGCATACCCAGCGGTTCAACGTCAAAAGCCAGATCAAGGCCAGGTACAACGCTGAAGCTTCTGGTAGCGACCTCGCCACCGCCCATGAAACGTTCAAGAATTTCCAGCACGACCAACAACAATGCCGCCGCACTCAAAAGCGTCACACCTTCGCGCACATTTGCATTCCAGGCCGTTGCCCAGATGACTACGCTCCCGCAAGCGGGAATCAGAAGTGCCAGAATAATTAGCTGCTCACCCGTCATCGTGCCCCTACCAACAGCCAGTCTGCGGCCATGGCCGCGATTCCGGCCGTAGCTGATGTGTCAAATCCAAAGTAAAGAGTGGCCGCCACGAGCAACAGCGTCGGCAGCAACATGCTCAATGGCGGTTCCTTGGCCCTTTTTGCCGCAGCCGAGACCGGCTTGAACCAGATAACCTCGACCAAGCGGCCAATATAGACAACGGAAATCAGCGAACTTGCGACGATCAGGAATGCGAGCCACCACCAGCCATGTTCCAAAGCGCCAAGAACCAGATACCATTTTGAAATGAAGCCAACAGTACCCGGTACGCCGATTATACTTAACCCAGCCAAAGCAAAAGCACCCATGGTAATCGGCATGCGTTTACCGATCCCGGCTAGATCTGCGAGCCTGACTGAACCGATCTGGTAGAACACCGCACCAATGGCCATGAAGAGCGCCCCCTTCATCAATGCATGGTTAAACAAATGGACAATCCCGCCGGTTAGACCGCTCTGGTTTACGAGGGCGATGCCGAGCGTGATGTACCCGATCTGCGCCACCGACGAATAGGCAAGCATACGTTTCACATTTTCCTGGAAGACGGCAACGATCGACGCGCCGAACATGGCCGCGAGTGAAAGCAGCATCACAATCTCGGCTATCGGCAATGACTGTTGGGCAAACACCGTTCCCAGAACGGTGAAAAAGTAGCGAAGCAGCAGGTAGACCGCCACCTTTGTGGCCGTTGCCGCAAGAAATACGGTTGCTATGGAAGGTGCGTATGCATAAGCATTTGGCAGCCAGACATGTAGCGGGAATAGAGCCAGCTTCAGGCTGATCCCAACAGTCAGAAACGCCATTGCCGCCAGGACTGCGCGGGAACTTTCTATCCCCCCCAACCGGCTCGCCATGTCCGCCATGTTGAGCGTGCCCGTCATCGAATAGAGCAAACCAACACCTATGACATAAAAGGTCGCGCCGATCGTTCCCATGATCAGATATTGATAGGCTGCAAGCAGCGCTCGGCGGTCCCGGCCCATGGCGATTAGCGCGTAGGCCGCCAGAGATGAGACCTCCATGAAAACGAAGACGTTGAAGGCATCGCCCGTGATGGCCATACCCAGCAAGCCGCAAAGGCAAAGCAGGTAAATGGCATAGAACCAGGCCTGCCGGTCAGCCGGGATCTCCTTTTCAACGCTTGCCTTTGCATAGGGCATGATGATCGCGCCGATGAGAGAGACCAGGAGGAGCAGGAATGCGTTGACCACATCAACCCGGTATTCAATACCAACCGGCGGCGCCCAGCCGCCCAGCGCATAGGAGATTGGCCCTCCATCCATGACCTGGATGAGCAGTCCTGCAGCAACGAAAGGCATGGTGGCGGTAACAATGAGCGCGACGCCCCATGCGTAAACACCCCGCTGCAAAAAAGCACAAACCACCGCACCCAAAAGGGGCAGCACTACCTGCAGGGCTGGAAGGTTCGCCGAGATCATTCGTCTTCTTCTCCGGCGAAGATTTCGTCTTCCTCAATGGTCCCAAAAGCCTCATTGATCCGCACGACGAGCGCCAGTCCCAATGCCAGCGTGGCAACGCCGACAACGATGGCGGTGAGAATCAAAACGTGTGGCAGCGGATTTGAATAGACACTGAATTGGGCAGAGATTATCGGCGGCGTGCCACCCAGGATTTTCCCCGGCGATAAATAGAGCAAGTATACGGAAGTCTGGAACAGGCCCAGCCCGACCAGCTTCTTGATCATGTTGCCGCGCGCAACCACAATATAAAGACCGGAAACCATCAGGAAAATGATGATCCAGTGGTTGTAGTGAGCGACAATTGCCTGGAGCAGATCCATCAGCGCCCTCGCCCGATAAATGAATAGAAGATCGCTACCATGGTCCCCGCGACGGTCACGAGCACGCCGATCTCAACGAGAAGTATGCCGATATGCTGCCCATGCACGGGGTCATGCATTAGAGGGGAATAGTCGAGATAATCGTTCCCGAGAAACAGGCTTGCTACGCCAACGCCGGCAAAAATCGCAACACCTGCTGGGACCATTAATTCTATGATGCGTGGGGGGAAAATTTTCTGAGCAGCATCAAGACCGAAAATGATGGCGTAGAAAATTACCATGGCTGCGGCCACAACGCCTGCCTGAAAGCCGCCACCAGGTCCGAAGTCACCGTGGAATTGCACATAAAGCGCAAAGACCAGCATGAAAGGGATAAAAATTTTGGCAGCCACGCGGAAGATAACATCCAGCTTCATCGGCTAACCCTCCTGCGCTTTGGCCCAGGTTTAATATGTCGTTTGCCTTTAAGCAGCATCAACACGGCAATTCCTGCGGTAAAAATCACCGTTGTCTCACCAAGCGTGTCAAAGCCTCGGTAACTGGACAGGACTGACGTTACAACGTTGGGGATCGACGTATCAGGAATTGAGTTTTGCAGATAATAGGGTGCGACATGCGTGTTCATCGGTGTCTCTGCAACGCCAAATGGCGGCAGCGCGAATGTTCCAAACACCAGCACCGCACCGGTCGCCACCGCGACAAAAACCGGCAGAAGCGGCAAGTGCTTGGGCACACTCTCCTCGGTCTTCGTCAGTGAAAGTGCTCCAAGCATCAGCACCGTCGAGATGCCCGCACCGACGGAGGCTTCCGTCATGGCCACGTCAACTGCGTCGAGGACAATCATGACGCTGGCCATCAGAAAACTGTAAATACCGCCGAGGACGACAACCCCAAACAGGTTGCGCATTCGAACAATGCCGATCGTAATCGCTGCCAGCAGTGTCAAGAGCACCATGTTGATGAGAGCTTCTATGACCGCGTCCTCCTCTTGGCAGAGGCTGTCTTGCGCTTAGCAGCCGGTGACTTGGCCGGCTTGCGAGCTGAACGAATTGCGGGTTTGCGAGTCTCGTTCTTTGCGGCCTTGCCGATCTTCTCAGGCCCGGGATGAGCACCTGGTCCAATCAGTACCTTGTTTCCAACGCCCACGGGTTCCAGGCCTTCATGAAGCGCGGCCTGCGCCAGTGCATGGGTGGCGATGGGACTCGTAAACAGGATCACACCCAAAATGATGGCCAGCTTGACGGCAACAAGGCTGAAGCCGGCCAGGAACATCATCCCCGCAATCAGCAACCCTGCCCCTGCCGTATCTGAAATGCCGGCAGCATGCATACGCGTAAACACATCAGGCATGCGGTAGATGCCGATCGCACCGACGACATAGAAAAAAGCACCCACTGCAATGAGGACGCTGCCGATTATTTCGCTCAACGCCGCCATCATGCGTCTCCCGGCTCTTTGCCGCCCGGATGGCTCAAGTCCCCATAACGGAAGAATTTCAGAACCGCGAGCGTGCCGATGATATTGAGCAGCGCATAGAGAATGCCGATGTCCAGAAACTCCGGGCGCCCTGTGAGGAAACCGATCAACGCAAGGAGCATGATTGCCCCGGTTCCGATGGCGTTAGCGGCGAGAACCCGGTCAAATACCGTGGGTCCGCGCAATGCCCGGATCACGCCGAGCAATAATGCCACGAGGACGGCCAGAGTTGCTGCGGCGAGAATCATTTTCCCGTCTCGAATTTTTTGACGCGCCGGTCCATGGTCCCTTCAGCGAGATCTTCTGCGCCTGATCGAGTTACCGCGTGCACCAGGAATTCATGACCGCTCACCCGCGCAGTGATCGTGCCGGGCGTCAAGGTGATGGAATTGGCATAAGTGGCCACGCCTACTGCCGAACGTTGACTTGCCTTGACGCGGATGAGCGTCGGGGAGATGGGCAATTTGGGGCTGAGGATGATCTTGGTGACGTCCCAGGTTGATTTGGCAATCTCGACTACGAGCCAGGGCCAGTAGGTTAGAGTTCGCGGCACTAGATGGATCGGGTGGCCTTCCTCATCGGCAATATCCATGCGGTGCGATAAAGCTACCACGCCGATCACGGATAGTATGCCTGCGGGCACCGTTATCACCGTGTATTGCCCTGACAGCACGAGCCAGAAGCAAAACAGGACCAGTCCTATGCTCCCATAAAGCACGCGCAACCCTCCAACTATTTTTGCCGATGCGTCCCGTCAGGCAGGAAGTTCAGATGACGGGTACAAACTGATTCGCACTATGCGGATTGTTACAGATTCGTCCCATCTATCAAGTTCCACTTGAGCATCCTTGGAAAAGTACAGAGAACAATCATCGGCATGAGAAGATGTAACTGGCGATGCATCCAAACGGCTGCAGTGCTAGTATCATGCAAGAAAGGCCTGCAACAATCAGTGGTTGTTTGGTCAGCTTCATGCAACTTAAGGAAGAAACGGTCTTGGTGACCGGCACATTGGAGAGCGGGATGAGTGACAAGAAAAAAAAGCCCGAAGTCACAAAATCTGATGAAGAGTGGGAAAAATTACTCACGACCCAGCAATATACAGTGACACGCCTACACGCGACCGAACCGCCTTTCTCTCATCCTTACAACGCCAGCAAGAAGCAGGGTACCTACGCCTGCATCTGTTGCGGTGAGCCATTGTTTGCCTCTGGCGACAAGTTTGACTCCGGCACCGGATGGCCCAGCTTCCATTCTCCTGTTTCTGATGAAGCATTGAGCGAACATGAGGACCGGAAATTGTTTACAAGCCGCACCGAAGTCCGCTGCGCGGCCTGCGATTCCCATCTGGGACATGTTTTTCCCGATGGACCCGACCCCACCGGCCTGCGCTATTGCATCAATGGCGTCGCGCTGAATATGAAAGAGGATGAGGAGTAAACTCCTTCTCTTCTAAAGAAAGCTCCCAGACACATGACTAAGTCTATAGCTATGCCAGCTCCACCCGTTGCCCCAAAGCACCCGTTCAAAGACACCCGTCATGCCATTGAACGCGTGGATGACTTTGCCTGGTTGCGCGCTGAAAACTGGCGGGAAGTCATGCGTGACCCATCTGTCCTGGATGAAGAAATCCGTACCAACCTGGAGGCAGAGAACGCCTACGCCAAGGCCGTCATGGCTGGGACGAAAAAACTTCAGAAGATGCTGTTTGAGGAAATGAAGGGCCGAATCAAAGAGGATGATTCCAGCGTGCCAACGAATGATGGCCCATACGCCTATTACACCCGCACTATCACCGGTGGCCAGCACCCGCTCTTCTGCCGAAAGCTGAAACGGAATGATGATGACCATGTGCTGATCGACGGCAATAAACTTGCTGAGCCGCATGCCTACTTCAGGATTGGCGGTATTTCGCACAGCCCTGACCATTCCATGATCGCCTATGCGGCTGATACCAACGGGTCGGAATATTACGCGGTCCGCATTTTGGATGCTGAAACCGGTGCGGAAATCGGAGAACCCATACCCGATACAAATGGGGGCGCCGTCTGGGCCAACAATGGCAAGACACTGTTCTACTCAAAACTCGACGAGAACCACCGTCCCCGGCAAATCTTCCGGCACACGCTCGGCACACCACCTGACAAAGATGTGCTGATCTACGAAGAAGCCGATCCAGGATTTTTCGTCAACGTTGGTTCGACACAAAGCCGGGCGTTCATCGTGATTGATATTCATGACCACCAAACCTCAGAAGTAAGAATTCTTGATGCGAACAACCCTGAAGGAGAGCCCTTGCTCGTTTCGGCTCGCGAGGTGGGGCATGAATATTCGGTCGAGCATCATGGCGATGATCTGCTCATCCTGACCAATTGCGACGGTGCGGAAGATTTCAAGATCATCTCTGCTCCCATGACGAACCCGCTCCGAGAAAACTGGAAGGACATTGAACCCCATCGCCGTGGCCGGCTGATACTTGACGCATTCCCCTATCAAAACCACCTGATCCGGCTGGAGCGAGAAGACGGCCTGCCGCGCATTGTCATCCGCCAGTTTGAAGATGGATCGGAACATGCCATCTCGTTCGACGAGGACGCTTACTCACTCGGCGTATCGGCCGGATATGAATATGAGACGACTTCATTGCGCTTCACCTATTCTTCCATGACAACGCCGACGCAGGTTCTGGACTATGACGTGACGACCCGTGAACGTGAATTGCGAAAGACGCAGGAAGTGCCAAGCGGACATGACCCAGCCGACTATGTGACATGCCGCATCATGGCCCCGGCACATGACGGTGAAGAGGTGCCTGTTTCACTGCTCTATACAAAAGGCACAAAACTCGATGGCTCGGCTCCACTCCTTCTCTACGGTTACGGTGCCTACGGCATATCCATCCCGGCAAGCTTCAACACAAGTTGTCTGAGCCTCGTGGACCGAGGATTCGTCTATGCAATCGCACATGTAAGGGGCGGCAAGGACAAGGGCTACGACTGGTACAAACAGGGCCGCGGCCCTGCCAAGACAAATACTTTCAAGGATTTTATATCCGCAGGCGAACATCTGGCGAGGAAAGGTTTTACCTCGCGCGGGCGCATCGTTGCCCATGGCGGAAGTGCGGGGGGCATGCTCATGGGAGCTGTTGCCAACATGGCGCCTGACCTTTTTTCAGGCATCATTGCCGAGGTGCCGTTTGTTGACGTGCTCAACACAATGCTGGATGACACCCTCCCCCTGACACCACCCGAGTGGCCAGAATGGGGGAACCCGATCGAGAACAAGCCGGCCTACGAAGCCATCGCCGCCTACTCTCCCTATGACAATGTAACGTCACAGTCCTATCCCAATATTCTCGCATTGGCCGGACTGACCGACCCCCGTGTCACATACTGGGAACCTGCAAAATGGGTCGCAAAACTGCGGTCGCTCAAAAAGGACGACAACCTCGTGCTGCTGAAAACCAATATGGATGCAGGCCATGGTGGGGCATCGGGGCGCTTCGACCGCCTGAAGGAGGTAGCGACTTCATATGCATTTGCGCTGATGGTGACCGGCAAACTTGGGGAATGAGTTGATGCAAGTTTTTCTAGCAATATGCCTTCTGTTTCTGGCACCCGCGCACCTGCATGCCGGCGAGTTCAAAGCCGAGTTTGTAACAGCCAGCGAAGCAATCCTCTCCAATCCCCATGACATCGATCTGTCGGCAGACGGAACCTATCTCTATGCAGCCGATCTTGGGAATAACCGGGTGGCTGTGCTCGATGCCAAATCACTCAAACTCGGTGGCACCATTGGCGAAAAGGATGATCTGGCCGCACCCCATGACGTCAATCTTGGTCCCGATGGCAAACTCTATGTTGCCGACACCGGCAATGACCGGATTGTGATTTATGCACTCACGGGATCAGGCGGCACCAAGACAGGAGAATTGAGCGGTGGCTTCTATTCGCCCGAAAGCGTGTTCGCACACACGGATGGACGTATCTATGTAACAGGTGTGGGCACCGGCAATATCGTTGCCTTTGAAAACGGCAGGATCGTTGCCCGGGCCGACGGGCTTAGCCACCCTCACGATGTGATTTCGGACCGCAAGGGATCTTTCTGGGTGGCTGATTCAGGCAACGATCGCATGCTCCTGATGTCCCGCGATCTGAAAGTGATGCGGGAGTTGAAAGGCGATGCATACAAATTCAGCGGTCCACGCTACCAGGATATCACCGATGATGGTCTGCTCATTGTCGCCGATAAGAACACCCATTCGGTAAAAATTATTGGACCGGATGGGGGCTTTCTTGCCGTGATCGGCGATGGAAAACGGGGCAAGGGCCCCAATAAGTTTACAACCCCCGAGGGCGTTGTGGTTCTCGGCAGTGATCTTTGGCTAGCCGACAGCGGCAACAACCGTATCACTCGCTATCGCATCGTGCGATAATCACAACAACACCGTTGGAAACATTTGAGTGAGACAAACATGACAGAACCAGCCCGCAAACAGGATCTGCCCACGTCAAAAGCAAAATTCGACTGGTCTGACCCGCTCGATCTTGACAGCCAACTCACGGAAGAAGAGCGCATGGTTAGGGACAATGCCCAGCGCTATGCTCAGGACAAACTGATGCCCCGCGCGCTCGAAGCTTTTCGGGAAGAAACTTTCGACCGTGACGTCATCAGCGAAATGGGCGAGCTGGGCCTGCTTGCGGTGACGCTGCCAGAAGAATATGGCGGATCGGAACTCGGCTACGTGTCCTATGGGCTGATCGCCCGCGAGGTAGAACGCGTGGATTCAGGCTACCGCTCGATCATGAGCGTACATAACTCGCTGGTCACCTATCCTATCCATGCCTACGGAACGGAAGTACAGAAAAAGAAGTATCTGCCCAAACTGGCATCGGGTGAATGGATCGGCTGCTTCGGCCTCACCGAACCAGACCATGGCTCCGACCCGGGTGGTATGCGCACCCGTGCTGTGAAATGCGATGGCGGCTACACGCTCAAAGGCTCCAAGACATGGATTTCCAATGCGCCGAGTGCAGATGTGTTCATTGTCTGGGCCAAGACTGAAGACGGCGTCATCCGTGGCTTCCTCCTTGAGCGGGGCACCAAGGGTCTTTCCACCTCAAAAATTGAAGGCAAGTTTTCTCTTCGCGCGTCAGAGACCGGCGAGGTTGTC
>JAJFHQ010000028.1 GCA_021775525.1 Hyphomicrobiales bacterium
ACTCTATAGGCTGACTCTCTTCACCCTGCAAGAGCATGTTCAAGTGTGGTTAGCGCGGGGCATGCGAGCGGCACCATTGACCAGCTTTGCGGTTCATTTTCCCGTTGTGATTGCGCCTTGAATCGTTGCCAGTGAGCGTGATCTGTATTCACGGCGATAGAGGACCCCGATAACCCACAACATGGTCAGCATGAAGACCGTGGGATGTATAAACCAGCCAAATGTGGCGATGCCGAAATAGTAAGCCCTGAGACCAGCATTGGCGTGCCGGCCAACCAGTCCGGCAAGGATCGCCGCACTCTTGGCATGTTCTAGGCAAGCTTTCTTGTTGCGTGTTGTTAGGATTGGCGTCGCGCCAATGAGGATGCCCGTATAATGGGAGAGCCGGTAAGCCCACGCAAATTTAAAGAACGCAAAAATGAAGATACTCATTAGAAAAAGCACCTTGAACTGCCACATGAAAACCGTGGTTTGGCGCAGGAATGGGAATTTTGTCGCAAGGATTTGCAATTCCTCGACATTGCCAAAAAGTGCGGCAAACGCGCCTGTGACGAACACTGACGTGGACGCAAAAAAGGCGTTACCCCGTGAAAGGTTGGCGAGCACCTGCACGTCGACCATTCGGTTCTCGCGAAACGCCATATTGACCATCCAATCTTCGCGTTTCTGATTGATTGCATGAACAATTCCTCCCTTAGACAGTGGGCCCTTGTTCGTTGCATAGCTGTACCCGCTGGCAAGTATGAAAAACCAGATCAGGGCAAAGATGTCGGGAATTGTTAGTCCTGGCATGGATGTCTCATTCAGCATTAGAGTTCATTTGATGTTGGCAAGCCGGTCCAGCGCGCCCTGGAGAATATAGGCCGCTGCCATTTTGTCGATCACTTCAGCACGGCGCTTGCGGCTGGTGTCAGCCTCAAGAAGCGTGCGTTCAACGGCAACTGTTGAAAGCCGCTCATCCCAGAACACGATTGGTATTTCGGCGTGCTTGCCTAGGTTCCTGGCAAAGGCGCGGGTTGCCTGGACGCGCGGACCTTCCGAGCCGTCAAGGTTAAGTGGTAAGCCAATGACTAAGGCAAATACATCATGTTCATCAACAGACTTTAGAAGTTTATTAATATCATTTGTGAACTTGGATCGCGCAATGGTCTCAAATGGCGTGGCGACGGTTCTGGAAACATCCGACAGCGCGAGGCCGATTGTTTTTGTTCCAAGATCAAGGCCCATTATGCGGCTGTTGGGGGGTAAACTCCCCGACAATTCTTCCAGGGTCACTTCATGCGTGTCGCTCATTGAATGGACCTGTTCGATATGGTGTTCACGCTTGTTGGCACCGTTAGCGGCTTTATACTGCAATCAAGCTGATAACAACCTTGGTCCAGATTTCTCGCGCGAATGGGTGAACAGATGAAACTGACTTGGCTCGGACATTCAGGTTTTCGGATCGAAACAGGAACTTCGGTTTTGATGCTGGATCCGTTCCTGACTGGCAATGGCGTATTTGAGGATAGCGGCATGTCACTTGAAGCAGCAATGACTGGAGTCACGCATATCGCGCTGACTCACGGACATGACGATCATGTGGGCGATACGGTTGAGATAAGCAAGAAAACCGGTGCAACCGTTATCGGAGTCTATGAATTGGTGGCTTATCTGAGTGGTTTGGGCGTTGAAAATATTGAACCGGGTAATCCGGGTGGTACCATCGATTGCGGTGATTTCGATGTGAGCTTCGTAAAGGCGTTTCATTCATCAAGCACCACGGTTGATGGAAAACCGATCTATCTTGGAAATCCCTGCGGCCTTGTCATTCGCCCCAAGGTTGGTCCAACTATCTATCATATGGGCGACACAGAAATTTTCGGAGATATGGCGCTCGTGAATGACATTTTTTCTCCAACAGTGGGACTTGTTCCAGTTGGTGACCGTTTCACGATGGGTGCGAAAACTGCTGCGATGGCGTGCGGGAAATATTTCAAATTCGAGACAGTGATTCCAATTCATTACGGAACATTCCCGATCATCGACCAGACGCCGGACAAGTTCACGGCCGCCGCCAAGGGGCAGAATGTTGTGGTGCCGAAGGTGGGGGATGTTTTGGATTTTTAGGCCCGACAGCTCATATTGCGCCGCGCCGACGCTCAGGTTATGAGTTCGGCCATATTGTCCCAGAAATTCACGTCGGGAATTCAGCCATGAAAGTCGATGATGCAACGGTGCGAAATATTGCGCGTCTAGCCCGCATCAAGGTCAGTGATGAGGAAGCTATTTCTCTTAAAGGCGAGTTGAATGGCATCCTGCAATGGGTAGAACAGCTGAATGAGGTTGATACGGATGGCGTAGAACCTATGACCTGCGTCACCGAAATGCCTGTAAAAATGCGTAAGGACGAAGTCACCGATGGCGGGTACGCCTCAGACATCGTGAAAAATGCCCCGGAAAAAGCGGGTACATTTTTCGTGGTGCCAAAAGTGGTGGAGTAGCCGGAGCAACAATGAGCATCAATATCTCCGTGGAAACACCGCTCCAGGATGATGTGCGGAACCTCATCAGTGAGCTGAACGATGCATTGCATGCACTTACCCCGCCTGAACATTGTTATCACATGACCGCCGACGAAATGGCCCGACCCGATACCACAGTGATTGTTGCGCGCGACAACGGCAATGCGGTTGCCTGCGGGGCTTTGCGCCGGCATGAGGATGGCATTGGTGAGGTGAAGCGGATGTATACAAAGCCGGAGTGGCGGGGCCGTTCAATTGGTGGTCGAATATTGGAAATGCTAGAGGCGCTTGCGTGCACTGAAACTATACATCGCCTGGTGCTTGAAACTGGCGACCGGCATCATGCAGCCTGGCGTGTTTATGAACGCTGTGGATTTACACGCTGTGGAGCAGTTCTTGATTACCCGGATAGTGGGTATTCGGTTTTTTATCAGAAAGAGCTTTCAGTCATATTTCAGGAGTCTAGCTCGTGAGTGAGTTGACCGATATATCGCTAGCTGAGGCGCGCAACGGGCTGAGACGCAAGGAATTTTCTGCCAAGGAAATTACACAGGCTCATATCGATGCCATTGAAACAGGCAATGAGGCTTTGAACGCCTATATTTTGCCAACTCCGAAACTGGCCCTGAAGACTGCAGAGATCGCTGACAAGAAAATTTCTGATAACGAGGCCCGACCCCTTGAAGGCATCCCCCTGGGGATCAAGGATCTGTTTTGTACCAAGGATGTGCGAACGACAGCCAGTTCGCATATTCTCAATGGCTTCACGCCGACATATGAGTCGACCATCACCCGGAATCTATGGGATGCGGGCGCCGTCATGCTTGGCAAACTCAATTGCGATGAGTTTGCTATGGGATCGTCAAACGAGACCAGTCATTTCGGGAACGTGATAAGCCCGTGGCGTCGGGAAGGCTCAAATGCGCCACTTGTCCCTGGCGGGTCATCCGGTGGGTCTGCTGCGGCAGTTTCTGCCAGGCTTTGCCTTGGCGCGACAGCCACGGATACGGGCGGGTCAATACGCCAACCTGCGGCGCTGACAGGCACGGTCGGCATCAAGCCCACATATGGCCGCTGTTCGCGATGGGGTGTCGTTGCCTTTGCATCATCGCTTGACCAGGCCGGACCCCTTACGCGCACCGTGCATGATGCTGCGATCATGCTGAAAGTTATGTCCGGATACGACCCCAAGGATTCTACAAGCGTTGACCTTCCTGTTCCCGATTTTGAGGCAGCCCTCAGTGGCGGCATGAAGGGTCTTAAAGTTGGCATCCCGAAAGAGTACCGCATGGATGGTATGCCGGAGGAAATTGAGACGCTCTGGCAGCAAGGAATTGAGTGGCTCAGGAGTGAAGGCGCCGAGATTATTGACGTCTCCCTGCCGCATACAAAATATGCGCTTCCCGCCTATTATATCGTGGCTCCAGCAGAGGCTTCATCCAACCTGGCGCGATATGACGGTGTGCGATACGGGCTGCGCGTGCCCGGTGGTGACATTATCGAGCAATATGAAAACACCCGCTCTGCAGGGTTTGGCCCTGAAGTGAAGCGGCGGGTGCTGATCGGCACCTATGTGCTCTCGGCTGGCTACTACGATGCCTATTATTTGAAAGCCCAGAAAGTTCGCACCCTTATCAAGCGCGACTTCGAGCAGGCGTTTGAAAAGGTTGACGTGTTGCTGACACCAGCGACGCCCGGTCCCGCATTTGCATTGGGTGAAAAATCAGGAGACCCAATCGAGATGTATTTGAATGATATTTTCACGGTGCCAGCCAACATGTCCGGCCTGCCGGGGATTTCGATACCGGCTGGTTTGTCGAACGAAGGGACTCCGCTTGGGTTGCAACTGATTTCCAGGGCATTTGATGAGGAAATGTTATTCCGGGTTGGCAAGGTGATCGAGGATGCAGCTGGAATATTGTCCAGACCAGAGGATTGGTGGAGCATCACATGAGCCTTGAGCACAAGCTGGTTTCCAGCAGTAGTCCATATGAACCCATCATTGGTTTCTCGCGCGCGGTACGCGTGGGCGGAATCATTGTGGTGGCAGGCACGGCTCCTGTCGGTACTGGTGGTAAAACGGTTGGCATTGGCGATCCAGCTGCTCAGACCAGACGTTGCTTTGAAATCATAGAGCAAGCGCTTAAGGATGCCGGCGCCGGGCTTGAGCATGTCGTTCGCACGCGTACCTTCCTGACGGATGTCTTGCAATGGGAGGAGATTGGCCGCGTGCATGGTGAGATTTTCGGCTCGATACGCCCGGCAAGCACGATGGTGCAGGTAGCGGGATTTCTTGATCCCGACTGGCTGGTGGAGATTGAAGCCGATGCTGTCATCAGCGATGGCGATGGTGATGACAATTGGCAGAATGCATGGGCACCAAGCGACGACACGGGGATACCGAAAACATGACATCGCGAAAAGCGCAGGACTGCGAAAGCATGGACGATGTACGAATTGAAATTGACCGCATTGACGAAGTGCTCGTGGAGCTTGTGGCCGAGCGTTTCACCTATGTTGACAGGGCCTGGCAGCTCAAAAATTCACCCAACGAGGCCGTAGTGCCGTGGCGTATACAGCAGGTAGTGGACAAGGTGAGGGCGCAGGCGGAGCAAAAGGGCCTACCGCCTGAACTTGCCGAGTCGTTATGGCGGCAGATGATTGGCTGGTTCATACAGTATGAGGAAGAGCAGCTCGAGAAAGCGAAGAATGACAAATAATTCCTCAACTTCCAACCTGATACACTCCTCAACCGGTGATTGGGAAATGGTCATCGGGCTGGAAGTGCCTGCCCAGGTGACTTCCAGGGCCAAGTTGTTTTCAGGCGCTGCCACGGAGTTTGGCGCGGAACCAAATTCGCAGGTGAGCCTCGTCGACGCCGCCATGCCGGGAATGCTGCCTGTTATCAATGAGGAATGCGTGGCTCAGGCTGTGCGCACGGGTCTTGGACTCAATGCAAAAATTAACCTGCGCTCGGTCTTTGATCGTAAGAATTATTTCTATCCCGATCTGCCCCAAGGCTACCAGATCTCGCAATTTACCCAACCCATTGTTGGCGAAGGCGATGTGGTGTTGGACATGGAGGATGGTGAAAGCGTGACAGTCGGAATTGAGCGGCTGCATCTGGAACAGGATGCTGGCAAGAGCCTGCACGACCAGGACCCGAAAAATTCCTATGTAGATCTCAATCGTTCCGGCGTTGCATTGATGGAAATCGTGTCTAAGCCTGATATTCGTTCAGCCGCCCAAGCGCAGGCCTATGTGACGAAACTCAGGTCGATCCTCCGTTATCTTGGCACCTGCAACGGCGATATGGAGGAAGGTTCGCTCCGGGCCGACGTGAATGTTTCCGTGCGCCGCCCGGGAGCGTCTCTTGGTACGCGCTGCGAGATCAAGAATATGAACTCCATCCGCTTTATCGGTCAGGCCATCGAATATGAAGCACACCGCCAGATCGATATTCTGGAAGAGGGCGGTGAGATCATTCAGCAAACCCGGCTGTTCGACACCAAGATCGGTGAGACGCGCTCCATGCGCTCAAAAGAGGAGGCGCATGACTATCGCTATTTCCCCGACCCC
This sequence comes from Hyphomicrobiales bacterium, assembly GCA_021775525.1. Lineage (GTDB taxonomy): Bacteria > Pseudomonadota > Alphaproteobacteria > Rhizobiales > Methyloligellaceae > UBA2767. The sequence goes on from JAJFHQ010000028.1 coordinate 6,084, forward strand.
GATCTCTTGCCGGTCGAATTTTCACAAGAATTTGTGGACGGACTAGCAGCCAAACTTCCTGAATTGCCGGACCAGAAAAAAATCCGGTTTATGACGGATTGGAATCTGGCGCCTTACGATGCGGAGCTCTTGGTGGCAGAGAAAGAACGAGCTGATTATTTCGAGGAAATTGTCGGGCTTGGCGCCGATCCGAAGGCGTCAGCAAATCTGATTCTCAATCAGCATCTTGGCCGTGTGAACAAGGAAGGCATCGCGTTCGAGGCAGCGCCCGTATCAGCTGCCGCCAATGCCGCCATTCTCAAGATGACCAGAGACGGTATGATTTCGGGAAAGATTGCCAAGGAGCTTTACGATCTTGTCTGGGAAACGGGTAAAGATCCGGAACAGCTGGTTGAGGAACGCGGTCTCAAGCAGGTCACAGATACAGGCGCAATTGAAAAGGTGGTGGATGAAGTGATCTCGGCAAATCCTAAACAGGTTGAGCAGGTCAAGGCAAAGCCACAGACCCTTGGCTGGTTTGTCGGACAAGTGATGCAGAAGACGGGCGGGAAGGCCAATCCGCAGGCGGTTAATACGCTGTTGCGGGAAAAACTCGATATCGCTGACGAGTAAATTTCAACTCGCTCTCTGGTGTGAAAAGTAGCGTATCACTTGCCCATCAACGAGCAGCAATCCACAAAAAATAACGGCCAATATTGCGCAAACCGGAATGTTCAGGGTTGCGCTGGAACCTTGCACCAGTGCAAGCGGTGGCAAAAGTAACATTGCGGACGTCAGGGTGGCGGTTGCGATGCTTGCCGGTGCAATGAAAATTGTCGGCTCCAGATCACTGAGAGTGCAATAAGACCGAACAAGTAGATCAATGCCATGAGCCAATGCTCCGGGACTTGTTTGATTTTTCGCTATCTGGCAGGGCTCAGATTGACCATCCGAATCATGCTGCATTGACACTCAAATGTCTGGGTTCAGCACCCGTCAATTCCTGATCAGACAAATAAGGCTTCATTGGTGCGCAGCGTCTGGCACAAAGATGTCTTACCAATTGCCACTGCGGGAGAGGAGACAGGTAAGATCATGTATCCCCGTTCTGCTGGGCTCCGAAGCGGTCCTTTTCAATCTGACGCCTTTCAGCTACGACTTGTCGCGCCGCTTCAATGCCAAAACCCGTTGTGCGAAGAACAACCTCCGCAAGCTCCAGGCTGGCTTCAAGAGTTTCAGGAACAACCTCACTTGCACCAACTGCAGTCAACCGTTCCGCATGTTGAATATCTCGTGCCCGCACCAAAATTGGGAGGTCTGGCCACTCCTTGCGGACTGCCAGGACGACTTGCTCGGCGGCTTTCGTGCTATCCATCGTCACGACCAGTGCGATTGCGTTGTCGATACCGGAACGACGCAGGATCGCGGAATTGCTCGCATCACCGTAATATACACTCCCGCCGGCCTTGCGGTACGGGGTGATATTCTCGATATCAAGATCAAGGCCAACGTGGGCAATATGGTTCGTTTCAAGCAGCGATCCGATCAATTGGCCAACACGTCCATAGCCAGCAATGATGATGTGATTGGCAATGTCTTCCGCGGGACCTTGTTCGACTTCACCCGAATCGAAATGAGCGCGGTGCTCAAGTGCCATACCAAATCGTCGTGCAATCTGAGCAACCGGAGGCGTTGCCAGCATAGTCAGACTTGTAACGATCAGAATAAACTGGGAAGTGTCGGCTTGCAGCAGTCCCAATGAGAGTGCCAATGAGATGGCCACGAAGGCAAATTCACCGCCTTGACCAAGCAATAGCGCGCATTCGGCGGCGATATGACGAGGCTGTCTGAAAAGCAGTGCCAGTCCATAAAGCACGGCAATCTTGATGAAGAAAAGCCCCGCTACTGACAACGGTATCCAGAGGGGTTCGTCAGCAATTGCGGCCAGATCAATGCTCATTCCAACCGAAACAAAGAAAAGACCCAGCAGCAGTCCATTGAACGGCCCGATATCAATTTCAATCTGATGACTGTACTCAGTTTCGGAAAGTAGCAATCCAGCCAAAAATGCGCCAAGTGCCAGGGACAATCCGGCCATATCGGTGAATATTGCAATTGCGATGATAACGAGGAGAACAGCAGCAAGGAAAAGTTCACGGCTACGCGTTGCACCGACAAAACGGAAGAGCGGACGAATGACCGTGCGTCCCAGAAACAGGATCAGGCCAACGGCAACAACTGCTTTGCCAACTGCGATGAGAAACGCCAGGGCAATTGAACCTTCTGTCTGGGTACCGAATACGCCGACCAGGAACAGGATCGGGACGACGGCCAGATCCTGAAACAACAGGACTCCAAAGCTGACACGACCGACAGGCGTACCGAGTCGGCGAGAATCCGTAAGCAAACGCATGACAATGGCCGTTGACGAAAGTGAAAGGCAGGCTCCGATGACGATCGCTTGAGGTGTCGTATTCCCAAAAAACAGGGCGATTGAGGTGATGATGGCACCGGAAACAACGACCTGAGCACCGCCCAGACCGAAAACAAGTTTCCGCATCGACCAGAGCCGTTCGAAAGAGAGTTCCAGACCGATCATGAAGAGCAGGAAAACGATGCCAAGCTCGGCAACTCGCCGGACACCTTCGATGTCCTCGATTACTAGAAATCGCAGCCAAGGATGGGACTCTGTGAATGCCCCGAGGCCAAACGGACCAATAGCCAGGCCAACCATCAGGAACCCAAGCACCGGATTTATCTTTAGTCGCTGCATGAGAGGAACCACAAGCCCCGCCGCCGCGAGAAAGATGATTACCTCATGAAGATTGAGATGTTCGTTGTTCAACCGTATTCTCCATCCGCAATGCTGCAGCTTTCTGACTGCGGTGGCAGTACCACGCGTCATGGAGAAGTGCATCACTGTACTGCCCGCGACCAAACTGTTATTCCGATGCCATAACCACTAAGTTTGGTTGAGTTGCCGCCATTTCTGATAGGCTTGCCAAAACACAATCCACGAAAGGAAGCGCCTGTATGACTCATGCAATTCAGATTTACGAAACCGGCGGACCGGAGGTGATGAAATGGGAAGAGGTCGAGGTTGGCGAGCCGGGCGAGGGTCAGGTGCGCCTTAAGCAAACAACTGCTGGTCTCAATTTTATTGATGTCTACTTTCGTACCGGCACCTACCCGCAGGACACCATGCCATTTACGCCCGGCATGGAGGGCGCTGGCGTCGTTGAAGCCGTTGGACCCGGTGTGACCGATTTCAGCGTGGGAGACCGCGTGGGATATGCGATGGCGCTAGGTGCATATGCAGAAACACGCATTGCTCCCGTCAACAGGTTGGTCAAGCTTCCGGACGCCGTTGGTGACAAAACAGCTGCCGCGATGATGCTGAAGGGGATGACCGCATCATATCTTTTAAGGCGCACCTACAAAGTCGGGCCAGATACGACACTCCTGTTCCATGCTGCTGCTGGCGGTGTCGGCACTATTGTTTGCCAGTGGGCCAAACATCTCGGTGCAACGATGATCGGGACGGTTGGTTCAGATGAGAAAGCAGAACTGGCCAAGAGGCATGGCTGCACGCACACGATCAACTACAAGTCTGAAAATTTTGTCGAACGCGTGAAGGAGATCACGGACGGTAAAGGCGTAGATGTCGTCTATGATGCTATTGGCAAGGACACGTTCCCGGATTCTCTGGATTGCCTGAAGGAATTCGGGCTCTGGGCCACATTCGGCCAATCTTCCGGGCCTCTTCCCGATCTGAATATGGGTCTGTTGGCGCAAAAGGGGTCTCTCTATGCGTCACGGCCAACCCTCGCTACGCATATTGCAAACCGGGAGCGTCTCGATGAATTGTCGGGAGCTCTGTTTGATGTGGTTGTCGGAGGGCATGTGAAATTAGACATCAACCAGACTTATGCCATGAAGGATGCCGAGCAGGCCCATCGCGATCTTGAGGGGCGTAAAACAACTGGCTCCACAATTTTCACGATGTAAGATTTGCGAAACATCATGATCGATCTTTATTTCTGGCCCACTCCGAACGGCTTCAAAATTACCATTCTGCTCGAGGAGTGCGGGCTGCCTTACGACGTTAAATTCGTCAATATCGGCAAGGGTGACCAGTTTGAGCCTGAATTTTTGCGCATTTCACCCAACAACAGGATGCCGGCAATCGTCGATCAGGATGGCCCGGACTCAAAGCCAATCTCCGTGTTTGAGTCCGGCGCAATCCTTCAGTATCTCGGCCGCAAGACCGGAAAATTCTATCCCGGCAACGAGCGCGCCCGGGTTGAGGTAGATGAATGGTTGTTCTGGCAAATTGGGGGGCTGGGTCCGATGGCCGGGCAGGCGCACCACTTTCGCCAATATGCGCCTGAGAAGATCGGTTATGCCTATGATCGCTATACCGATGAGGTCAACCGGCTCTACGGGGTCATGGAAATTCGACTCGGGGAATTCGATTTCCTGGCAGGTGACTATTCCATAGCCGATATGGCTGCATTTCCATGGGTCCGGCTTTATGAGCGACAGGGACAGGATTTGGCGGATTTCCCCAATCTTGAAACCTGGTGCAAGCGTATCAGTGACCGGCCAGCCGTCGCACGGGCTCTTGAGGTCGGCAAGGAAGAACGCGCCAACTGGGACCTCAAAAAGGATAAAACCGCAAAATCTGTATTGTTCGGGCAACGCGCCCGCAACGCATAAACCGACTCATCCGGTAGGGTGACGCTTCACAACCCGTTTTGCTCAAATTGAGCGAAGCGAGTGACATGCGCACTTACGCCCTTTTTAAAACATCTTCCGTTTCTGTGGTTACCTGTGTCTGACCAGCAATGGTCAACAAGACATTGCCAAATCGCATATATTAACGGAATCGGGGAAAATAGGCCCTAGTTGTAAATCAATATTACCAAGCGTTAGGATTTTATTGATCGCTCGTTAATCTTGTAATTTTACAGAAAATTGAAGGGAAGCCATCAAACTCTCCCACGTGTTCAGGCGATGTTCGCCAAGAATACTTATGCAACGACAAGAAAGCGGCGAGTGAATGTCAAAAATGACACGGGACGCCGAAATAGATGTGGGGAGTAGATCGAGATGGCACGGATGGATTTATCAACAGTAGAGAATGCAGAACTTGCTGCTCAATCAGGTGCGCCTGATGCGCTTTTTGAACTGGGCATGATGTACTGTACGGGACGTGATGTGGAGACGGACCTGATTACGGCCCATAAATGGTTCAATCTGGCTGCGTTGCGCGGCAATAAGGCTGCCCTTGATTATCGCAAGGAACTGGCCGACGAAATGGCCCAGATGGACGTCGCCGAAGCACAACGGCGCGCACGAGAGTGGATCAGCACGCACTAATCTGCTTGTCGGTTATATTTTGAGTGATGAAGATGGCCCGCCGAGATAATTTCACGGCGGGCCTGATTCATTTATTGAGAGGCTGGTGGAGCGTCCGGCTTCTTCGAACTGCAGTCCTTGAATAGTGATTTGACACAATCAAAGGCTGTCTTGGCAGCGCTTCCAACAGCACCCCCAGTTTTTTTGGTTGCTGACCCTACCTTGCCTGCGGCCTTGGTGACGCCCTTGCCGACACCGCGCGCAGCTTTACCGACGGTTCCTGTTGCTTTTCCTGTTGCGCCGCTCACTGCCTCGCCGGTGTTTGACAAACCTTTGCGTGAAGCCCTGACGGCCCTTCCTGTCAGATCGATAAGAGTTTCAGGCTCACCTCCCTTCTGTGGCGGTAGAGTCTGTTCTTCCTGTTTTTTCTCATTTTTATTGCGCAGCCGGTTTACCGTCGATCTCAACTCAGGGGGAAGGGTCGGCGCCTGGAAACTGTATGATTTTAGGGTGCCAGCACAGCCTTCGGGGTTGTCGGCCCGGACCTCACAGGATTGATGACCGCCGTCCTTGGATGTCTGGATAATGCAGTATAGTTGCATTCCCTTGTCGCTCGGGTTGGCATGTGGTGTATCCACTTGGCAAATATAGGTCTTGTCGGGATCCTTACAGGCAACGCAATATTGTTGGCTCTCTGCCTGTACAGCCTCTGCAACCATTGCTCCGAGAAGCAGGATGGCCATCAGATAAATCAGAGTCCGCATGATCTTTCTCTTGTTGTGCGATCAGGTGAGTAAAACATACCTTGATGGTGCCAATCTGAATAAAAGTTAGCACGAGTATCGCTTCTAACGGGGGTGAATGGCAAACCAGTGTCAATTGTTGGAGGAGTTTGAAGAGCACCAGACATCATTTCTTCGCCATCCCACCACCGCACTTGAACCGGCCTGTCAAACCGGGCATACACGCAAGTGGAGAGGTGGCCGAGTGGCTGAAGGCGCTCCCCTGCTAAGGGAGTATGCGGGTGACCGTATCGAGGGTTCGAATCCCTTCCTCTCCGCCATAATCCTGTTTACCCCCATCCAACCAAATCCAATTTATCCCAGTAATTCCTGGAATAATCAGCTGTTCACAGCCTAGCCGCGTCTATTACTGTCCAACCCCATCCGAGATATTATGGTGGGTGAAATGGTGGGTAAATCATATCGACTGGCGGCGGCATGAAACCAAAGGCCTCTCATCCCTATAATCGTCTGAATGACAAAAGGGTCAGGGCAGCGAAGCCTGGCTATCACGCAGATGGCGCTGGGCTATATCTCATCGTCGATTCGAACAGCAAAAGCCGCCGCTGGTGTCTACGTGTCACGGCTCTTGGCAAGCGGCGTGAAATCGGCCTGGGTGGCTATCCAACAACCACGTTAGCTGATGCCCGCACGGAAGCTCAAAAACTGCGCAAGGTCGCGAAAGATGGGGATGACCCCATTGCTGTGAGCCGAGAGGCTCGCAACAAAAAGATCGTTCTTACATTTAGGGATGCTGCCCATAAGGTCTTTAAGGGCCGTGCGGCAGGGTGGAAGAATCAAAAGCACAAGGCTCAATGGATAAATACACTTGAGACTTATGCATTCCCCACCATTGGCGATATGCGCGTCAGTGAAATCCAGGCACCAGACATTCTCAACGTTCTTTCTCCTATATGGCTGACCAAACCCGAGACGGCTAGGCGCGTCCGACAACGCATCTCGGCTGTGATGGACTGGGCGAAGGCTGCTGGGCACCGACAAGAAAGTAATCCATGCGAGGGTATCGCCAAGGGCCTTCCGAACCAGACAACTCATGTAAAGCACCACCGTGCACTTCCTTATTCCCACACCCCGCTATTCATTACCAACATGCGTGAGACTGGCGCATCACAGGTAACGAAGCTGGCATTTGAATTTCTGATCCTCACAGCGAGCCGGACCAGTGAAGTCCTGGCCGCCCGGAGTGAAGAAATAGATGTGGGGCAGGGGGTGTGGGTAGTTCCTGCATCGCGCATGAAGGGGGGTGTAGAGCACCGGGTTCCGCTTTCTGATAGATGCCTTGAAATTCTTGATGAGGTGGGCGGCCTCTCTGATGGCGGTCCGT
>JAJFHQ010000029.1 GCA_021775525.1 Hyphomicrobiales bacterium
GGAATCGAAGACCTTCTTGAACAGACCCTGGTAATAGGCCGTGGCGTCCTTGCTCATGCCGGGCGCGCCGACGACGGTGCGCTGCATGAAGTAGACAAAGTCCTTGCCGAGCTCTTTGAAGGTCGGAGCATCTTTGAACAGTCCAATGCGCTCAGGCGTAAAGCAGGCCAAAGGCTTGGTTTTACCAGCTTCGAAGAAGCCGAGCTGCTCTGAGGGATTGTTGACCGTGGAATCGGCGTTGTTGCCAGCCAGTTCCTTGGCAACCTTGCCTCCGCCCTTGTACGGCACATACTTCATTTTCAGGCCATAGCTTGAGTTCAGGAAGTCCGTCAGAAGATTGTCTTCAGACGCCTTGCCGGTACCGGCCATGATCCAGCCATTGCCTTTTGCCTTGGCTGCTTTCACGAAGTCATCAACATTCTTGATGTCTTTACGGTCTGAATTCACCCACAGGCAGAATGTGTCTTCGGCCATGCGTGCGATCGGCGTAAATGTTTCGATGTTCACGCCAAGAGCAGGCTGGCGCAGGGGGGTGGTGTAGAAGCTGTTCAGGGTGAACATGATGGTGTGATCGTCACCCTTCTTGCCTTTCATGTAGACAAGAGCTTCCGCGCCCGAACCGCCAGGCTTGTTAACCGGCGAAATCGTCGGACCCATTTTGTTTTTTGTAATAATGTTCTGCATAAAACGGACGGCCTTATCAGCCCCGCCGCCTTTACCAGCCATTACCACAAACTCGACCGGCTTTTTAGGTTCCCAGCCCATAGCTTGCGCAGCTTGCGGAAGACCAATAGCAGAGACACCCAGTCCCAGGGCTAGTCCCAGGCCAAAGATCTGATGTTTTGTTTGGATCATATTCTTCCTCCCTTGGTGTGGGCACAATTCGTGCCCAAAAATACGAGTTTATCGTATTTTTTCATTGTTAGGCCCAAATACTACGAGGAGCAACGGGCTTGAGGCCTCGTTAACGGACCAGCATGGTATCTGGTCGAATGTATACCAAGGATTTTGGAATTGCAATCAGGTTCCTCTGTCCCCATCGTTGGCTTAATCTGTCTTATGCAATTGGTTATGCTCAAAGGTGCATCCTGACCTGGACAGGTCGCTCGACAGATGCGCGGCTCTGGTATATGGTATCTGGCATACCATGAGGCTCGAGAAGCTTTTTTTAGTTCATTTGTTCGTACGGAAAGTGGCGGTATACGCGGCAAATGTGATCAACTGTTCACGGGTCGCGCAAAAATAACTCGTACAGGGGAGCAGGCACTCATGAATCTCCATGAGTATCAGGCGAAACAAATTCTTGCCGGATACGGGGTTTCCGTGCCTGTGGGTGAGGTCGCAGAAACGGCCTCATCTGCACAAGGTGTGGCCCGCAAGCTTCCAGGCAAGCGTTATGCAGTGAAGGCGCAGGTTCATGCAGGTGGACGGGGTCGGGCCGGAGGAATCAAGATCGTTGATTCAGTGGCTGCAGTGGAAAAAGCGGCAAATGATCTGCTTGGCCAGACCCTGGTGACGGAACAAACGGGGCCTGAAGGACGTTCTGTGCGTGCGGTCTATGTGGAAGAGGCCATAGAATCGCAACGCGATGTTTACGTCGCGGTACTTGTTGACCGGGAGACCAGCAAAGTTTCGCTTATCGGTGCGGAAACCGGCGGCGAGGATATCGAGGAACGGGCTGCGGCCAAGCCGTCCATCATTAAGACCCTGATGGTCAAACCGGACGGAAGCGCGGCCAAAGGCGCGTTCGAGAGCTTTGCCAAAAAACTCAACCTGACTGGCGCTCTGGCAAAGAAAGCGGCCTCACTGTTCCAGGGTCTGACAAAGGCTTTTGTCGAACAAGACGCCAGCCTCATTGAAATAAATCCTCTGGTTGTGACGACCAGGCAAGAATTGATGGCTCTGGATGTCAAGATGGTGGTGGATGACAATGCCATGTTCCGGCACCAGAATGTGAGGGACTTTCAGGACAAGGACGAACTGGACCCTGTGGAAATGCAGGCTCAGGCGAACGAGATCAATTACATCCGTATGGATGGCAATATCGGTGTTGTCGTGAATGGTGCGGGTCTGGCACTCGTGACCAATGACATGCTGACGGATGCAGGCGGTGTCCCGGCTAACTTCATGGACATCCGCACCACAGCTTCCAGCCTCGATATCTCTGCTGGCTTTGACCTGTTGCTTTCCAATCCGAATGTAAAAGCCGTTCTTGTGAATGTGCATGGCGGTGGCATGCAGCGTTGCGACACGATTGCCGAGGGTATCGGCATTTCCATCAAGCGGTGTGGTTGCGAGGTGCCTATTGTTCTGAGGTTTGCCGGCAACAACGCCGATTATGGGCGTACGCTGCTTGGCAATTACGGGATTTCATATATCGAGGCGCAGGACATAGGGGATGCCATTGAGCGCGTGATCGCCCTGGTGCGCTCGGAGGTGGCATAATGGCGATCCTCGTAAACAAGGATACCAAGGTCATTTGCCAGGGCATGACCGGGCGAACGGCCTCCTACCATATTGAGCGGGCCATGGCCTACGGCACCAATGTCGTGGGAGGCGTGCGGCCGGGCAAGGGTGGATCCAGACATCTGGATGCACCAATATTTGACAGCGTGTCGGATGTAGTTGCCGGGACGGGTGCCGATGCATCGATCATCTTCGTGCCGCCACCCAGTGCTGCTGATGCAATGATCGAGGCGATCGAGGCAGAAGTGCCAGTCGTAGTTTGCGTGACGGAACGCGTACCCGTACTGGACATGGTCCGGGTGAAGGATGCGCTTGAAGGTTCACGAACTCAGCTGGTCGGTCCAAACTCACAGGGTGTTTTAACGCCCCAAGCCTGCAAGCTCGGCGTTATGTCGACTGTGCATGAGCGCCCTGGTACCATCGGCATTGTTTCCAGGTCCGCGACGCTGACGAGTGAAATCGTAGCGCAGACCAGTGCTGCTGGGCTGGGACAATCGACAACCGTTGGCATAGGCGGGGATCCCGTTCACGGTATCGGGTTTGTCGAATGCCTTAAATTGTTCATGGATGACTCCGAGACAGCTGGTGTTGTCCTGATAGGGGAGATCGGCGGCGCAGAAGAAGAAATGGCGGCCGATTATCTGAACTCTATAAAAGCTTCCAAACCCGTGGTGGCTCTTGTTGCCGGGCGGCACGCGCCGCCGGAACGGCGCATGGGCCATGCCGGAACACTCACCTTGTTCGGCCGTGCCGATGCAAACCATAAAATTAAAACGCTGCGCGCCGCTGGCGTCCTTATTGCTCCCAATCCTCAAGATGTGGCTGGGGCAATGCGGCAATCATTGGAATAATCAAGACTCATGAATGAGATGTCGAACGGTGGCGGAAACCGCCGCATCCATCCCGGTTCGGGCCGGCGAAAAGCCCCTGTCTTTCCCAAGGGGCGCCTGCTCGCACGCGAAGAATCAGAAGCGGTCACAAAGCTGTTGGGGGATCGCCCGCGCCATCGCGATATGCTGATTGAATATCTGCATCTCATCCAGGATTCGGAAGGGTGCTTGCCCTCTGGTCATATGCAGGCGCTTGGCGAAGAGCTGAAAATCCCCATGGCCGAAGTCTATGAAGTGGCATCCTTCTATGCCCATTTCGACATTGTACGCGATGGTGAGGAGCGTCCGGCTCCAGTTACCGTGCGCGTCTGCGAGTCGCTAAGCTGCATGATGGCAGGGGCCGAGCAGGTGATTGCTGAACTGGAGAAGAATGCACCATCGGGTGTGCGCATTCTCCGCGCGCCCTGCATGGGCCGGTGCGACACTGCTCCCGTCTGTGAAGCCGGGCACAAGCATCTGGATCATATTGATGCTTCCGGTGTCTTTAAGGCCGTTGAGGAGGGGCATTTGCACCCCGAAATTCCAGCCTTCAAGAACTTCAATGATTATGAGAAAGAAGGCGGCTATAGCATTTTAAAACAATGTCTTTCCGGCGAGAGGGAAGTTGAGAAAGTGGTTGAGCATCTCTCCGATTCCGGATTGCGGGGCCTGGGCGGTGCGGGTTTCCCGACGGGCCGCAAATGGGGCTTTGTGCGCGCCGAAGCGAAACCACGCCTGATGGCCGTCAATGCTGATGAAGGCGAGCCGGGTACTTTCAAGGACCGCTATTACCTTGAAACCAATCCTCATGCCTTCCTTGAGGGCATGCTGATCGGCGCATGGGCTGTCGAAGCGGAAGCGGTTTACATATATCTGCGAGATGAATACCCGGCGGCACGCGAAATTCTGCTGAAAGAGATCGCTGAGGTCGAGAAGGCCGGTTTTGCCGACCACACCAGGATATACCTGCGCCGGGGTGCGGGCGCGTACATTTGCGGTGAAGAGTCCGCGATGATCGAATCCATTGAAGGAAAGCGCGGCTTGCCGCGCCACCGGCCGCCTTACGTGGCGCAGGTTGGTATCTTCGACCGCCCCACGCTGGTGAACAATGTCGAGACGCTCTACTGGGTGCCGGACATCCTTAAGAACGGTGCGGAATGGTTTGCTTCCCAAGGGAAAAACGGCGCGCAAGGTCTGCGTAGCTATTCGGTTTCGGGCCGGGTCAGGGAACCTGGCGTGAAGCTCGTCGCCGCTGGCACTACGGCGCGTGAACTGGTGGAAGAGCATTGCGGCGGGATGCTAGACGGACACATATTCAAAGGCTATTTGCCGGGTGGAGCCTCGGGCGGCATCCTGCCGGAATCCATGGCCGATATCCCGCTCGAATTTGGCAAGCTGGAAGAGCATGGCTGTTTCGTAGGGTCGCACGCTGTCGTCATCCTTTCTGACCAGGATGACATGAAGGACGTGGCGTTGAATCTGATGAAGTTTTTTGAAGATGAGAGTTGCGGTCAGTGTACACCCTGCCGTAACGGCACAGAAAAAGCAGTCAAGCTGATGGGGTCCGGGGAGTGGAACCCGGAAACCCTTGAAGACCTGGCGATTGTAATGGGGGACGCTTCGATTTGCGGGCTGGGGCAGGCAGCGCCCAATCCACTGCGAAGCGTGATAAAATTCTTCCCGGAGGATTTGAAATGAGCGAGCCGATCAAGTTCGAAATCGACGGCAAACAGGTTGAGGCAGAAGGGGGCGAGACCATCTGGCAGGTGGCCAAGCGCGAAGGTACGCGCATACCGCATCTCTGCCATCTTGATGCACCTGGATACCGTCCGGACGGCAATTGCCGCGCCTGCATGGTCGAGATCGAAGGAGAACGGGTTCTCGCTGCCTCCTGCATCCGCACGCCTTCTGAAGGCATGAAAGTCATCACCTCCAGCGAGCGCGCCAAAAAATCACGCGAAATGGTGTTCGAACTTCTGATCTCGGACCAGCCGGAGCGTGAAAGCTCCCACGACCCAAATTCGCGCTTCTGGAACTGGGTTGATGACATGGGGGTTGAGCCGGTCAGCCGTTTCCCCCGGGCTGAACGCCACAAAGCCGATTCTACCCATACCGCCATCGCCGTTAATCTCGATGCCTGTATCAACTGTAATTTATGCGTGCGCGCCTGCCGTGAAGTTCAGGTCAACGACGTCATTGGCATGGCCTATCGCGGACATGGTTCCAAGGTTGTATTCGATTTCGATGACGGCATGGGATCCTCCACCTGCGTAGCGTGTGGTGAATGCGTACAGGCCTGCCCCACGGGTGCTTTGATGGAAGCAAACCTGCTGAATGATGCGGGCAGGCGAACCGAGTTTGAAGACCGAACCGTTGATACGCTTTGCCCCTATTGCGGGGTTGGCTGCCAGACGAGCGTCCATGTCAAGGACGACAAGATTCTCTATATCGATGGCCGCGACGGCCCAGCCAATGAAAACCGGTTGTGCGTCAAGGGCCGCTTCGGTTTTGATTACATCAATCATGAAGACCGGTTGACAAAACCGCTTATCCGCCGCGATGGCGTACCGAAAGACTCCAACATGAACTTGCGCGATGAAGACGTGATGAGCGTTTTCCGCGAGGCGACATGGGAAGAGGCACTGGACAAGGCTGCGGGTGGCATGAAGAGTATTTTTGATGCCAATGGCCCCAAATCCATTGCAGGTTTCGGTTCAGCCAAATGCTCCAATGAAGAAGCCTATCTGTTTCAGAAGCTGATCCGGCAAGGGTTTGAGACCAACAATGTGGATCACTGCACGCGGCTGTGCCACGCGTCCTCCGTGGCGGCACTCATGGAAGGGGTGAATTCGGGTGCGGTGACCGCCCCCTTCACAGCGGCGGAGGATTCCGACTGCATCATCGTCATAGGTGCGCGGCCGGCTGAAAACCATCCCGTGGCTGCGACCTACCTCAAGAATGCCGCCAAGGCAGGCAAGGAGTTGATTGTCATAGACCCGCGTGGCCAGAAGATGGGCCTAGGGCGTCATGCGACACGTGTTCTTCAATTCAAGCCGGGTGCTGATGTTTCGCTGCTGAACGCCATGCTGCATACAATCATCGAGGAAGAGCTTTACGATGTTCAGTATGTGCAGGCGAACACGGAAGGTTTCGAGGCGCTTCAAGAAAACATCAAGAAATTCCCACCGGAAAAGATGGAAGCCATTTGCGGCATTCCAGCCGAGACCATCCGAGAAGTAGCGCGCGTCTACGCGACGTCCAATCGCTCCATCATTTTCTGGGGCATGGGTATTTCACAACACATTCACGGCACTGACAACTCGCGATGTCTCATCTCGCTTGCCCTTGTAACGGGGCAGGTGGGGCGTCCGGGCACCGGTCTGCATCCCTTGCGGGGGCAGAATAACGTGCAGGGGGCATCTGATGCCGGGCTCATACCCCTCGTGTACCCGGATTATCAGTCGGTTGAGGATGAGAGCACCCGTAAAAAGTACGAGGAGTTCTGGGGCAAAAAACTTGATCCCAAGAGCGGACTGACCGTTGTCGAAATCATCAATTCGATTCTCAATGACGAAATAAAGTCGATGTATATTCTCGGCGAAAATCCGGCCATGTCCGACCCGGATCAGACCCATGCGCGTGCGGCGCTTGCCAAGCTCAAGCATCTTGTCGTGCAGGACATTTTCCTCACCGAAACCGCCTGGCATGCAGATGTCGTATTGCCAGCCTCGGCCCATGCCGAGAAGTGGGGCACCTTCAGTAATACCAACCGCCAGGTTCAGATGTGTCGGCCTGTGATCGACCCCCCGGGAGAAGCGCGCCAGGACTGGGAGCTGGTCCAGGAGATCGCCCAGCGTATCGGTCTGGACTGGAACTATGAACACCCGCGCGATGTGTTTGCGGAGATGGGGCAAATGATGCCATCGCTGGACAACATTACCTGGGAGCGGCTGGAGCGCGAGGACGCGGTGACCTATCCGTGTGATGCCCTGGACCAGCCGGGTAATGAGATAATTTTCGCCTCTGGATTTCCGACCGACTCCGGTCGTGCGAAAATCGTACCGGCCGATATCGTTCCCCCGGACGAGTTGCCTGATGATGCTTACCCGATGGTGCTGACCACGGGCCGTTTGCTGGAGCATTGGCACACTGGCGCCATGACGCGCCGGGCCAGCAATCTCGATGCGCTTGAGCCTGAAGCCGTTGCGGGTCTGAACAGGCAAGATATCAAGCGGCTGGGGGTAAAACCCGGGTCATTCGTGACTGTGACGACACGGCGCGGCGAGATCACACTCAAGGTGCGCCAGGACCGGGATGTACCTGAAGGCATGGTGTTTATTCCATTCTGTTTTGCAGAAGCTGCTGCCAACCTGCTCACCAACCCACAACTTGACCCCTTTGGCAAAATTCCTGAGTTCAAGTTCTGCGCGGCCAAGGTCGAACCGGCTGAACAGGTGCATGAAGCAGCGGAATAGCGTTTTCTCACCGAACAGGCACGTTGGCGGTATGTGAGCGGCTGCGCTTTGATTATGCGTACGGGTTTTGTCTGGCGTGCTGAATGGCGTCAATCAGACCTGAAAACAGTCAAAAAACCCCTGAATCTCTCTTTACGGTTATTGTGCTCTGCACAAAATGCATAGCTGCCATGCACATAAAATGGCAGATTTTAGCCAATATTTGTGTTCAGACTCTTGTGCGTTGCAGAAATGGTGCTATATATATGGCACATTGTATACCACGAGATTCACAGGAGGACACGGACAATGAACAAGGTAAAGACATTCGAGACGACCTATCCCCGTTACTCCTTTGCTCCCTTGGTGGAGCTCGGACTGGCTATTGCAGCCTGGTTTAAAAGCACTGCAAGCAAGACTGACAAATCGGGTAAGGCTCACGATCATGCAGGCCCGGTCAGTGGTGCTGTCGGTCACGCAGCCTAGGGACGTTTCACCAACCTGAATACCCGACAGTCTAAAACCGGGAATCATAGCTCAAGTTATCAAGTTTATCGCGCACGCTTCCTCCCTTTGCTTGTGCGTTTTAGGGCCGGACTTCGGAAACGAGGTTCGGCCCCTTTTTTGAATGCATTTCCTCCCCCCTTCCAAATGCCTTAAAAATATGCAGCCGGAATGGTGAAATTGGCGGTATCTCTTATGGTATTGCGCCATGTGTCGGCATCGTGGATCAGGCATGTCTCATGTATTATCTCTTTTTAGCAGGAGTTGGCGTTCTGGCCGTGATCCTGGCGCTATTCTGGCTGAAGGATGTTCTTCAAAGTCCAAAGCTGGCGCGCATCGCCTATTCAGAGCTGGTTGCGCGGTTTGCCCTAATGGGAGCAGCATTCTCTATTCTGGGATTGCTGCTGATTGTGGGGGAGTATCTCAGTCGTGCCGGAAATTAAGTCGCGGGTACCAACTCAAATGGAATTGTAAATAATTACTCGGCAGGTACTGGAGCGGCGCGCCGGACTGGTTTCTTCGTATGCCAGTCATTGTCTTGCGCCAGGAGTGTCATGGCCCGTTCTGCGAGCGCTGTAATCAACAATAGTGGATTGACGCCGATTGAACGGGGCATAATCGAGCCATCGCAGACATAAAGCCCTGGATGAATGCTATCCGGGCTAGTTTTGTCGCCACCCGCAAACACTTGGCACTTGTGATTGACCACGCCCTTTTTACCATCCGCACCCATGCCGCATCCGCCGAGCGGATGTGCAGTAAGGGGCTTTTCGCGCATCATGGGAGCGGCAAGCGGGTTCTTCACATATGTCGCGCCGGTTGCATCCGTCGCCTGGCGAATAAGCGTATCGACACGTTGATAGACCGGCTGCTCATTCACATTGGGCCATGTTACCGACAGGCGGTCCTTCTCGAGTACAATCCGACCTGCTGCTGAATCGTGACCAACGGCGAAGAAGCTATGGAGTCGTGAGAAAGGACCCTCGTAAACCCCCTTGATAAGGCTTTGCGCCGCACCGAGGACCGCACCTTTGGGGATGAAGGCGATCGGCAGCAAGGGAGACAGGCCTGACGGAATGACGCCTTCCTGCAGGTACATACCCTTTTCAAGCGGGCCGTCCTCATTCAGCCGGGTTTGGCCTGATACACAATTGCCGACCATGTCGGTTTCCGCCTTGGGCGGTTCGCCGACACCAATGGCGTTGACGCGGATATCTGCTCCATAGCCAAAAGCGATAATGTCGCCATTGGCAGAAAACCCCGCGCCAAGCTGATCTGAAAGGGCGAGCCCGTTTTCACGGGATCTCAGGAGGATTTCTGTAGAACCCAACGTGCCCGCCGCGAGAATTACCGTGGCCGCTGTGATGGTGAGGGGGCCATCACCATCGTCGGATTTTGTGTCGGTGGGTGAATACCAGATGCGCCAGCCACCATCATCGCGCTCCACGTGACTGACACAGGCGCCTGTAAAAATCTCGGCGCCATGCTGCCGGGCAAGGGGCAGATAGGTTAGCGCAATAGAGGTTTTGGCACCGACATTGCAACCCGTGAGGCAGTCACCACACTGGGTGCAGGCAGGCTGAGGCACATCTGCGGAATTGATGGTGTCGTGGAAATTGACCGTCACTTCGGCCGGGCGGGGAGGGGTTTTAAGCGGTTTGCTTGCTTGCTCCATGGCTTTGTACTTGGTCAATTGCCGGGCTTGCGGATTGGTTTCCGGGCGCAACATCCGCTTGGCCCGCTCGAAGCCTTGTTCCAGCAGCCCGTCGCTGGAGATTTCTTCGGGCCAGCATGGGTCCTCGAACACACGCGCGTCTGGTCGCAGTGCAACACCCGCATTAATGAGCGATCCTCCACCAAGCCCACAACCGACAAAAACGTCAAGATCGTCTCCCACGCGGAAATCAAATAAGCCGTCACGTGGTCCGAATTTTTTCGAGGTGCCGGAGATCTGCACCTCGCGTCGGATGGTTTGAAATTTATCGGGGAAGCGACCTGTATGGAATTCCTTGCCGCGTTCGAGAATACATACCCGGCGCCCATAACCCGCAAGCCGGGCAGCGGCAACACCGCCGCCATAACCTGACCCGATCACCACCACATCATAATGTGGCCTGATAGTGTCGAGTGGTTTTGAGAGGGACGCCATACTTAACCCTCATTACTCACTACGCATTCATATCCATCAGCCGCTACATGTCGGCAAGAATGAGGATATGACATCTGATACTTCATCATCATTATCATGAAGCGGTCAAGCGAACATGATTCGCGTCAAGGAATGGTTAGCATGCAGCTTGGCTGGAGTTCATCGGGCGTAGTGACGCATAAAAACGTGACTAGCAGGCGTTCTGGAACGCGCGCCGAGAAAACAGCGTCATCAGGATGATCTGGATGTCAAACCAGATGGACCAGTTGTCGATATAATATAAATCATGCTCAACGCGGCCACGCATCTTCTCATCGGTATCCGTCTGGCCACGGAATCCATTGACCTGTGCCCAGCCTGTAATGCCCGGTTTTACATTGTGTCGACGGGCATAGAGTGCAATCCGGTCCTGGAATTCATGATTATGAATGAGTGCATGGGGGCGGGGTCCGACAAGAGACATTTCACCCCTGATGACATTTATGATTTGCGGAAGCTCATCGATATTCCAGCGCCGCATGAACCGCCCAAGTCGTGTAACGCGTGGGTCATTTTCCGTAACCTGGGTAAAGTCCTCACCCTCTTCTGTGACCGTCATAGTGCGGAATTTGAGAATGCGAAAAGGTTCCTGGTTGAAGCCATGACGGTATTGGAGAAAGAACACAGGTCCATTCCCATTTAGCTTCACCAGGACGGCAAAGATGAGCAGCAGGGGCACAAGCAGGATCAGAGCAATGGTTGCCAGGAACAAATCCATACAGCGCTTCGTAAATGTCTCGACTATGTTGAGCGGAGCGCGGACCAGGTTGAGACCCGTGGCCGGTCCTATACGGCAAATGCCAGCTTCCAGAGCGCGTCCTAATATTTGTTCAGGGCCGAGAATTGTTGCTGCGGGCACTTTCAGAAACGCTTCGCGGCAAGCCTTTATGGTCCCGGAATCGGACCATGGCAAAAGCAGTACAATATTGTCGATACGCAGTTTTCTGGCCTGATCAACCGTGTGATTGAGCATGGCATTAAATCGGGAAGCAAAATGAGACTTGCTCTCACCCTTCTCGATTTCGGGGATGAGCTCGATACCAACAATCTGCAAACCGTAATCAGTTGGCGAGATTTGTTCGCGGAAGCTACGGATTCGCCCTTCGGTTCCCAGCAGCAGCAGGCTTTTCGAGGCCAGCCAACCATTGTGAAAGCCGCGTCGGACTGATGCCATAGTCACGGCTCGCAGCAGGGATAATCCTAGCAGACCAGAAAAATAGAACAGGATAAGTGCACCGCGTGAATAGGCATCGGTCAATTTGGCGACGAAGCCGATCACCAGCACACAAAAGATGGCGAAGTTCCAGACGTAAAAAATTTGCCGCACGGCATGCGGATCGGCAAACATTTCGGCTAGGTCATACTGCTTTTTAAAGCTGCGCGGTGTGACGTAAAAAATAGCTGCCAGCAATCCAGCACGCAGGTAATTCAGAAGCAGACCCGGGTCGTCATAAACAACCAGGTGATAGAGAATTCCCACCGCGACGGATAATCCGACGATCAGCAGTGCATCAAAGGCGGCTGCAACCGGAGCAAAGCTTTCACCCAGCACAAGTGTGCGGCGGCCATGCAGCCCCAGTTTTTTCTGAATTATTTGTGTCGTTTCCGACATGTTGCGGCAAACCCTGATCTCCGCGGGCCGGAAAGACTCGCAGACTTTCTCTTATCGTTGCCGTCATATTCATGGCTTGGCCTTCGTTCTCAATATTCACCGTTCATTCACCTTAATATCCGGGCTGTTAAGGTAAACCGCATCTGGGGCGCATGCTTGCCAGTTAGTGTTAATTTTATACCAGTTAACACTATGAATTATAACGAGTATCCCACAACATTATCTGACCTATGCTGGCGGCCAATAAGAGGCAAAGCGGGTTCTCGCCTGCTTTCTAATAGTGGGTCCAGCTATATGGCTAAGAATTACAAATATGATATTCCGCGTGTCCTCGTGACTGGCGGCGCCGGCTTTCTCGGGTCGCATCTTTGCGAACGGCTCGTGAGGGAAGGCAATGATGTGTTGTGCATCGACAATTTTTATACGGGACGCCGCACGTCGATCGGCCACCTGTTGGACGATCCGTTGTTTGAGTTGATGCGGCATGACATCACTTTCCCGCTCTATATCGAGGCCGACGAGATTTACAACCTAGCCTGTCCTGCATCACCGGTGCACTACCAGCATGATCCGGTACAAACGACCAAGACGTCCGTTCATGGCGCCATCAACATGCTTGGCTTGGCGAAGCGTCTGGACGCGAAAATCATGCAGGCATCAACCAGCGAGATTTACGGCGATCCTGCCTCACACCCCCAGGTGGAGGAATATTGGGGCAATGTGAATGCTGTCGGTCCAAGAGCCTGCTACGACGAGGGCAAGAGATGCGCGGAGACGCTGTTCTTCGATTATCACCGCCAGCACAAGCTGCGGATCAAGGTCGCGCGGATTTTCAATACATATGGCCCACGCATGCACCCAAATGACGGGCGCGTCGTATCAAATTTCATCATGCAAGCTCTGCGTGGCGATCCGATCACGGTCTATGGAGAGGGACAGCAGACACGCTCGTTTTGCTATGTGAGCGATCTTATTGATGGGTTCATCCGTATGATGAAGTCACCCGACAAGGTCACCGGGCCGATCAATCTGGGTAATCCGGATGAAAAAACCATCCTGGAACTTGCCGAAACAATCATTCGCCTGACCGGTTCCAAATCAAAGATCATTTACGAGGAATTGCCCGAAGATGATCCGCTCCAGAGATGTCCTGATATCACCAGGGCCAAGAAGACACTCAAGTGGCAGCCAAACATTCCGCTTGAGGATGGCCTGAAGGAAACTGTGGCCTACTTCAAGTGGTACATCGAGCATGGCGCTTCGACCCGCGACAGGCACCCAGCCGCCTCGCGCCGTGTCAGTGAAGACGCCTAAGGCGGAATTGCCGGTGGCGGGTATCGCTACCAACTTGCATTGAGAAAGTGACTTTAGGGGTCGTACATGAGCAAGACAGTTCTCATCACCGGGTCAGCCGGACTTATTGGTTCAGAGGCCACGCGTTTTTTTGCCGCCCAAGGCTTCCAGGTTGTCGGCATCGACAACAATATGCGCCAGACTCTGTTTGGTAAGGAAGCGTCGACAGAGTGGAACCGGGTACAACTGGAAAATGACCTGGAGTCTTATCGTCACGTTGCTGCGGACATCCGTGACGAACAGTCCATGGCTTCATTGTTCAAGGAATTGGGCAAGAACGTCTGCCTGATCATACACACAGCAGCGCAGCCCTCCCATGACTGGGCAGCACGCGATCCGTTTGCAGATTTTTCCATCAATGCGACCGGGACACTTGTTCTTCTGGAGCTGTGCCGGAAGCACTGCCCCGACGCGCCATTCATCTTCACCTCGACCAACAAGGTCTATGGCGACAGGCCGAATTCCCTGCCACTGGTTGAACTGGAAACGCGCTGGGAACTAGATGAAGGCCATCCGTTTCATGCTCGAGGCATCGACGAGACCATGTCGATTGACCAGTCCATGCACTCCCTGTTCGGAGCGTCTAAAGTTTCAGCCGATATGATGGTTCAGGAGTATGGCCGCTATTTCGGAATGAAGACGGCTTGTTTCCGTGGAGGATGCCTCACCGGACCATCCCACTCAGGAACAGTCCTGCACGGATTTCTCGCTTACCTCATGAAATGCACCGCGACCGGCATGCCCTATACCGTTTTTGGATATGGCGGGAAGCAGGTGCGCGACAATATCCACAGCCATGATCTCGTCAACGCCTTCTGGCATTTCTTCCAGAACCCGCGCTGCGGCGAGGTCTACAATATTGGTGGCGGCCGTCACAGCAACTGCTCGATGCTGGAGGCTATTGATATCTGCGAGACTCTGACGGGCCAAAATCTCAACCGGACTTACGAAGATGCTAACCGCATGGGCGACCATATCTGGTGGATTTCCGATACCAGTCGGTTCGAGCAGCATTACCCCGACTGGAAGCTGGACTATAACGTGGAATCCATCCTGGAGGAGATATTGATAACCAACCGGGATCGCTGGCGCGAGGCTGGTTGAGCCATGAGAAACGATGGCAAGAAAAACGTTCTCGGCATTAATATCAGCGTGATCGATTACGAGGGTGCCGTCGCTGCAATTCTCAAAGCGGGCCGGTCGCGCAAGCCCCTGAAGGTGAGCGCGCTGGCAGTGCATGGGGTCATGACCGGCGTTCTTGATCCGGAGCATCGCTGGCGGCTGAACTCATTTGACATGGTAACCACAGATGGGCAGCCCGTGAGATGGGCGCTCAACCTGCTGCATGGAACGGGTCTGACCGACCGGGTTCGCGGCCCTGCGCTGACGTTGAAAGTTTGCGAAGAAGCTGCGCGCGCAGGCCTTCCCGTTTATCTTTATGGTAGCCGGCACGTTGTTTTGGAAAAGTTCCGGAAGAACCTGAAGAAAAAATATCCTGAACTGATTATTGCCGGCTACCGGCCATCATTGTTCCGCCGCAGCACAGATGCCGAAAAGAAATCTATCGCCAGGGACATACGACGCTCTGGTGCCCGCATAGTTCTGGTTGGGCTCGGATGTCCACGCCAAGAGGTCTGGGTTTATGAATATGCGGAATTGCTCTCAATACCGGCTCTGGCCGTGGGGGCTGCATTCGATTTCCATGCCGGGTTGCTGAGTGAGGCACCAGTCATTTTGCAAAAATACGGACTGGAATGGGTTTATCGCCTGGTCCAGGAACCTGCCCGGCTTTGGCGTCGCTATGTCCTTTTGAATCCCGCTTTTCTGGCCATGCTGTTTGCCCAATTTTCCCGGCTGACTTCATTCAAGGATCCGGGCCGGCAACCACAGACTGCGTCCAATTTTGCCTGAAAATCAGCATCTGCCAATGAGTGATGAATTCTTCTCAAATTATTGATATAGCGCCATTAACCTCAATTAGGGAGTGTGTTTGAAGGGCGGTGAATCATTTCATAGGGTTGATCTGTACGAATAGATGGGCGTCTGCGGCAAGGGCCGTTCGGATGCTTCGTTAGCCCCGGGAAAATCGACGTGATCCGATGCATGTCGTCGAGTGAGGGGTTGATCTTTAAATCAGATGTGATGGGCGGCATGGAAGAAACACTGGACCTGAGAGACGTGTTGGCGATTTTGCGCCGTAAGTTGCGTTTCATTGCCGGGACATTCACGCTTGGCTTATTGGCTGGTGTGCTGTTTCTGCTGCTGGTCACTCCGAAATATACCGCCGATGCGACCTTGATATTCAATCCGGGCCAATTCGAGATCAGCAAGGAAAAGAGCCAGCTGGGTCCGCAGCTTTTCGACCGCCTGATTACGGGCGAGATTGCCTCGATAAAATCACCGGCAGTCCTGTCGAAGGCCATATCAACCGAAAATCTTCTTCACGATCCCGAGTTGAACAAGTCGACCTTGAGAAGTTTGATTGACGGCCTGCTTTCGTTTGTCCGTTCCGGTGAGGGGTCGCCAGATACCCATGAGCTCCAGGTCATCGAGCGCTTCAAGAAGTTGCTGGAGATTGATCACCCCGAACGCACCAATCTAATCACGATATCCTACACCTCAAGTGATCCGGACAAGTCGGCACGGATAGCGAATTCGGTCACCAACATTTTCCTCGAACAGCAGCTTGTGGACCGTGTGGCATCGACGCCACTTGCCGCAAAATGGTTGCAGGACAGGAAAGTCATCCTCCGTGAAAAGTGGCGTGCGTCGCAGGCGCAGGTCGAGAAATACAAGGCCGACAACAATTTGAGCTACCTGAGTGGGGAAAAGCTTCGCGAGCAGCAAATCGATCGTTTGAACGAACAAATGGTGCTTGCGGGTACGAAGACGGAAGAGGCTCGTGCGCGCATAGAGCAGGTCCGTCGGATGCTCAAGTCGAGGGATTACCAGCAACTCGCCAACAGCAACAAATCGGAAGTGCTAACCAAGCTGCGGGATCGTCTGGCTGCCGCATCGCAGCGGGAGGCTTCACTAAGCAGTACGTTATTGCCTAGCCATCCCACGCTGCGCGAGGTCAGGGCGGAAATCGTCAGTGTCCGCAAACAGATTGAGAATGAGGGCAAACGCGTTCTCGACGATCTCGAGGTAATGTTTCAATCTGCCAGAGAGCGCGAGCAATTTATTCGTCAGAGTTTTGACAAGACAATCAAGGGCATGCAGGATTCCGGTGCGGCTATCGTGAAGCTTCGCGAGCTGGAGAGAACCGCTGCCTCGGACCGGGAAATCTATGAATCGTTCCTCAACCGATCGAATGAGACGATTGAGCAATCGACCGGTAGTTTCGCCAATTTCCGCCTGATCAAGAGCGCACAGGTGCCGATCAAGCCCAGCTTCCCGGGAAAAATGAAGGTGCTCGTGCTTGCTGCCATGGCCTCGCTTGTGCTGGGCATTGGCATGTCTCTGGTTCAGGAAGCGCTCAATTCAACATTCAGGCCACAGGACCAGATTTCCGGCATATTGGGATTGCCGCTGCTCGCATCACTCCCAACACGGATCAATGGGGATGCTGGCCACGGGCTGCCGACTGAAAGTTTCATATCCCGTGAAAACGGCACACCGCTGGCAAATTCAGTCAAACGCCTCTTGCGAGCAGTTGGACCCGCGGGCGGTGCCGCATTACCCACCGGAATGATCGCAGTCACATCAACGGGTGAGGGTGAGGGCAAGACGATGATTGCTGTCAGCCTGGCGCAAATGGCGGCACTCAATGGATCAAGGGTTCTCCTGATTGACGGCAATTTCGGATCTCCCTCGCTTGAACGCATTTTCCGGCAAGAGTCGTGGAATTGCATCGCCCGGGACCGCCAAGAGCCAATTGGTTCAAACCCTTTACTCTTTGAGGACCGTTCCACGGGGCTGCATATCCTGCCCGTTTTTGTTGGCCAGGCCGGTGGAAACGGGTTTGTGGACTCGCATGAATTCAACGAAATGCTGCGCTCCGCACGTGAAGAATATGAACTCGTCATCGTGGATACGGCTTCGGTTCTAACAAACCCAGACAGCTGGGATTTAGCGGATGCTGCGGATCAGGTGATCTTCGTGGTCGCGAGCAACAAGACACAGCATGAGAGCGCAACCCGGGCGCTTGAGATGCTGAAAAGCTGTCACGCGCGTATGGCCGGTATAGTCCTGAATTTTGCGGATAGTGAACAGATGCCAGATCGCAGGGTTTTTGCTCCCGGGCTCTCCCCGACTGCGGCCCATGTCGTTTCAGGCTTGGCTCATCGCTCCGGCTAGGCCGAGACCGGGCAGCAATGAGCTTATCCGCAGGGATAAGGATTCGGGACTCTTCTTACCGTAACGGGTCAGGATGTAAATAAAACGGATGGCCTTAACTCTGAACCATCGTTTGGCACTCGATCTACTCTCCCGGTTGAAATGCCAGGCGGGAAGGGCGTCCTACATCAATTGGGCAGTTGCTGATCAGGTGATCGTCAGCGGCGTCAGTTTTCTAACCACCATACTGGTTGCCCGTTTTCTCGGGATAGAGGAGTTTGGCCGCTTTGCACTTGCATGGCTTGGTGTCTTCTTCGCGCAGAACTTCCAGCTCGCACTTGTGATCCAGCCAATGATGACGATTGCCCGCAAGCAACCACGCAAAGAAATTTCTGCGTATACAGGTTCCGTGATTCTGCATCAGGTCGTCCTGAGTCTACTGGCCGTGGTTTTTGTGTATGCAGGGGTATCCGCTGCCGAAATGATCAGGCCAGAGTGGCAGCTTGGCCAACTGGCAATCCCGATCTCCCTGCTGGTGCTGACGGGACAATATGCGGACTTTGTGCGCCGCTTCTTTTTCACCTTTGACAGACCGAGTGTGGCTTTTCTCGTGGACCTGACTCGCTATGGCGCGCAGGCCGTTTCCCTGGCGGTCATGTTCATCTTTTTCCGTGAGTTCGCCTCAGTCGCGACAGCCCTATACGTCATTTCGACATCTTCGCTATTGGCGCTGCTTGTAGCCATTCCTGTGTTCGGGCCATTCCGTTTTGAGATGAGCAACATGCAAAATACAGGTTTGAGACACTGGAAGTTTGCCCGCTGGCTTATCCCCTCGGCCGTGGCAACCTGGTGCAGGGAGAATTTCGTTCACACCGCAGTTGCTGCGGTTCTGGGGTTAAGTGATTTAGGTGCCCTGCGAGCGGCCCAGCAATTGGTTCGCATGGTCAATGTTTTGATCCAGGCATTTGAAAACATTGTTCCAATGCGCGCCGGGGCAGCCTTCGCCGGCAAGGGTTTTGCCGGTCTTGTTGATTTCATTGATGTGTT
The DNA here is from genome assembly GCA_021775525.1 of Hyphomicrobiales bacterium. Taxonomy (GTDB): domain Bacteria; phylum Pseudomonadota; class Alphaproteobacteria; order Rhizobiales; family Methyloligellaceae; genus UBA2767. Next base: position 18,772 of record JAJFHQ010000029.1, read on the forward strand.
TATTCTCAGATACAGTGCTGTTATTGCTCTGGTCCTGGCTGCCATCGCCCTTGTTGGCGGGAAACTGTTGACCCTTGTTTACGGGGCAGAGTTTTCAAACTACGGACAATATGTGGCCGCCTATGCCGCGGTGATGGTTCTGTATCTGGTGAGAAACTCATTCGCCATGGTTCTGCGCGCCATGGAGAGAACGGTGTTTGAGTTTTTCGCCTCCGTATCGGGTGCGGCAATCATCACTCTATTGGCCCTGCCGCTTGTAACGGCATTTGGTATGGCTGGTGCTTTCATCTCCCTCGCCATCTTTGAGTGCGTCATGCTCCTGTGCCTGTCCTTCGGGTTCAGTGCACGGCGTGTCGCGAGAATGTAAGAGGACACACCAATGAAAATCCTGATGAGTGCATTCGCATGCAGCCCCGTACGTGGTTCGGAAGAAGGCGTGGGCTGGAACTGGGCCGTGGGTGCAGCCGACCAGGGCCATGACGTGACCCTGCTCACCCAGATTTGTGACCAGGCAGAGATTGAAAAGGCACTTTCCACGGGAGATGTTCCGCCAAGTCTCAGCTTCGACTTCCTGATGCCGAACTGGCTGGCCAGGTTCAGGGCGGCAACACTGAAAATTGGCTTGAGAGGCCTGTCGGATCATCTGACGCATCTCTTGTGGCAGTTCAGCGCCTACAATCATGTAAGGAAAACTTACAGCGAGGGTGAGTTCGAGGTTATCCACCACATTACCTATGGTGGTATCCGCCATCCGACCTTGCTCGGGTTGACCGGGACGCCGCTTGTGCTTGGCCCTCTTGGCGGTGGTGACCGGATTCCGATTTCATTGCGTCGCAGGTTCGGCAGGTTGAGCTGGATACGCGAGCTGGTGCGTGACATACACACCTGGTGCTTGCGGTTTGATCCGATCACCCTTCACGCTTGCTCAAATGCCAGTGTGATTTACGTCAAGACGGATGCTTCAAGACGGGTTCTTCCGCGGCGTTTCCATGACAAGACAGCTGTGCGCATGGAGATTGGAACCCATACTGTCCTGCCGGTGGTTCCCGACAGGGAGCGGAAAGATGGTGTGCTGCGCCTGATGTATGCTGGCCGGTTCCTTGACCTCAAGGGCATGCGGATTGGTCTGAAAGCCCTGGCCGTCGCGCGCTCCCGTGGTGTGAATGCGCGCGTAACGCTGGTGGGACCGGGGGGCCCGGATGAAGCGAGCTGGCGTAAGCTGGCGGAACGCTACGGAATTGAAGATGCGGTTCAATGGTCCGGATGGGTCACAAAGTCCGACTTGGATCAAAATTACCAGAATCACGATGCCCTGCTGTTTCCAAGTCTGCGCGATTCCAGCGGGAACGTCGTTCTGGAATCCCTGGCGCGCGGATTGCCGGTCCTGTGCCTGGATCTCGGGGGACCAGCTGAACTTGTGAATGAAAATTGTGGTCGCGTGATCAGAGTAGATGAGCCGACCAACGAAATTTGTGCAGAGAGGCTCGCTTCAGCAATTGAAGAACTGGCTGCTTCTGCGGCGCTCCGTCGCCGGCTCTCCGAAGGAGCCTTAAAACGCGCCCGGGACTATCTCTGGTCAGATGTCGTCGCCGGTTTTTACGCAGATGTTCAGTGTCGTTTGCATAGACAGAGTACCAAGGAAAAAGCCCCATCCGTGACAACCCGAAAGGGTCCCAAGTCCGGTAAAATCCGGGTGCCGGGTGATATGCGCGGTGGCAGTGGCGTGGCCAGAACATGAGGATGGCCCGGCAATGAACCTCATCAAATTACGATACGAATTCCTTCTGCTGGTGATCGCCAGTTACCTGATCCTAAATCACGGCGCCATGCTGGTGCGGGTCCCGCCAATCGGGACGTCCGGTTTGCCGATAGGCGAGATGCTGGTACTCATCTTTGCCGCAACGCTGGCCTTCGAAGTGAGGCGGGCTCCCAGTTTTGGAGTGGTGGCGCCGCTGTTTCCCTTGTTTGCATGGTGGGCGCTTGCTGTGTTTCAAATCCTCATCGCGCTGCCCAAGCACGGGTTCTGGGCCGTGCGCGATGCCTCCCATGTCATCGAATCGACTTTCCTGTGGATTGGGTTCACCGTGGCGGCTGCACCGGGATTTTTTGAGCGTTTTTCCAAATGGCTGCGCACTGTTTTGAACATTGGGGCCCTCTATGCGCTGCTGTTTCCCTTCCGGGAGGTTTTGGAGCAGCTTTCTCCAAAGCTGAGTGCGCCGGGTGGATATTCGGCACCGATATTTTTTAACTATATCTCCGCTGGCCTGGTGCCCCTGACCGCAGCTGCGCGATGGCTGATCGACCGTGCGTCATATTTCGGAATTCCAGCGCTGCTTCTGGCAGGTGGTATGATCATCTACAGCATTGTCGTGTTCCAAATGCGCACGACCTACCTGCAGATCGCGGCGCTGCTCCTTGTCATGACAGCTATAAGACCGCGAATTGCCTTGCAGATTTCCATTGGAATGATGTTTGGCTTCGTGGCGCTTCTGCTGGTGCTCTCAACCGGTATAGAGATTACCGGACGTTTGGGAGAAAAATTCTCCCTGGATTTCCTCTTTCAGCATATCAGCGCGATCTGGGGTGCCGGGGGAGAAGGAAAAGTCCATGACGCCGCGCAAGGCGTGAACCAACGGCTTGGCTGGTGGCTGAAACTCTGGCAGCAAATGAATGAAAGCCTGCAATCCCTTCTGTTCGGATTAGGGTATGGAATTCCGCTGACAGATTTCTACTTCACGGGCGATGTGCGCGTTCGAGAGCCGCACAACTCGCTGGTTTCGATTGCCGCGCGGCAGGGACTGGTGGGCTTGTTCTTCTTTGTCTGGCTCCAATGTGCGTTTCTCGCCATCTGGCTTCGATGCTACCGGTGGTGTGCGAGAAGTGGCGCTCTGCTGTGGAAAAATAACCTGCTCATCATGGGTGTCTTTTTTGTTCTGCTGTGGATTTTGTCTATCGGCGAGGACGCATTCGAAAAACCATATAACGCGATCACTTACTATTTCCTCTGGGGTGTCATCCTCCGCGTTAATTTTGAAATACTTGCACCCAATGGTCGGTTGAGGCGGGAGTTCAGCCCAGTCGCGCGGCATGCGTTGGATGGCTAACTTTTTGCGGGTCTGCGGGCTGGGACTGTTAAGCCTAGGGGCAGGTTGATCTGGCCTGGAAAGCACGAGGGTGATTTTATACCACGATGCTCGATATGACTGAAAATACTCAGAAATCATCATTTGTCGACGATGAGGTGCTTACTTCAAAATTGGCAGACACCTCGGCTGCGTTCAACAGTGCAGCGCTCCAGAAATGGAAGCCCGGTGAGGGCCTGATGTCACCTCTGGGTGTGGGCTGTGCTCGTGCGGGCTCCATTCGAAATTTCACGCCGGTTTCTGAAATCAGGAACATGCTTTCAATGGCTCTCGATCATGGCGTCAATGTCATCGATACGGCCAATATTTACGGGCAGGGAGATTCTGAACGAATTGTCGGGCATGCCATAAAAGGCAGGCTGGATGATGCATTCATCGTCACCAAGATCGGGTTCAGATTCGGCGGCAGTAGCAGGCTGGTCACCGGGCTAAAGCCATTGCTTCGCATCGCTGCAAAATATTCAGGCCAGTTCGACAAGAAGCTCGCCCAGACCCGGGACACGGTAATCTCGCAGGATTTTTCACCCGATCAACTGTCACTCGACCTAGAAGGTTCTCTTCAAAGACTGGGTGTCGAGGTCATCGATGGTTTGTTGTTACACAGTCCGCCCATATCTGTACTTGAGGATGAGGCTGTAGCGGAGCGCCTTAGAAGTTTCAAAATATCCGGTAAAATCAGACATTTCGGTGCATCTGTAGATACGATTGCTGAGGCACGCAGCGCCCTCAAAGTGGATGGACTAGAGATCCTCCAGGTAGATATGGGAACGGCGCGTGAGTTGTCGCATGGGCCGGAAGCAAGCACGATTGCAAAACACAATATCGCCCTGCATGTGCGGGAGATATTGAAGCCTCACGGCACCAGGCCATCCATAGGGACGCCCGATATCGCGGAGGCCTTGCCAAATGCTCTTGCAATAAAAAATGTAACAACGGCCATCATAGGCCTGAGTTCATGCAAGCATCTGCAGGCGGCAATCGACGCGATCAGATGATTGTTGATGCCCGCAGCCTCGATTCAGATGCGATCCTGCAAACCGACATCGCCGTTGTCGGATCCGGGGCCGCAGGTATTACGCTTGCACTGGAGCTAGCGCGTCGCCAAGTGAAGGCGGACATCCTTCTGATTGAGGGGGGTGGCGAGCACTACGATTTCAAAGATCAGTCCAAATATTTTTCTGGCGATGATGTGAACCATCCGCATCACCCGCCACTTGATCTCTACAGGAGACGGATGCTGGGCGGGACGACCTCCATATGGGGTGGCCGCTGCATTCAGATGGAGCAAAGTGATTTTCTGGCACAGCGGAGTCTTGGCCGGGCAGGGTGGCCAGTGCCTTACGATGAGGTTGCCCGTTTCTATCCTCGCGCACTGAAAATATTGGAAGCAGGCCGCAGCGAATACACTGCCCGGGAAGCGTTTCCGGGCGAAGCATTCGATCTGGCTCCGGTGAAACATAAAACGGGCCTTGTTCTGGACGAACTGGAACGCTTCAGCCTGCCGACAGACCTTGGAAAGCGGTATCGCAAGGAGTTGGAGGCGGCACCGAATATCAGGATACTGGTACACGCAACATGCACTGAAATATTGACGGATGCGTCAGGCAATATTGCTGAAGGCCTGTCGTTGTGCGCGAGCGGCAAGTCTCTCACTGTCAGGGCCCGGAAAACTGTCATCGCAGCTGGCGGCCTGGAGACGCCGCGGCTTCTGTTGTGCTCGGCAAGGGTGCGGAAAAACGGGTTGGGGAACGGCTCTGATCAGGTTGGCCGCAACTATATGACCCATATTGTGGGTGATCTCGGGCAAATCTCGTTTGCAGCGCCCCCTTCTAGGCTGAAGATTGATTATGAAAAGTCATATGACGGGGTATGGTGCAGGCGGCTTATCCTGCTCGATGAAAAGACACGCTCAGACAACGGGCTACCCAATTTTGTTTTGCGTCCTACCATTCCTGCGATCCACGATCCGGCCCATAGAAGTCCGATCCTGTCTGCGGCTTTTTTCGCCAAGCGGTTCCTGATATCTGAATATGCGCGCCGGCTCGCTTCCATGCCGCCGGGAGAGACAACAACAAAATGGCCACTTGCAGCCCATGCGCGAAATCTCGCATTTGGCGCGCCTGAACTCTTCAAGTTTGCAAGTTTCTGGGCAAGGAAACGGTTGCTTCCACGCCGTCAATTGCCCTCGCTCTTTTTACCAAGCGCGAGCGGGACGTATCCACTCGAGTTCACGGTTGAAGAAATGGCGAACGCGAATTCTAGAGTAATGCTGAGCCGGGAATCCGATCCGAACGGCATGAACCGTTTGTCCGTGACCTGGGGCGTGCCAGATGAATTTCCGGCGCAGCTTCTCAAGATTTACAAACTCGTGGCGCGCGAAGCTGATGCGGGTGGATTGGGAAAGGTCACAGTTTCCGAGAAGGAACAAGAGCAGGTTCTGGAACTTTGCCATGCCCAGGGCGGCCACCATATAGGCACTGCGCGTATGTCGAGCACACCTTCAAGCGGAGTCGTCGACCCCAATTTGCAGGTTTGGGGCACGCGTGGATTGTACGTTCTGGGATCATCCGTTTTCCCGACTTGCGGCTTTGCCAACCCGACCCTGACCATTGCGGCACTCGCCTTACGCCTTGCAGAGCATATTGCAGAAGAATCCATAGGTTGCGCTGGCAGTCAAACCTCACGCAACGCCAGATTGACTGAAAAGGTTTATTGATCCAGCTCCCCCGACGTTTTTCTGACCTGCATCAAAAAGCTTTTTTTGGACTCCAAACACCATTTGTTTTCGCTCGGCGATGGGCTCGTTATTCGCGCTAACCATTCTCGCGCAATATTGATGCAACCGACCGTTATAAATGAAAAAATACACGTAATGGCGATTGGGGAAGTGCTTAATCGGGGGAGTGCTTATTTGCATGTTTTGAAAGGTTTCATGGCCACGTATGACGGACTGAATGGACGGTGCAATGAACAGCAAAGACCTGATACTGAAACATGACAATGACGACCTGCCAGTTGCGGTCCGCAACACGATTGCAGATGAAGCTGCTCGGGTATCCAAACTTTTCGACAATTCAGATTTACGCCATGTGCTTATTATCGGTGGTGCTGGATATATTGGCGGTGCCTTGAGTTCAGGTCTTCTTGAAAGAGGCATGCAGGTGAGGGTGCTTGATCTGCTCGCCTATGATCATGGCGCTGCAATTTCAGGTTTTCTGATGGACCAGAATTACTCCTTCATTCGTGGAGATATGGGGAACAAGGCGGATCTTGAAGACGCTCTTGATGGCATTACCGACGTAGTCATTCTGGCCGGTCTGGTCGGGGATCCAATTACCAAGAAGTTTCCCGATGAAGCCCATGCAATTAACGACCTTGCCCTCAAGGCCTGTATCGATAACCTCAATGGGCGTGGGCTGAACAAGGTCATATTCGTCTCGACATGCTCAAACTATGGTCTGATCGAGGACAATGTACTGGCAGACGAGAATTTTGAACTTTCGCCGCTCTCGCTATATGCAAAATCAAAGGTTCAGGCTGAACAGTATCTTCTCTCGCTCAAGGGAAACACGGATTTTCATCCGACCATACTGCGTTTCGCTACGGCTTTCGGGTTGGCGCCGCGGATGCGTTTCGATCTCACGGTAAACGAATTCACCCGGGAGGTGGCAACCGGGAACGAGCTTGTCGTTTATGACGCGCATACCTGGCGGCCTTATTGCCATGTCCGCGATTTCACCAGGTTAATCGGGCGTGTCCTCGATTTTCCGGTGGAATTGGTATCGTTCGAGGTGTTCAACGCGGGTGGTGACGAGAACAATCACACCAAGCAAAGTATCGTCGACCTCATCCTGTCGCGAATTCCTGAAGCGCAAGTCAGCTACAAGGCCAATTCAAGCGATCCACGCAATTACAGGGTCGACATCGAAAAAGTTCGCCGTATTTTGCATTTCGTTCCTGCTTACTCAATCGCCGATGGCATTGATGAAATTGTTTGGGCACAGCGAGTCGGACTGCTTGATGAAGTCGAAGCGCGTATCAATTTTTACGGCAATTATGCTCTGCCGGGGTTTGCAAAAACCGACTCCACTCAAACTCCCGTTCTCGAGGTTGTGTCGTGAGCGTAAAACTAAAAGAAAGAGCCGCCGGGAAAACAGTCAACACTTCCGGCCCTTCAAGCAAGGCCAACAAAGAAACTATTCGTCCCTGTGCAATGCGGGACATTCCGGTCGTGATCCTTGCCGGCGGCAAGGGGACGAGATTGCGCCCCTTCACGGCGTGTCTGCCCAAGCCACTGGTTCCGATAGGCGATAAGCCGATCCTTGAAGTGGTGTTGCGCCAACTTGCGAACCACGGATTTAAGAATGTAACGCTTTCGCTGGGGCATATGTCAGAGCTGATACAGGCATATTTAGGCACCACATCATGGAGCGATATCATCCTTGATATCTCTACTGTTGACGAGGAGGCCCCTTCAGGTACCGCCGGATCACTCGCACGCGTGCCTGGTCTGGATGGCACCTTCTTGGTGATGAATGGTGATGTTTTGACCAACCTCGACTATGCGGCATTGGTGCAGTCGCACCAGGCCTCCGGTGCGCTCCTCACAATTGCGGCACATAACAAGGAACTGCGTATCGATCTTGGCGTGCTTGAGGCGGACGCGACCGGCCGTCTGACCGGATATATCGAAAAGCCTGTTCAAAATTACAAAGTGAGCATGGGCGTCTATGTCTACAATTCCAAGGTGCTAAAATTCATTGAAAAAGACAAATATCTGGATTTCCCCACACTCGTGCAGGAGATGATCGGGCGTGGCGAACACGTAAATATCTATAAAAATGACGCCTACTGGCTCGATATCGGGCGCCCGGAAGATTATGCGCAGGCGCAGGATATTTTTGAGCGTGAACCGGAAATTTTTGGCATCGGGGAGCGCGTAATATGAACGCTTCAAAGTGGCGCTATGCGCTGGCTGAACCTACGTTGGGCTCAGAAGAGGCGCTTGTAGCAAAAGAGGTGGTGGAGAGTGGTTGGCTGTCCATGGGTCCGAGAACCCAAGCCTTCGAAGAGGCCTTCGCAGCCAAGCACGGTTCAGCTCATGCCATTGCCGTCGCCAACGGGACAGCCGCGCTCCATCTGTCACTGCTCGCGCTTGGAATAGGACCGGGAGACGAGGTAATCCAGCCGTCAATGACCTTTGCAGCATCTGCCAATATGACGATTGCAGTCGGTGCAACTCCCGTTTTCGCAGACATCATATCGCCTGAAGAACCAACGATTGATCCTGAAGATATCGCGCGGCGCATTACACCTCGCACCAAGGCGGTCATTGTGATGCATTATGGCGGTTATCCAGCGCGCATGTCCGAATTGATGGCGCTGTGCAAGGCCAAAAAACTGCTGCTGATCGAGGATGCCTGCCACGGTCCGGCGCAGCGCGTGCCCGAGCTTGGCCACCGCGCACTCGGGACGTTTGGAGTGCTCGGTACATTTTCGTTTTTCGCCAATAAGAATATGACGACCGGTGAGGGGGGCATGATCCTCAGCGATGATGAAGGGCTCGCAACCAAGCTGCGTCTGCTGCGTTCTCACGGCATGACGAGCCTATCATGGGACCGCCACCGTGGTCATGCCAACAGCTATGATGTGATGGTGCACGGTCTGAACTACCGTATTGACGATTTACGTTCGGCAATCGGTTTGGTTCAGCTCGAAAAGCTCGAGCAGGCGAATTCAGCACGTCGCGCCGTTGCGAAAACCTATTCGCGCGCGATTGAAGAAGCGAACCTGCCAGATCTGACATATGTCTTCGGTGACCGTGCCGAATTTGGCGCCGCGCATATTGCCGCGATCCTGACACCGGCGTCGAAACGCGATGATATCCGCACGGTACTGCGCGATGAGCGGATACAGACGAGCTTGCATTACCCGCCGATTCATTCTTTCACCGCTTTTTTGGACAAAGGCGTTGAAGCAGGACAGCTGATTGACGCGGGACTTCCTATGACCGAGGAGTTTGCCAGTCGGGTAATAACACTCCCGATTTATTCCGGTCTGGCAACTGAAGATGCATCCATCATTGCCGACACACTCATCCAGGCATTTGAACCAGAATTTGCCTAGCAATTAAGCCACGAATTCAGTTTTCAGGTGTTAGCGGGATTTTCTATCCTCGCATATCATGTCACTTGCTTTTTCCGCGATCATGATAACGGGAGAGTTGGTGTTGCCGGAGGTGATGTCGGGCATTATCGAGGCATCGACAACACGCAAACCTTCAAGTCCATGGACCCGGAGCCGTTTATCAACTACGGCCATGGCGTCTGACCCCATTTTGGCGGTACCCACGGGGTGAAAGATCGTGGTCGAGATGTCGCCCGCGGCTTTCGCCAATTCCTCGTCAGACTGGTAAGTGTTTCCCGGCTTGAATTCCTCGGGTTCATATGCTTGCAGCGCCTGTTGAGCAACGATCCTCCGGGTCAGCTTGATCCCGTCAGCTGCTACTTTCCGGTCGCCCGGCGTGGAAAGGTAATTCGGACGGATCGCTGGTGGCGTTGCCGGGTCCGGGCTCTTGAGATGTACGCTACCGCGGCTCTCGGGGCGGATATTGGCCACGCTGGCGGTAAAGGCCGGGAAGGTATCCAGTGGTTGCCCGAATTTCTCAAGCGTCAGAGGCTGGACGTGATACTCGATGTTCGGGGTGCCAAATGCGGGATCGGTCTTGGCAAACATGCCGAGTTGTGATGGAGCCATCGACATGGGGCCTGACTGGTTCAGGGCATATTCAAGCGCTATTTTCATCTTACCCCACAGGCTGGCCGAACTTTCATTCAGCGTCTTTACACCCTTGACCTTGTAGGCGCAACGGATTTGCAAATGGTCCTGCAAGTTTTCACCGACGCCTTCGAGTTCATGCGAGACAGGGATATTAAATTCCTTCAACACCTTGCCCGGCCCGATTCCCGAAAGTTGCAATATGTGCGGTGAGCCGATTGCGCCTGCGGAAAGGATGACTTCTCCATTGGCTGTCGCGCGGGCTGGCTTTCCTTTCACCAGGAGATCGACGCCGGTCACCCGTTTCCCGTCCAGTTGAAGTTTCTCGACCTGTGCATGGGTCACCACATTCAGGTTTGCCCGCTCCATAGCGGGCTTCAGAAACCCCTTGGTCGTATTCCAGCGCACACCACGGCGCTGGTTGACATGAAAATAGCTTGAGCCTTCATTATCGCCGAGATTGAAGTCGTCAATTTTCGGAATACCAGCTTGTGCAGCAGCATCGCGGAAGGCATCAAGTATCTCCCAGGACAGGCGTTGTTTCTCGACCCGCCATTCGCCGCCCGAACCATGCATCTCGTCAGGTTCAAGGGCGGCTTGGTCTTCGGAGCGTATGAAGTACGGCAGTACGTCATCCCAGCCCCACCCGGTGTTGCCGAGCTGGCGCCAGCCGTCATAGTCCCGTGCCTGGCCGCGCATGTAGATCATGCCGTTGATGGAGGAACAACCGCCCAGCACCTTGCCGCGCGGATATCCCAGTGAACGTCCATTCAGGCCGGGGTCAGGTTCGGTTGAAAATCCCCAGTCCGTACGTGGATTTCCAATGCAGTACAGGTAACCAACGGGGATATGAATCCAGATGTAATTGTCTTTGCCGCCGGCTTCGAGCAGCAGAACCTTCACGCCCGGATCTTCGCTCAGCCGGTTGGCCAGCACGCATCCAGCCGTGCCCGCGCCAACGATGATGTAGTCATATATGCCGAGATCATTCACAGGCGCACTACCCTTGGTCCGGCCTTGCTAATTGTAGGCAACTGCTGGCAGCCAGGTGGCCAGCGTTGGATATGTCACGACCAAAGCGAGTCCTATCAGCTGCAGGATGATGAAAGGCACAACACCTTTGTAGATTTCCACAAGGCGGATATCTGGTGGACACACGCCTTTCAGATAGAACAGGGCGAAGCCCACCGGTGGTGTCAGGAACGAAGTTTGGAGGGTGACAGCCACAAGTATCAGAAACCAGATTAGGTCCGGGTTATCAATTTCATTGAAGCCTTCGATCCCCAAATCAAGCCCGGAAATTACTGGTGCCATGAGGGGGAGCACAATGAGCGTGATTTCGATCCAGTCCAGAATGAACCCGAGCAGAAAGACGATGAAGAGAATGGCAAACACGATCCCGTAACTGCCGAAGGGAATGGCCGTGAGCGTCCGCTCGATCAGATCGTCACCGCCAAGCTCGCGCAACACCAGAGAGAAGCAGGTGGCGCCAATAAATATCGCAAAGATGTATGCGGTTGTATTGAACGTGGACAGGGAGACTTCCCTGAGGACTGGTATAGAGAAGCGGCGATTAAAAACGGCCAGCAATATTGCACCCAGGGCGCCGACGCCGCTCGCCTCGGTGGCTGTGGCGACACCTGCAAAAATGGAACCGAGCACGGCAGCAATCAGCATGAGGGGTGGAATAACCGCCTTGATAACCTCGATGATGACAGAGATGGAAAGAGGTTCAGCGTCTCTTGGAATTGGAGCTGCATCGGGCCGCACCAATCCAACAATGATAATATAGCCAATATACAGACCGCCCAGGATCAGGCCCGGGAACACAGCGCCCATAAACAGATCGCCGACGGAAACTCCGACCTGATCCGCCATGATCACAAGCATGATTGATGGCGGAATAAGGATGCCAAGCGTTCCGGATGCCGCAATGGTGCCCAGAGCCAGCGGGCGGGAATAGCCCTGATCGAGCATAGGTTTCAGTGATAAAAGCCCAAGCAGGACCACTGATGCTCCGATAATGCCGGTCGAAGCGGCAAGAATGATGCCGATAGAAGTTACGGTGATTGCCAAGCCGCCGCGCAGGCCGCCGAACAGGGATTGCATAGAGCGCATCATTCGCACGGCAATTCCCGACTGGTCGAGCATCAGCCCCATGAAAATGAACATGGGCAGAGCGACCAGGATCCAGTTGTCCATGATCTTGTATAGCCGGTTTACAACAAGGCCCAGCGTCAGGAAATCCAGACCTGTAATGGTGTCCAAATAGATGTCAGAGAGATAGCCCACTCCACAGAACAGGACGCCGACGCCCGCGAGAACCCAGGCCACGGGGAAGCCGGTAAACAGCAAGGCGATGAAAGTCAAAAACATCGCTATGACGAGATAATCGTTGATTTCCATATCTCTACTTCGTCCCCGTCTTTTCGGCACCTCGGTATAGCGCCATGAAGTCATGTGCCAACCTTGAAATGGCTGCGAGGGCCAGCATGGCGATGGAGAGCGGAATAACCGCCTTGATCCCCCATCTGCAACAGAGCCCTATGGGGGCATCAGAGCGTTCATTGACGCGCCAGGAATCGGCCAGGAAATCCATGCTGCTGTAGAAAACCACCCAGCAGAATGGCAGAAGCAAAAACAGGATACCGAGTATCTCAAAAATGCGCTGCGTGCGCTCGGACAAGCGCATATGCACGATATCAACTCGGATATGGCTGTCCTTCACTTGCGCGAATGACAGACCGAACATCACACCGATGGAATAAAGATGCCACTGCGACTCTTCGAGAACAACGAGACCGTGTCGGAAACCATAGCGCAATACAACCTGCAGAATTATAACCGCTATAAGGATAACGGCACCCCAGCTCAGGATTGACCCGACCCCGAGGATGAAACGATCAATAACGTTCTTGGTTTCAGATTGCGTCAGCGAATGTTGTTCGATCAGTTCTTCGACCTTGTGAACAAGATCATCGCTCCGGTCTTCGCCGGGCGTTCCCCCCATCTCATCCTCCCAATGCTCGCTTTCTTGCGAGAAACCCGCTGCCCCATCATGGCGTGCCGTGGTTAGGTTGCCAAGGAACTCAGTCAGGGCAGGTAGCTGCCGCGGCAATCCGGCCTTTATCAGATCGATTGCCGCGGCTTTTCCGCTTTGCGAAAAAAACTGCACATATTCAGTGTGAAGCCTATCGGGGAAGGAACGCGTTTGACTTCCAAAGTTGATAGCCATCGCGGAACTTCTTCAGATCGTCCCAAACTTTCTTGAACGTGGCATCTTTGGATTGCTCCACAATAACCTCGCCCCAGGCTTTCTTGAACGTATCCAGATCGGCCTGCGACCATCTCATGATCTTGACGCCGTTCTTCTCAACATTCTCGATCATGGCGTCGTGTTGTACGGCTTCACCCTCGGCCAAGCTGTCAGCCATGGAGGCTTTGCACACATTTTCAACCATCGCTTGCTGCTGATCCGACATATCTTTCCAAGTCTTGGAATTGATGAGCAACTCGAACATGGTCGCCTGCTGATGCCAGCCCGGGAAATAGTTGTATTTCAGGATTTTGTGGAACCCGAGCAGCTTGTCGATGGCCGGCATGGAGAATTCAGTGGCATCGATCGCCTTCTTTTCAAGATTGTCGAAAATCTCGCCGCCTGGAAGCAATGCCACCGATGCACCAAGCTTTTGCACGACGAGACCCCCAAGACCGAAAAAGCGAATGCGCAGGCCTTTAAAGTCGGCTGCCGTCATTTCCTTGGCGTACCAACCCGACGTTTCAGGCGCGATGATCGCACAGGGAATGACATGAACATTGTAACCGGCCTTGTCATACATCTCTTGATAGAGTTTCAAGCCGTTACCGTAATAAATCCAAGCCATGTATTCGCCGGCCTCGGGGCCGAACGGTACGGCTGAAAACAATGCGGCTGCAGGAATCTTGCCGCGCCAATAGCCCGGCGTCGCGTAGCCGGAGTTGATCTTGCCTGATGAGACTGCATCAAGAATTTCAAATGGTGCGACCAGCTTCTTGGGCTCATACACCTTCATCTTGATTTTGCCGCCAGAGACCCGGTCCAGCTGTTTGGCCACGCGAGTAATTGGCGTGCCAAGGCCTGGCAAGTGGGTCCCGAATGCAACGGGTGTTTTGAGTAAAATCTTATCAGCGGCAGTTGCCGGCGAGGTCATCGCGCCAACCGTCAATGCGACCGCCGCAGTGGCCGCTTTCAATACCGTTTTCATTGGTGTCCTCCCTTATCAACTCTCGGTCACTCTAGCCTTGAGTTGAAATTGGATAACAATTTTTACCACAAACTTCAATCCGGTTTGATAATTATTCCAATTATTGCTTCAAACCTTTGACCTGTGGCAAGCTGCCAATGTCGAATTTCGCTTTAAGAAAGAACCGAATGAGCTGTAAAGACAGAGCTCATCCCGGATCAGGTATCACGATGATTTTTCAAAAAATCAAGAACCCCAAACTCGCTGAAGCGGTCATCAAGCAGATTGAGGACCTGATCCTTCAAGGCGTGTTGCGGCCTGGAGATCAGCTGCCGGCGGAACGCGAGCTGGCACAGATTCTTGATGTTTCGCGGCCGAGTTTACGAGACGCGATCAAGGATCTGGAGAAGCGTGGATTGCTGATAACTCGCCGTGGAGGGGGGACTTTTATCGGGGATGTGATTGGTTCGGTCTTCGCTCAGGAATTGGTCCATTTGTTTCGTTCAAACGATCAGGCAATTGCTGACTATATCGAGTTCCGTCAGGAGATTGATCTCATGGCTGCAAGACATGCAGCGGAACGAGCGACTGATGCAGACAAGGAGATTCTAACCCGCATTCATAGAGCGCTTTGCATTGCCGTAGAGCAGGGTGACAACGATAAAGTGGTTCAGTACGACACTGAGTTTCATATTGCGGTGGTGGCGGCAGCTCATAATATTGTCTTGCTTCACACCATGAGGAGTATTCTGGAGCAAATGGTTCCTATTTTTTACCAGCGTCTACCGGGCGAACCCGAAAAATCAATGATCAACGATATTGTCACCCAGCACGCTGCCATATTGCAGGCGATTATTGATCATGATCCAGAGGCCGCTCAGAAGGCTGTTGATGTCCATGGCGAGTTCATCGAAGCGACCTTGCGAAATGCAGATTGCGCCTATTGGAGAGAACATACTGCGCTGAAGCGATTGGAGATGTTGTCCAAAGGCAAAGGGCAGGGGCAGCGCTCTGGTGCAAACGGAAAACAGGCAGGAAAGGAGTCGTAACTGTTTATTGGCGTCGAGTGATCGCAAGGAGTCCTCCGCCCACTGGCTTTGTTTCTTTATTCAATTCTACATTTGTCGAAAAATTCTGGATTTGTGCCCATTCTTCTCTATAAAGGGAGATAACAACAGAAAACATCATAACTCCGTAATTATTGCAGGAATATGCAAAATTTTGCAGAAGCTTTTACCCTAGCATTCGATTTAATGCTCTCGGCCGATGATGATCTGCTGGAGATTATCGGGTTATCCCTGAGGGTCTCGCTGATGGCGATGGCCATTTCCACGCTCATCGGACTGCCAATTGGCGCTGTCATCGGCATGAGTCGGTTTAGAGGGCGTGGAGCCACTATCATCCTGCTTAATGCGCTGATGGGACTGCCCCCGGTGGTCGTGGGTCTGTGTGTGTACCTGATGCTCTCTCGCGCCGGGCCGATGGGGTGGATGGGACTTCTTTATACGCCAACAGCCATGATCATTGCTCAGTCGATCCTGATTACGCCGATCATCGCAGCACTCTCACGACAGGTGATTGAGGATTTACACAACGAATATGCCGAGCAATTCCGCTCGCTTTGCGTGCCGCCGGGCTCCGCCATTGCCGCACTGTTATGGGATGCGCGCTACGGGTTACTCACGGTTGCACTGGCGGGGTTCGGAAGGGCGGTGGCCGAGGTTGGCGCTGTCATCATCGTTGGTGGCAATATCGAGCATCTCACACGGGTCATGACCACGGCCATCGCGTTGGAAACCTCGAAGGGAGATCTGGCGCTGGCGCTGGCGCTGGGCATCGTTCTGCTGAGCATTGCTCTTCTGGTCAATGCCGCCGTAATGGGTTTGCGGATGACAGCCACGAGATTTTCCTATGCTTGAAAGGGCACAGATTTTGGATCGCCCTGCACTTGCCGCCGGGGCGAGGGAGGAGCCTTCAGCACTTCTTCCCTGCGAGGTGCGCGGGCTTTGCTTTAAAGCTGGCGACAAACAGCTGATTGGCAATATTGACCTGACTCTTGTAGCCGGCCAGGTGACCATCATCTTGGGACCGAACGGCTCCGGGAAAACGCTGTTGGTGCGCCTGCTTCATGGCATGATCGAACCGTCTTCTGGAGAGATTAGCTGGGGCGGCATGCCGCTTGATGAGGCCACGCGCAAGCGCCAGGCAATGGTGTTCCAGTCACCGGTCCTGCTGCGCCGCTCGGTGGCAGCAAATATCGAATTTGTCCTTAATCTCCATGATGGATCTAAGCTGCAAACCGTCGAAGAAATTCTTCATATGGCAGGGCTAGACGATAAGGCATCCCAGCCAGCACGGTTGTTGTCGGGTGGGGAGCGTCAGCGTCTCGCCATGGCGCGGGCGCTGGCAACCAGGCCCGATATCCTGTTCCTTGACGAGCCGACCGCAAGTCTCGATCCCGCATCCACATTGGCCATCGAAAACATCGTTTCTCTGGCCTGCGACCGGGGCACAAAGATCATCTTTATCACCCATGATATTGGCCAGGCCCGGCGCCTGGGTGATGAAGTCATTTTCATGCATCACGGCCATATACTCGAACAGTCGCCCGCAAAAAGATTTTTCGACTCTCCGTCCTCAACGCAAGCGCAGGATTACCTCGCAGGCCGGATTGTCCTGTGATCAATCACCCAAAATACCCAAGAATTAGGAGAGTGTGTAAATGTATCGCACATCAGTTTTGAAGGCCGGCATTGCCGTGGCTGTTACGGTTATGACCCTTTCCGCGCCAACTCTTGCAGCGGACTCGATCATCGTTCAGTCGACAACCTCAACCCAAAATTCCGGGCTCTACAAGCACCTGCTTCCCGTCTTCAAGAAGAAGACCGGTATCCAGGTCAACGTGGTTGCCGTCGGCACGGGGCAAGCCATCAAAAACGCACAAAATTGCGACGGCGATGTGCTGCTGGTGCACGCCAAGGCGTCCGAAGAGAAATTCGTGAAAGTCGGTTACGGCGTGAAGCGCTCCGACCTCATGTATAACGACTTCATCATCGTTGGCCCGCCGGCGGACCCGGCAAAGGTTGGCGGCATGAAGAATGCAGCTGGTGCATTGAAGAAGATTGCGGCGGCCAATGCCCTGTTTGCTTCGCGCAGCGATAATTCCGGAACCCACAAAAAAGAAGTGCGTCTGTGGAAGGCGGCGAGCGTCGATCTGAAAAACGCAAGCGGAAAATGGTACCGCGAAACGGGTTCAGGCATGGGCGCGACTCTCAATGCCGGAGTCGGCATGGGTGCTTATGTCATGACCGACCGCGCCACCTGGATCAGTTACAAGAACAAGGGCGATTACAAGATACAGGTCCAGGGCGACAAGAACCTGTTCAACCAGTATGGAGTCATACTCGTGAACCCGAAGAAATGCCCGGCGGTGAAGCAGGCCACGGGGCAGAAATTCATTGACTGGCTGGTGAGCGATGAAGGCCAGAAGACAATTGGTGATTACAAGCTCGGCGGTAAACAACTATTCTTCCCCAACGCGAAGAAGGGTCAGAGCTAAAGGCTTATTTACCGTTGAAGTGAACTCGTCCCAGGTTTGACGTGTCATAGCCGTCCAGGGTGCTGGCTTTTTCTGAGAAAGCGCTGGACCGGCAAAATGTCATAAATTTCTGGAACGACTCTTCAAACCATTCGCTGCGCCAGATGAGTAGGTCGAAGCGCTCATGCTTGACGGGTACAAAATCGAGCCGGTATTGTTTGGCGACCGACGACAAGCCGAATGTTGCGTCTGCCTGGCCTTCCAGAACCGCAAGTGCCGCATCTGTTTCTGTGCGGGCCGCGTGAGTGAGATTCAACGACGTCTCGTCCAGTCCCGACTTGGCCAGGAGATGATCGAGCAGCACCTGGCTGCCGGCCTGGGCCTGCCGGGGTGCGATGCTGAGACCCTCCAAGTCAGCAAACGCGCCAATTTTTTTGGGGTTTCCGGATGCAATGATGAGTCCGCGTTCACGCGTCGCCCATTCAACCAGCACGACGGGCTTGCCGGTGAAACGCGCCTCAATGGCGGGCGTATTCCATTCGCCGGTCGCGCCATCATAAAGATGCAGACCGGTTGCGATGCCCTCGGCGCTTTCGAAACGCTCCAATCCGTCAAGACTGCCATCGAAAAAGGTTGCTATGCCGGATCCGGAATCTCGTAAGGCCCATTCCAGCAGCGGGTCATGGCTGCCGAGAAAAACGGAAGGGAACAGAGCGGGCAATCCGATATCGCCCGATCCATGTCGCGCCAGCCAGACATCGATTGCGCTGCGCTGGAACAATAATTTTCCAAGTGCACGGTTGCACGGAATTTCGCCCGACGCCGCCAGGTCATAGACCTTGCGCTCCTTGATGCGCAGCAGGTCAGCTATTTCCTTCGTGGTGAGATATTCTCCGGCCAGATCAGCCATGAAACGCTCCGGGCACCCTGCATTTTCGCAAATATCGATGCGTACTCATGCAAAATCATGTGAAATTTTCATCCAGGACTTATAATGATTTTAGTCCAGCTCGTCACCTTACATGCCAGATTCAGCCGTAAAAATTTCAAAGATGATGAATCTGCGACCGTGCTTTTTGGGGATGCCTAAGCGGTGATGGCGGGTTGTTTTTCATCGGCTGAATGCCCGGCTACCAGCCGGGAAAGCGGTTCAGAAATCTCGTAGACGCTGGAGACCGCAAGCTCGCGGCCAAAAGGAACGCCATCGCGCTCAGCACGTGCACGTAAATGCTCAGCGTGAATTTCCAGCACGTCTTTGTCGAAGGGCATATCGCCCGGATCGAGGATGCGCAAATAGCCGTCCGCATCGCGGGCCGGCATCACCGTGCTCTTCACATGCCGGTTGGGTGACCAGGGAATGTCAACGATTCCGGCTTCGCACGCGCGCACCGTCCCCACCGCAATGTCTCCCTCGCCAATTTCCAGAGTGGCGTCGAGTATCGGGCGTACTTCGCGCTTGATCAGATCAACTTCGGTAAGGAATTCGGGGTGTACATCCATGCGGATCTGTCTCGCCAGGTAAACTGCCATGCGCGTTGTGCGCAGGCTTTCTGCATTGGCCTGCGGTGTCGGAATACCGAATGCTTCATGTGTGCTCTTGGTGGTCACGCTCACCGCACCGCCAATTGCGGCAAGCGTTCCCCCGTAGGAGACAAGGGCAGCACATTGCGCTTCATCCTGCGGCCATGCCCCCATCCAGTGCAGCGAGATTATGGGTGTTGAGACGTCATCAAATCCGGCCCGTTTCAGATATTCCTGTGCCAGATCCTTGCAGGCGCGGATCGCTGCAGCGTCCTGGATCAGGTGCAGAGTTTGGCCCATCTCCAGTCCATAACTCTTGACACCTTGAGCGGCTGCCAGCAGTGCGTCTATCACGCAGGTGATGATTGCTATGGCCGGGGGGATATTGGTGCCTGTCAGGAAACCCGGCTGGCGGCGATGCAGCTCGACGCCTTTCTCGTCATAGAGCGCTACGAGGCGGTCGAGATACTGGTAATTTCGAATGCCATCTTCGATGGTCATTTCCTTGGTGTAGGATGTAACATAGGCCAGTCCGGAGCCAAGATAACCCGTGAACCCGGCAGCGTAACCGACCTCACCCGTGAGACGGGGCATGGAAGTTCCTGACAGCACGATACCCGGCTTGTCGATGGCCTCAATCAGTCGGCGAGTGCGTCTCGGTCCGTAATTCACCATGGGGAAGCCGTTCAACATCGAGCGACCTTCTTTTTCAGATTCGGTGATCCCCATTGCCGCTTGTTCCCAGCGCTCATTGCGGGTGTAGCTGTCTGTGGTGGTCGGCACCACATCGGCTAGCCCTTCCTTGTCGAGCGCCTGCATCAACTCAATCTGCAGCTCCAGCGTGCCAAAGCCCCCGCGTGGCTGGGTGAGACAGCGCCCCTCCGCTTCGGCCTGGCGCAGAACCCATGGCAGACGCTTGTGATCGGGAAGCGAGCGGTGGTAGTCCGCCGCCTCTTCCAGATCGACCTCGGCACCGGTCGGCCAACGCGCCAAATTCTCTTCGCGCAGTTTCTCGAACAGATCCTGGGAGATTTGCCGGGCAGAAAAGGGCCGCAGTTTCCTATCCAGAGGTGACGCGTAGCTCATTCTCTTCCTCTTTTCCCGGGCCGTCGTTGACGGGTTCCAGTGATCCCAATGCAAAATCAAACGCTGCCTCGGGCTCAGCCTCCGCCAACAACCCCACAGCATAGAGGACGTAATTCTTGTCCAGCAATTGCACCGGGTTGCGTGGGCGCAGGGAGCCCGGCTCGTCCTCGCTATAGAGGCAACCTGAAAGGATCGATGTCGGGTTGTCACCATAAACCAGCGCACCACCTGTACCGATCACCGTGGCAACCTGGCTCAGATCCTTACCCCTCTGCGCCGCCACGGGGCCATTGACCGTATGCACAATCTCAACCGTGCCCGCATGGCGCTTCACGGCAATCTGGATCGCCGCGCGTGCCAGTGCGGCATCAAAGGTACGTTCCTGTTTCCCCCCTGGAAGGTGTTCCACATCCCTGGCGATCCCCTCCAGTAGCGCGTCGATCTCACCAACTGATATTCCGGCACGTGTGGCCACTGCCTTCCGGCCAGCGGCCTCGACTATAGCGCCTGCATTGTGGCGCATTCCAAGATCCCCTTCGACGGTACGTTTCATGAAGGGCTCCGGCAGGCCCTGCTGCAGGATACGACCCTCGGTAGGCAAGCCATCTGCCAGCGAATGCACATCGGTTGTGGCGCCGCCGATATCGACCAGCAAAAGGGGGCCGAGACCTTCTCGCCCCGGCGCACCCTCGCTCAGCAGTCTGGCCGCTTCGAGCACGGCCGCCGGGGTAGGCATCAGCAGTTGATCGAAAAAATCATTCGCCCGGTCCAGGCCCTTGGCGTGGACGATGCGCTCAATGAATACGGAGCGGATTGCGGCTCGCGCAGGTTCGATATCCAGCGTTCCAAGAGCCGGCATGACATTGTTGCTCACGCGCACGTCCTTGCCGGCCTCCCTCAGGAACTGTTCAGCCTCATCGGCTGCCGACTTGTTGCCTGCCACTATGATGGGGCAGGCAAGTTCTGAGGCGGCCATCATTTCCGTATTATGGAGAATGACCTCCGAATTGCCTCCATCCGTGCCCCCGGCGAGCAGGAGTATGTCCGGATCATGGGCTATGATATTGGCCACATCGCGTTTCGAGAGTGTGTGGGCGAACGTATCCACCAGCCGCGCGCCTGCACCGAGCGCTGCGAGGCGCGCGGCTTCTGCGGTTAGCTCTTTCACGAGGCCGACCGTCACCATCTTCAGACCGCCAGCAGCGCTGGAACAGGCCAGGCGGTATTTGAAATCGGGGAGGGCACCCAGCCGCTCCTCAAGATTATCGAGCGCCGTTTGCATGCCGACGGTGATGTCGATGGTCACGGTTGATGGTCCTTGGCCGGACCCAAGTAGTATTCCATTGCCCAGGTCGACCGCGCGCAGCTTAGTATAGGTGCTGCCAAAATCGATCAAAAGGGCCGCGGGATCACTCATCTGGCTTCTGCTCCGACATCGGCCTCCCGCTTGGCGAAATCTTCATTGAGCAATTGGATTACTGCGTCAGTTCGGGTGCCGGGAGGAAAGGCGCGGTCAAATCCCATCTCCAGAAATCGCTGTTCCACACCGTCCCAGTTCTGCTTTCCGACGACGAGATTGCCGCCGACATAGAGCAGGATATTTTGCAGTCCGGCCTCCACACAGAGGTCGCGAAAGCCCCTGCAATCGAGTTCACCCTGACCATAAAGCGAGGACACCATAATGCCGTCAGCGGCGGTCTCGATAGCGGCCTTGATGAAGTCTTCAGCCGGTGTAAGCGCGCCGAGGGTGACGACGTGATAGCCCGCATCTTCGAGCGCCATGGACAATATCCGGTTGCCGACGATGTGCGTGTCGGAGCCGATCACACCGGTCACCAACGTGCGCTTGCCCCTTTCCGGTGATGCAGTCATGTCGCTGCCTCGATCATCTGGCTGGTCCTGTCGAACTGCGCCGATTGAACCGTCACTTCATCTAGCGCCCCCTCATCAAGCTGCGGTTCACTGTCCGGGTATAGCTGAAGGGCCCCCGATTCAACATGGAGCGGAGGGTGGCAAAGCGGCTTGGATGGCCGCAGAAAACCGTTCATCTCACCCGCGTTGCGGATATGCCTATGAGCGACACAAGCCTCCATCCAGCAGCCAATGTCGCTGGCAACACCGTTGCCCAGCACCGGCTCCATGCCAAGCTCGCGGATGAGGGCAAGCTCTGATTCAAGCCGGGTCAGGCTGACGCATTTCATCAGCTTCAGTTTGACGAAGGCGGCGCCGATCAGTGCGGCACGCCTGATCTCGGTCTCACTGTAAATGGATTCATCCAGCATGAGCGGTACGCAGCAGATTTTTGATACGGCTTCCAGCGACTCCCAGTCATCAGCATGGCAGGGCTGTTCGAGCAGCTCGATATCCTCCGGATTTACATCCGCGGCAAAGCGGCAGCCATCATCCCGATCATAACCCTGGTTGGCATCAATCCGTAGTCTTGCCCGCCCGGCATTGCAGCGTTGGATAAACCGCACGCGCTCCAGATCGCGCTCGACATCGAATCCGACCTTTATCTTGAGCGTTTCAAAGCCGGCGGCCACGGCCTTTTCGATCTCGTGCGCAATGCCATCATTGTCCACGGCATTGATGCCAGCCAATAGGGGGATGGGTACTGGGTTTTCAACCTGAAGCGCCGGGTGACGCTCGAGCATTTCTATCGCCGTGGTGAAGGCCGTTGCAGTAAAAGGCGCTGATTTCAGGTCGTTTGCGATGGCGGATTTTGCCGCCTCGCAACTTATGCCGGGCAACGCCTTCGCCATCTCAAGCGCGCGCGCCCAGCTATCAGAGATGGTTTCGTCCGTGTAACCGGTCAGGATAGTGGCTTCACCAGCGCCGCGACGCCCATCGGAGACGACATGAACGAGAATGGTGTCGAAATGGGAGACCGGGCCGAAGGCCAGCTTGTAGGGCGTGTGCAGCGGAATCCGCAAAAGTCTGAGCGAAATGTCATCTATCATCGGTAAACAATACCGTTTGAAACCCTGCCAAGTCTGTCAGCAAGCTTACACCAGGCATGGCATTGTCGCGATGGCTCAGGAGCCAACTTAATGCAGTAGCGCTTACAATAAGACACGGATTGGTAACAGCGGGGGAGAAAAATGGTGCCGGCTGGAGGATTCGAACCCCCGACCTACTGATTACAAATCAGCCGCTCTACCAACTGAGCTAAGCCGGCAACAGTGCCCGTGAAAATTAGGGCCGCCTGGTGGGCTGATAGGCCAAAACCGCATCAGTCTCAATGGCGAATTGCGCACATATCCCCGTTTGACAGGAATATCAAGATAGAGCCCGGTTCAGGAGCCGTCTTAACCAGTCGCGATTCTTTGATCGGGACTCTAAGCACCTTCCGGGTTAAGATACTTTTGCCGGGGGTATATAGTTTGATGCACCAGGGAGGCGTCAATGAAGTTGCGAAGCGTTGCTCTCGCTTGCGCGTTTGTTCTGGCATTGGTTTTTGCCAAAACTGAAAAAGCGGAAGCAGGCACTTACATATCCATCAGTCCGTATGGACTGCATCTCAATATCGGGCATGGCTATTATCCGTCAAGGCGGTATTACCAGCCCTATTATGGCTACCGGAGCTCTTATTACAGGCCCTACCGGAAGCATTATTACGGGTCGTATTACCCAAGCAGCAGGTATTACTACAAGAAACGCCACTACAGGCGGCACCGCGCACACCATTACAAAAAGCGCCGCCATTACAGGCGCCACAGGCATGTGAGGCACCATTACCGGAAGTACCGCCGTCATTACCGTCGTTACAGGCGTCACTGGTAGGTGTTTGGTTGCGGCCTCTTCGCTGAAAAGCGTGAGCGGTCAGTTAGGTGTTATAAACTCCCGGGGCCATTCCAGCTCCCGGGAGTTTTTATTGTCCATGAGCTCCAATTGCGAGCGTATGAAGAGCCACGGCAGCCGCGTTCGATACGTTGAGGCTCTTTAACGGACCAGGCGTCGTCAGCCGGCACATCAGGTCACAATTTTCTGCCGTTAGCCGTCGTAGACCCTTGTGTTCCGCGCCAAGGACCAGAGCGATAGGGGGCTGAAGGCTGGCCGTCTCAAGAGCTTCAACAGCCTCACCATCCAGACCAATCCGCAGCACGCCAGTTTTTCCCAACTCTGTAAGCATACGGGCCAGGTTGGCTACATGGATGACCGGGACCTTTTCCACGGCACCCGACGCCGCCTTCGCCAGCGTTCCATCAAGGGGAGGGCTGTTGCGCCGGGTCATGAGGAGAGCGCTGGCATTAAAGGCGGCAGCGGAACGCAGGATTGCTCCGACATTGTGCGGATCTGTGACCTGGTCCAGAACGATCAGTGGTTTGCCGAGCGCCGCCTCTTGCACAACCTCGTCGAGAAGAACCTGCTCTAGCGGTGCAGCTTCGATCATCACGCCCTGGTGGACGGCGTCTGCGCCCAGCTTTTTCGACAAAGTGGCGGCCGGGACTTCATTCGCTGTGATCGGGAGATGCCCCAGCGCGGCGTTCAGCCGATCGCAACCATTCCGGGTGGCGTGGAGGGCCAGCACCGTCCGTTTGGGGTTGGCGAGGGCTGCACACACCGCATGGACGCCATAGATTTGTTCGACCAAAGCCGAAGGGGCTTGGCGCTTGTGAGTTGATCCGTGCCGGTTATGTTTTCTCATGGGGTCCGAGGGTTCCAAGGTTGAGTATTCTGTAATTTCAGGGAACGATTTGGTGCCCCTAGCGAAGCCTTGACTGACCAATATCACAACATAAGAGTATTCATCCGCTAGTTCGGTGTGATCATGCCAATAGAAACCGCGGACCCCGCTCAAAGATTCCACCTGAAAACATAGCAATCTGGCCGTAAAACTTGATCCAACGGCTGGTTTGGCAACGGAACCGCGTCAAACCGGCGTTTTTTTGACTATTTTCCATGATTTACAGTTGACAGAAGGGGTCTGTCTTTACATAAACCCATTTAGAGACCCTGCCGGTGACGGCGGGGCATTTTTGTGTGGATAAATTCATACCAGTTTGAGGAGGGGTGCCCGAGTGGCTAAAGGGGACGGGCTGTAAACCCGTTGGCTATGCCTACGTTGGTTCGAATCCAACCCCCTCCACCATTTGGAGAATTGGAATTCGGTATTTTTGAGGGTCAGATTTCGTATTGAGTTTTTGAATATACGACCTCGGGTTTTTGAAAGCGGGTGTAGCTCAATGGTAGAGCAGCAGCCTTCCAAGCTGAATACGAGGGTTCGATTCCCTTCACCCGCTCCAATTTTCGGCGGACGACTGGTTGAGATAGGTTTTTAAAACAGCAGCTTACAAAGAGAAGACGACATGGCTAAGGAAAAATTCGAGCGTAACAAACCGCATTGCAACATTGGCACGATTGGTCATGTTGACCATGGCAAGACGACGTTGACGGCGGCGATTACGAAGGTTCTTGGCGAGGCGAGCGGCGGCGATGCTGTTG
>JAJFHQ010000030.1 GCA_021775525.1 Hyphomicrobiales bacterium
TAATCAGAACATGTTTGAGGCCATGCGGACAGCTGCCTTCGTCTCGCGGATCGTCGAACCTGATCCGGAACAGTGGCTCGGAACCTGGGATGTGTTGCGGCTCGGGACGGATAGCGGTGCACATGTCCTCGGCTTTGGTGAAGCGATTGGCCAGGTTGCGCCCGGATTCAAGGCGGATCTCGTGTTTCTCGATTTGAAAAATGTCAATTTTGTCCCCCTGAACGATGCAGCAAATCAGATCGTCAATTGCGAGGACTCAAGCGCAGTCGATAGCGTCATGATCGGCGGACGTATGGTGCTTGAGGCGCGCCAATTTACCGAGTTTGACTATGAGGCATTGCGCACCCGTGTCGCTGTGGCTGCCGGGCGGTTACGAGAGGTCAATGCTGAACCCAGAGAGCGCATGGAAGCCATGGCGTCGTTCGTTTCCCATCACTGCACGGGGCTTGTTTGCCAGCACTATCATGTCGAACGCCGTCTTGATCCGGTTCGTGAGTGAGCCTGATGGACCTCATCCTCAAGGACACGACCATACTCGGTGAGAGCGATGAAAGGCGCGCCGATATCGGGATTGCCGATGGGAAGATTGCTGCCATTGAGAAGGGGATCTCTGGAGATGCAAAAATTATCGACATGGAAGGCCGTCTGGCCGTGCCGGGCTTTATCGAGTCCCATATCCATCTCGACAAGGCCTGTATCCTGGATCGCTGCAAATCTGAAGAAGGCACGCTGGAGGAAGCAATCCGTGAAGTTTCAGCGGCGAAGAAAGATTTCACTGTAGAAGATATTCGCACCCGCGCCATTCGCACCCTTGAGAAATGCATCCTTCAGGGTACGACCCGCATGCGGGCACATCTGGAGGTTGATCCTGTCATCGGTATCAAGAGTATCGATGCGGTTCTGCCACTGATTGATGACTATGCCTGGGCCATTGATCTGGAGATTTGCGTCTTTCCTCAAGAGGGCCTGCTGAACAACCCCGGCACCGATGAGTTGATGGTTGAGGCCCTGAAGCGTGGCGCACGCATCGTTGGCGGATGCCCCTATACAGACAGCGACCCGCGTGGCCAGATCGAGCGCGTGTTTGAGATGGCGCGTGAGTTTGATGTCGATATCGATTTCCATCTTGATTTTGACACCAACCCTGAAGGCATGAGCGTTGGCGATGTCTGTGAACTGACGGAAATACATGGTTATGGAGGAAGGGTCGCCATTGGCCATGTGAGCAAGCTCTCGGCCCTGCCACGCGATAAATTTGCCGAGACAACCGAGCAATTGGCAAACTCCGGTGTCGCCGTCACCGTATTGCCGTCAACGGACCTCTATCTCATGGGCGCGGACCGGGAGCATGACATTGTCCGGGGCGTCGCACCCGTGCATCGGCTTGTCGAGGGCGGTGTGAATTGTTCGCTTTCAACCAATAATGTTCTCAATCCCTTCACGCCATTCGGTGATTGCTCGATGATCCGCATGGCCAATCTCTACGCCAACATTGGACAAATCGGCACGGATGCGGGCATGCGACAATGCCTGGATATGGTGACCCACCGCCCTGCCAGACTGATGCGCATTGAAAACTACGGAATAGCTGTCGGCAATCCGGCCGACATTGTTGTGCTGGATTGTTCATCTGGTGTTTCGGCTGTGCAGGAACTGGCAGTGCCGCTTTTCGGCTTCAAGCGCGGACGCCAGACGTTCACCCGCGAACCCGCGAAACTTCTCAGGCCATAGGATCGAATTTGAAATGAGTGAGTC
The DNA here is from genome assembly GCA_021775525.1 of Hyphomicrobiales bacterium. Taxonomy (GTDB): domain Bacteria; phylum Pseudomonadota; class Alphaproteobacteria; order Rhizobiales; family Methyloligellaceae; genus UBA2767. The sequence goes on from JAJFHQ010000030.1 coordinate 1,756, forward strand.
AAAGGTAAAGACGCTTCTGGAAGAACCCTTGAGGGTCGTGAACATCGGCCTTGAAGGATTTGCAAAAGAACTGGACCAGCAGGGGGTGAAGGTCATTCAAGTGGATTGGACGCCGCCGGCAGGTGGAGACACCAAACTCGCTAATTTGCTGTCGAAACTGGGTACATAAAAAGACGAAATGAAAGCTGAAATGAAAGTTATCGAAGACGCCAATCGGGAAGCCTTGAAACGGATGCTGTCCGGCGATCCGGTGCTGGTCGATGTCATTCCTGCAATGGAGGCCATCACTGAACTCAAGGAACGGATGATACTGCATGCCGGGCCACCCATCGGCTGGGATGGTTTATGCGGGCCCATGCGCGGCGCTATTACAGGGATTGCGGTCTTCGAAGGATGGGCGCCCGATTTGGAGGTGGCAGAAAAACTCGCTGCTGACGGTGCTTTCGATTTCCACCCCAACCATCATTTCGATGCCGTTGGCCCGATGACAGGGCTGACCACACTCAGTCAGCCGGTCATGGTTGTTGAGAACCGCACCTTTGGGAACCGCGCTTACTGCGCCCTCAATGAGGGCTTGGGCAAGGTCATGCGCTTCGGGGGAAACGACGACGAGGTTCTGGACAGACTACGCTGGCTTCGCGATGTGCTTGGGCCAGCTATGAGCAAAGCCCTGAGATCGGGAGATGGTATTTCCCTTAAGAGCCTCGTTGCCCGCGGATTGACCATGGGCGATGAAATGCACCAGCGTAACGTTGCGTGCTCGGGCCTTACATTGAGGGCTATGTCGCCAGCTCTGGCGTCAACCTCAACTGACACTGAAGCGCTGTCAGATATCCTGAGCTTCATTGGCGGCAATGATCAGTTCTTTCTCAACATCGCCATGGCCATGGGCAAGGCGATCATGGATCCGGTGCGCGGTATCGAAGGCTCAAGCCTCGTGACGGCCATGTCCCGCAACGGAACTGATTTTGGCATCCGTGTAAGCGGTACTGGTGATAAGTGGTTCACAGCGCCCGTTGAAATGCCGGAAGGGCTCTATTTCCCCGGTTTTACCGAGGCAGACGCCAATCCGGATATGGGAGATTCAACAATCGTCGAGACCATCGGTCTTGGCGGGTTTGCAATGGGAGCCGCACCAGCCGTTGCCGGTTTTGTCGGCGCGGGTACAGCATCAGAGGCCGCCAATTTCACCCGTACCATGGGTGAGATCACGCTTGGTGAAAACCCCGAATGGACCATCCCAGCACTCGATTATCTCGGCGTGCCAACCGGCATTGATATCCGGCTTGTCGTCGAGACAGGTTTATCACCAACCATCAATACCGGAATCGCTCACAAAGAACCCGGTGTTGGTCAGGTTGGTGCCGGCGTGGTGCGCGCACCCATGGCCTGTTTTGAGCAGGCGCTGCATGCATTTGCGCAAAGTGTAGGTGTGTCATGAGCGGCGTGATTGTCAACGAAGTGCGCAAAGGGTTTTATCTCGACTCCGTGGCCCTCATGCGTTTCTCGCGCACCATCGCGGGGCTGGAGGGTATTGAAGAAGCTGCCCTGATGATGGGCACGCCGGCCAACCGGCGGATCATGAGTGATGCCGGGTTGCTTGAGGATGCCGGAAAAGCTGCCGAGGGCGGTGATCTGGTGATCGGTATCCGTGCAAAAGATCAGAAATCAGCAGATCATGCATTGGGTGAATCGCGCGCCTTGCTCGACCAGCCGACGGCAAAGGACGGCGATGCTGCCGTATGGCGTCCGCGCACATTGCGTGCTGCGGTGAAACTCGCACCAGAGTCCAATCTGGCACTCATTTCCGTTCCAGGCGACTTTGCCGTTGCAGAAGCACGCAAGGCCATTCGCCGTGGCCTGCACACCATGATCTTCAGCGACAATGTTGATATCGCCGAAGAAGCCGCTCTGAAACGCGAAGCGCACGAGCTTGGATGTCTTGTCATGGGGCCAGATTGTGGTACGGCGATTATTAATGGCACAGCGCTTGCTTTTGCCAATCGTGTCCCTCGTGGCGATATCGGCATCGTTGGTGCATCGGGTACGGGCACTCAGGAAGTCTCGTGTCTCATTGCACAATATGGCAGCGGCGTATCTCATGCCATCGGCGTCGGCGGTCGTGATCTGAAGCCGGAAGTTGGCGCAATCTCCACCTTGATGGCCATTGATGCGCTGGATGCTGACCCAGGCACGAAACATATCGTTCTGGTGTCCAAGCCGCCTGAGACCGAAGTTGCGGCAAAGGTGCTGGAGCGGATTGGTGAGAGCGCCAAACCCGCCACCATCTGTTTCATTGGTGCTGATGAGAGCTCCATGCCAGCCAATGCAACCCAGGTCTTTTCCTTGAAAGATGCTGCAAGAGTTGCCTGCGGTATGAATGACGAGGATGTGAAATCCGCAGATGCAGGTGCAGCAGTGAGCATACAGCCAGGACGTTCACAGGTTCGTGGACTGTTTGCCGGGGGTACGCTTTGCGCCGAAGCCCAGGTCATATTCAAGGCCGCTGATTTTCCCACGATTTCCAATGCCCCGATACCTGGCGTCCCATCACTGGACAAAGCGAATGGCGGCCACCCCATGCTCGATCTGGGAGAAGATGAATACACGCAAGGCAAACCGCACCCGATGATCGACCCGAGTGTTCGCGACGATGTGATCATTGAGGCGCTGAAAGATGAGGCAGTCGCGGTGATCCTCGCTGACATGGTCATTGGCTATGGCGCGCATGATGATCCGGCCGGTTATTTTGCCGGCATATTAAAAGAGCATGGAGTTGAAGGCGGACCGCTGGTCATTGCTTCCGTCACCGGTACCGAAGAAGACCCGCAAATCCGCTCTATTCAAATGGCAAAACTGGAAGCTGCCGGTGTCCACGTCGCGCCAACCAATGCAGATGCCGCCGCCTGGGCGCTTTCCGCAATCCGATCGAACGGTTGAGGGCACATCATGGCGCACTCATTCGACAGTCCAGACAGGCTCCTTGTCGCCATTGGCGGGAACGCCACGCATCCGGAGGATATTGAAGGGACTTCCCGGGAGCAGAAGGCCATCGCGGCCAGCACAGCCAAGGCCCTGCTGCCCCTGGCAATGCTCGACAATGAATTGATTATCACCCACGGGAACGGCCCGGTTGTTGGAAAAATCCTTATGCGGCAGGCGCTGACGCGCGACACTATTGCTCCGATGCCGCTGGATATTTGCGTAGCGCACTCGCAAGGGGGTATCGCCTACCTTCTCGTCCAGGCCATGGAGAACGCATTGCGAGAAGCCGACAGTTCCCGACATGTCGCATGCCTACTGACACAGGTTGAGGTCGATCCTGACGATCCTGCTTTTGACGATCCGAGCAAGCCTATAGGTGCTTTCTATGATGAAGAAGAGGCACAGCGGATCAATGTGGAACTGGGATGGCGGATGAAGGAGGATTCCGGGCGCGGATGGCGTCACGTGGTTCCCTCTCCCGACCCTAAACATGTCTGCGATATCTCGCTGGTTCAGGTTCTGGCGCGCCGGGGCACTGTCGTCATCTCCGGCGGTGGTGGAGGTATTCCTGTAGTGCGCGGGCCCAAAGGAGTTCGGCACGGCGTTCAGGCAGTGATTGATAAGGACCTCACTTCAGCCCACATGGCTAACGTACTTGGCATCGGATTGATGATGATCCTGACTGCAGTGCCAAAGGTCGCCATTAATTTCGGTACGCCCGAGCAGAAGGAACTGGATTATGTGACCATGAGTGAATTGCAGGCCTTCCAGAGCGAGGGGCATTTCCCGCCGGGCAGCATGGGGCCGAAGATTGACGCAGCACTCCGTTTCCTTGAGGGCGGCGGCGAGCGCGTCATTGTGGCGCGTCTGGATGAAGCGATGCAGGCGCTTCGCGGCGAAGCGGGTACGCATATCGTGGCCGACAATGCATAGTTGCACCGATCAGCTCGAAATCCCGGTTCAACTCTCCGGATGTGCTGCATCAAAAATATTGAAAGATGCAACTGACGGACGGGTCGCGGCAGTGTTCCGCTCCAGCTTCTACGTGGAGACTGACGCTGGGTTTTTCTGCATAGGAAACGAAAACCTTGAGCCGTCCCCGATAAGCCTTGTTACCACGGCGCCGGTAAGCACGGACTGGTCAGCCAGCGGTCTGAAATACAATGCGCCGATTCATATTTCCGGCGAGGTCATCCGCGTTGGAAGCCGCTTTTCCTTTCTCCTCTCAGATGCAGCCCGCTGGCTGCCTTCCTCCGTCCCCAATCCCTGGTGCGCCATTAATCTGGAGCGTGGATTGAACGCTTTTCGGGAGGCGTCTTTGCTCCACCTTCCTGAGGAAGGGTTAGGGAGTTTCCTTATTCCCGGGCACTCATCCTCAGAAAATGAACTCATCAGCGCAACAGCCCAGGCACCGATAGCGGATGCAATACGATGGTTGGTTTCGGCCATGAGGTGCCGGGACAAGGGGGAGCGGGTTTTAAACTGGGTTCACCAGCTGGTTGGTTTGGGTCCGGGACTGACGCCTTCAGGGGATGATTTTATCGGCGGTGTAATGATCGCTTTGCACAGTGTGGATGAACCCGGTATCGGCCGGCAGTTGTGGGAGCTGGCCTGTCCTCATGCCAGGGAAGCAGGTAACCCAATTTCGCTCGCGCTTCTCAGCGCGGCGTCGCAAGGACAGGGGAGCGCTGGAGTTCATAACGCTGTGGCAGCCATTATGGAGGGGCGTGAGCAGGGTGTTCGTGATTCTCTGGCTGGTATTGACCGCATCGGGCATACATCGGGTTGGGATACCATGGCCGGCGTCGCAATAGCATTCGATGCATGGCTTCAAGCTCGCGGACACTGACATAGGCTAAACCAAACATCGGATTAAAAATGCTTCAAACAACTCGCTCTTATCGTGGAATGGTCACAGCGCCCCATCATCTTGCTGCCCGCGCCGGGCTGAGAGTTCTCGAAGATGGCGGAAATGCCATAGAAGCCATGGTTGCCGCTGCTGCTGCAATCGCCGTGGTTTATCCGCATATGAACAGCCTTGGCGGCGATAACTTCTGGATCATTCATGCATCGGAAAAGAAGGTTGTCGGCATTGATGCCTGCGGTGGTGCTGCGGCAATGGCCGATATCGCTTTTTACAAGGACCAGGGGCTGGATGCGATCCCATCACGTGGCAAACTTGCTGCCCTGACCGTCGCAGGCGCAGTCTCAGGCTGGCACGAGGCCCTGAAGATCAGCCGTGAAGAATGGGGCGGGAAAGTTCCCCTGGGCCGGTTGCTGGAGGATGCTATTCACCATGCTGACATTGGATATGGTGTAACGCAGAGTCAGGCTGTGAACACGCGCTCCAAATTCAGTGAGCTCAAAGATGCACCGGGATTTTCGGATAATTTTTTACTTGATGGCGTACTGCCTGATGAGGGCGCGAAATTCAGGCAACCGCGCATTGCGGCAACTCTCAGGCGCCTGGCCGAGACTGGCCTTGAAGACTTCTACCGGGGAGACCTGGCGAGATCGATTGCGTCTGATCATGAGCGAGCAGGGACGCCTCTGCGACTGGAGGACCTGCAACGGCATCGGGCTCTTTTGGTCACGCCCTTATCGGTAAATGTGGCGGGACACATTGTCTTCAACATGCCGCCCCCAACACAGGGTCTGGCATCGCTGCTTTTGCTGGGCGTTTATGATCGCTTAAAAATTAACCGCGCCGAGACATTCGAATATGTACACGCGCTGGTGGAGGCCACGAAGCAGGCATTCCGTGTGCGGGACCGATATGTCACTGACCCGGACTATATGGATGTCGATCCGGCAGACTTTCTGGCCGCTTCCGTTCTCGATGATATGGCGGGCAATATTGATATGGCCAAGGCGTTGCCCTGGCCGGAGGCAAATTCCAAGGGAGACACAGTCTGGCTCGGCGCGATTGATGGTGAGGGGCGGGCAGTCAGCTTCATTCAAAGTGGATATTGGGAGTTCGGTTCCGGCACGGTCCTGGAGAGCACAGGCATCACCTGGCAGAACCGGGGTACCAGTTTTTCCCTCGATCCCGCACATTACAATTGCCTGCAACCTCACCGCCGGCCCTTCCACACCATCCAGCCGGCCTTGGCTCATCTTTCAGACGGCCGGGTCATGCCATACGGGACCATGGGCGGGGAAGGGCAGCCGCAAACTCAGGCAATGATATTTTCACGACACGTGATGCATGGTCAGGGGCTGCAGGAGGCGGTGAGCGCACCGCGCTGGTTGCTTGGGCGCACATGGGGTGCAGAGACGACAAGTCTTCGGGTGGAAAACCGGTTTGATCCGAGCATTGTCGCAGCGCTTCGCAGTGCGGGCCATGAACTGGAAGAGATCGAATCTTTTGATGAAGTTATGGGCCATGCGGGCGCACTTGTTTATCACCCTGATGGCCTCATTGAAGGTGCCGCAGATCCCAGAGGAGATGGGCAGGCGGTTGGTTTCTAGGCTGAAAATTAGCTTCATGCAGATTATAGCAGCGATCCTGCCTTTGATGTCCGCTATCGGGACAGCGCGGACATTCTGCAACACTCGCCCGAATGTCTGCTCTTGGGGGGTAAAGCGGTCATAAAAGATCCCTTCTGCAACAGCATAAGGGTGGCACATGCCGTGAGTTGCACTATCGGGTTTCAATGGCGTGGGCCTGGCAATTGGTTCACACCGTTGGTATTTCGGCATCCGTTCTGGCGCTTGTATTGCGCCTTCCTCGGTCCCATATATTTGTCATGAAACCCGGTGCCATATTGGGCCGGGTGCCGTTTTTGGCGCCGTAACGGGCCTGAAGCGGGCAATTTCGACATACCAGTCGCTAAAATCAGGGCTTATCAAATGTCGCGTACTTCCCTTCTCAACTCACCGCTGTTGCTGGGCTTTGATGAAATCGAGCGAATTCTGGATCGCGTTGGAAAGAGTTCGGGCGAAGGCTATCCGCCTTATAATATTGAACGGCTGACGGGCCCTGGGGGCAGTGACTTGCTGCGCATTACGCTTGCCGTCGCGGGGTTCACACAGGACCAACTTGACGTGTCAGTGGAGGACAGTCAGCTGACGATCACTGGAAAGCAGGAAGACGATGACGAGGATCATGTCTATCTGCATCGCGGGATCGCCGCCCGGCAGTTTACACGTACATTCGTTCTTGCCGACGGTATCGAGGTTCGAACGGCGGACCTGAACAATGGCCTGCTGTCGATAGACCTGGAACGCCCCGAACCAGAGCGGATGGTTAGAAAAGTCGAGATCACGCAAGCCAACTAACTCTTCATGGGCAATGGAGCAGCATCGCATCCGCGTGTTGATGCACGCCGGTCCGGTCTGCCCTCGTGAAGAACAAGCCTGCCAGTAAAGGAGGTCGATATGATGGAAAAAGTGCACGACAATATGGATGGAAAACAGAACTCCGCTGCTGCAATGAGTGCGATCGAATTCGCACGGCTGGGCGATGGCTATGTAGCCTATGTCAAGCAGATTGACAGCGACCAGGCGCGCAACCTGTTCCCGGCCCTCACAGGCTTGCCGGAAGGGATTGATCTGTACGCCGTGGTCGGGGCGGATGGAACACCGCTTGGGCTGGCCGACAGCCGCTCATCCGCGATCGCCAGCGTAATTGAATATGAGCTGGAGCCTGTAAGCGTGCATTAGTGGTGTGAGTAAGAGTGCGCCTAAGCCGCGTATTCTTTTTCAGCTTCTGTCAGGATTTCATAGACCGCATCGTTACTGCCAGCTGCCCGGAGACTCTCAACCGCTGCCGGTGACCGCAGAAAACGTGAAATCCGCGCGAGGGCCTTCAGATGGTCCGCGCCGGCGCTCTCGGGCGCGAGCAGCAGGAACACCAGATCAACCGGCTTATCATCTACAGCCTCGAAATCGATTGGCTTTTTAAGGCGTGCGAACAAGCCGACAATCTTGTCCAGACCGGCAATCTTGCCATGGGGAATGGCGATGCCTTCTCCAACACCTGTCGAGCCGAGCCGCTCGCGCTGAAGCAAGGTATCGAAGATGTCGCGCTCTGGAAGATCTGTGAGCAGCGCGGCAGAAGCCGAAAGCTCCTGGAGCGCGTGTTTCTTGTTCTTCGCATTGAGCGAGATAAAAATGCTCTCTGAATTTATAAGGTCGCTTAGATCCATGGAACTGATTTCAACCTCTGAAAAATAACTTCTGACAAGCATCAAAGCCCGTCGGTCTTTACTAATTGGTCGGCGGTATATCGCCGCCTGGATCAATCCAGCCAATATTACCATCATCGCGCCGATACACGATATTAATACGGTTCTGGCTGGCATTTTGAAAAACGAGGAGCGGACGCTCTGCAAGATCGAGTTGCATCACCGCGTCGCTTACCGAGAGTTCGTTGATCGTTGTCTGGGTTTCCGCCACGATGACCGGGTTGTCGTCATCTGGTTCTGGCGCTTCATCCTCCACGGGTTGAATTACATAGTATGGCGCCAGGATATCGGCGGGCTTTTGCTCTGCTGGTCCATGGCGTTTCTTGAGACGCCGCTTGTAGCGGCGCAGACGTTTTTCGAGACGCTCCAGCGCCTGATCAGCGCTGGCATAGGCGTCGGCGGCTTCGCCACGCGCTTCCAGGCTCAGACCCGATTGCAGCAATATGGTGCAACCGGTGACGAACGACCCGCGCGTTTTTTCGATGCGGACATGGCCCGAAGGGCTCTGGCCGGCAAATTTGTCGAGCGTGTTTTGAACACGGTTTTCCACGTAAGAACGCAAAGCCTCACCAACGTCCAGATTCTTGCCGGTAACTTGTAATGCCATCGCCTCGTCCGTAACTGCGACGGCTCCGCCTCGTTCGCAGCGGGCCGGGGCCCAAAATCGATCCGTCTCTTCTGGACGGAGCAATGCTCAAAGTGCAGCGCGGTCAGGGGATCTTCTGATGCCTTCAGCCGCGGGCCGGGAAACTAGACCACGAGTCAGACAAGTGTCAAACTGATTCCTTGCCCAAAAAATAAAGGTTGCACAGTTTATTAACAGGGGTTGGAAAATGGCAGTATTGTGCGGTTTTTTCCGACAAGAGTGAAAAAAACCAAGCTTTATAGCGGGTTTGCGACTATTGGCTCAACGCCATTTTTTTCTCCCGCCGCCGCTGCACGGAAGAGGGAATCCGCATGGACTCCCGGTATTTTGCGACGGTGCGTCGGGCAATGTCGATGCTCTCCACCTTCAGCAATTCAACAATTTTATCATCGGACAAAATCTTGGTGACGGCCTCGTTGTCGATCAGTTGCTTGATGCGGTGCCGTACGGCTTCAGATGAGTGGGCCTCGCCTGCGCCTGATGATGGGATCGAGGAGGTGAAGAAATATTTCAGCTCAAAATTGCCACGAGACGTTGCCATATACTTGTTGCTGGTCACGCGGCTGACGGTGGACTCGTGCATTTCGATGGCGTCGGCCACGGTCTTGAGATTGAGCGGGCGCAGGAATTGAACGCCTCGGGTCAGGAACGCGTCCTGCTGCTTAACGATTTCCTTTGAGACCTTGAGAATGGTGCGGGCGCGCTGGTCGAGGCTTTTCACAAGCCAGTTTGCGGTTTGCAGACAATCATGCAGGTAAGTCTTGTCTTTCTCCAGCTTGGTCGTCTTGCTGACGGTCGCGTAATAGGCCTGGTTGACGAGCACCTTGGGGAGCGTTTCGTTGTTAAGTTCAACCAGCCAGCTGCCATCGGGTCGCTGGCGTACGAACACATCCGGCACAATGGCCTGGACCGATGATTTGCCGAACTTCAGCCCGGGTTTCGGCTCGAGCATCTTGATCTCGGAGATCATGTCGGCGAGATCTTCATCTGTGACGTCACAGGCGCGCTTGAGGCCGGTCAGGTCACGGGCGGCCAGCAGATCCAGATTGGCGATGAAGGCCTCGATGGCCGGGTCGAAGCGGTTATTGTCCTTCAGTTGCAGGGTGAGGCATTCGGCCAGGTCTCGCGCAAACACCCCGGCGGGCTCTAGTGTCTGCAAGGTTGCGAGCGTTTCCTCGATGAGTTCCATCGGTGCGCCGAGGCGTGTCGAAAGCCCCTCGAGGTCACCGCGCACGTAACCGCCCTCGTCGACCATATCTACCAGGTGATCGCTGATGAGGCGCTTGACGGGATCGGAAATCGCCAGCTGCAACTGGGACGACAAATGATCCTGAAGGCTGATTTCTTCTGCCACGAAGGCTTCCAGGTTGACGCCACCCTCCGCGCCGCCCGCGATTCCGCCCGAGCCACTCGTTGACCAGTTGTCCCCGACGGGGGCTGGCCTTGGTTCGGCAGATTCGGGGAATACATTTTCCGCATCCGTATCGAACACGCTCTCGGTGTCGCGCTGGACCTGGTTCGTCGTCAGGTCCAGGTTGGCGTCGTCCGGTGTAGATGCATCGCCGCTTTCATTTCCCTCTACGGCTTGCTGGTCCGGCTTTTCCTCACTGTTGCCGGTGCGCCGTTCCGCCTGGTCTTCACCTTCGGAATGTTCAAGCAACGGATTGCGCTCAAGCTCTCCTTCAACGAACTCAAGCAGTTCCATGTTAGAGAGTTGCAGCAGCTTGATCGCCTGCTGCAATTGTGGCGTCATCACAAGGCTTTGGCCTTGCCTCAATTCAAGTCGTGATGAAAGCGCCATTGCTAACAGGTCCTCAAATATCGAAGCAGTAGGGCATATAAACGTGCCCTTGGTCTAAAGCGTAAATTCATCGCCGAGATAAACACGCCGTACATCTTCGTTGGCGACGATCTCGGCCGGTGAGCCCTCAGTCAGCAATTGCCCTTCCGCAATGATGTAGGCCCTGTCCACAAGGTCGAGCGTTTCGCGCACATTATGGTCGGTGATGAGAACACCGATGCCGCGGTCAGTCAGGTGCCGCACCAGGTCGCGGATATCTCCGATGGCGATGGGGTCGATGCCGGCAAAGGGTTCATCGAGGAGCATGAAGGCAGGGCGGCTGGCCAGCGCCCGGGCAATCTCGACGCGGCGTCGCTCACCACCCGACAGGGCGATGGAGGGTGAGTTGCGCACCCGCGTAATTTTAAATTCCTCCAGCAGCGCTTCCAAATGTTCCGCTCTTTTTGCCTTGTCGGGCTCGACCAGTTCGAGCACCGCGCGAATATTCTGTTCAACCGTGAGCCCCCTGAAGATTGAGGCCTCCTGAGGCAGGTACCCGATGCCGAGGCGCGCGCGCCGGTACATCGGTAACCGGGTGATGTCCTCCCCGTCGAGCAGGATGCGGCCTTCATCGGCAGGTATCAGACCGGTGATCATGTAGAACACCGTCGTTTTGCCGGCACCGTTGGGCCCCAGCAAACCCACCGCCTCGCCGCGCTCTAACGAGAGGCTTACGCCACGTACAACGGGACGCTTTTTGAAACTCTTTACTACTGAATCAACCGTCAAACGGCCTTGCGATGCTTCGCGCTGGCCGGCGAACTCTGGCTCGAACCCGAACTCTTCGAACGCCTCGCCCGTCGGGTTCTGGGCTGAAACGGGGCGGTTTGGAAATGACAACAGTTTATCCACTGAGCCTTTCGCTTCCAGTTGAAGCGTAGCCGGTTAAGATTCGATGAAATTGGCCCCAATTGGGCGACCTGTTTGTATATGTATTTTCATTGCGTGGCGGACTCTTTCTTGGCCTTGTCCAGACCCTGGGGCATAAACAGACCTCGCACGCGCTGGCGTTTGGTGCCCCCACCATTGTTCACAATCCGGCTGCGGTTGGTCTTCAGATCGATGACCAACTGGTCGCCCTTTATCACGTTCCCGCTCTGGCTCAACACCACGTTCCCACCGATTGTTACGGTCTGGTTGACCACGTTGAAAAGCGCCCAGTCACTGGTGGTCAACTGGTTGTCCGCCGTATTGATGAGCACCTTGCCCTCGGCTCGGATACTCGAAATCTTGCTTCCGCCGGAATTTTTGTCCGCAGCCCCCGTTGGCGTCTGGCCGCTATATTTCACCTTTAACAGCTTCGAGCGCATCGTCATCTTGCCTTGCGCAGCCCTGACATTGCCCTGGAACTCGGCCTGTTTCTTGGTGTCGTAAATCACCAGCGCGTCAGCTTCAATATCAACCGGTTTCCCGCGGGTGCTGGAGAGATCGAACTGGGCCGGGCCGGTGTTCACGCCCTGTGACTTGGCCTTGCCAGTTTTTTTATCCGATGCCGGGGGTGTAAAATGGCCATGCACCCTGCCGAGTGGCGGAAAGCGGGTGATGTTGGTCACCAGGTCCGAGATCATGCGCTTGCCTGTCAGGGTGTTGCCCTTCTGGATCAGCGTCACATTCTCATCCAGTGTCAATTTGCGCGCGACGGAATCATAGATCAGCCGCGCAGCGTTGGCCCGTCGCCCATCCGCCGTCACGATTCTCACATCGCCAATGGCCTCGATGAGGCTCAGCTTGCTTGCAGGCTGTTCCTTGCCCTTGTCTTTGGCAGCATCGGTGCTTTCGGGTTTGTCTTTTTTGTCATTTGCATAGACGACCTTCATCTCGTTGGACGTCATTTGCGATCCGGCCTGCTCCGTCGTTACGCCACCCGTGAACAGGGCGTATTTTTTCTCGTCGAAAATCATCAGTTTCGGCGCGGCGATATTGACCGGCTGATCGCTTTTAAACGATTTGGCGAAAGATTGACCGGGTGTTTCGGCTTTCGCCTTGGCGGGCTTTTTTTCCTGCTCCAGGCGCACTTTCACATCGCCTTCAAACACGACCTCACGAGCGGGCATGTTCAGGTGCATGGCGTGAGAATCAAGAACACCGCTGGGGAAAGTGACCGTCACAGGGACCTTGCTGACAACGATTTGCTCTTTCATGTTGACGTCAGCCCGCTGCAGATGGGCGACCATGCCGGTGCTCTGGGCGGCGCGAATATCGCCGATCAACTGCAACTTCTCGGTTTTGGTTTCGAATTTTCCCTTTGGAGCGGAGAGGCGCGACCAGCCCTTGTTGGCGTCGTTCATCTCCGCCTTGATCTCGGTGAGATGAATGATGTCGGGATTGGCGACTGCCTGTTCGGCATATTTGGCGGTCACCACGTAGACGCCCTTTTCCTTGTTGGCGCCTTCGAGTTTCGGATTGACCATGCGCAGGTTGCCCTTCTCGATCACCACGCTGGCGACGCTTGCGTCCATGCCGCCAATCGTGACGTGGAGCTGGGGCGAGATGAAATAGAGGCCGGAAACCGCCACGGCGAGAATCGGCAGGGCAATACGCAGGTGTCTCACAAGCCTGCTGTGCGAGCGGGCGCGCTTGAGGGACTGCTCCCGATCCTTCAAGGAGGGCGACTTTAGAAAGTCTCCGCTCGAGAGGGTGAATGGATGATGGACGTCGCTCGTCATAGTTAGTGATTCTAACCCTTTTTTGCCGCCCGGGCAGCTTAAAGGTACAGATTATATGAGGACTATTGGCGCAAACTATGCCCGGAGTGGGGCTGTTTCAACAGGGCCGGGACACCCCCGGACCTTAACCTAATGCGAAAAGATATCTTCTTCCGCCCAGCCGCCGAGATCGAGCTTCGCGCGGGAGGGGAGGAACTCGAAGCAGGAACGGGCCAGTTCCTCTCGCCCCTCACGGGCCAGCATGTCATCCAGCTTTTCTTTCAACCCATGCAGATAGAGTACGTCAGAAGCGGCATAGTTGAGCTGCTCAGGCGTCAGATCCTTGGCCCCCCAGTCGGAGGATTGCTGCTGTTTTGATATTTCAACGCCGATCAGGTCTCTGCAGAGATCTTTCAAACCGTGGCGGTCTGTGAAGGTGCGCGTCAACCGGGATGCGATCTTGGTGCAGTAGAGCGGCTCTGACATGACTCCGAACGAATGATAGAGCACGGCGATATCGAAGCGGGCGAAGTGAAACAGTTTCAGGACTTTTGGGTCGGCCAGCAGCTTTTTCAGGTTCGGCGCATCGGGCACGCCCTTGGCAATCTGTACCAGATGGGCAGTGCCATCGCCGCTTGAAAGCTGGACCAGGCAAAGCCTGTCGCGCAGCGGGTTGAGCCCGAGAGTTTCGGTATCTATGGCGACGGAGGCACCGAAATCGAGACCTTTGGGGAGATCGCCCTGATGGAGTTCCACACTCATGGGATTGGCCTCGTGCAAGTGAAAGAAAGGCAGAGCCACGCGTAGCCCGCAAGAGCCAAGCGTGGTGCCCAGGAGAAGACTCGAACTTCCACGGCCTTGCGGCCACTGGCACCTGAAGCCAGCGCGTCTACCAATTCCGCCACCTGGGCACTGTGACATCCAGTTACGAGAGCAAGCCCGCGTTGTCAATTGGCGCAGTTTGTCCACTTCACATGGGCACCCGCGGCGTGTAATCCTCATGTTCATATCTGGCACGACGCGCAGGACCTGATTCACCGGGAATTCTGCAACCAAGGGGGGCAAGTTTCATGGCCATCAGGTTGGACTCATCAAGTCTGGTTACCATCTATGGCGGCTCGGGATTTGTCGGGCGTTACGTGACCCAGGCGCTGGCGCGAACAGGCTGCCGGATTCGCATCGCGGTGCGCCGGCCTGACCTCGCCGGGCATTTACAACCCCTCGGCGGCGTCGGGCAAATTCATGCGGTCCAGGCCAATCTGCGCTATCCTGAATCGGTGGCCAAGGCGGCAGAAGGTGCGGACGCTGTCGTCAATCTGGTGGGAATTCTCCACGAGACGGGCAAGCAGAAATTTTCAACTGTTCAGGCTACCGGCGCGCATTATGTTGCCCGAGCGGCGGAAGCCGAGAATGTGAAAGCACTGGTGCAGTTATCGGCCATTGGCGCGGATTCACGGTCAAACTCTCTTTATGCCAAGTCGAAAGCCGCCGGCGAAGCCCATGTGAAAAAAGCTTATCCCGCGTCGGTCATTCTGCGACCCTCCATCGTGTTTGGCCAGGAGGATGAATTTTTCAACCGGTTCGCCGCCATGGCCCGTATCTCGCCGGTGCTGCCATTGATTGGCGGGGGTCATACAAAGTTTCAGCCGGTATTCGCTGGTGACGTTGCCCTGGCCGTCGTGGAGTCGCTCAGGAGTGAGCAAACCGCGGGTCAGGTATTCGAGCTTGGCGGGCCGGAAGTTCTGACTTTCAAGGAGGTTATGCAGCGCATTCTGCACCATTGCCGCCGCAAGCGGTTCCTGGTTCCAGTGCCTTTTGGGGTGGCGCGGTTCAAAGCGGCTTTCCTGCAGCTGTTCCCCTCGCCATTGCTGACAGTGGATCAGGTCAGGTTGCTTGAGAACGATAATGTGGTGTCGTTCAAGGCGCGCACCAGCAAGCATACTCTGGAAGGGCTTGGCATTGACCCGGTTTTCATCGATGCAGTGGTGCCTGAATATCTGGAACGTTTCCGCGCCTACGGTGAGTTCGAGGCGTTCCGGCGCTAGAAATAAGCCAATACCAGTAAGAAGCCTGCCAGCAAGATCCGGTAAATCACGAACGGTGTAAAGCTCATCCGCTTCACCATCGCCATCAAAAAGGCGATTGCAGCGAGTGCTGAGAAAAAAGTGAAGATGGCCGCGGTCACGGCACCTGGCGGCATAACGTGCCCGTTGCTGTTCATCTCAACGATTGTGAGCACCCCCGCACCGGTGATGGCGGGGATGCCGAGCAGGAAAGAGAAGCGCGCAGCTTCGGCGCGCTCGAAACCCAAAAACCTTGCGGCACTCATGGTGATTCCCGACCTGCTTGTGCCCGGGATAAGCGCCAGCGCCTGGGACAGCCCGATAATCATGGCCGGGCCAAATGTCATGTCTTCCATGGCTTTAAGCCGTGAACCCATCTTGTCCGCCACCAGCAGCAGCACGCCGAAGATGAGCGCGTTCCAGGCGACGATTTCGACGCCGCGGATCTTGTCGAGCAGGCCAAGCCATTTCAGCACCAGCCCGAAGGCGATCGCGGGGACCGTTGCGGCGGTGATATAGACGGCAAGGCGCGCCCTGTTGCTCCAGCGACCTCGCATCAGATCCAGGAAGCCTGCGAGGATAGAAAGCACGTCGCGCCAGAAATAAACGATGATCGCTGCAAGCGAGCCGACATGGACCATGACATCGGTGGTCATTCCCTGATCAGTCCAGCCGGTCAGGACCGGTATGAGGATCAGGTGACCCGAGGATGAGATGGGCAGGAATTCGGTGATGCCTTGTACGATCGCCAGTACAACAATTTGTTCAAGCGGCACGTTTGCCTCCCGCCTGGCACATCACCCATGCGCCTTGTTTGCATCGCCGTGTGGTTCTATACCGGACGAATACCATTACGCGAAGACCTCAATTTATAACGACTCGCGCACAGAGCCCGCGATACATGCCCACACTCATTCACTACCCGCTTTGCCCCTTCTCCCGTGCGATCCGCCTGGCGGCGGCGGAGTGCGAGCTGAAGCTGTCCTTGGAGGAGAAAAAGCCCTGGGCGTGGGCTGCCGATTTCCTGGAGATCAACCCGGCAGGAACTTTACCGCTTTACCGCGATGAGGATGGAGGGATGCTCTGCGGGTCCTACCCGATCTCCGAATATTTGGCCGAGACGGGCGTGGATGAGACCGGCGACGCGCGCGCCTTTTCGTTCTTTCCCGGAGACGAGGCTGAGCGCGGTGAAGTGCGCCGCCTCGTCGACTGGTTCCACCGCAAATTTGATTCCGAAGTCACGGCC
Source organism: Hyphomicrobiales bacterium (assembly GCA_021775525.1). Lineage (GTDB taxonomy): Bacteria > Pseudomonadota > Alphaproteobacteria > Rhizobiales > Methyloligellaceae > UBA2767. The sequence goes on from JAJFHQ010000030.1 coordinate 18,370, forward strand.
TACCTGATTGGCGAAAAGGTAATCCGCCGGTTCGATTCCGCCATGGGCGGCGCTCCAAACATGGAAATGGTGCGCGCGGGGCAAGCCAATCTTCGCTACCATTTGGGCTATATCGGCCATTTGACGGAGGAGCGCACATGGCTTGGCGGCGAGCATTTGAGCTTTGCTGACCTGGCGGCGGCGGCGCATCTGTCGTGTATCGACTATCTTGGCGACGTGCCCTGGGGGGAGGCCGAAGAGGCCAAGCAGTGGTATGCACGGATCAAATCACGGCCCTCGTTTCGCTCTTTGCTGGCTGATCGTGTGCCGGGTCTGAAGCCGCCGGACTCTTATGCCGATCCGGATTTTTAGAAGTCTCCCGTGTCCCAGTTGAAAGACCAGATCCATGACCGTGCCCAGGAGGCCGGATTTGACATCGTGCGTTTTACAACGCCGGATTCCATCCCCATTGCGGGTGACCGGCTTATGGCATTCCTGGCCGATGGCCGTCACGGCGACATGGAATGGATGGAAACCACGGCAGAGCGCCGCCGTGACCCGAATTCACTGTGGGCGGAGGCGCGCTCGGTGATTGTCCTGGGGCTGAACTACGGACCCGAAACTGATCCCATGGAGTCTTTGTCACAGACCGCAAATGGCATCATTTCCGTTTATGCACAGGGCAAGGATTATCACGAACTCATCAAGAAGAAGCTCAAGCAGGTGGCCGGATGGCTCCACCGCGAGCGGGGCTGCGAGGTCAAGGTGTTCGTCGATACTGCTCCAGTGATGGAGAAACCTCTTGCGCAGGCAGCTGGGGCAGGGTGGCAGGGTAAGCACACCAATCTCGTCTCCCGCGAATTCGGCTCATGGCTGTTCCTGGGATCAATCTTCACCACCGAGCTTCTTGAGCCAGACGCGGAGGAGAGCGACCATTGCGGGGGATGCCGTGCATGCCTGGACGTCTGCCCAACGGCTGCGTTCCCGAACGCTTATGAACTCGATGCGAGGCGCTGCATTTCCTATCTCACCATCGAGCATCAGGGTCACATCGCTCTGGAATTCCGTAAAGCAATCGGCAACCGTGTCTTCGGTTGCGATGATTGCCTGGCCGTATGCCCCTGGAACAAGTTTGCGCAGAAGTCACGAGAGGCGAGACTTTCCGCGCGGGCAGAGACCGACAATCCGCCGCTTGCCCAGTTGCTGTCACTCGATGACGCGGCCTTCCGCACCCGCTTTGCCGGAACGCCGGTCAAACGTACGGGCCGGAATCGGTTCCTGCGTAATGTACTTATCGCTGCAGGAAATTCAGGCGACAAAACGCTCCTGCCCACTATTGAGGGTTTGCTGGTTGATGAGTCTGAATTGGTGCGGGCCATGGCCGTCTGGGCCTGTGCGCAATTGATGGATGCGGAAGATTACAGCTCAATACGCTCGGAACTGGAGCCAAATGAGCAAGACCGGAATGTACAGTTGGAATGGCAGGAAGGTGTGACATGAACACGCTCGTCTGTTTTGGTCTTGGTTACTCGGCCCAGGTTTTTGCCCGCCGCATGATGGCGCGCGGTTGGCGGGTGCTTGGCACTACGCGAAGCGAAGCCGCCCTCAAGCAATTGCGGAATGAGGGTTTTGATATGTCCGTGTTCAGCGGGGAAACGCCCGGCGAGGATGTAAGGGAGGCGCTAAAATCTGCAACGCATGTTCTGATCTCTGTCGCACCGGGAACCGAGGGTGATGCGGTTCTGACCCATCATGGTGATGACCTCGCCGGCGCGTCAGAGCTGGAATGGATCGGGTATCTCTCCACCGTCGGTGTTTATGGCGATCATGGCGGTGCATGGGTCGATGAAAAGGCCCCGCTCAACCCGAAAAGCCAGCGCTCGGTTCAGCGCGTAGCAGCCGAGCAGGCATGGCTCGATTTTGGCGAGAAGACCGGCAAGGCGGTTCATCTGTTTCGCCTGGCGGGAATTTACGGACCCGGGCGCGGGCCGCTTGAGAAGGTCCGCTCCGGTAAGGGGCGCAGGATCGTCAAGAAGGACCAGGTGTTCAACCGTATTCATGTGGAGGACATCGCCAGTGTGCTGGAGGCTTCAATCAAGCATCCCACGGCAGGCGCCATATACAATGTGAGCGATGATGAGCCGGCCCCGCCGCAGGACGTTGTCACCTATGCAGCAAAATTGCTGGGCATGGAGCCGCCGCCAGAAGTGACCTTTGAAGATGCGGATTTAACCCCAATGGGACGAAGTTTTTATGGCGAGAACAAGCGCGTCTCGAATGCACTGATCAGACAGGAGCTCGGAGTGGACCTGGAATATCCGACATACCGGGAGGGGTTGGCCTCTCAGGTCTGAGCTACTTAAATATATTCCTGCTTTAAGCGACGCTTCTGTCCTTCAGCAATGGTTTTGTAGAGGTCGTTGATCGTATACAGGATTTTTTCGATATCTTCCGGCCGCGATAAACGGTGACCGCCATCCTGTATCAGGCTCAGCATGATGTTTTCACCCAGCAGGGTATGGGTCAGTGCATTGGCATGACGCCAGGGTACGTCCGGGTCTTCAATTCCATGGATTATTCGCACCGGGCAGGGCGGGGTGAACTTGTCATCGCGAATAAGATGGAGCCGGCCCTCTTCGATGAGCTGCCTGGTAATGGTATAGGGGCCGTCGTAATAGCGCGAAGGGCGTTCATAGAAGCCCTGGGTTTCAATCGCATTGCGCGCTTCATCGGAAAATTCGTTCCACATCAGCGTCTCTGTCATATCCCATGCGGGTGCAATCAAAACCACGCCAGCAATGGGGCACAAGTTTTGAACCAACCGCTCTTCATTGACGAGCGCGCGTAGAATCAGCAGAACGAGCCAGCCGCCCATGCTTGACCCAATGAGAATTTGCGGGCCTTGCGCCACTTCGCGCAGAATGGCGAGACTTTCCTCCAGCCATTGGCCTATGGTGCCGTCTGTAAATTTTCCTTCGGATTCCCCATGACCGGAATAATCGAAACGAAGCATGGACCGGTTTGTCTGCGCCGCCCATTCCTGAAGAGAATTGACTTTGGTACTCGCCATGGTGGAGTTCAGCCCGGGAAGCCATACCAGGCCTGGCTCTTCAGAATGGCCAGCCTGCGTATAGTGATAAGCAATACGCAGGTTCTCGCCTTGGTAGTTTTTTACAACTATGTGTTGTGCTGGCCCTTGGTTCATCAAAAATTCAATTCGTTTTTTATTCCGCACTTCCTTGAAAGGATAAAAATTCATTCGGCTTTTCATTCATTTAGCGTGTTGGACATTAATAAATGAATAGCGTCATACATGCGGCAACCGTGCTTCAGATCATCCCGCGGCTGGACACAGGCGGTGCCGAACTGGCGACTGTCGAGATAACAGAGGCAGTTGTCCGCGCTGGCGGTCGCGCCTTCGTTTTTAGCGAAGGCGGGCGGCTGGTGAGTGATATCGAGAGCGAGGGCGGCAAGCATATTGAATTTCCGGCCGCGACCAAGAACCCGATAGCCATGATCACCAACGCATTTCGGATCGCACGGTTCATTCGTGAAACCGGAGTTGATGTCGTCCATGCGCGCAGCCGGGCACCGGCCTGGAGCGCGTTCCTAGCCGCCAGGGCCACGGGGACAACATTCGTGACCACCTATCACGGGGCCTACGGCAATAGCGGGCTTTTAAAACCGTTCTATAATTCTGTCATGGCGCGTGGTGACATGGTCATCGCCAACTCGAATTATACCGGCGCGCTGATCCATGATCGCCACGGCACGCCGATTGAGCGTATTCGCGTCATTCATCGCGGTGTTGATCTGGAAAAATTCAATCCTGCTTCCGTTTCCGACAGGCGGGTTAATTCACTTCGGGAAAAATGGAGCATCATGAATGACGAGCGCATCGTGCTCCATGCTGCCAGGCTAACTGGTTGGAAGGGTCAGCGTGATGTCATCGAGGCCGCTGCAAAGCTGTTCGCGAGCGACGGGGACAGAAGGGCCGTATTCATTCTGGTTGGAGACGCGCAGGGCCGCGACGCCTACGTGGCCGGTCTGGAGCGCCAGATTGCCGACAGTTCGCTGGAGGGCAAGGTGAAAATCGTGGGGCACTGCGATGACATGGCCGCAGCCTATGCCGCCTCGCAGGTGACGCTTATTGCCTCAACCGAGGCTGAAGCCTTTGGACGCACGAGCGCGGAAGCCCAGGCCATGGGATGCCCGGTAATCGTCACGCGCCAGGGAGCCTCGCCTGAAACTCTGCTAACCTCCAAGCGGGATGGCGCGGATGCGGCCACCGGGTGGGTGGTACCGGTTGGCGCACCTTCAGCGCTTGCCAACGCGATTGCCGAGGCGCTGTCTTTGTCTATGAGGGAGCGCGGTGCGATGGCAACACGCGCGCGGGTGCATGTTTCAAACAATTTTTCATCACAAAACATGAAACGTCTGACGCTTGGTGTATATGATGAATGTCTAAAGTCGGCATTGGCCACCGCGTTTGAGGATGCTGAACGCGGTAAAAGCCAGTGATATAGAACGAGAGTCAGCTTGACTTCGCCGGGCTTCTTTTCGAATGATACGTCCGCGCCAGAAGGCGCTACAGGTTTTTGGCAGCATAAGGAGAAAGTCACATCGCACGCCGACCAATGAGGGCACGAGCAGCGCCCACCAAAAAGGGGCCTCGGGCAAACGAGGATATTGAATACCCCGAAGTTCAACTCATCGATGAAGAAGGCGAGAATCACGGAACCGTCTCTACCGAGAAGGCCAAGGAGATGGCCGACGAGGCAGGACTGGACCTGGTTGAGATCGCTGGAAACTCAGAGCCGCCAGTTTGTAAAATTCTTGATCTGGGAAAATTCAAATACCAGGCCCAGAAAAAGGCCAACGAGGCGCGCAAGAAGCAAAAGACCATCGATGTCAAAGAAATTAAGATGCGTCCGAACATCGACACCCATGACTATGACGTCAAGATGCGCAACATGCGCCGTTTCTTTGATCAGGGTGACAAGGTCAAGGTGACGCTCCGCTTCCGGGGCCGTGAGATGGCCCACCAGGATCTCGGTGTTCAGCTTCTGCTGAAGGTCAAATCGGAGACCGATGAAATCGCCAAGGTGGAATCTGAGCCAAAGCTGGAAGGGCGCCAGATGGTGATGGTGCTTGCGCCTAAATAATCGGCACAAACTTTATTCATCGACAGGAACGCTCCGATTCTGTATCCCCCGGATCGGGTCCATGGCACAACTGAAGCGCCTAAAACAGGATTGCATATTGCCATTTTCGCGGCATGATGCACGAAATCTGTGCACGTGACGAAAAACCTGAAATCAGGTTCACCGTCCATATCGGGGGAGTGCAAACATGGTCGACAGTGGTGACACAGCGTGGATTTTAACATCCACGGCGCTGGTTCTTTTCATGACACTACCGGGGCTGGCACTTTTTTACGCTGGGCTGGTCCAGTCGAAAAACATTCTTTCGGTTCTGATGCAATGCGTGGCCATTGCCTGCCTCGCATCAGTCCTTTGGGTGGTTGTGGGGTATAGCCTGGCCTTCACCGGGGGCAATGCCCTGGTTGGTGGTCTGTCGAAAGCCTTCCTTACCGGGGTATCGCGTGACGGAGTCGTCGATGGCACCGGTATTCCCGAAACCCTGTTCATCATGTTCCAGATGACGTTCGCGATCATTACTCCTGCGCTGATCCTGGGCGCTTACGTGGAGCGGATAAAATTTTCTTTCGTCATGCTCTTCTCAGGTCTCTGGCTTCTGGTCGTCTATGCTCCTGTCACCCACTGGGTGTGGGGTGGCGGCTGGCTTGCCGATATGGGCGTGCTGGACTTTGCCGGCGGCATAGTTGTGCATGTGACAGCTGGTGTATCGGCTGCCGTAGTTGTGTGGAAACTGGGCGCGAGACCTGGTTTTCCTGATCAGGTTCGTCCGCCCCATGCACCCTGGCTGGTCATGGTCGGCGCATCAATGCTGTGGGTCGGCTGGTTTGGTTTTAACGCCGGTAGCGCGCTGGCAGCAGGCACGGATGCCTCCATGGCTATGCTGGTGACGCATTTGTCTGCCTGCGTTGCCTCGCTTGTCTGGATGGGCATCGAGTGGATGAAATTTGGCAAACCAAGTCTGGTGGGCCTCGTCACCGGTACCATTGCCGGCTTGGCGACCATCACCCCGGCATCAGGTTTCGTTGGCCCGGCCGGCGGCATTTGCCTCGGATTCGTCGGGGGCTTCCTGTGCTATTTCGCCGTCGATTTCGTGAAAAGCCGATGCAAGCTGGACGATTCACTTGATGTGCTCGCCGTGCATGGCGTGGGCGGCGCAACGGGCACCCTGCTGGCAGCTGTGTTCGTTTCGACTTCCTTTGGCGGCGTCGGATTTGCCGAGGGTGCGACCATGGGCAGCCAGTTCGGTGTGCAGGTCCTCGGCGTGGTTGCAACCATTGTCTGGTCAGCTGCTGCAAGCTTGCTGCTACTCAAGATAGTGCAGGCCATCTGTGGGCTTCGTGTCAGCGATGATGACGTAATCGAGGGTCTCGATTTCACTTCCCATGGTGAGAAGGGTTATCATCTCTAGGATTGAATATTTAAGGAAGGTCGCGAGCAGATGAAGTGGATTGTTGCAATCATCCAGCCCCACAGGCTCGACGCCGTGAGGGACGCGCTGAACGAGTTGGACATAGCCGGGCTGACGGTAACCGAGGTTCGGGGGTATGGCCGCCAGAAGGGCCAGACCGAAATTTATCGTGGGGCCGAGTATCAAATCTCTTATCTGCCCAAGCTGAAACTTGAATTGGCAGTAGATGCCAAGGTGGCTACGAAGGTGGTGGACACCATCCGCGAGGCAGCCGGGACCGGAAAGATCGGCGACGGCAAGATTTTCGTTCTCGACCTGAAGTCGGCGGTACGCATTCGGACGGGAGAAACGGGCACCGACGCGCTGTAAAGCTGAACCCGGTTTAATCTTGTTCATTCCGATAGTATCTTGCGGCAAACCGTGTTCCACCCTATAACCCGCCTCACACGAATGGGCCGGCAGGGCATGCCGTGTTCATTCTCGAATGCTTGGCGCGTGAGTAATTGCGCGCCCTTAATTTTCAGGAGACAAGCAAAATGCCCAAGCTCAAGACCAAGAGCGGTGCGAAAAAGCGCTTTAAACTGACGGGCCGCGGCAAGGTCCGTGGCCAGCAGGCCGGCAAGCAGCACGGCATGATCAAGCGCACCAACAAGTTCATCCGAAATGCACGCGGCACCACGATCCTCTCGTCCCAGGACCAGAAGATCGTGAAGCAATTCCTGCCCTACGCCTAAGGCGAGAGCGCAGACCCGCGAACCAACCCGGATTTAAGGAGCACCGCAATGTCACGTGTTAAACGGGGCGTCACCACCCACGCCCGTCACCGCAAAGTCATCAAGGCAGCCAAGGGTTATTATGGCCGCCGCAAGAACACCTTCCGTGCAGCCAACCAGGCTGTCGAGAAGGCTGGCCAATATGCCTATCGCGACCGCAAGGCGAAGAAGCGCACTTTCCGTGCGCTCTGGATCCAGCGCATCAACGCTGGTGTGCGCGAACATGGTCTGACCTATGGCCGGTTTATCGACGGGCTGAACAAAGCCGGTGTCGAGATTGACCGCAAGGTTCTGGCTGATCTCGCCGTTCGCGATGCAGATGCCTTCAAGGCGCTGGTCGATCAGGCCGCCGCCGCCATCAAGTCCTGACGCAGCGCATGGCCTGAGCCATGACCATCAACTTCGAGCAACTGGAAAGCGAATTGCAGGCTGCGATTGCAGCAGCCGGTGATCTTGTCTCGCTTGAAGATGTGCGTGTTACCGCGCTCGGTAAGAAAGGGCGCATCTCTGAACTCATGAAGGGCCTCGGGGAGTTACCGCCTGAGGAGCGCAAAAATTTTGGTCAGGCCGTCAATGGTCTCAAAGAGCGGGTTGGTACTGCGCTGAACCAGCGAAAGGATGAGCTGCACAAAGCCGAGATGTCCGTGCGTCTGGGCAGCGAACAGGCAGACATTTCGCTTACGCCCCGCTCAGGCCCGCTGGCCGAGGGCCGCATACATCCTGTCAGCCAGGTGATGGACGAGATCACCGAAATCTTCGCCGACATGGGTTTTGCCATTGCCGAAGGCCCGGATATCGAAACCGACTATCACAATTTCACGGCTCTCAATATTCCCGAGGAGCACCCCGCGCGCCAGGAACATGACACCTTCTATTTCAATGAAAAGGAAGACGGGTCACGCGGGGTCTTGAGAACCCACACCAGCCCGGTTCAGATCCGCACCATGCTGGGGTCCAAGCCGCCTCTGCGCATCATCGCGCCGGGTCGCGTCTATCGCTGTGACAGCGACCAGACCCACACGCCGATG